>NZ_CP009832.1:0-685652 GCF_000959525.1 Burkholderia multivorans ATCC BAA-247
GAGATGGTCGGGCGCGCCGATAGCGCGCGCGTCGTGCTGCGCTGGCTGCGCGACCGCAAGCCGGTGATGCTCGGCGCCGACATGGACTACGGGCTGCGCAACTCGACGTTCGTACCCTTCTTCGGCGTGCCGGCCTGCACGCTGACGGCCGTCGGCCGGCTCGCGAAGACGGGCCACGCGCAGGTCGTCCCGTTCATCGGCGAGGTGCTGCCGAACTACAAGGGCTACCGGCTGAGGGTGTTCAAGCCGTGGGACCACTACCCGACCGGCGACGACGACCTCGATGCGCGGCGGATGAACGAATTCCTCGAAGAGCAGATTCCGCTGATGCCCGAGCAGTACTACTGGGTGCACAAGCGCTTCAAGACGCGGCCGCCGGGCGAGCCGAGCCTTTACTGAGGCGGCGGCGCAGCGGCGCGGAGGTACGGGCGCGGTTCAGGTGCGAGCCTGCGCCCGCGCGACTTTCGGCGCGCCCTTCGCGCGCGCCTGCCATGGATCGTAGGCCGACTGCTGCGCGAGCCACAAATCGGCGCGGCCGCCATTCTCCTCGCGCTGTCGAGCGCGGCGTTCGACAGCATGGGCTGCACGGCGTATAGCCACACGAATCGCGTGATCGGGTTGTCAATTCGACGCGTACGAAACCACGCGCGCCGGTTTGCGCATGCGTGCGTCTCGCGGCCCATGCCGCGAACTTCGCCGGCCGGCGCATGTGTGCCATGCCGCGCCGCGTCAATCTGCGCCGTCGTCGCGCGCGCAACCAGTCGGCCAATCGGCCGAATCGGCGTGCGTTCATGCCCGCGGCCCGACGCGAAGCGCCCGTCCGCGCGGGACGCCCCGGTCCGCTGCATGTATCATTTGCGGTTGAGATCGGCCCGACGAATGGCGCCGCGCGATAGCGCGCGTCGTCGTCCGCGCGGTGCCGACCGCCTCGTTCGCCATGGAATTCCGGACCCAGTGAAACTCTCGTTCACCAAGATGCACGGCGCGGGCAACGACTTCGTCGTGCTCGACGGCTATTCGCGCACGCTGCCACCGCTCACCGCCGCGCAGGTGCGCGCGCTCGCCAGCCGCCACTTCGGCATCGGCGCCGACCAGCTGCTGCTCGTCGAGAAGCCGACCGTCGACGGCGCCGACTTCAAGTACCGGATCTTCAACTGCGACGGCGGCGAAGTCGAACACTGCGGCAACGGTGCGCGCTGCTTCGTGAAGTTCGTCAGCGATCGCGGCCTCACCGACAAGCGCAGCGTGCGCGTGCAGGTGATGAAGGGCCTCATCACGCTGACGATGCAGGACAACGGCGAAGTGGTCGTCGACATGGGCGCGCCCGTGTTCGCGCCCGAGCAGGTGCCGTTCGACGCGTCAGGCCTCGACGGCCGCACCGAAGGCCGCGACACGCTGTGGCCGCTCGAGATCGGCGGCCGCACGCGCTGGATCTCGACGGTCTCGATGGGCAATCCGCATGCGGTACAGGTCGTCGACGATGCCGAAGCGTATCCGGTGCTCGACGAAGGCCCGCTGATCGAGCGCCACGCGCGCTTTCCGCAGCGCGTGAACGCCGGCTTCATGCAGATCGTGTCGCGCAGCGAGGTGAAGCTGCGCGTGTACGAACGCGGCGCAGGCGAAACGCTCGCGTGCGGCACCGGCGCATGCGCGGCCGTCGCGGCCGGGATCCGGCGCGGGCTGCTCGATTCGCCGGTCACCGTGCACACGCACGGCGGCACGCTGACGATCGGCTGGGACGGCGCACGCGACGAATCGGCCGCGCTGATGATGGCCGGCCCCGCGGCGACCGTGTTCGAAGGCGAGATCGACCTGCCCGCCTGACCTTTCAACGTCCGATAACCCGAAGAACGCGCCAGTCACATGAACGATCGCGAAGTCGCCGACTACCTGCTCGCCAACCCCGAATTCTTCGCGCGGCACGCCGAACTGCTCGCGACGATCCGCCTCGCGAACCCGCACGGCAAGGCCGCGATCTCGCTGCAGGAACGGCAGATGGAGATGCTGCGCGACAAGAACAAGCATCTCGAACGCCGGCTCGCCGAACTCGTGCGCTACGGGCACGAGAACGACAGCCTGTCCGCGAAGTTCGGCCGCTGGACCGCGCGCGTGATTGCCGAGCGCGATCCGTACGCGCTGCCGCGCACGATCGCCGACGGCATCGCCGACGTGTTCGACGTGCCGCAGACCGCGCTGCGCGTCTGGGACGTCGCCGATACGTACGCACAAGCAGACTTCGCGCGCCAGGTCGGCGAGGAAGTGCGGCTCTTCGCCAACGGCCTCGTGACGCCGTATTGCGGCGCGAACACCGGCTTCGAAGCCGCGCAGTGGCTCGCGCCGGCGGTGGCCGCGCCGGCCGCGCCGGCCGCGAATGCGGCGGACGGCGGCGACGCCGCGGCGCCGGCCGGAGACGGTGCGGCCGCATCGGTCGCGCTGCTCGCGCTGCGCGCGCCGCAGGCCGGCGCCGACGCGCCCGCATTCGGCCTGCTCGTACTTGGCTCGCCCGATCCGCGCCGCTTCCACGACGGCATGGCGACCGACTTCCTCGCGCAGATCGCGACGCTCGCGAGCGCCGCGCTCACGCGCCTGCTGCCGCACTGATGCCCCGCTCGCGATGACCGACGATCCGATCGCCGCCTACCTGTCGAACCTGAAGCACGTCAGGCAGTTGTCGGAACACACGCTGCGCGCGTATACGCACGAACTCGACGAGCTGAAGAAACTCGCCGCCGGCCGCCCGCTCGACACGCTGGTCGCGGCCGACATACGCGGCGCCGTCGCGCGTGCGCATGCGGGCGGGCTGTCGGCGCGATCGATCTCGCACCGGCTGTCCGCGTGGCGCGCGTTCTACCGCTGGCTCGCGCAGCGCGTCGAGATGCCGGCGAATCCGGTCGCCGCGGTGCGCGCGCCGAAGCGGCCGAAGACGCTGCCGAAAGCGCTGTCGGTCGACGATGCCTCCGCGCTGATGGACGCGCCGCTCGCCGATACGACCGAAGGCATCCGCGATCACGCGATCCTCGAGCTGTTCTATTCGTCGGGCCTGCGCCTCGCCGAGCTGATCGGCCTCGACGTCGCGTATACGCAGACCGGCGATTACCGGTCGGCCGGCTGGCTCGATCTCGCCGAAGCCGAAGTGACCGTGCGCGGCAAGGGCAACAAGGAGCGCAAGGTGCCGGTCGGCCGCAAGGCGATCGACGCGCTGAACGCGTGGCTCGCGGTGCGCGGCGAATTCGTGAAGCACGATCCGCATCCGCTGTTCCTGTCGGTGCGCGGCAACCGGATGTCGCCCGGCGTCGTGCGCGAGCGCGTGAAGCGCGCGGCACTCGCCGCCGGCATTCCGGCGCACGTGCATCCGCACGTGCTGCGCCATTCGTTCGCGACGCACGTGCTGCAGTCGAGCGGCGACCTGCGCGCGGTGCAGGAGCTGCTCGGCCATGCGAGCGTCTCGGCGACGCAGGTGTACACGTCGCTCGACTTCCAGCATCTCGCGAAGATTTACGACAGCGCGCATCCGCGCGCGAAGAAGCGCGACTGATGCGCGTTCCGTGTTATCCGCCGCGCGCGGCGACCGGCGACGGTCGGCTCCGCCCGCGGCCCATTTCGAATTCATCATGCAAACCGTCACACTGAAGCCGTCCAAGGAAAAATCGCTGCTGCGCCGCCATCCGTGGATCTACGCGAACGCGATCGACCGCGTCGACGGCAAGCCCGCGCCGGGCGCGACGGTCGTCGTGCGCGCGCACGACGGCCGCTTTCTCGCGCGTGGCGCGTACAGCCCGCAATCGCAGATCCGCGTGCGCGTATGGAGCTTCGACGAGAACGAGCCGATCGATCACGCGTTCTTCAAGCGCCGCGTGCAGCGCGCGGTCGCGCACCGCACCGCGATGGTGTCGGGCACCGGCGCCGTGCGCCTCGTGTTCGGCGAGGCCGACGGGCTGCCGGGCCTGATCGTCGACCACTACGTGGCGGACACCGCCGAAGCCGGCGCCGCGCCGCGCGGCCAACTCGTCTGCCAGTTCATGGCCGCGGGCGTCGAAGCGTGGAAGGACGCGATCGTCGCGGCGCTGGTCGGCGCGACCGGTTGCCCGAACGTCTACGAGCGCTCGGACGTATCGATCCGCGACAAGGAAGGGCTCGAACAGACGACCGGCGTGCTGGCCGGCGACGCGCCGCCCGCGACGCTGATCGTCGACGAAAGCGGCGTGCGCTATCACGTCGACGTGCCGAATGGCCACAAGACCGGCTTCTACGTCGATCAGCGCGACAACCGCGCGCTCGTTGCGCAGCATGCCGCGGGCCGCGACGTGCTGAACTGCTTCTGCTACACGGGCGGCTTTTCGCTGGCGGCGCTCAAGGGCGGCGCGACGCGCGTCGTGTCGATCGACTCGTCCGGCGACGCGCTTGCGCTCGCGCAGCAGAACGTCGTCGCGAACGGCTTCGATCCGGCGCGCGCGACCTGGCTCGACGCCGACGCGTTCAAGACGCTGCGCCGCCTCGTCGACGAAGGCGAGCGCTTCGACCTGATCGTGCTCGATCCGCCGAAGTTCGCGCCGACGCGCGACAGCGTGGACCGCGCCGCGCGCGCGTACAAGGACATCAACCTGAGCGGGTTGCGCCTGCTGCGTCCGGGCGGCCTGCTGTTCACCTATTCGTGCTCGGGCGCGATCGACATGGATCTGTTCCAGAAGATCGTCGCGGGCGCGGCAGCCGACGCGAAAGTCGACGCGCGGATTTTGAAGCGCCTGGGCGCGGGCCTCGATCATCCGCTGCTCGCCGCGTTCCCGGAAGGGGAATATTTGAAAGGGCTGCTGTTGCAAGTCGTGTAAGCGCCCCGATCTTCGCGCGCGGCGTGCGACGCGGCAGGCCCGGCGGGCCGCTGCCCGCCGCTCGCTGCCCGCTGCCCGCTGCGCGCCACGCAGCCGGACGCGACGCACGCGGCGGGCGGCGCATGACGGCTTCATGCTCGCCTCTGTCGTCCGGCCGACCGACGCGGGCTTGACAGATATGTTTCAATGGATGGCTGTGCGCCCCGCTGAGCGGGCGCGTTGCACATCCTCGTTTTGACCCCGATTCACGAACCACAGGCGACCGACATGGCCACTCCCGTCACCATCCTCACCGGCTTCCTCGGCAGCGGCAAGACGACGCTGCTCAAGCGCATCCTGAACGAACATCACGGCATGAAGATCGCCGTGATCGAGAACGAGTTCGGCGAAGAGAACATCGACAACGAGATCCTCGTGCAGGACACGAACGAGCAGATCATCCAGATGAGCAACGGCTGCATCTGCTGCACGATCCGCGGCGATCTGGCGCGCGCGCTCGGCGATCTCGCCGCGAAGAAGCGCGAAGGCAAGCTCGACTTCGACCGCATCGTGATCGAGACGACCGGCCTCGCGAACCCGGGCCCGGTCGCGCAGACCTTCTTCATCGACAGCGAGATCGCCGACGACTTCCTGCTCGACGCGGTGATCACGCTCGTCGACGCGAAGCACGCGAACGCGCAGCTCGACGAGCACGAAGTCGTGCAGCGCCAGGTCGGCTTCGCCGATCGCCTGTTCATCACGAAGTCGGATCTCGTCGACGACGAGACCGTCGCGGGCCTCAAGCACCGCCTGATGCACATGAACCCGAAGGCTACGATCAAGCTTGTGAACTTCGGCGACGCCGACATCAAGGAAATCTTCGACCTGCGCGGCTTCAACCTGAACGCGAAGCTCGAGATCGATCCGGACTTCCTCGCCGAAGACGATCACGCGCACCACGACCACGATCATGACCATGATCACGCGCATTGCGATCACGATCACGGCCAATGCGCGCACGATCACGACCATGGTCACCACAACCATCACCACGCGCACCACGACGACAAGATCAAGTCGTTCGTGTACCGCAACGACCGCCCGTTCGATCCGAACAAGCTCGAGGACTTCCTCGGCGGCATCCTGCAGATCTACGGCGAGCGCATGCTGCGCTACAAGGGCGTGCTGTACATGAAGGGCGTCGATCGCAAGGTCGTGTTCCAGGGCGTGCACCAGATGATGGGCAGCGATCTCGCCGCGAAGTGGCTGCCGGCCGAGAAGAAGACCAACAAGATGGTGTTCATCGGCGTCGACCTGCCGCAGGACCTGATCACCGACGGCCTCGACGCCTGCCTGGCGTAACGCCCGCGCCCTTCGCGCACCGGCGCGGCGCCGCTTTCGGGCGGCGCCCGCGGCCGCCGCCGGGAAGGGTTTTGCCGTCATCGCTTTTTCGCGATTTGCGCGTTATATTTTCTAGATATTGGCGCAGCCGACGGGGATCGACCCGATACGGCGCACGCTTGCGATTCAGTTACAATACGTGCCCGCTGGAGTACGGCAATAACAGGCCCGGTTCTTGCAGAACATCGTCCGGGCATCGCAACCGCGCCGGATCGCCCATCCGCCACCGGCCGCGCCCGATGCGATCTGCCACGCAGCACACCGGTTCGCCGCGCGCGCAGGTCCGCGCCAGGCCTATCCTGGTATTTGAGAACCGGTTTTCCAGAGGCTTTCGGCCCCGCAGCGGCCAATCGCAAATGATTGCAAGCGCAGTTGCGGGTAATCCCAAAGTGCAGGCAATATCTCCTGATTTGCCGCACATTGAAGAAGCAAGCAGATGACGAAGAAACTCTTGACCGAAGCCGAAATCCTGAAGATGAGCGACAAGGATTACATGAATGAGGATCAGCTCGCCTTCTTCAAAGCTCGGCTCGAACAATTGCAGGCGGAAATTCTCCACAACGCCGGCCAGACGACCGAGAACCTTCGCGAGACGGTGATCGTGCCGGACCCTGCCGATCGCGCGACGATCGAGGAAGAGCATGCGCTCGAGCTGCGCACGCGCGACCGCGAGCGCAAGCTGCTCAAGAAGGTCCAGCAGTCGCTCGCCCGCATCGAGTCCGGCGAATACGGCTGGTGCGAGGAAACCGGCGAA
This sequence comes from Burkholderia multivorans ATCC BAA-247, assembly GCF_000959525.1. Taxonomy (NCBI): domain Bacteria; kingdom Pseudomonadati; phylum Pseudomonadota; class Betaproteobacteria; order Burkholderiales; family Burkholderiaceae; genus Burkholderia; species Burkholderia multivorans. The sequence continues at coordinate 6,961 of NZ_CP009832.1, forward strand.
CCGATCGGCATCCCGCGTCTGCTCGCGCGCCCGACCGCGACGCTGTCGCTCGAGGCGCAGGAGCGCCGCGAGCTGCGCCAGAAGCTGTTCGGCGACTGACCGGGCGACGTTCCGCTCCGACACGCTGCTTCCCGAAAGCGCGCGGCCTGCCGCGCGCTTTTTGTTTTTCGGGCGCCGGTTCGCGCTCGCCCGATTTGCCGCCGCCCCTTGATATCGCGGCGCCCGCCCTAAAATGAAACGGACGCGCGCCGGGCCGCTCCCCGGCGCACTGCGATTCACCCGGCGGCGCGGCGCGCCGCCCGACTCATTCCCCGTTTTTCTCAAGGAACGCAGATGGAGCAATTTCACGGCACGACCATCGTTTCGGTCCGGCGCGGCGACAAGGTCGCGCTCGGCGGCGACGGCCAGGTGACCCTCGGCAACATCGTCATGAAGGGTGGCGCGCGGAAAGTGCGGCGGATCTACAACAACCAGGTTCTGGTCGGATTCGCGGGCGGCACCGCCGATGCGTTCTCGCTGCTCGACCGCTTCGAGGCGAAGCTCGAGAAGCACCAGGGCAATCTGACGCGCGCGGCCGTCGAACTCGCGAAGGACTGGCGCACCGACCGCATGCTGCGCCGCCTCGAGGCGATGCTGATCACGGCCGACGCGAACACGACGCTCGTGATTACCGGCAACGGCGACGTGCTCGATCCGGAAGGCGGCATCTGCGCGATCGGCTCGGGCGGCGCGTATGCGCAGGCCGCCGCGCGCGCGCTCGCGGAGAACACCGAGCTGTCGCCGCGCGAGATCGTCGAAAAGTCGCTCGAGATCGCCGGCGACATGTGCATCTACACGAACCACAACCGCGTCATCGAAACGATCGAGTAAGGACCGTACCATGAGCACCATGACCCCTGCCGAGATCGTCTCGGAACTCGACAAGCACATCATCGGCCAGGCGAAGGCGAAGAAAGCCGTCGCGGTCGCGCTGCGCAATCGCTGGCGCCGCCAGCAGGTCGCCGAACCGCTGCGCCAGGAAATCACGCCGAAGAACATCCTGATGATCGGGCCGACGGGCGTCGGCAAGACCGAAATCGCGCGCCGCCTCGCGAAGCTGGCGGACGCGCCGTTCATCAAGATCGAAGCGACCAAGTTCACCGAAGTCGGCTATGTCGGCCGCGACGTCGACAGCATCGTGCGCGACCTCGTCGAGATTTCGGTCAAGCAGACGCGCGAAAGCGAAATGCGCAAGGTGCGCAGCAAGGCGACCGATCAGGCGGAAGACCGCATCCTCGACATCCTGCTGCCGCAGCCGCGCGCGGTCGGCTTCGGCGGCAACGCCGACCATGCGAACGACGACAACAACGCGACGCGCCAGACCTTCCGCAAGCGCCTGCGCGAAGGCCAGCTCGACGACAAGGAGATCGAGCTCGATCTCGAACAGCCGAGCGTCGGGATGGACATCATGGCGCCGCCGGGCATGGAAGAGATGACCGAGCAGATCCGCTCGATGTTCTCGAACCTCGGCAGCGGCAAGAAGCAGCGCCGCAAGGTGAAGATCAAGGAAGCGCTGAAGCTGCTGACCGACGAGGAAGCGGCGAAGATGCTCAACGACGAGGAAGTGAAGACGAAGGCCGTGCAGAACGTCGAGCAGAACGGCATCGTGTTCCTCGACGAGATCGACAAGATCACGTCGCGCAACAACGAAGGCAGCGGCGGCGAAGTGTCGCGCCAGGGCGTGCAGCGCGACCTGCTGCCGCTCGTCGAAGGCACGACGATCAACACGAAGTACGGGATGGTGAAGACCGATCACATCCTGTTCATCGCGAGCGGCGCGTTCCATCTCGCGAAGCCGAGCGACCTGATCCCCGAACTGCAGGGGCGCTTCCCGATCCGCGTCGAGCTCGATTCGCTGTCGGTGAACGACTTCGAGGCGATCCTGGTCGCGACCGACGCGAGCCTCGTCAAGCAGTACCAGGCGCTGCTCGCCACCGAAGACGTCGAGCTCGAATTCGCGGACGACGGCATTCGCCGCCTCGCGGAAATCGCGTACTCGGTGAACGAGAAGACCGAGAACATCGGCGCGCGACGCCTGTACACGGTGATCGAGAAGCTGCTCGAGGAAGTGTCGTTCTCGGCCGGCAATCACGCCGGCGAGCGCGTGACGATCGACGCGAAGTATGTCGACCGTGCGCTCGGCGAAGTCTCGCAGGACGAGGATCTGTCGCGCTACGTGCTGTAACGCGCGGCACACCCGACGCACGATGAAACGACGGGCGGCCTTTTGCGGGGCCGCCCGTTTTCGCTGTGGCGCGCGTTGCCGCGACGCGGCCGCTTACTGCCGGACCGGCTTCTTCGCGAGCTTGCGCTGCAGCGTGCGGCGGTGCATGTTCAGCGCGCGCGCGGTAGCCGAGATGTTGTTGTTGTTCTCGGCCAGCACGCGCTGGATGTGCTCCCATTCGAGCCGGTCGACCGACAGCACGACCGGGTTCTCGATCGCTTCCTCGGCCTGTACCTCGCTCGCGTTGGTCTGCAGTGCCGCGAGAATCGACTCGACGTTCGCGGGCTTCGCGAGATAGTTGTCGGCCCCTTCCTTCACGGCCTGCACGGCCGTCGCGATGCTCGCGTAGCCGGTGAGCACGAGAATCCGCGCGTCGGGCTGCAGGTCGCACAGCGGTGCAATCAGGCTCAGGCCCGAATCGTCGCCGAGATGCAGGTCGACGGTGATGAACTGAAATTTGCCCGCCGCGGCGAGCCTGAGCGCCGTCTCCTTGTCGTGCGCCTGCTGGACCGCATAGCCGCGACGCTCGAGGCCGCGTGCGAGCGTGCCCGCGAACACCTCGTTGTCGTCGATCACCAGGAAATTGTTGTCGCTCATAGGTTTCTCTCCGTCTACGTGTGGTTGGAGGCGGCCACCGGATGCACCGCGATGCGCGCGACCGGCAGTCGCAACACCGCGCGCGTGCCGCGGCCGCCGGCGGCCGGCCGGGCGTCCGCGCCTGCCGCGCGTTCGCCCGGCGCAGCGCTCTGGCCCGATGCCTGCGCGGCCGCCGCCGTGGCGGCGCCGGCACGTGCCGCGCCGCCGACGCGCGGCGTCACGTCGGACAGCTCGATCTCGCCGCCCAGACGCGCCGCCGCGCTGAATGCGAGATACAGGCCGACACCGTGCCCGCCCTGCGTGCTGTCGACCGGCATCGCGCCGAGCGATTCGCGCAGCGCGGCCGGAATGCCGGGCCCGTCGTCGCATACTTCGAATGCAATCTGGTCGGGCGTGCGATCGTGCACGACCTTCGCGGCCAGCGTCACGCGGTGCGGGCTCGCGCGCGCCGCGTTGTCGAGCAGGATCGTCAGGATCTGGCCGGCCGCGACCGTGTCGTCGAGCGCGACGCCGGACGGGCGCGCCCCGAGCAGCTCGAACTGCACGTGCGGATGCCGCAGGCGCCAGTGCTCGACGAAGGTGTCGAGCCACTCGTCGACCGGCTGCCGGCTCGCCGGCGCACTCGCGCGGCTGCGCAGGCGCGCGAGCGCCGACGTGCACAGCATCATCTGTTCTTCGAGCACCTTCAGGTCGGCCTCGTAGCGCGCGAGCCCCGGATCGTCGCGCGCGGCGTCGCGCAGTTCCTCGGCGAGCATCGCGATCGTCGACAGCGGCGTGCCCATTTCGTGTGCGACCGTCGCGGCCTGCACGCCGAGTGCGACCGCGCGCTCGTCGCGCAGCAGCCGCTGCTGCGCGTCGCCGAGCGCCGAATCGCGCTGCCGCAGCGCATTCGACATGCGCGCGACGAACCACGCGATCAGCCCGACGCTCACCATGAAGTTCACCCACATCCCGGTGCGGTAGTAGTCGAACAGGTTCGCCGGATTGTCCATGTTCAGCGGCACCGAATCGAAACCGAGCGCCGCGTAGCAGGCGACGGCAAACGCCGCGAGCCAGATCATCAGATGCCACGGCAGCACGGCCGCCGCAATCGCGAGCGACGGCAGATACAGCGACACGAACGGATTCGTCGTGCCGCCCGACAGGAACAGCAGCGCCGACAGCGCACCGAGGTCGACCCACAGCTGGCCGAGCAGCTCGAAGTTCGTCTCCGGACGCGCGCGCAACACGCGCACCCACGTCAGCGCGTTGAAGACGATTTCGAGCGCGATGACCATCAGCATCGCCGGCAGCGGCAGATGCACGCCGAAATACGTCTGCACGACGCCGATCGTCACGAGCTGGCCGATGATCGCGAGATTGCGCAGCCAGAACAGATGACTCAGATTGACGCGCCCGGTGGTGGTGATTCGTTGCATCCGGGCAGTTTACCCGTTTCGCGTGCGGCGCCTCCAGCGGGGCCGGATCGCGGCCGCGCGCCGGCACGATCGTTCGCCGCCGGTTTCGCGCGTTGCGCGTCAGCCGGGCGCGCCCGCCATCCGTTGCGCGATCTCGGCGGCGAGGCATTCGGGGCACAGGCAGCGCACGCCGGGTGCCGACGGCGGCGCACCGGGCGGCGTCGGCATCGACGCGCACCAGCACTCGAACGGCTGCGTGTGCGCGCCGCAATCGAAGCCGCGCCCGCAGCGCGCGCAGCGCACGCGACGCGGAACCGAACGGGCGCCGGCGGCGGAATCGGTCATGACGAAAATCGCGGAAACGGGCGACGCAGCGCCCTACGCGACAAGCATAGCGCGGCAGCCGGATTTTGCACGTCGGCCGATCGGCCGAGGCGCATCGCACGCGGGTGCGCATCCGGGCCGATCGCTGCACGGCCGGCGCCGCGCACAGGCCGCCCGGCCATGACTGGCGGGGCGCCGCGCGTTCTGCGCGGCGCTCGGCACCGGCCGTTCGGCCGACCCAAAAACCGATGCTGCGCTGCGCCACTCCTGTACAATTCGCCCTGTTTCAACCGTTCCCAGCCAGAGCCGCCGCCATGTCCGAGCCCCTCGACCTCTCGCAGATCGCCCCTACGCTGAAAGCAGAAATCCTTGCCGAGGCGCTGCCGTATATCCGCCGCTATCACGGCAAGACCGTGGTCATCAAATACGGCGGCAATGCGATGACGGAAGAACGGCTCAAGCAGGGCTTCGCGCGCGACGTGATCCTGCTGAAGCTGGTCGGCATCAATCCGGTGATCGTCCACGGCGGCGGTCCGCAGATCGATCACGCACTGAAGAAGATCGGCAAGGCGGGCACGTTCATCCAGGGCATGCGCGTGACCGACGAAGAGACGATGGAAGTCGTCGAATGGGTGCTGGGCGGCGAAGTGCAGCAGGACATCGTGATGCTGATCAATCACTTCGGCGGCCATGCGGTTGGCCTGACCGGCAAGGACGGCGGCCTGATCCATGCACGCAAGCTGCTGATGCCGGACCGCGACAATCCGGGCGAGTACATCGACATCGGCCAGGTCGGCGAAGTCGAGGCGATCAACCCGGCCGTCGTGAAGGCGCTGCAGGACGACGCCTTCATCCCGGTGATCTCGCCGATCGGCTTCGGCGAAGACGGCCTGTCGTACAACATCAACGCGGACCTCGTCGCCGGCAAGCTCGCGACGGTGCTGAACGCCGAAAAGCTCGTGATGATGACCAACATCCCGGGCGTGATGGACAAGGAAGGCAATCTGCTGACCGATCTGTCCGCGCGCGAGATCGACGCGCTGTTCGAAGACGGCACGATTTCGGGCGGCATGCTGCCGAAGATCTCGTCGGCGCTCGACGCAGCGAAGAGCGGCGTGAAATCGGTCCATATCGTCGACGGCCGCATCGAGCATTCGGTGCTGCTCGAAATCCTGACCGAGCAGCCGTTCGGCACGATGATCCGCTCGCATTGAGCGCGCGCCGCCCGCCGGCCAGTCCGGACCTGCCGGCCCCGCTGCGGCGCCGGCGCATCTCGCGCAGCCGGCCGCACGCCGGCGCGCCGGTGTGGCTGTTCGATCTCGACAACACGCTGCACCACGCATCGCACGCGATCTTTCCCGAGATCAACCGCGCGATGACGCAATACATCATCGACACGCTCGGCGTCGATCGCGCCGAAGCCGACCGCCTGCGCACCGGCTACACGCAGCGCTACGGCGCCGCGCTGCTCGGCCTCACGCGCCATCATCCGATCGATCCGCACGACTTCCTGCGCGCGGTCCACACGTTTTCGGACCTGCCGGCGATGCTGCGCGCCGAGCGCGGCCTCGCGCGCATCGTCGCCGCCCTGCCGGGCCGCAAGATCGTGCTGACCAACGCGCCGGAGCGCTATGCGCGCGCGGTGCTGCGCGAGCTGCGCATCGAGCGGCTGTTCGAGCGCGTGATCGCGATCGAGCACATGCGCGACCGCCGCACCTGGCGCGCGAAGCCCGACCACACGATGCTGCGCCGCGCGCTGCGCGCCGCGCACGCGCGGCTGACCGACGCGATCCTCGTCGAGGATACGCGCGGCCACCTGAAGCGCTACAAGCGCCTCGGCATCGGCACGGTGTGGATCACCGGCCACCTGCCGGGCCATCTACCGGCCACCGGCCGCCCGCATTATGTCGACCGGCGGATTCGTTCGCTAAAATCGCTCCGACTGGGCACTCGATCGGGGCGACAAAAATGCAGCCGACTCACCCGCAGGACCACCGCGTAACGGACGACCAGGCCACACCCGCGCGAGCGCGCGCCCGACCGAAGCCGGGCGAGCGCCGCATGCTGATCCTGCAGACGCTCGCGTCGATGCTCGAGGCGCCGAAGCGCGAGAAGATCACGACGGCCGCGCTCGCGGCACGGCTCGACGTGTCCGAAGCCGCGCTCTACCGGCATTTCGCGAGCAAGGCCCAGATGTACGACGGCCTGATCGAATTCATCGAAGAAACGTTCTTCGGGCTGATCAACCAGATCGCCGCGAAGGAGCCCGACGGCGTGCTCCAGGCGCGCGCGATCGGCATGATGCTGCTCAATTTCGCGGCGAAGAACCCCGGCATGACGCGCGTGCTGACCGGCGAGGCGCTCGTCGGCGAGCACGAGCGGCTCGCCGAGCGCATCGATCGCATGCTCGAGCGGATCGAGGCATCGGTCCGGCAGTGCCTGCGCGTCGCGCTGGCCGAGCGCACGGCGGCCGCCGGCAGCGGCGCGCCGCTTCCGGCCGGCTACGATCCGGCCGTTCGCGCGAGCCTCCTCGTCGGCTACGCGGTCGGCGCGTGGCAGCGCTACACGCGCAGCGGCTTCACGAAACCGCCCGGCGAACTCGCCGAACAGAAGTTGCAACTGATCCTCCAGTAACGCATCGGCGGCACGCGGCCGCGCCGCGCGCCCGATCGCCCGATCGCTCGGCCGTTCATCCGCGGCGGCCGGCCGAACCCGTCCGAAGCCGCGCATCGGGGGCGCCGCACGCATGCCGCGCCCTCCTCCTCCTCCCTTGCCGATCGCCCGACACCCGGCCCGCGACCGGCCGCACGTCGTCCGCTTCGAGCAGGCCGCGCACACGCAGCCCGAGCGGGATAACGATTTCCGATCGAATCGACAAAATAAATCGAGACGAAAAATCTCAAAACAAAACCGGTCTTATCAATCTCGCTTTCGATAATTTTTCGTACTCATCCAACTTGCCCCGTCATACCGCCAAAGCGAAAATCTCGCAGAAATTTTCTTTCATTTGCATTACAAAGCACCGAAATGACAAATGATTGAAACATTTCGAATTCGTTCATAACCAACCTGCGAGATTCAGAACGATGGTTCAATTTTCGACTCAAGGATTACCCCGGGCGCTGCGCGCCGCTCTGCTGGTAGCCGGCATCTGCGCGCTGCCGGCCGCTCACGCGCAGGACGGCACCATCACGGTGACCGGCGACATCTCCGGCACGACCTGCAAGATTTCCGGCAACAGCACCGGCGGCCCCAACTTCACGGTGGCGCTGCCTGAAATCGTCGCGTCGTCGCTCGGTTCTGCAGGCACGAGAACCGGCGATACGCCGTTCAACATCATGCTGACCAACTGCCAGCCGGGCAGCGGCAACGTGTCGACCTACTTCGAACCGGGCACGACGGTCAACGCCGCAACCGGCCAGTTGAAAAACGCGTCGGGCACCGCGCAGAACGTCGAAGTCGGACTGCTCAACAAGGACCGCAGCGTCATCAAGCTCGGCGTCGGCCATCCGTCGCAAAACACCGCGAAGGTCGCCATCGCGTCGGGCTCGGCGAAGCTCGAGTACATCGCGCAATACGTCGCGACGGGCGGCGCCGCAGGCTCCGGCTCCGTCAACACCTCGGTTCTCTATTCGCTCGTTTATCAATAAAGGTCGGTAAATCTCGGCGATCGGTTTTTTCTTTTTTTGAATAACCCGATCGCCGAATTGCCGCATTCGATTACTCCGCCACTCCAGATCAATATGAATCGATACGCCGGAAAATGGAAAGCGTGGACGCTCGCCGTCGCTACGCTCGTCTCGCTCGTCGCCGGAAGCGCTCAGGCGAGCGTCGTGATTGGCGGCACACGCGTCGTCTATCCGGAAAAGGACCGCGAAGTGACGGTGAGGCTCACCAACGAAGGGGAAAAGCCGGCGCTGGTTCAGGCGTGGATCGATGCGGGCAATGCCAACGCGCTGCCCGACGAAACGAACGCGCCGTTCATCCTCACGCCGCCGCTGTTCCGCATCGATCCCGGCCAGGGCCAGAGCCTGCGCGTGCTCTACACGAAAGACGCACTCCCGCAACACAGGGAATCGCTGTTCTGGCTCAACGTGCTCGAAGTCCCACCCGAAGCCGACAACGCCGAAGCGCAGCCCAACGCGCTGCAACTGGCGTTCCGTTCGCGCATCAAGCTGTTCTTCCGGCCGGCCGCGCTGGAAAGCAGCGCCGCCGACGCTCCGTCGAAGGTCACGTGGAAGCTCGCACGCATCGACGGCAGCCGCTACGGCCTCGAAGCGCACAACCCGACGCCTTACCACGTCACGTTCAGCCGCGTCGCGCTCAAGACGGGCGATACGGTCCGAACGAATCTGCTCGGCGGAATGGTCGACCCCGGCGCGACCGCCACGTTCGGCATCGACGGGCTCACGGCCCTGCCCGGCGGCCCGGTGGAAGTCGACTACACGTATCTCGACGACTACGGCACCGGCGTTGCCGGCAAGGCCGTGCCTCAACCCGCCAGATAACCGGCGCCCGTCGCGCGGGCGTCCACGCCGGCACCCAGGAAATTCTTCATCCAACAGGATCCTTTACCGGATGCGCAAGTCAATCAAGTCGCGCGAGCGATTGCAGTTCGCGCTCAAGCCGAGTCATGCGTGCGTACTGGCGGCGCTTGGCGGCGTCGCCGCCACGCATGCCGGCTGGGCCGCTGCTTCGGAAGCACGGCAGGCGCCCGAAGTCCGCTTTAGCGACGCGCTGCTGCTGAAGGGCCAGGGCCAGCGCATCGACGTGTCGCGATTCGCGCGCGGCAATCCGGTCGCGCCCGGCCAATACACGGCCGATATCGTGCTGAACGGCACCTGGATCGGCCGCTCGGCCGTCCGATTCGTCGGTGCGCCGGGCGGCGACGACGCCTCGCTGTGCGTCGACACGTCGCTCGCGACCCGCATCGCGCTCGACGATGCCGCGCTGACTGAGGCCGGCCGCGCCGAGCTCGCGAAGATCCAGGCCGGCGAGTGCGGACGCTTCGCGCTGCTCGCCGACGGCGCGTCGTACCGTTTCGATCAAGCAGAATTCCGCCTCGATCTGACCATTCCGCAGGCTGCGTTGCAACGTCGGCCGCGCGGCTACGTGAGTCCCGAACTGTGGGACGCCGGCATTCCGTCGGCCACGCTGAAGTACAACTTCAACACCTACCGCTCGTCGTCTTTCGGACGCTCGAGCACGCAGGCCTACCTCGGCCTGAACGGCGGCATCAACGTCGCCGGCTGGCATCTGCGGCACAACGGCTCGTATATGTGGAGTTCGGGCAATGCCGGCCGCTACAGCCCGGTGTCGACCTACGTTCAGCGCGACCTGCCGGCGCTGCGCAGCCAGGTCACGTTCGGCGAGGTGTTCACTGACGGCTCGATCTTCGATAGCGTCGGGCTGCGCGGCGTTACGATCGCCACCGACGACCGCATGCTGCCCGACTCGCTGCGCGGCTATGCGCCGCTGATTCGCGGCGTCGCGAACAGCAACGCGCACGTGAAGATTTCGCAGAACGGCAACACGCTGTACGAAACCAACGTGCCGCCCGGCGCGTTCGAGATCAACGATCTCTATCCGACCGGCTATGGCGGCAACCTGCTGGTGACGGTCACCGAGGCGAACGGCAGCACACACAGCTTCACGGTGCCGTATGCGTCCGTATCGCAGTCGCTGCGCGAAGGAAATACGCGCTTCAGCGTCGCGCTCGGCCAGTTCCGCGAGCCGCTGGTCGATGCGCACCCGAACTTCTCTCAGGCGACGATCCAGCACGGCTTCAGCAACCTGTTCACCGGCTACGCGGGCATGATCGCGGCGCGCGGCTATGTCGCGGGGCTCGTCGGCAGCGCGTTCAATACGCACTGGGGTGCGTTCGCGGTCGACTTCACGCAGGCGAAAGCCGACATTCCGGGCGCCGCCGCGACGACCGGCCAGAGCGCCCGCGTCACCTACAGCAAGCGGCTGCCGGCGACCGACACCAATATCGCGATCGCCGCCTATCGCTACTCGTCGCGCGGCTTCTGGACGGCGCGCAACGCGTTTTATGCGCGCAGCGCGGCGGCGGCCGGCCGCAACCCCGACGACGTCGCACGCGAACGCAGCCAGTTGCAGCTGACCGTCAGCCAGAGCTTCGGCACGCGCTGGGGCAGCGCGTATGCGATCGGGTCGATGCAGAACTACTGGAATCAGCCGGGTTCGACGACGAGCCTCCAGTTCGGCTACAGCAACACGTTGAAGCTGGCCGGCCAGAACGTCGGCTACAACCTGTCGTTCTCGCGCCAGCGCGACGGCTTTTCGCAGGCGTTCAGCAACCTGCTCTACGCCAATGTGACGATCCCGCTGGGCAAGCGCGCGTATGCGCCGACGCTGTCGGCTTCGCTGTCACGCGACACGCGCGGCGGCACGTCGCAACTGGTCGGGCTGACCGGCTCCGCCGGCGAGAGCGGCGAATTCTCGTACGGCGTCACGGGCAGCCGCACGCCGGGCACGCTGAACGGCGGCGGTACCGCGCAATATCGCGCACCGTATGCGAGCGTATCGGCGGGCGCATCGGGCGGCACCGGGCAATCGCAGTTCTCTGCCGGCCTGTCCGGCGCAGTCGTCGCGCATGCCGGCGGCATCACGCTCGCCAACGACCTCGGCGAAACGGCTGCGCTCGTCGAAGCGCGCGACGCGAAAGGCGCACGCGTCACGAGCGGCACGGGCACCCGCATCGACGGCCGCGGCTATGCGATCGTGCCGTCGCTGACGCCCTACACGCTGAACACGATCAGCATCGATCCGAAGGGCATTCCGCTCGACGTCGAGCTGCAATCGACGAGCCAGCAGATCGCGCCGCGCGCCAATGCGCTCGTGGCCGTGCGCTTCGCCACCACGACCGGCCGCTCGGCGCTGATCACGCCGCGCCTGCCGGACGGCAAGCCGCTGCCGTTCGGCACCCACGTGTTCGACAGCAGCGGCGCCAGCGTCGGCGTGATCGCGCAGAGCAGCCACCTGTTCGTGCGCGGCATCCCGGACAGCGGCGTGCTGACCGCGAAGTGGGGCAACGGCCCGCAAGACGCCTGCTCGTTTTCGTACCGGCTTCCGACGGCGCCGCACAAGGACGCGGACTATGCGCGCGTCGATGCGACCTGCGGCAGCGGCGCACTGGCCGACGCGCCGTCGTACGCGATTCCGCTGTCCTCGCGGCCGGCCGTGAGCGACGCCAGCGAAGCAGCCGTGCCGACGCAGCATGCCGACACGCACGTGTCGGCATCCCGGAACCCCTCCGCCATGAAGGAAATCTCGCAATGATTCGATCGGTGCAACGCAGACACATCGTCCGTTGGCTGTCCGCAATATTGGTCGCCATCGCGTGGGCCGCGCCCGCCCATGCGCAATATTGCTCGTACATACCGGTGCACGACACCGCGCACCGCTTCGGCTTCCCTCAGTGGATCGGCGTGCCGGCCGGTGCGCCGGACGGCACGGTACTCGCCTCGACCATCATGTCGATCGGCTACAGTTGTCCGCCGACAACCAGCCCTTCCGGCTGGAGCTTCGTCTATAGCACGATTTACAAGTCTTCGACGAGCGTGCCCGGCGACCTGTACCACTTCGCCAACTTCGGCCTCGGGATCCGGGTCACCAACCTGAACACCGGGCAGCGAATGAAGAACGATACCACCCACGGATTCGTGCAATGGATGCCGCCCCGGACCGGCACGGCCCCGATCTCCGGCACGCTGGACTTCAAGATCGAACTCGTGAAGCTCAACGACCTGATCTACAGCCCGCCTCCCCAGCTGGCGCAGGGGGGTATCAATGATGCGTTCGGCATAGTCAGGATCATCAACAACGCGACGCTCGCTGCCCGCGGCAGAAACATCTTTTGGCATAACGGCCCGATAACGCTCACCTCGCTGCCGCAGAGCTGCCGCGCCACGCTGCCCGACACGTCCGTGCAACTGGACCGCATCTATACGTCACGGCTACCGACGCCCGGATCGACCGCGGGCGACAAGCCATTCAACGTCGGCCTGTCCTGCTCGCCCGGCACGAACGTCTACGTGACGCTGACCGACCTGACTCAACCCGGCAACACGACCGATCGCTTGACGCTCGCTCCCGGCTCGACCGCTTCGGGCGTCCAGTTGCGGCTGCTGAGGCCGGGCGGCGTACCGGTCAGCTTCGGGCCCGACAGCTCGAGCGCCGGCAACCTCAATCAGTGGCATCTCGGCGCGTCGGGCAGCACGACCGGCATTCCGTTGACCGCCCAGTACATCGCCACCGGCGCGGTGACGGCCGGATCGGTCAAAGGCGTGGCGTCGTTCACGCTGAGCTACCAGTGAGCACCGACCATCGAAGGCCGTGCAGCGCGCGGCCTGACCCGATGCTCGCCCGGCAGCGTTTGCGCTCCCTGTCGAACGATGCCGGACGACAACCGTTTCCGGACGCCTGCGCAATGCAGGCAGCCGGATTCCCCCGATGACGCGAATGGCCGGAAACCGGTTCGACCATGCCCTGCAACACGGCGCCGGCCGCTTCGCTTCATTGATTTACCGATGTCCATATGGAGAACTCATGAAAGCAACTCTTCGCTCGCTCGTCGCCGTGGCGGCATTCGCGTCGCTCGCACCGTCGGTTTCGCATGCAGCCAACGGCGAGATCACGTTCACGGGCACCATCAAGGCCCAGACCTGCAAGATCAGCGGCAACAACAGCGGCAACCCGAACTTCACCGTCGCACTGCCGCCGGTCTCGATCACGGCGCTGGATCAGGGCGGCAAAAGCGCAGGCCGCACGCCGTTCACGATCAGCCTGACGAACTGCTCGCCGGCGACCGGGAACGTCTATACGCACTTCGAACCGGGCGACACCATCAACACGGCGAGCGGCAACCTGATCAACGCGGAAGGCACCGCAACGCCCATCGAGGTGAACGTTCTGAACGCGGACACGAGCATCATCAAACTCGGCTCGGCCAACGAAAACTCGAAGCCGGTCGCGCTCCAGAACGGCGCGGCGACGCTCGCGTATTTCGCGCAATACGTCGCAGTGGGCGGGCCGGCCACGGCCGGCTCGGTGAAGACGTCGGTGATGTACTCGATCGCCTATCAGTAACGCGCCGTACGACGATCCTGGGCCCGGAGCGAACACGGGCCCGGGATCGCGATGCATCTTCCGGCACGCGACGGCAAAGTCGGTTACCTCCGGCCTTGCCGGCACGCACCGGCCAACAGCCGCATCGAGCGGCCGCCCGCACCGCGCGGCTTCGATCGACGCTCGCCGGCCGCCTTGCACTGCGCGCCGCCGGATCCGACTGCGACGCCCACCTCACGAGCCGCGATGTCGCGCGTACCGCGGCATGACCTGACGATACCGCGGCGTCAAAGCCGAAGCGCAACCTCGCGCCTGCCGCAGGGCTGCACGATCCGCGTGCGGCACGCCGGCACCGCTCGTCGCGACGCGCTCCTCGTTCATTGCCTGGCTTTCATCGCGTCCACGTCATCGCCTCCACTCCATCGCCGCCCCAATTCCAGACACGTCCTATTGCCGGGATTTAGCTCGATTGATTTAATTTTATCTTTCACTCACCTTTCTCGAGACTCATGACTGCATCCCTCCCCCTTCGCGCGAACGCGCATGCCGCGACGCGTCGGGCCGGCGTCGGCTTGTGCGCGGCTGCCGGCATGCCGGGCCGGCCGCCCGTACCGAGATCGGTCTGCTCCGCGCTGATCGCCGCGATCCTCGCGCCGTTGCCCGCGGTCGCGCAGGTCGTCAACAACCCGCAGTACGCGATCGGCGAGCACGTCGAGATCGCGGCCGGCGATTACGCGACCGTCAACTACGATTCGGTGCTGAACGTCAGCGACGGCGGCTCGATGACATCGGCGGGCCCCGTGCGCGTGTTTTCGAAGGGCAACGGCGCGATGGGCCTGTCCGTGGAGGGCCCCGGCTCGCGCATCGAACTGGGCGACAGCCAGGTGCACACGACCGGAAATTCGGCCTACGGTCTGTACCTGTTCAACGGCAGCGGCTTGCCCGACGGTGCCAGCGCGCGGCTCGACAACACGACCATCAATACGCTCGACGCCCACGGCGCGGGCGTGCGCATGTACGGCACCGGCAACCGGCTCGACATGACCGGCGGCTCGATCGACACGCTCGGCCAGGAGGCATACGGCATCTACCTCGGCCCGGGCCCGGGCGCATCGGTTTCGGTCGCCGACACGCGGATCCGCACCGTCGGCGCGTACGCGCACGGCCTGTCGTCCGATTCGGACGGCAACCATGCGACGCTCGAACGGGTCGACGTCACCGCGGAGGGCACGGAGTCGTCGGCGATCAACCAGATCGGCGAGAACACGATCTCGGTTACCGACTCGACGCTGCGCACCAACGGGTTCCTCGCTCCGGGCGTGAACCTGCGCGAAGGCGCGCTGACGATGGCGCGCACCGACGTGATCACGACCGGCGAAAGCTCGCACGGCCTCTATGCGTCGCGCGAGCTGGTGCTCGGCGCGCTCAGCGCGCAGCTCGACGTCGCCGACTCGCGCGTCACCACGCACGGCCTCGGCGCAGCCGGCGCGATCGCGCGGGACGGCGCGGAGGTGTCGGTCGCCCGCAGCAGCATCGACACGCACGGCGACAGGGCGATCGGCGTGCTGTCGGTGCGCGACGACTCCGTCGCGAGCGTCGTCGACAGCACGATCACCACGAACGGCGCCCGCGCGCGCGGCGTGCAGGCAAGCTACGGCGGCCTGGTCGAGCTCGTGAACACGGCGGTGCGCACCGAGGGCGAGCACGCGGCCGGCGCCGGCCTGTTCAACGGCGAACTGCACGTCGAAGGCGGCTCGATCGTCAGCGCGCAAGGCAGCGCGATCGAAGCGACCGCCGGCCTCGTGCGCGCCTCCGGCGGCGCACACATCGAGGGCGGCAACGGCACGCTGCTCGCCGTCGCGGCCAAGGCCGGCGAGCCGGTGCATCTCCTGCTCGACAACGCGACCGCGCGCGGCAATATCGTCAACGTGCCGGCCGAGGACGGCACCCCGACGCCCGTAGTCACGAACGTCGCGCTATCGCGCGGCGCGGCGTGGGAAGGCGCGACGCAGGCCGTCGGCGCGGTGTCGATGCGGGACGGCAGCCAGTGGACCGTCACCGGCGATTCCGCCGTGCAAGGCGTCAAGCTCGATCGGTCCACGATTGCGTTCGCCGCGCCGTCCGGCGGCGCACACAAGACGCTGGTGATCCACGGCGACTATGCGGCGCAGGACGGCAGGGTCGTGCTCAATACCGTATACGGCGACGATCTCGCGCCGAGCGACAAGCTCGTGATCGACGGCGGACACGCGTCGGGCAACACCGCGCTCGTCCTGAAGCGCACGAGCGGCGACGGCGCGGCGACGACGGTCGGCATCCCGCTCGTCGAAACCCGCAACGGCGGCACCACGGAGGCGGCCGCATTCGCGCTCGACGCCGCGTCCGACGGCTATCGCAAGGATTTCGGCACGATCTCCGCAGGCGGTTACGACTACATGCTGACGCGCGGCGGCGCGTCCGGCCACGCGGACGATTGGTACCTCGTGTCCGCGGCCAAGCCGGCGCCGCCTGAGCCGCCCACGCCGCCTGCACCGCCGCAGCCGGTCGAACCGGAAACCGTGCCGCCGAAGCCCGAAGTCGTGCCGCCGCCGCCCGTGCGCGCGATCGCGCCGGAACCCGACGCCTATCTCGCGAACGCGGACGCCGCGATCCTGATGCCGATCCATACGCTGCACGAGCGCAGCGATCAGACGCTGCGCGCCGAGACCGACGAGAACGCGCGCGACGGCGCCGTATGGCTGCGCGCCCAAGGGCAGTCCACGTCGCTCGGCGGCGGCAACGGCAGCGGCGGCCGCAGCGTCAGCGGCAACGGTCGTCTGCTTCACCTCGGGGCGGACATGTTCCGGCTCGAAGACGGCCGCGGCGGCAGCTTCAGGATCGGCGCGATGGGGCTGTACGCGAGCGCGACGAGCTGGTCGACGCGCACGTTGTGGAATCCGGTCGCGCAACGTTATATGCCCGCCACGGCGCGCGGCAGCATCGACGGCTACAACGCCGGCCTGTACGCGACCTGGTACGGCAACCGCGACATCCTGACCGGGCCTCATGTCGATACGTGGCTGATGTTCGGCGCATACAGCAATCGCATCGGCGGCAGCCTGCCGGGCGACAGCTACCGGTCGCGCACGATCACCGCATCGGTCGAAGGCGGCTATGCGTTCGGCGTGTACGACGACGGCCGTTCGCGCTTTTTCGTCGAACCGGCCGCCCAGATCGTCTATGCGAACTACCAGGCGAAGGGCCACGATTCGCCGGGCGGCTACATCGGCGTGCAGCGTTCGAACGACGTGCTCGCACGCATCGGCGTGCGCGTGCATGGCGTCACGCCGATCTCGGCGTCGCAGGCGCTGCGCCCGTTCATCGAGGCCAACTGGTGGCACGGGCCGGGATCGCACCGGCTGAGCGTCGACGGCAACCCGTTCGAGCTGCGCATGCCGCGCGATCGCGCGGAGTTCAAGCTCGGCGCGACCGGCCAGCTCACGCGCAACCTGTCCGTGTCGGCGAGCGTCGGCGTCGACTCGAACTTCTCGAACTACGCGACGGTGAAGGGGCAGCTCGCCGCGAAGTATCGCTGGCGATGACACGCGGGCGGCCCGCCGCCGCCGCGGCCGTCGATGCCGCGGCGGCGGCGCTTCCCGCCCCGACAATTTCCGCTATACTCTGCCGACTGCCGCCACCTGGGCGGCATGTCGGAAGCGCGCCGATTTGCTGACTCGATTGCGGGCGCGCGAACCGGCCGGGGCGTCGATGCATCGATGCGTCGTTCCCCGGCGGTTCACTACAAATGCGGCTAAAGAGGTCGTCAGCCGCGCATCTTCGACTCCGCGCATCGCCGACACCGTTTAGCCGCCCAGTCATAAGGCGGAACGAATGGAATCGATCGGCATCGTCGCTCCACAGACCATGCACTTCGCCGAACCGCTGCGCTTGCAAAGCGGCAGCGTGATCGGCAACTATCAGCTCGTCGTCGAGACTTACGGCGAGCTCAACGCCGCGCGCTCGAACGCGGTGCTCGTCTGCCACGCGCTCAACGCGTCGCATCACGTCGCCGGCGTCTACGCGGACGATCCGCGCAGCACCGGCTGGTGGGACAACATGGTCGGCCCCGGCAAGCCGCTCGACACCAACCGCTTCTTCGTGATCGGCGTGAACAACCTCGGCTCGTGCTTCGGCTCGACCGGCCCGATGAGCATCGACCCGTCGACCGGCAAGCCGTACGGTGCGCGCTTTCCGGTCGTCACCGTCGAAGACTGGGTACACGCGCAGGCGCGCGTCGCCGACGCGTTCGGCATCGAACGCTTCGCCGCGGTGATGGGCGGCAGCCTCGGCGGCATGCAGGCGCTCGCGTGGAGCCTGATGTATCCGGAGCGCGTCGCGCACTGCATCGACATCGCGTCGACGCCGAAGCTGTCCGCGCAGAACATCGCGTTCAACGAGGTCGCGCGTTCGGCGATCCTGTCCGATCCGGATTTCCACGGCGGTGACTACTACGCGCACGGCGTGAAGCCGAAGCGCGGGCTGCGCGTCGCGCGGATGATCGGCCACATCACCTATCTGTCCGACGACGACATGGCCGAGAAATTCGGCCGCGCACTGCGCCGCGCGGACGGCGCGCTCGACGCGTACAACTTCAGCTTCGACGTCGAGTTCGAAGTCGAGTCGTACCTGCGCTATCAGGGCGACAAGTTCGCCGACTACTTCGACGCGAACACCTACCTGCTGATCACGCGCGCGCTCGATTACTTCGATCCGGCGAAGGCGTTCGACGGCAATCTGACGGCCGCGCTCGCGCACACGCAGGCGAAATACCTGATCGCGAGCTTCTCGACCGACTGGCGCTTCGCGCCCGCACGCTCGCGCGAAATCGTGAAGGCGCTGCTCGACAACAAGCGAACGGTCAGCTACGCGGAGATCGATGCGCCGCACGGCCACGACGCGTTCCTGCTCGACGACGCGCGCTATCACAACCTGATCCGCGCGTATTACGAACGAATCGCCAACGAGGTGGGTGCATGAACCAGCAGGCGCTGAACTCCCTGTCCGCGCGCGCGGACTTCCGCGCGATCGCGCGCTGGGTCGAACCGCGCTCGACGGTGCTCGACCTCGGCTGCGGCGACGGCTCGCTGCTGTCGCTGCTGATGGAAGAACTCGACGTGACGGGCTACGGGATCGAGCTGAACGACGCGGGCGTGCTCGCGAGCGCGAAGAACGGGATCAACGTGATCCAGCAGAACCTCGAGGACGGGCTGCGCCTGTTCGAGGATCACAGCTTCGATTTCGCGATCCTCTCGCAGACGCTGCAGACGATCCACCAGACGGCCGCGATCCTGCGCGAAACGGCACGCGTCGGCCGCGAATGCATCGTGTCGTTCCCGAACTTCGGCTACTGGGCGCACCGGCTGTCGGTGCTGCGCGGCCGGATGCCGGTGTCGAAATCGCTGCCGTACCAGTGGCACAACACGCCGAACGTGCGCGTGCTGACGATCAAGGATTTCGAGGCGCTCGCCCCGGAAGTCGGCATCACGATCCTCGACCGCGTCGTGCTGCACGAAGGTCAGCCGATTCGATGGGGAGCGAACTGGCGTGGTAGTCTTGCTGTCTACCGCGTCAAGCGCAGCTGAGCCGGGAAGCCGTTGACGGGACGCCCGGCCGGCAGTTCCGGCCGCGCCGGTTCGCGCGCACGCGCGGGCCCGGCTTCGCGCCGCGCGCGGCTGCCTGCCCTGCCGCCGCAATCCGCCAACGCTATCCGGTTTCTGTCATCCATGTCGAAAACGCCACACGAGGCGCCCGCACTCACCGCTCACGAGGAACATCCCGGCTGGCGCGCCTACCTGAACACGCACATGCTGATCTGCGTGTTTCTCGGCTTCACGTCGGGCCTGCCGCTCTTCACGCTCGTCTATCTCGTGCAGGCATGGCTGCGCTCCGAAGGCGTGAACCTGAAGGAAATCGGCCTGTTCGCGCTGATCCAGTTCCCTTATACGTGGAAGTTCCTGTGGGCGCCGCTGATGGACCGCTACATCCCGCGCCTGCCAGGCTGGCGGCCGGGCCGCCGGCGCGGCTGGATGCTGCTCACGCAGGTGCTCGTCGCCGGTGCGATCGCGGCGCTCGGCTTCGTGTCGCCGCGCGACTCGATCTGGACGGTCGCCGCGCTGACCACGCTCGTCGCGTTCTTCGGCGCGAGCTCCGACATCGTGATCGACGCCTATCGGCGCGAACTGCTGCGCGACACCGAACAGGGGCTCGGCAATGCGGTGCATGTGAACGCATACAAGATCGCCGCGCTGATCCCCGGCTCGCTGTCGCTGATCCTCTCCGATCACCTGCCGTGGGACGTCGTGTTCGCGGTCACCGGCGCGTTCATGCTGCCCGGCATCCTGATGACGCTCGTCGTGCGCGAGCCCGACGTGGCCGGCTCGCCGCCGCGCAGCCTGCGCGACGCGATCGTGCTGCCGTTTCGCGAATTCATCCAGCGCGACGGCTGGGCCGGCGCGCTGCTCGTGATCGCATTCATCTTCCTGTTCAAGGTCGGCGATACGATGGCCACCACGCTGTCGACGTCGTTCTTCCTCGACGTCGGCTTCACGCGGACCGAAATCGGGATCGTCGCGAAAACGACCGCACTCGTCGCGAGCGTGGCCGGCGGCATCATCGGCGGCGTATGGCTCGTGAAGATCGGGATCGGCCGCGGGCTGTGGATCTTCGGCGTGCTGCAGATGGTCTCGACGCTCGGCTTCGCGTGGCTCGCACAGCTCGGCCCCGGCTCGCCGGTGCTCGCGGTGCTCTACGACTTCACGGTCGCGGCCAGCCATGCGATCGCGTCGGGGCTGTCGGTGTTCGGTGTCGCGGTCACGCCGCATTTCAGCCCGATGACGGTCGCACTCGCGATCGTCTACGGCGCGGAGACGTTCGCGACGGGCCTGACGATGGCCGCGTTCGTCGCGTATATCGCGAGCACGACCGATCCGCGCTACACGGCGACGCAGTTTGCGCTGTTCACGAGTCTCGCATCGGTGCCGCGCACGCTCGCGTCGGCCGCGAGCGGCTTCATCGTCGCGAAGATCGGCTGGTTCGACTACTTCCTCGTCTGCACCGCGCTCGGCATCCCCGGCATGCTGCTGCTGTTCTGGATCGCGCCGTGGAACGGCACCGCACGCAACGGCGAGGCCAGCCGTGCGCAATGATCGGCTGCGCGCTCTCGCGCGTCTCGTCGCGTCGCTGAGCGTCGGCGCGGCTGCGCTCGGCGTACCGGCCGCGCAGGCGACCGACGCGGCCGGCAACGCAACGGGCAATGCAACCGGCGCGGCACCGTCCGCTGCGCCTGCCGCACCGGCGCCCGCGGCGGCCACGCCCGCACCGCCGTCCACGGCCGACGCGACACAGCCGAGCGGCGCGGCGGCATCCGGGAAGGCCTACACGCCGGCGCCGCAGCAGGTGCGTCTCGGCAACGCGATCGCGTTCCGCTCGCTGATTCCGTCGCCGCTGCTCGAACAGCTCACCGCGAGCGAATACGCGCAGATCGTGCAGACGGCCGCCGACGAGAAACGGCTGCTGCCCGCCAGCCAGCCGCGGATGAAACGCCTGCACGCGATCGTCGCGAAACTCGCGCCGTACTCGGTCAAATGGAACGATCGCGTGAAGGGCTGGACGTGGGACGTCAACGCGATCCGCTCGCGCGACATCCGCCTGACGTGCCTGCCGGGCGGCAAGATCCTCGTGTATACGGGCCTGCTCGATCGCGTGCGCCTGAACGACGACGAGCTCGGCGTGCTGATCGCACACGGCATCGCGCACGCGCTGCGCGAACATGCGCGCAGCAACTTCGGCGCAACGTCGCAGACGTCGCTGCGCGCGGCGACGCTGCCGCCGCTGTTCGGCGTCGGCGACCCGCTGCCGCAATCGCTGCATCTCGGCGAACGTCTGCAGACGCTGCGCTACGATCCGACCGACGAGACCGAGGCCGACGTGATCGGCGGCGACATCGCCGCGCGCGCCGGCTTCGATCCGCGCGCGGCGATCACGCTGTGGGACAAGCTCGCGGCCGCCACGCGCGCGAACAAGGCGGCCGGCTTCATCTATACGCATCCGTACGGCGCATCGCGCCGCCAGGATCTGCTGAACCGGCTGCCGGACCTGATGCCGCTCTACGCGAAGGCGATCGGCAAGCGCGTCGATGCGCTGCCCGACTACGCGGGCATCAGCGCGCAGCGGCGCAAGGTCGTGCGGCGCTGAGCGGCGCGCGCGCCTATCGCTGCGCCGCAGTAGCCGCGGCGGCCACGCGCTCGCTGCTCTCGCGCATCGCGCGCACCTCGTCGCCGGGGCTGCGCCCGAACAGCCGCTTGAACTCGCGGCTGAACTGCGACGCACTCGCATAGCCGACGCGCGCGGCCGCGGCGCCCGCCCCCAGACCGTTCTGCACCATCATCAGCCGCGCCTGATGCAGCCGCGCGGTCTTCACGTACTGCATCGGCGACGTCGCCGTCACGTGCTTGAACTGCGCATGGAATACTGCGAGGCTCATTCCGGCCTCGCGGGCCAGCGTCTCGACGTCGAGGTCGGCCCGCAGGTCCGCATGAATGCGTCGCAGCGCCTTCGCGATCCGGCCGAAATGATGCTGCTGGACGAGCGCCGCGCGAATCGCGTCGCCCTGCGCGCCGGTCAGCACGCGATACGCGATCTCGCGCATGATCGACGGCCCGAGCACGCGCGTGTCGTGCGGCGACGCGAGCGTCTCGAGCAGCCGCAGCACCGCGTCCGCGAGCGGCGCGTCGAGCGGCGTCGAATAGACGCCGTGCGGTTCGCTGACGGCCGCGCCGAGCGTCTCGTCGAGCAGGATCGCCAGCTCGGCGATCACGGCGAGATCGACGCGGATCGAGATCGCGAGGAACGGCTCGTCGGCGCTCGCATGCGTCTCGCATTCGAACGGCAGCGGCACCGACAGCACGAGGTACTGCTGCGCGTCGTACACGAACGAGCGCTCGCCGAGATAACCGAACTTGCGACCCTGGCAGACGACGACGATGCTCGGCTCGTAGAGCACCGGCAAGCGCGGCGCCGGACGGCTAACGCGGATGAAGCGCACGCCGTCGATCGCGGCCGGCGTGTCGCCCTCGTTCGGCGCGAGACGCGTATGCAGCTCGATCATGCGGCGCCGCACGCGGTCGGCCGAATCGGCAAAAAGGGGCTGGAAACTCATCGGCAAGTTCCTGTACTGCAAGAGAATCTGGCTCGCAATTTAGCACCATGTCAGCGTTTCGACGGCCTTTCGCGAGAAATTCAAGAGGAATAGGCAAAGGTTCGAGACCTTCGTGTATTTCATCGCGGCGCCGCGCTCCTTACGATGGGGGCCTGTCTCGCCGCGTCGCCACACCGCGCGGCGTGCCGTCCGTTTTGCCGGATGTTTAACCGGACAAGGAGCCTTACGCATGAGCACCACCTATGCCTACGCGGCGACCGACGCGCAATCGCCGCTCGCCCCGTTCGAATTCCAGCGCCGCGCGCTGCGCGACCTCGACGTGCAGATCGAGATCCTCTACTGCGGCGTCTGCCATTCCGACCTCCATCAGGCGCGCAACGAATGGCGCAACACCATCTATCCGGTCGTGCCGGGCCACGAAATCGTCGGGCGCGTGACCGCAACCGGGCCGCAGGTCTCGCGCTTCAAGGTCGGCGAGCTGGTCGGCGTCGGCTGTCTCGTCGATTCGTGCCGCACCTGCGCGAGCTGCGCGGAAGGCCTCGAGCAGTATTGCGAAAACGGCTTCGTCGGCACCTACAACGGCCAGGATCGCGTGACGGGCGACATCACGTACGGCGGCTATTCGACGCAGATCGTCGTCGACGAAGCATTCGTGCTGCGCGTGCCCGACACGCTCGACGCGGCCGGTGCCGCGCCGCTGCTCTGCGCGGGGATCACCACGTATTCGCCGCTGCGTCAGTGGAACGTCGGGCCCGGCAAGAAGGTCGGGATCGTGGGCCTCGGCGGGCTCGGTCACATGGGCGTGAAGCTCGCGCGCGCGATGGGTGCGCACGTCGTGCTGTTCACGACGTCGCCGTCGAAGATCGAGGACGGCAAGCGGCTCGGCGCGCATGAAGTCGTCGTGTCGAAGGACGAAGCGCAGATGAACGCGCACCTGAACAGCTTCGACTTCATCCTCAACACGGTCGCCGCGCAGCACGACCTGAATCCGTTCCTGCATCTGCTCAAGCGCGACGGCACGATGACGCTCGTCGGCGCGCCCGAGCACGATCACCCGTCGCCGCAGGTGTTCAACCTGATCTTCAAGCGCCGCCGGCTCGCCGGCTCGCTGATCGGCGGGATCGCGGAGACGCAGGAAATGCTCGACTTCTGCGCGCAGCACGGCATCACGTCCGACATCGAGATCATTCCGATGCAGGAGATCAACGCTGCATATGAGCGGATGCTGAAGAGCGACGTGAAGTACCGGTTCGTGATCGACATGGCGTCGATCAAGCAGTAAGCCGCGCCGCCGAAACGAAACGGGCCGCATGTGCGACATGCGGCCCGTTGTTTCGTTTCTACGATGCGGCGTGATCGAGCGCGCGCCGCATGGCGCGAGCCGTCATGCGTAGTCGTAATCCACCGTCAGCGGCGCGTGGTCGCTGAACTTGATGTCCTTGAAGATCGACGTGCTTTTCGCGGTCGCCGCCACGCCCGGCGTCGCGATCTGGTAATCGATCCGCCACCCGACGTTCTTCGCATACGCCTGTCCGCGGTTGCTCCACCACGTGTACTGCTCGGGCCGCGGATCGAGCGTGCGGAACACGTCGACGTAGCCGACGTCGTCGAACAGCTTCGAGAGCCACGCGCGCTCTTCGGGCAGGCAACCGGAGTTCTTCTGGTTGCTCTTCCAGTTCTTGATGTCGATCTCCTTGTGGACGATGTTCACGTCGCCGCAGAGGATCACCTCGCGCGTCTTCTTCAGCGCCGCGAGATGCGGCATGAATTCGTCCATGAAGCGGTACTTCGCCTGCTGGCGCTCGTCGCCGCTCGAGCCGGACGGCACGTACACCGACACGACCGACAGCTTGCCGTAGCGCGCCTCGACGTAACGCCCTTCCGGATCGAATTCGCTGCTGCCGAAGCCGATGATCACGTCGTCGGGCTCGCGGCGGCTGTACAGGCCCGCGCCGCTGTAGCCCTTCTTCGCGGCATGGTGGAAATAGCTCTTCAGGCCGTGCGGCGCGACGAATTCGGCCGGCAGATCGTCGGCCGACACCTTGATTTCCTGCACGCAGACGCAATCGGCGTTCTGTTCGCCGAGCCAGTCGAAGAAGCCCTTCTTCGCGGCCGAGCGGATGCCGTTCAGGTTGGCGGTAATGACACGCATCATGTCGGGTTCCGTTTCAGTTCAGTATTCGAGGTAGCGGTTCAGCGGACCTTCACGCCGTCGAGCTCCGGCTTCGGCGGCGGGAATTCCAGCTTCATGTCCGTCATCGTGCGCAGCAGCAGCTCGGCGATCATCACGTTGCGATGCGTCTTAGAGTTCGCCGGAATCACGTACCACGGCGCATGCTCGACCGACGTCGCCGCGAGCGCGTCGCGGTACGCGTCCTGGTATGCATCCCAGTGCTTACGCGCGTCGAGATCGGCGATGTCGAACTTCCAGTGCTTGGTCGGATCGTCGATGCGCGCCTGCAGCCGTTCGCGCTGCTCGTCCTTCGAGATGTGCAGGAAGCATTTGACGATCGTCGTGCCGTTCTCCGCGAGCATCGTCTCGAAATCGCGGATCTGCCGGTAGCGGCGCTCGCATGCCTTGTCGTCGATCGTGCCGAGCACGCGCGGCACCAGCACGTCCTCGTAATGGCTGCGGTTGAAAATGGCGAGCTCGCCCGCGGCCGGCACCTGCGCGTGCACGCGCCACAGGAAGTCGTGCGCGGCCTCGATCGGCGTCGGCGCCTTGAACGGCACGATGCGCAGCCCGAGCGGATCGACGTCGCGGAACACCGCGCGCACGGTGCCGTCCTTGCCGCTCGTGTCCATCCCCTGCAGCACGAGCAGCACGCGCTTTTTCTGCTGCGTGTGCAGCCGCTCCTGCTGCACGTCGAGCTCGGTCGATACGATCGACAGCCGTTCGCGGTCGGCATCCTTCGAGCCCGACGAAAACGGCTTCGCCGACGGATCGAACGCGTCGAGCCGGAATGCGGCGCCATCCTTGCCGTGCTTGAAGTACGGCACGCGGAAATCGTCGAGCGACGGTTGTTTCGCCATTCGTTCCTCCTTGTACGACGCGGCGCGCGGGCGCTCGCATCGAAACGCGACGGGCCGCGCCGAACAGGTTCGGCAGCGGCCCGTCGTCAGGCGCGGTTCAGGCGCGCGGTCATGTTCAGCCGAGCTTCTTCTTCAGCAGTTCGTTGACCTGCTGCGGATTGGCCTTGCCCTTGGTCGCCTTCATCGCCTGGCCGATCAGCGCGTTGAACGCCTTTTCCTTGCCCGCGCGGAATTCCTCGACCGACTTCGCATTCGCCGCGAGCACCTCGTCGATGATCGCCTCGAGCGCGCCGGTGTCGGAGATCTGCTTCAGGCCCTTCGCGTCGATGATGCGATCGGCCGCACCGTCGTCGCTCGCCTTCTCTTCCCACATCGTCGCGAACACTTCCTTCGCGATCTTGTTCGAGATCGTCCCGTCGGCGATACGCTGCAGCAGCAGCGCGAGCTGCGCGGCCGACACCGGAATCGCGTCGATGTCGATGCCGTCGCGGTTCAGCTGCGACGACACGTCGCCCATCAGCCAGTTCGCGGCGATCTTCGCGTTCGCGGCGCCCGCCTTCGCGACGACGGCCTCGAAGTACGCGGCCATCGCCTTCGTCGACGTCAACACGCCGGCGTCGTACGCGGACACGCCATATTGCTCGACGAAGCGCTGCTGCATCGCGGCCGGCAGCTCGGGCATCCCGGCCTGCACGCGCTCGACCCAGTCGCGGCCGATCACGAGCGGCATCAGGTCCGGATCGGGGAAGTAGCGGTAGTCGTGCGCGTCTTCCTTGCTGCGCATCGAGCGCGTCTCGCGCTTGTCCGGATCGTACAGACGCGTTTCCTGCACGACCTCGCCGCCGTCCTCGATCAGCTCGATCTGGCGGCGCACTTCGTAGTTGATCGCTTCCTCGAGGAAGCGGAACGAGTTCAGGTTCTTGATCTCGGCGCGCGTGCCGAACTTTTCCTGGCCGACCGGACGCACCGACACGTTCGCGTCGCAGCGGAACGAGCCTTCCTGCATGTTGCCGTCGCAGATGCCGAGCCACACGACGAGCGCATGCAGCGCCTTCGCGTAGGCCACGGCCTCGGCCGCGCTGCGCATTTCCGGCTCGGTGACGATCTCGAGCAGCGGCGTGCCCGCGCGGTTCAGATCGATGCCCGTCATGCCGGCGAAGTCTTCATGCAGCGACTTGCCCGCGTCTTCCTCGAGGTGCGCGCGGGTCAGGTTGACCGTCTTCTCGTACGCCGGCTTGCCGGCCTTCTCGTTGGCCGGCACCTGGATCGTGATCGCGCCGCCCTGCACGACCGGAATCTCGTACTGGCTGATCTGATAGCCCTTCGGCAGATCGGGATAGAAATAATTCTTGCGCGCGAAGATGCTGCGCGGCGCGATGGTCGCGCCGATCGCGAGGCCGAAGCGGATCGCCCGCTCGACCGCGCCGCGGTTCAGCACCGGCAGCACGCCCGGCAGCGCGAGGTCGACCGGGCAGGCCTGCGTGTTCGGTTCCGCGCCGAACTGCGTCGAGGCGCCGGAGAAAATCTTCGAGACGGTCGACAGTTGCGCGTGCGTCTCGAGACCGATGACGACTTCCCATTGAGTCATATGCTTACACCCCTGCCGGAACTTGCTTGTGCCAGTCGGTCGCGCGCTGGAACGCGTCGGCGACCTGCAGCATCCGGGCTTCGTTGAAATAGTTGCCGATGATCTGCAGGCCGACCGGACGCTTCGCATTCGCGCCGGCGCCGAAGCCGCACGGCACGCTCATGCCCGGCAGGCCGGCGAGGCTCACCGACAGCGTGTAGATGTCCGCGAGATACATCTGCACCGGATCGTCGCCCTTCGCGCCGAGGTCCCACGCGACCGTCGGCGACGCCGGCCCCATGATCACGTCGCAGGACTTGAATGCTTCCTGGAAGTCGTTCGCGATGATGCGGCGGATCTTCTGCGCCTGCAGGTAGTACGCGTCGTAGTAGCCGTGCGACAGCACGTACGTGCCGACGAGGATCCGGCGCTTCACCTCGGGCCCGAAGCCCTCGGCGCGCGACTTCTTGTACATGTCGAGCAGGTCGCCGTACTGCGCGGCGCGATGGCCGAAGCGCACGCCGTCGAACCGCGACAGGTTCGACGACGCCTCGGCCGGCGCAATCACGTAGTAGACGGGAATCGACAATTCCGTTTTCGGCAGCGACACCGGCACGAGCGTCGCGCCGAGCGCCTCGTATTGCTTCAGCGCCGCGTCGATGGCCGCGCGCACGTCGTCGGCGAGACCGTCGCCGAAATACTCGTTCGGCAGGCCGATGCGCAGGCCGGCGAGCGGTTTCGCCGCATCGTTGCCCGCGGCCCACGGCTGGCCGAGGTGGCGCGTGAAGTCTTCGTCGTCGCGCTCGAGGCTCGTCGAGTCGCGCTCGTCGAAGCCGGCCATCGCGTTGAGCAGCAGCGCGCAGTCGGATGCGCTCTGCGCCATCGGGCCGCCCTGGTCGAGCGACGACGCGAACGCGATCATGCCGTAGCGCGACACGCGGCCGTAGGTCGGCTTGATGCCGGTCACGCCCGCGAACGACGCCGGCTGGCGGATCGAGCCGCCGGTGTCGGTGCCGGTCGCGGCCGGCGCGAGACGCGCGGCCACCGCGGCCGAGCTGCCGCCCGAGCTGCCGCCCGGCACCGCGTTCGTGTCCCACGGGTTCTTCACCGCGCCGAACGCGGAATTCTCGTTCGACGAGCCCATCGCGAACTCGTCCATGTTGGTCTTGCCGAGCGTGACCATGCCGGCCGCCTGCAGGCGGGCGACGACGGTCGCGTCGAACGGGCTCTCGTAGTTGGCGAGCATCTTCGAGCCGGCGGTCGAGCGCCAGCCGCGCGTGACGAACACGTCCTTGTGCGCGATCGGCAGGCCCGTCAGCGGGCCGCCCGCGCCGCGCGCGAGTTCGGCATCGGCGGCCTTCGCCTGCGCGAGGGTGAGCTCCGGCTCGACGTGGACGAACGCGTTCAGGTCGCGCGCGGCGTCGATCCGTTTCAGATAGTGCTGCGCGAGCTCGACGGCCGAGCATTCCTTGGCGGCGAGCGCGGCGCGCAGTTCGGTCAGGCTTTTTGCGTGCATGAGGGAGTCTTCCTGGGAATTCTGGGTCGCGCGCGGCGCCATGTGGGCCGGCGCGCTTGTCGTCGAGCGTTTACTCGATCACCTTCGGCACGAGGTAGAGGCCGTCCTGGACGGCCGGCGCCGGACGCTGGTTGTCGTCGCGGTTCACGACTTCCGTGACGGCGTCGTCCCGCAGCCGCTGCGCGACTTCCTGGATCTGTTCGATCGGGTGCGCGAGCGGCGCGATGCCGGCGGTGTCGACCGCCTGCATCTGCTCGACGAGGCCGAAGAATTCGTTGAGCTGGCCGAGCGTGTGCTCGGCGTCGGCGTCGGCCATTTCGAGTCGCGCGAGGTGGGCGATGCGTTTCACATCGGTCAGGGTCAGGGCCATGCGATCACCGGAAAAACAAGGCTGCGCGACGCGCGAAAGCGGCGCCGCGGCGGGGGTTGAAGGGTGCGATCCCACCCTCAAAAATCGGGGCCGAAGCGGCAAAAATACCGCCCGTTTCGATTCAAATACCGCGAAATTATAAGGTATCATTACGCGTTCGACCCAGACCCGGCAGCCTTTTCCCGCACCGTTTCGCCCCTGCTTTGGCAAGCCGTGCGTGCTTCGTGCGATTTCCGGTAAATATCACTTGCAGCTTCGAGCGCCGCGGCGGCCCGTTCCGCCACGATCCGAGGCTGTTATTTTTTCCGCTGCCGCCCTGAGACCCGTGACGCAGGGCCGGCCCCAGAGCGAGACAGGATTCTGAATGTTCGGTTTTTTGCGCAGCTATTTCTCCAACGATCTGGCGATCGATCTCGGCACCGCAAACACCCTGATCTACATGCGCGGCAAAGGCATCGTGCTCGATGAGCCGTCCGTCGTGTCGATTCGCCAGGAAGGCGGCCCCAACGGCAAGAAGACGATCCAGGCCGTCGGCAAGGAAGCCAAGCAGATGCTCGGCAAGGTGCCGGGCAACATCGAGGCGATCCGCCCGATGAAGGACGGCGTGATCGCCGACTTCACCGTCACCGAGCAGATGATCAAGCAGTTCATCAAGACGGCGCACGAGTCGCGGATGTTCTCGCCGTCGCCGCGCATCATCATCTGCGTGCCGTGCGGCTCGACGCAGGTCGAGCGCCGCGCGATCAAGGAAGCCGCGCACGGCGCCGGCGCCTCGCAGGTCTACCTGATCGAAGAACCGATGGCCGCCGCGATCGGCGCGGGCCTGCCGGTGTCGGAAGCGACGGGCTCGATGGTCGTCGACATCGGCGGCGGCACGACCGAAGTCGGCGTGATCTCGCTCGGCGGCATCGTCTACAAGGGCTCGGTGCGCGTCGGCGGCGACAAGTTCGACGAGGCGATCGTCAACTACATCCGCCGCAACTACGGGATGCTGATCGGCGAACAGACGGCCGAAGCGATCAAGAAGGAAATCGGCTCCGCGTTCCCGGGCTCCGAAGTGAAGGAAATGGAAGTGAAGGGCCGCAATCTGTCGGAAGGCATTCCGCGCAGCTTCACGATCTCGAGCAACGAAATCCTCGAAGCGCTGACCGATCCGCTGAACCAGATCGTGTCGTCGGTGAAGATCGCCCTCGAGCAGACGCCGCCGGAACTCGGCGCCGACATCGCCGAGCGCGGCATGATGCTGACGGGCGGCGGTGCGCTGCTGCGCGACCTCGATCGCCTGCTCGCGGAAGAAACCGGCCTGCCGGTGCTCGTCGCCGAAGATCCGCTCACCTGCGTCGTACGCGGTTCGGGCATGGCGCTCGAACGCATGGACAAGCTGGGCAGCATCTTCTCGTACGAGTGATCGTATAAGCCGTTTCTTGACATGACGCACGCGCGGCGTGGCCGGATCGCTCGTTCAGAACGAACCGCCGCGCCGTTTGCGCGTCTGAGCATCATTTGACCGGTCACCCGCGCCCGGCGCCGACCATGGAATACAGTCCGCCGCCCCTCTTCAAGCAAGGTCCGCCCGCGCTCGCGCGGCTCATCTTCTTCGTCGCCCTCGCCATCGCGCTCCTCGTATCGGACGCGCGCTTCAGCACGCTCGAAATCGTCCGCGGCGTGCTCGGTACCGTGCTGTATCCGCTGCAGCGCGCGGCGCTCGTGCCGCGCGACCTGTTCATGGGCGCCGCCGATCTCGCCGTCACCGGCGCGACGCTGCGCGGCGAGAACGAGCAGCTGCGCAAGCGCAACCTGCAGCTGTCGACGCTCGCGAACCAGGCCGCGATCCTTACGCAGGAGAACGTGCATCTGCGCGCGCTGCTCGCGCTGCGCCAGCAGATCGCCGCGCAGTCGACGCCCGTCGAGATCCAGTACGACACCAGCGATCCGTTCACGCAGAAGATCGTGATCGGCCAGGGCTCGCAGCAGGGCATTCAGGACGGCGCGCCCGTCGTCAGCGAGGACGGCATGGTCGGCCAGGTCACGCGCGTGTTCCCGCTGCAGGCCGAGGTCACGCTGATCACCGATCGCGATCTCGCGATCCCCGTGCAGGTGCTGCGCACCGGCCTGCGCAGCGTGATCTACGGCACGCCGAAGGGCGATTCGCTCGATCTGCGCTTCGTGCCGACCAGCGCCGATCTCGTCGCCGGCGACGAACTCGTGACGAGCGGCCTCGACGGCGTCTATCCGCCGGGCCTGCCGGTCGCGAAGGTCGTACGCGTCGACAAGCTCGCCGATACCGCATTCGCGCGCGTCACCTGCGCGCCGGTCGCGGCCGTGCGCGGTGCGCGGCAGATGCTCGTGCTGCATTACCGGAACGACATTCCGCCGCGTCCGGCCGATCCCGAGCCGGCCGCGGAGAAGAACGCGAAAGGCAAGAAGGCGGCGAAGGCGGCCGCCGCGAAGGGCGAGAAGGCCGACGCCGCGCCGCCGGCCGGCGCGCAGCCCGCGCCCGCGAAACCGGCCGCGTCCGGCAAGCCGGGCGGCAACGCCGCGAAGCCGGCGACCGCGCCCTCAGGAGCCCAGCGATGAATCGCCCGCAATACATCCTGCAGCCGGTCAACCCGTATTTCATCGCGTTCAGCCTCGCCGCCGCGTTCCTGCTGAACCTGATGCCGTGGGGCCGCCTGCCCGGCGTGCCCGACTTCGTCGCGCTCGTGCTGCTGTTCTGGAACATCCACCAGCCGCGCAAGGTGGGGATGGGCGTCGCGTTCGCGCTCGGCATCCTGATGGACGTGCACGATGCAGGGCTGCTCGGCGAGCACGCGCTCGCGTACACGCTGCTGTCGTACGGTGCGATCACGATCCATCGCCGCGTGCTGTGGATGCCGATCGGCGTGCAGGTGCTGTACGTGACGCCGCTGCTGGTCGGCGCGCAGCTCGTGCCGTTCGTGATCCGCCTGATGATGGGCGCCGCGTTCCCCGGCTGGCGCTATCTGGTCGACGGCTTCGTCGAAGCCGCGCTGTGGCCGCTCGCCAGCCATCTGCTGCTGATGCCGCAACGCCGCCCGGTCGACCCGGACGATACGCGCCCGATCTGACGGACCGCACCTTGATGACCCGCCGCCTCCGCACCCGCCGCGCGCCGCGCCCCGGGGCGGCACCTCGCCCGTGCGCGCGCCGGGCCGACCGACCGTAATCGCATGACCGAATTCAACGACACCCAACAGCAGCTCTCGAAGTTCCGCCTGCGCGTCGCGGCGGCGGGCGTGTTCGTGTTCGTCTGCTTCGGGCTGCTCGCGAGCCGCTTCTTCTATCTGCAGCTGATGCAGCACGGCAAATATGCGCTGCAGGCCGAGGAAAACCGCATCTCCGTCGCGCCGATCGTGCCGAACCGCGGGATCATCACCGACCGCAACGGCGTGATCCTCGCGAAGAACTACTCGGCCTACACGCTCGAGATCACGCCGTCGAAGCTCGACGACACGCTCGAGAACACGATCGACAAGCTGTCGCAGATCATCCCGATCGACGCGCGCGACCGCCGCCGCTTCAAGAAGCTGCAGGAAGACTCGAAGAACTTCGAAAGCCTGCCGATCCGCACGCGGCTCACCGACGACGAAGTCGCGCGCTTCACCGCGCAGCGCTTCCGCTTTCCGGGCGTCGACGTGCGCGCGCGGCTGTTCCGCCAGTACCCGCTCGGCACGACCGCCGCGCACGTGATCGGCTATATCGGCCGGATCTCGAAGCGCGACCAGGACCGGATCGACGCGATGAGCGACGAGAACGACAGCGACCAGGAAACCTACGATCCGCGGCGCGACGCGAACAACTACAAGGGCACCGACTACATCGGCAAGATCGGCGTCGAGCAGAGCTACGAAACGGAGCTGCACGGACTGACGGGCTTCGAGGAAGTCGAGGTGACGGCCGGCGGCCGGCCGGTGCGCACGCTCTCGCGCACGCAGGCCACGCCCGGCGACAACCTCGTGCTGTCGCTCGACATCGGGCTGCAGCAGGTCGCCGAGCAGGCGTTCGCGGGCAAGCGCGGCGCGCTCGTCGCGATCGAGCCGAAGACGGGCGACGTGCTCGCGTTCGTGTCGTCGCCGAGCTTCGATCCGAATTCGTTCGTCGACGGCATCGACCAGCAGACCTGGGACGAGCTCAACAACTCGCCCGACAAGCCGCTCTTGAACCGTCCGCTGCACGGCACCTACCCACCCGGCTCGACCTACAAGCCGTTCATGGCGCTCGCGGGCCTGACGCTCGGCAAGCGCACGCCGGGCTGGGGCTTCCAGGATCCCGGCTACTTCACGTTCGGCGGCCATACGTTCCGCAACGACGTGCGCTCGGGCCAGGGCTGGGTCGACATGAACAAGGCGATCATGGTGTCGAACGACACCTACTTCTACATGCTCGCGCGCGATCTCGGCGTGAACGCGATCGCGAACTTCATGAAGCCGTTCGGCTTCGGCCAGATCACCGGCATCGACATCCAGGGCGAGGCGCGCGGGATCCTGCCGTCGACCGACTGGAAGAAGAAGGCGTTCAAGAAGGCCGCGCAGCAGAAGTGGTTCGACGGCGAGACGATCAGCCTCGGCATCGGCCAGGGCTACAACTCGTTCACGATCCTGCAGCTCGCGCACGCGACCGCGACCCTCGCGAACAACGGCATCGTCATGAAGCCGCACCTCGTGAAGGAGATCGAGGATCCGATCACGCGCGCGCGCCATCTGACCGTGCCGAAGGAAAGCGGCGTGATCCCGCTGAAGCAGTCCGACATCGACGTCGTCAAGCGCGGGATGGAGAACGTGATCGAGAACCCGTCGGGCACCGCGTACAAGGTGTTCCGCGGCGCGCCGTATCTGGCGGCCGGCAAGACCGGTACCGCGCAGGTGTTCTCGCTGCAGGGCGGCAATTACAAGGGCCACCTGCTCGCCGAGCATCTGCGCGACCACGCGCTGTTCATCGCATATGCGCCGGTCGACCATCCGCAGATCGCGCTCGCGCTGATCGTCGAGAACGGCGGCTGGGGCGCGCAGTCGGCGGGCCCGATCGCGCGGCGCGTGCTCGACTTCTACCTCGTCGAGCGCCAGAACGCGCAGAACGAGGCGGCGGCGGTCGCGGCCGCCGCGTCGGCGACGGAACCCGTGAACGCGCCGGTGATCGGCGACGGATCGAAGCCCGTCACCGTCGCGGCCGGCTTCAAGCCGCTGCCGCAGCCGGTCGTGCCGAACGCGGCCAGTGCGGCGCAGGCGGCGTCCGCTGCGTCGGCAGCCGGCGCATCGGACACGCCCGGCGCCGCAGGCGCGGCCGCTGCGAGCGCCGCGCCGCCGGCCGACGCGAGCGCAGCGGCACCGCTTGCCGCGAGCCTGCCGCCGATGCGCCGCATGCACCGGCCGCACCGGCCGGCCGGCGACGATCCGCGCAAGCCGCCGCAGGACGGGCAGCCGTTCGCGGCCGGCCCGCGCGACGACCACTCTCGTGCCACGGCGGCCGCGGACGCGGCAAACGCCGGCACCGCTCATTAACGGAGAAAGGCATGCAATTCGACAAGCGCGCCTGGCTCGACAAGATCAAGCAGATGTTCGCGGGCTTCGACCGCCCGCTCGCCCTCATCGTGTTCCTGCTGCTGTGCGTCGGGATCGTCACGCTGTACAGCGCGAGCATCGACATGCCGGGCCGCGTCGAGGACCAACTGCGCAACATCCTGCTGACGTTCGTGCTGATGTGGGTGATCGCGAACATTCCGCCGACGACGCTGATGCGTTTCGCGGTCCCGCTCTATACGTTCGGCGTCGCGCTGCTCGTCGCGGTCGCGCTGTTCGGCATGACCAAGAAGGGCGCGAAACGCTGGCTGAACGTCGGCGTCGTGATCCAGCCGTCCGAGATTCTGAAGATCGCGACGCCGCTGATGCTCGCGTGGTACTACCAGCGCCGCGAAGGCGCGCTGCGCTGGTACGACTTCGTCGCCGCGTTCGGGATCCTGCTCGTGCCGGTCGGCCTGATCGCGAAGCAGCCCGACCTCGGCACCGGCCTGCTCGTGTTCGCGGCCGGCTTCTTCGTGATCTATCTGGCCGGCCTGTCGTTCAAGCTGATCGTGCCGGTGCTCGTCGCCGGCGTGATCGCGGTCGGCTCGATCGCCGTGTTCGAGGAGCGCATCTGCCAGCCCGAAGTGCAGTGGCCGCTGATGCACGACTACCAGAAGCACCGCGTCTGCACGCTGCTCGATCCGACGTCCGATCCGCTCGGCAAGGGCTTCCATACGATCCAGGCGGTGATCGCGATCGGCTCCGGCGGCGTGCTCGGCAAGGGCTATCTGAAAGGCACGCAGGCGCACCTCGAATTCATTCCGGAAAAGCACACCGACTTCATCTTCGCGGTGTTCTCGGAGGAATGGGGACTCGTCGGCGGCCTCGTGCTGCTCACGCTCTACATGGCGCTGATCGCGCGCGGGCTGTATATCGCCGCGCAGGGCGCGACGCTGTTCGGACGGCTGCTCGCGGGCTCGCTGACGCTCGCGTTCTTCGTCTATGCGTTCGTGAACATCGGGATGGTCAGCGGCGTGCTGCCGGTGGTCGGCGTGCCGCTGCCGTTCATGAGCTACGGCGGCACCGCGCTCACGACGCTCGGCATCGCGATCGGGATGATCATGAGCGTCGGCCGCCAGCGCCGGCTGATGAAAAGCTGAGCGCGGGCGGCGCCGGCCGCCCGTGCGCGCGGCGCGCGCTTCTTACTGCGGCGCCGCGTGTGAATCGCCCTGCGCGCCGCTGCCCGCGCCCGGCCCCTGCGCCTTCAGCCGCGCGCTCAGTTCCTGGTATTTCAATTCCGCCGTCTCGTCGCCTTGGGCAGCCGCCGCCGCGTAATAGGCACGCGCGATGTTCAGATCGCGCGTGACGCCGTCGCCGCCGCGCTCGTAGAACGACGCGGTCACGTACTGCGCGGTCGGCTCGCCCGCATCGGCCGCCTGCTTGTACCAGAGGAACGCCTGCCGGTTGTCGCGCGGCGTGCCGCGTCCGTCGAGAAACTGGTTCGCGAGCGACAGCGCGGCCTGCACGTGCCCCTGCTTCGCCGCGCGCAGGAACCAGCGATGCGCTTCGGCCGGATTGCGCGCGACGAATTCGCCGTCGTCGAACATCCGCCCGTACACGTACTGCGCGTGCGACATGTTCGCGTTCGCCGCACGCTTCAGCCAGCGCAGCCCTTCGTCGACGTTCGCCGTCACGCCCTCGCCCGTCAGCAGCATCATCGCGTAGTTGAACTGCGCGAGGCGATCGCCGCGCTCGGCCGCGTCATGGAACTGGACGAGCGCCGCGCGATAGTCGCCCGCGTTGTAGTCGGCGATCGCGGACTGCGTCTCGCGCGCCGGTTCCGGCTGCGCATGCGGCGCACGCTGCGCGGCCGCCGCCGCGCATAGCGCGCCGAGGCCGAGCGCCGCCGCCAGCCGCGCGGCGCGCGGTGCCCTACGCGCGGCCCGCCCGCGACACGCGCCCTCGGCCGCGTTCATGACCGCACCTCCTGCAGTGCCTGCCGCGTCGCCCGCAGCAACCAGATCACGTCGGCCGACAGCGCGATCATCCGGTAGCCGGCGTCGCGGCACTGGCGTGCGCTCGCGCTGTCCGACGCGAAGATGCCGACCGCGACGCCCGCCTGCCGGCCGGCCGCGAGCACGCGCGCGATCGCGGATTCGACGTCCGGATGTCGGACGTCGCCGAGATGACCGAGGCTTGCCGCGAGATCGGCCGGCCCGACGAACACGCAGTCGACGCCGGGCGTCGCGGCGATTCGTTCGACCTCGTCGATGCCGCGCGCGGATTCGATCTGCACGATCACAGCGATCTGCGCGTTCGCGGTCTGCACGTAGTCGCGCCGCATCCCGAACGCCGCCGCGCGCACCATGCCGGCCACGCCGCGCACGCCGTCCGGCGACTCGGGCGACGGAAAGCGCGTGAGGCGCACGGCGTGCGCGGCATCGTCCGCCGTCTCGATGCACGGAAACATCAGCGTGCGCGCGCCGGCGTCGAGCGCGCGCTTCACGAGCCACGGCTCGCGGGCCGGCACGCGCACGACGGGCTCAGTCGGCAGGCGCGCGGCGGCCATCGCACGCAGCTGCGAGGCGACGTCGCGGCTGTCGTTCGGCGCGTGCTCCATGTCGATGCAGAGCCAGTCGTAGCCCGCATGCGCGAGCGCTTCCGCCGCCGTGTCGCTCGCGAGCGTCAGCCACAGCCCGTACAGCGGCTCGTCGCCGTCGTGCAGACGTTGTTTTAGGGAATTGGTCAGCGTGCTCATCGATACGGCCTCCCGGCGGACAGGCAATCGAACGGGACAAGCAACGGCAGGGTGTGTCGGTCGCGCACGACGGCGCGACGGGCGGCGCTTCGCCGCCTCACGCAGCGATCATAGCGCGGCGCCGGACGGAATGCGGGTAGGAAAACGCGCAGGGAGGCGCCGCGCACGCTGCGGCGGCCGGACGGACGCGCCGGCCGGCGCACCGGCGGCTCGATGCGGCGCAGATCAGCGGCCTGCGTCGCGCTCGACGTCGGCCCAGCAGTTCGGCGTCTCGTAGAGCCGCACGCGCTCGAGGCGCAGGTTCACGCCGTAGTGCGCGTCGTACACGCTCGCGAGGATGTCGAACGCGATCGCGGCGAGATTTTCGACGGTCGGAATGCGGTCGAGCACGACCGTCTTGTGGTCGGCCATCTGCTCGAGGAACGAGCGCACGACTTCGTCGCGCGCGTAGACGAGGAATGCGTGGTCCCACTTGCTGACGAGGTGCTCGACCGCAAGCGCCTTCACGTCGGCGAAATCCATCACCATGCCGCGATCGGGCGCCCCCTCGGTATCGACGAGATCGCCGCGCAGCGTGATTTCGAGCACATAGCGATGGCCGTGCAGGTTCCGGCACTGGCTGCGGTGATCGGGAATGCGGTGGCCCGCGTCGAATTCGAGTTTTCGGGTAATCAGCACGATGTCAAAAAGCCGTGGCTCAGGGAATGTTCAGATATTTGTGCGTCTGCATCGACAGGCGCCACTGCGGATGCCGCTTGCACC
The DNA here is from genome assembly GCF_000959525.1 of Burkholderia multivorans ATCC BAA-247. Lineage (NCBI taxonomy): Bacteria > Pseudomonadati > Pseudomonadota > Betaproteobacteria > Burkholderiales > Burkholderiaceae > Burkholderia > Burkholderia multivorans. Next base: position 45,350 of record NZ_CP009832.1, read on the forward strand.
AGTCGATCGCGAGCTTCGTGTTCAGGTCGCGCGACGGGCCGTCCATCGGCTGCACCAGAAAATACTCGAAGTCGAGCTTCGCGTAATCGGCGAGCCGCTGGTTGTCCTGCGGGATCACGACCTTCAGCTCGTTGCCCTTCGTGACGACGAGCGGCGCATCGGCCTTCGGGCTCACGCAGATCCAGTCGATCGATTCGAGCACCGGCAGCGAGCCGTTCGTCTCGATCGCGATCTCGAAGCCGGCCGCGTGCAGCGCGTCCACGAGCGGCTGGTCGAGCTGCAGCATCGGCTCGCCGCCCGTGCAGACGACGAAGCGGTGCGCTTCGCCGTCCGGCCACAGGCTCGCGATCGTCGCGACGAGCGCGTCGGCATCCTTGAATTTGCCGCCGTTCTCGCCGTCGGTGCCGACGAAGTCGGTATCGCAGAAGCGGCAGACGGCCTGCGCACGGTCCTCTTCGCGGCCCGACCACAGATTGCAGCCGGCGAACCGGCAGAACACGGCCGGCCGGCCCGCGTTCGCGCCCTCGCCCTGCAACGTGTAGAAAATTTCCTTGACCGCGTAAGTCATCGTCCTTCGTCCGGCTTGCGCCGCTCGTTGTCGATCAGAATCCGTTCATCGGCCCGCGCCGCCCGCGCGCCGCATCACAGCGGCGCTTCGGTCACCCGCTCGCCCTTCAGATACGCTTCGTAGCCGCGCTTGCGCAGCTTGCATGCCGGGCATTCGCCGCAGCCGAAGCCCCAGTCGTGCAGTTCCGCGCGCTCGCCGACGTAGCACGTGTGCGTCTCGACGCGAATCAGCTCGACGAGCGCCTGGCCGCCCAGCTGCTCGGCGAGCTGCCAGGTCTGCGCCTTGTCGAGCCACATCAGCGGCGTCTCGAGCACGATGCGCGTGTCCATCCCGAGGTTCAGCGCGACCTGCAGCGCCTTCATCGTGTCGTCGCGGCAGTCCGGGTAGCCCGAAAAATCGGTTTCGCACATCCCGCCGACCAGCACGCGCAGGCCGCGACGATACGCGATTGCCGCGGCGATCGTCATGAACAGCAGGTTGCGGCCCGGCACGAACGTGTTCGGCAGGCCGTTCGCAGCCGTCTCGATCTCGATCGCGCGCGTCATCGCGGTATCGCTGATCGCGCCGAGCACCGACAGATCGATCATGTGATCGTCGCCGAGCCGGTCCGCCCACGCGGGGAACTGCCGCTTCAGCGCTTCGCGCACGCCTTCGCGGCACTCGAGTTCGACGCGATGGCGCTGGCCGTAGTCGAAGCCGAGCGTTTCGACCGTCTGGTAGCGTTCGAGGGCCCACGCCACGCACGTGGCCGAGTCCTGCCCGCCGGAAAACAGCACGAGCGCGCCGTCTTTAGCGTCTGTCCGAATCACCGTGATACTCCGTGAATGTATAGGCTCGCGTCGCGCTGCGCCCGATGGCCGGCTGCCGCCGAACGGCCCGACGCGTGCCGGCCTGCGCCGGCGCGACCAGTATAGGCAGCGCCGTAGCCCGGCAACGCGGTACGGCGCTTATACCGCCCATCGCGCGGCATCGCGGCGCGGACATTCGACCGATTGCGCCGGATGCAGATGGCGGTACGCTAAGTCATTGAGCGGGCACGGATTTTATCACGCCGCCGCCAATGCTGCCGGGCGCGCGAGACCCGCCCCAAACGAAAAACCCCAAGAACCTGACGATTCTTGGGGTTGGAACTGCTGGTGGCCTGGGGCGGAATCGAACCACCGACACGCGGATTTTCAATCCGCTGCTCTACCAACTGAGCTACCGGGCCAACGAAGAAACGAGAGTATAGCGACCTCTTTTGAACTGTACAAGCCCTTTTCGTGAAATTTTTTACGCCGCGCCTTCGGACGGCTTCTTGCCGAGTTCGACGCCGAGCTGCTTGAGCTTGCGATACAGGTGCGTGCGTTCGAGGCCGGTCTTTTCCGCGACGCGCGTCATGCTGCCGTTCTCGCGCGCGAGGTGGTATTCGAAGTACGCGCGTTCGAACGCATCGCGCGCTTCGCGCAGCGGAATGTCGAACGGAATCGCGGCCGTCTGGCCCGCGAGGCCGAGCGCCGCTGCGACGTCGTCGCCGAGCGTCGGCAGCGCAGCCGCCGACGCGACCGCTGCGGGCCCCGCCGCCTGCCCGGCGCCGGCCTTCGCCGCCGCATTCGCGGACACCGGCGCCGCGCCGCGCGCGAGCCCGTGCTCGACGGCCTTCAGCAGCTTCTGCAGCGCGATCGGCTTCTCGAGGAAATCGAGCGCACCGATCTTCGTCGCCTCGACGGCCGTGTCGATCGTCGCGTGCCCGGACATCATGATCACCGGCATCGTCAGCAGGCCTTGAGCCGCCCATTCCTTGAGCAGCGTGACGCCGTCGGTATCCGGCATCCAGATATCGAGCAGCACGAGATCGGGCGCCTGATTCAGCCGGTATTCCCGCGCAGCCTGCGCGTTCTCCGCCGCCTCGACGACGTGTCCTTCGTCGCTGAGGATCTCCGAGAGCAATTCCCGGATGCCCATTTCATCATCTACCACCAGGATGGTTGCCATTTACGCTGCCTTTGTCTGCTCACTTGCTTTTGTCTTCGTCGAGGCCGACCGTCCGGCGGCCGGCTTGCCGGCGGCCGACGCCGCCGCGGGCGCCGCTCCGTCGGGCCCCGCATTCGGCGCATCGCTCGCCATCTGCAGGAACAGGATCGACACCTGCGCACCTTCGACGGTCTCGCCGTGCATGCGATTGCGCAGATCGATCCGCGCGCCATGCTCGTCGACGATCTTCTTGACCGTGGCCAACCCGAGCCCCGTACCCTTCGCCTTCGTCGTCACGTAAGGCTCGAACGCGCGCGTCAGGATGCGCGCCGGGAAACCGGGCCCGTTGTCCGACACGGTAAGACGAACCGCGACGCGCGTTTTGCCCTCGGCGTCGGGGTCGCCATATTCTACTGTCTTGGTTTCGATCAACACACGCGGATGCTCGGACTCCGCGACCGAATCCTGCGCGTTCTGCAGCAGGTTGTGTATCACCTGACGCAGTTGCGTCGCATCGCCGCGAATCACCGGCAGCGACGGCGCGAGCTCGACGACGATCGGATTCTTGCCTTCGCCGACGCCGTACAGCCCCAACACTTCGCTCACCAGATCGTTCAGCTGCAGGTTCGCGAGCACGGCCGGCGGCGTGCGCGCGTATTCGCGGAAGTCGTCGACCATCCGCTTCATCGCGGCCACCTGGTTGACGATCATCGTCGCGCCGCGCTTGAGCACGTCCGCGTCGTGCGGCGCGAGCTTGTCCGACAGCTTCATCTGCAGCCGTTCGGCCGACAGCTGGATCGGTGTCAGCGGGTTCTTGATCTCGTGCGCGAGCCGGCGCGCCACCTCGCCCCATGCGACCGAGCGCTGTGCGGAAATCACGTCGGAGATGTCGTCGAACACGACGACGTAGCCCGACGTCTGCGGATCGTCGGCCTGCCCTTCGACCGTCGACACGAGCCGCGTGCCGCGCACGAGCAGCGTCAGCGGATCGGTCTCGCCCGGCACTTCGACCGCGAACTGCTGCTGCCAGTGGCCCGTATCGCCGCTGCCGCTGTCGGACGCCGCCTCGCGATCCGCGAAGGCCTTGCGCACCATCGCGCCGAACCCGGCGACGACGCCGATCTGGTCGAGCGTCGTGCCGATCAGCGAATTGAACGGCTGCCGGAAAATCCGCTCGGCGCCGCGGTTCGCCGTCGTGAGCCGGAACTGGCGGTCGAGCACGAATACGCCGGCCGTCAGGTTCGCGAGAATGCTTTCGAGATAGGCCTTCGAATGCTCGAGCGCGATCCGGTTCTTCTCGACCGCAAGCCGCGCCTCGGACAGCTGGCGCGTCATCGCGTTGAACGACTGCGTAAGGAAGCCGAGCTCGTCGCGCGTCTTGATCTCGCGCTTCGGCGTGTAGTCGCCTTCGGCGACTTCCTTCGTGCCCTGCGCGAGCAGGAACAGCGGCCGCGCGAGTTGCTGGCCAAGCGCGAGCGCAAGCATCATCGCGATGAAGGTCGCGAGGAACAGCGCGAGCGTCAGCGTGCCGATGTACATCTTGCGCAGCCCCGTGCGGCCGAGCGATTTCTCCTGATATTCGCGATAGGCACGCTGGACGGCGTCCGCGTTGTGCGCGAGCGTCGGCGGCACCGGCTGCGTGAGCTGCAGGAAGCGTTCGGCCGGCTGCAGCATCGACGTCGTCGCGTCCGGAATCGGCCGCACGACGCGCAGCCGCAGCGCGCCTTTCGCGCCGTGCGCGCGCGGATCGCCGTCGACTTCGCCCTCGATCGCCGCATACGCGCCGTGCTCGCGCGCCTGGCTCAGCATCAGCGGCGTCGGCAGATCGTCCGGAATCAGCGCCGCGAAATTGCCCGACGCCTGCGCGACGATATGCAGATCGGGCGACGCACCCGAGCCGCCGCGGCTCGGCTCGACGATCGTCGCGTCCTGCACGCCGAACTGGTCGCGCAGGCGCAGCAGCGTGAGCGTCGTGCCGTTCGTGTTCGCGTCGACGCTCGCGAGCTGATCGGACATCAGCCGCGCCTTCGTCTGCAGATCGGACAGCGACGCGTCGAGCATCCCGCGGCCGAGATTCAGGCCGGCCGTCAGCGCGGTTTCGACGTTCACGTCGAACCACGACTCGATGCTGCGCGACACGAACTGGTACGACACGATATAGATGATGCCGCCCGGCACGACACCGACGAGCGCGAAGAAGATCGCGAGCTTCGCGAGCAGCCGCGTGCCGAACTTGCCCTTCCTCAGGCGCACGACGATCATTCCGATCAGCCCGAGCACGACGAGCAGGAACACGAGCGCGACGATGATGTTCGCCGCGTACAGCCACGAGTAGTAGCGATCGAAGAATTCGGTGTTCGCGCTCGCCGCCGCGAGCAGCACGAGCAGCAGCAGCGCGGTGATCGCGACGGTCGACACGATCACGCGTATGAGGAGGCTCTTTCCGCTCGTCGCGCGGCGCACTTTATTTAGCACGTTCGGCCACCGTGAACGTAAAGCGCTTCCAGTCCGAGGCCAGTGTCCAGTCGCGGTTGTTCACCGCGTCGACCTGGAACGGCTTCGGCATCAGCGCCGTGTCGAGCTGCATCCGCACCGACGCCGTGTACGTCTCGCCGGCACGCACCTGGTTGCGGTCGATCACGTGCCACGACGTGATGTGCTTGACGACCGCGAGCGCATCCTTCAGCGTGCCGAAGCCGAGCTGCAGGCCGCCCGTCGACACGCGGTATTCGCGCGTGAGCGGCTGGAACGACAGGCGGATCGTCTGCGACACCGACACCGGCTGCTCGTCGAACCAGTACCAGCGCGCGCGGCTCAGTTCGAAGTCGGTCGTGAAATAAAGCGGGATGCCCTTGTTCACGGCATCCTCGAGGTTCGGGTTCAGTTCGAAATCGAAGCGGGCGTCGAGGCTCCAGCCGTTTCCGTCGGCCTGCAGCGAGGCGCGCTGCACGGCAATCGATTCGGCGTGCGCCGGCCGCACGATGGCCACGCACAGCGTCAACGCGACCAGCAGGACGGCCGCGAGCCGAAGTGGAAAAAGGTGTTTGATCGTCACCGTTTCTGAAACCGCGCGTAGAAAAATCCGTCGTGATCGGTGGTCGGGTCGGGCACGCCGGCGGTGCCTTCGCTGCCCGCTCCGCCCGAAGCGGCACGCGGCAGCAGCTGGCCGGGCGCGTCCAATCGTACCGCATCTTCGCAGGCCGCTTCAAACCAGCGCGCCTGCTGCTCGCCTTCTTCGGGAAAGATCGAGCACGTGACGTACAGCAGTTCGCCGCCCTCCTTCAGGAGCGGCCACAGCGCTGACAAGATGCGTCGCTGTTCGGCGACGAGCGCCGGGATGTCGGCCTCGCGGCGCAGCCAGCGGATGTCCGGATGACGTCGCACGATCCCGGACGCCGAGCACGGGACGTCGGCCAGGATCCGGTCGAACGGACGGCCGTCGTACCAGGTGTCGGGCGCGCCCGCGTCGCCGACGCGCACATCGGCCGCGAGCGACAGCCGCGCGAGGTTCTCGCCGATGCGCGTCGCGCGGCTCGCGTCGCTTTCGAGCGCAACGACTTCCGCGTCGGCGAGCTCGAGGATATGGCCGGTCTTGCCGCCCGGTGCTGCGCAGGCATCGAGCACGCGCATGCCGTCGCGCGCGCCGAGCCATTCGGCCGCGAGCTGCGCGCCCGCATCCTGCACCGACACGACGCCGTCGGCGAAACCCGGAATGCGCTCGACCGGCAACGCCGATGCGAGCCGCACCGCATGCCGGCCGATCGCGGCGGCCTCGATTCCGTTATCGCGCAGCGTGCCGAGATACGCGTCGACGCTCGCGCGACGTGCGTTCACGCGCAACGTCAGCGGACCTTGCCGGTCGCCGGCCGCGAGTATCGCCTGCCAAGCGTCGGGCCATGCGCGCTTCACGGCGTCGATCCACCATGCGCGGTAGTTCCATTGCGCGACCGGATCGGCATGCATCGCGGCGACGAGTGTGTCGCGCTCGCGCAGAAAGCGTCGCAGCACGGCGTTCACCATCCCCTTCGCAAACGCATACTCGCGCCGCGCGCCGATGGCGGTCACGGCCTGATCGACGACCGTGAACGGCGGATACGCCGCTTCGCCGTCCGCGTCGAGCAGCAGCGCGAGTGCGCCGGCGAGCACCGCATGTACGTGTGCGGGCGGCGCCTTGCCGACGAGGCGCGCGATCAGCCAGTCGACGCTGCCGAGACGACGCATCGTGCGATACGCGACGTCCTGCGTCGCACCGCGCGCGAGCGCCTGCGCCCCCGATGCCATCTGCGCGAACACCGCGGAGAGCGCGGCCGGCAACGCGGTGCCGCGCCGCACCGCGTCGACCGCCTGCGCGGCCGCGTCCAGCGCGAAGCCGAGCGAGTCGGGCGCGACACGCAATGCCGACAGGCGCGCGGCGCGGCCGGGAGAAGACGGGGAAGCGGAACGGGTTCGTGTCATCGGGGCGAAATCGGCAAGCGGGGCGGGAGCCGGGCGACGCCGACGCCGACGCCGCGCCGATCCCAAACCGCGCATTGTAGCGTGCGACCGGATGCGGCCCGGACGACGCGCAAATGAATCACCCCGCAGCGCGACGCATGCGGGGTGATGGGGGAAGGACCGCGGAACAGGCGCCGCGAACGGGCGCCGTCAGTCGAAGCGGCCGGTGCGCGCCATTTCCATCAGCCGCGCGATGCGCTCCTCGGTGGCCGGGTGCGTGGAGAACAGATTCTGCAGACCGCCGCCGTGAAGCGGGTTCATGATCATCATCTGCGCGGTGGCCGGATGCGCCTCGGCCGCCTGGAACGGGATGCCCGCCGCATAGCGATGAATCTTGTCGAGCGCGCTCGCGAGCGCCTGCGGGTCGCCGGAGATCTGCGCGCCGCCACGGTCGGCCTCGAACTCGCGCGCACGCGAGATCGCCATCTGGATCAGCGCGCCCGCGATCGGCGCGAGCAACGCGACCGCGATGCCTGCGATCGGATTGACCGGCCGGCCGTTTTCATCGCGCCCGCCGAAGAACATCGCGAAGTTCGCGAGCGCCGAGATCGCACCGGCCATCGTCGCGGTGATCGTCGAGATCAGGATGTCGCGGTGCTTCACGTGCGCAAGCTCGTGCGCCATCACGCCGCGCATCTCGCGCTCGGACAGCACGCGCAGGATGCCGGTGGTCGCCGCCACGGCCGCATGCTCGGGGTTGCGGCCCGTCGCAAACGCGTTCGGCGCATCCTCGTTGATCAGATAGACACGCGGCATCGGCAGGTTCGCGCGCGTGGCCAGCTCGCGGACCATCCGGTAGAACTGCGGCGCCGTGTTCTCGTCGACCTCCTGCGCGTTGTACATGCGCAGCACCATCTTATCGGAGAACCAGTACGAGAAGAAATTCATGCCGAGCGCGAACAGCAGGGCGATCGTCATGCCGCGCGAGCCGCCGATCATGCCGCCGATCACGATGAACAGGGCCGTGATCGCGGCCATCAGCATCGCCGTTTTGACCCAATTGAACATACCCACTCCTTATCCGTCGGGGAAACCCGCCGTCACGATGTGCGGCGGGAAATTGTAAGCGATCTGTTAGATAAGGGCTCGCCGGAAAAATTCAATTTCAGCGCTGCGCCGTCGCGAGCCGCAGGCCCAGCCCGACGAACGCGCTGCCGACCGTGCGATCGAGCCATTTCTTGACGCCGGGCTTGCCGGAAAAGCGCTGCGTGACGCTGCCCGCGACCCACGCGACCATGCCGCTCCAGATCGTGCTCATCGTGACGAACACGGCGCCGAGGGTCAGAAACGCGAGCGTCTTGTGCGGGCTGTCGGCCGCCACGAACTGCGGGAAGAACGACACGAAAAACAGCACGACCTTCGGATTCAGCACGTTCGTCCAGAAGCCCTGCAGGAAAAGTTGGCGCAGCGGCTTCGCGGGCGACGCGGAGGCGGTGCCGGCGTCCGAGGTCGCGGCGGCGGGCTTCGCAAGCACCATGCGCACGCCGAGATACATCAGATAGGCGGCGCCCACCAGTTTGATCGCGGTGAACGCGGCCGCCGATGCCGCGAGCAGCGCGGTCAGCCCGAACGCGCATGCGAGCACGTGCACGCAGCAGCCGGCCGAAATGCCCAGCGCCGACATCAGGCCCGCGCGGCGGCCCTGCGCAACGCTGCGGCCGACGATGTACGCGGTATCGGGACCGGGCGTGACGTTCAGCAGGAACACCGCTGGCAGAAAGAATCCGAAATGGACGATGCCGAACATGAAAGCCTCGCAACTGGGAATGCCGGGAAATTCTACGCGCGCCGGACAGGCCGCGCGACTCGGCCGAACGGCCGATTGCGCGCGGTCCGCGCACCGTGTCGAATGGCGTCTCGCCGGCCGCTCAGCCCGCGTCGGGCAGCGCGAAGCGCTGGCCTGCGGCGAGCGGCGAGCCGGCGAGGAATTCGCGTGCCGGCAGCCGCTTGCCGCCCGGCTTCTGCAACTGCGTCACGCGCAGCGCGCCGGTGCCGCACGCCACGATGACGCCGTCCGGCGCCGCTTCGACGATCGTGCCGGGCGCCGCGTCGCCGCGCCCCGTGGCGGGCTCGGCCGCCCAGATCTTGATCGCGGCGCCGTCGAGCGTCGCGACGCCGCCGGGGAACGGATCGAACGCACGCACCTGGCGCGCAAGCACGTCCGCGGGCTTGCGCCAGTCGAGCGCCGCTTCGTGCTTGCCGATCTTTTCCGCGTAGGTCGCGCCGTCGGCCGGCTGCGGCGTCGCCGCGAGCGTGCCGTCGCGTTCGAGCCGCGCGAGCGCGTCGACGATGAGCTGCGCGCCGTCGGCGGCGAGCCGGTCGTGCAGCGTCGCCGTCGTATCGTCGGGCGCAATCGCGATGCGCGATGCCTGGATCATCGCGCCGGTGTCGAGCCCGGCGTCCATCTGCATCAGCGTGACGCCCGTTTCGGCATCGCCGGCCTCGATCGCGCGGTGGATCGGCGCGGCGCCGCGCCAGCGCGGCAGCAGCGACGCATGGATGTTGATGCAGCCGTGGCGCGGAATGTCGAGCACTTCCTGCGGCAGCAGCAGCCCGTATGCGGCGACGACCATCACGTCGTGCGGCGTCGCGCGCAGCAGCTCGATCGCCTCGACGGCCTCGGCCGGATACTTGCCGGCGCGGCGCAGCGACGGCGGCTGCGCGACGGGCAGCCCGTGCTCGAGCGCGTAGCGCTTCACGGCGCTCGCCTGCAGCTTCATGCCGCGCCCGGCGGGCCGGTCGGGCTGCGTGAGCACGAGCGGCACCGCGAAACCGGCGTCGTGGATCGCGGCCAGCGCGGCCGCGGCGAATTCCGGCGTGCCGGCAAAAATCACGCGCAACGTATGGGTCATGACAGCGTTCGGGGTCGGTCTCGGCGAACGCGCGTCACATCGCGCGTTCGAGTTTCTTCATCTTCGTCTTGATCCGGCTCTGCTTGAGCGGCGACAGGTATTCGACGAACACGCGGCCCATCAGGTGATCCATTTCGTGCTGGATGCATACCGCGAGCAGGCCTTCGCAGTCGAGCTCGAACGTCTCGCCCTGCTCGTTGAGCGCGCGCACGCGCACGCGGTCCGGGCGCTCGACTTCATCGTAGATGCCGGGCACCGACAGACAGCCTTCTTCGTAGACCTGCTTGCCGTCGCTCGACCAGATGATCTCGGGGTTGATGAAGGCGCGCAGCTCGTTCTTGTCTTCGGACACGTCGATCACGATCACGCGTTCGTGCACGTCGACCTGCGTGGCCGCGAGGCCGATGCCCGGCGCCGCGTACATCGTCTCGGCCATGTCGGCAACGAGCTTGCGGATGCGGTCGTCGACCTTGTCGACGGGCTTCGCGACCTTGTGCAGCCGCTTGTCGGGGTAATGAAGAATGTTCAGCAAAGCCATGGTCTTTCGGTATTCGGTGAAGCGGTGTGCCGCATCGGCCATCCGGCCGGCTGGCGCTGCCGCCGCGATGCAATGAAGATGAGGCGGATGCGCGGCGAATCAATGCCGCGGATCGCGCCTCCTGCATTCGGCCGCGCGCCTGCGCACGCGGCCTCGACGAGTATTTCGGATGATGAAAATTTTATCATGGCGTCACGCCGCTCGCTGGCCGCTTCCGTCGAGGGAAATCTCATGTCGCCGCAAGCGCTGACGCGTGCCGGGCTGCGCGCCTGGCTGCAGCTCGCGCACGCACCGTCGCTGCCGCCGGCCGTGCTGCGCGCACTGCTCGACGCATTCGGGTCGGCCGACGCACTGCTGCGCGCGCCGGACGATGCGATCGCCGCGGCGAGCAGCCCGACCGCCGTGCGCGCCGTGCGCGCGAGCGAGCGCGCCGATCTCGACGCGCGCACCGATGCCGCACTCGCGTGGCTCGACGTGCGCGGCAACGCGATCGTCACGCTCGACGATCCGGCCTATCCGCCACGCCTGCGCGATCTGCACGATCCGCCGCCGCTGCTATATGTAAAGGGGCGGCTCGACCTGCTGCACGCGCGCGGCATCGCGGTGGTCGGCAGCCGGCATGCGACGCCGCAGGGGCTCGCGGACGCGACGCGCTTCGCGCGTGCGTTGTCGGATGCGGGGCTCACGGTCGTGTCGGGGCTCGCGCTCGGTATCGATGCAGCGGCGCACCAGGGGGCGCTCGACGGCCGGTCGAGCACGATCGCGGTAATCGCGACGGGCGCCGACCTGGTCTATCCGGCGCGCCACCATGCGCTCGCGCATGCGATCGCCGCGCACGGTGCGATCGTGTCCGAATGGCCGCTCGGCACGCCGGCCCGCGCGTCGCACTTTCCGCAGCGCAACCGGCTGATCGCGGCGCTCGCAATCGGCGCGCTCGTCGTCGAAGCCGCGCCGCGCTCCGGCTCGCTGATCACCGCGCGACTGGCGAACGAACTGGGCCGCGACGTATTTGCGATGCCGGGCTCGATTCACGCGCCGCTCGCGCAGGGCTGCCATGCGCTAATCCGCGACGGCGCGAAGCTCACCGCGACGCCGCTCGACATCCTCGAGGAATACGGGCTCGGCGAGCCAGCAGCGCGCGGCGCGCACACGTGCGCCGAACCGGCCGCCGGCGATGCGCGCGCGAACGTCGGCGTGGCGGACCTCCACGACGTGACCGCTGCCGCAGCGTCGCCACCCGCCACCGCGCCGCCGGACACCGCCGCGGCCGAAGCCGCCGCCGAAGCCGCCGCCGAACTGCCCGCGTGCCCGGCCGAGCAGGCCGTGCTGACGGCGCTCGGATATGGCCCTGTGACATACGAATGGCTCGCCGAGCGCTGCGGGCTGCCCGACGACGCACTGCACCGCGCGCTGCTCGCGCTCGAACTGGCCGGTCGCGTCGCGCCGCTGCCCGGCGGCCGCTACGGTCGGCTCGACGGGCCGCCCAACCCTGCTGCACGCGGCGTGCTACATTCCCCCGCATAGCGGCGGCCGTGCCGCTGACGACATTCGAAGGAAACTCATGCCCGCGCTGAATCTCGACACCGACGCCGATCGGATCGCCGAGCGTCTCGCCGATCCCGCCACGCTGCTCGTCGCCTGCCTGTGCGCCGAATGGTGCGGCACCTGCCGCGACTACCGTACGCTGTTCGACCAGCTGGCCGACGCGCATCCGGACGCGTGCTTCGCCTGGATCGACATCGAAACCCATGCCGACCGGCTCGACGACCTCGACGTCGAGAACTTCCCGACGATCCTGATCGAGGACGCCCATACGGCCCGCTTTTTCGGTACGGTGCTGCCGCACGCGGCGATCGTCGAACGCATGCTGTCCGACCTGACCGCCGTGCCCGGCACGCCGCACGCACCGAAATTGCGCAACGTGCTGACGGTCGAGGCCTGAGCGCGCCCGGCCGCGCGCATTTTTTCACGAGTCGGCGTTCGCGCGTTTGGCCTCGCGCCGTACCGGGCGCTTGCCGCCGCTGCGCCCCCCCTCTATGATGGGCCGCTTTTTACACGTCCGGCCGCCGTCGCGGCGGCGTGTGCTATAAAGCCGTCGTAAAAGGGACCCACACCGGCGAACCCGGTCTACCAACACACATCTGTCATGTCCAAAGCACTGATCATTGCGGAAAAGCCTTCTGTCGCGAACGACATCGCGCGCGCTTTGGGCGGCTTTACCAAGCATGACGAATACTTCGAAAGCGACGAATACGTGCTTTCGTCCGCTGTCGGCCACCTGCTGGAAATCGCCGCTCCGGAAGAGTACGAGGTCAAGCGCGGGAAATGGAGCTTCGCGCATCTGCCCGTCATCCCCCCGCATTTCGACCTCAACCCGATCGCAAAAAGCGAGTCGCGCCTGAAAGTGCTGACGAAGCTGATGAAGCGCAAGGACGTCGATCGCCTGATCAACGCATGCGACGCGGGGCGCGAGGGCGAGCTGATTTTCCGCCTGATCGTGCAGCACGCGAAGGCGAAGCAGCCGGTCCAGCGCCTGTGGCTGCAGTCGATGACGCCGCAGGCGATCCGCGACGGTTTCGCGCACCTGCGCAGCGACGCCGACATGCAGCCGCTCGCCGACGCCGCGCGCTGCCGCTCCGAAGCCGACTGGCTCGTCGGCATCAACGGCACGCGGGCGATGACGGCCTTCAACAGCAAGGGCGGCGGCTTCTTCCTGACGACCGTCGGGCGCGTGCAGACGCCGACCTTGTCGATCGTCGTCGAACGCGAAGAGAAAATCCGCCGTTTCGTCCCGCGCGACTACTGGGAAGTGAAGGCGGAATTCGCGTGCGCGGCCGGCTTCTACGAAGGCAAGTGGTTCGACCCGAAATTCAAGCGCGACGAGTTCGATCCCGAGAAGCGCGATTCGCGGCTCTGGAGCCTGCCGGCTGCCGAGACGATCGTCGCCGCGTGTCGCGACCAGGTCGGCACGGTCAGCGAGGAATCGAAGCCGTCGACGCAGCTGTCGCCGCTGCTGTTCGACCTGACGAGCCTGCAGCGCGAAGCGAACAGCCGTTTCGGCTTCTCCGCGAAGAACACGCTGGGCCTCGCGCAGGCGCTGTATGAAAAGCACAAGGTGCTGACCTACCCGCGTACCGACGCGCGCGCCCTGCCGGAGGACTATATCGGCACGGTGAAGTCGACGCTCGAGATGCTCAAGGAGAGCCACAACTACCTGCCGCACGCGAAGCAGGTGCTCGACAAGGGCTGGGTCAAGCCGAACAAGCGGATCTTCGACAACTCGAAGATCAGCGATCACTTCGCGATCATCCCGACGCTGCAGGCGCCGAAATCGCTGTCCGAGCCCGAGCAGAAGCTGTACGACATGGTCGTGAAGCGCTTCCTCGCCGTGTTCTTCCCGGCCGCCGAATACCGCGTGACGACACGCATCACCGAAGTCGCCGGCCATCACTTCAAGACCGAAGGCAAGGTGCTCGTCGAGCCGGGCTGGCTGCAGGTCTACGGCCGCGACGCCGAAGGCGCCGACGCGAACCTCGTGCAGGTGCAGAAGGACGAGAAGGTGAAGACGGACGAGATCGCCGCCGTCGCGCTCGTCACGAAGCCGCCCGCACGCTACTCGGAAGCGACGCTGCTGTCGGCGATGGAAGGCGCCGGCAAGCTCGTCGAGGACGACGAACTGCGCGAGGCCATGGCCGCGAAGGGCCTCGGTACGCCGGCCACGCGGGCGGCGATCATCGAAGGCCTGCTCGGCGAGAAATATCTCGTGCGCGAAGGCCGCGAACTGATCCCGACCGCGAAGGCATTCCAGCTGATGACGCTGCTGCGCGGGCTCGGCGTGAAGGAACTGACCGCACCCGAGCTCACGGGCGAATGGGAATACAAGCTGTCGCAGATGGAGCGCGGCAACCTCGGACGCGACGCATTCATGCAGGAAATCGCGCGCATGACGCAGCAGATCGTCAAGCGCGCGAAGGAATACGATTCCGACACGATTCCCGGCGATTACGCGACGCTCGAAACGCCCTGCCCGAACTGCGGCGGCCAGGTGAAGGAGAACTACCGGCGCTTCGCGTGCACGAAGTGCGACTTCTCGATCTCGAAGATTCCGGGCAGCCGGCAGTTCGAGATCGCCGAAGTCGAGGAGCTGCTGCAGAAGAAGGAGATCGGTCCGCTGTCGGGCTTCCGCAGCAAGATGGGCCGTCCGTTCTCGGCGATCCTGAAGCTGACGTTCGACGACGAAATCAAGAACTACAAGCTCGAGTTCGATTTCGGGCAGGATCAGGGCGGCGACGAAGGCGAAGCGCCCGACTTCTCCGCGCAGGAGCCGGTCGGCACGTGCCCGAAGTGCAAGGGCCGCGTGTTCGAGCACGGGATGAGCTACGTCTGCGAGCACTCGGTCGCGAACCCGAAGACGTGCGACTTCCGCTCCGGCAAGGTGATCCTGCAGCAGGAAATCACGCGCGAGCAGATGGCCAAGCTGCTTGCGGACGGCCGCACCGATCTGCTGCCGAACTTCAAGTCGTCGCGCACGGGCCGCAACTTCAAGGCGTACCTCGTGAAGCAGCCGGACGGCAAGATCGGCTTCGAGTTCGAGAAGAAGGAGCCGAAGGCGGCCGCCGCGAAGAAGACGGCGAAATCGGCGACGAAGGACGCGGAGACCGTCACCGAAGGCGCCGACGAGAAGCCGGCGCCGGCACGCAAGACCGCCGCACGCAAGACGACGACGCGCAAGACGGGCTCGTAACGAGCGCCGCCGCGAGTCGCGCGCGTCGCGGCGGCTCGCCAGCCCGCCAGCCCGTCGGCCCGTCGGGCAAACAAAAAACGCGGATCGATCGCTCGATCCGCGTTTTCTTTTTGGCGCCTCCGTTCGGGCGCCCGCGCGTCGCCGTTACAGCGGCGACGGCGCCGAGACGCGCTGACGGCCTGCGCGCGGCAGCCGCGGCGACAGGTTCGGATCCGCCGGTTCCGGCTGCTCCGCACGCGTTTCGACGCCGATCGGCGGGAGCGTCGCGCCCTGCGCGGCCCACTGCTCGCCCATCGTCGCGTCGGTCGACTTGCTGAAGTACTCGACGAGGTGATCGATGAACGTGCGCACCTTCGCCGGCAGATGGCGCCGGCTCGGATAGGCGATGTTGATCTCGACCTGCGGCAGCTTGAAATCGGGCAGCAGCCGCACCAGCGCACCGCGCGCGATGTCGCCGCCGATCAGGTAGCTCGGCAGGATCGCGACGCCCATCCCGAGCAGCGCGAACTGCCGCAGCATCGCGGTGTTGTTCGCGACGATCACGTTGGTCGGACGCACGCGCACTTCGCCGTCCGGCCCCGTAAACACGCGCTCGTCGCCCCAGTATTCGGTCGGCAGACTCAGGCTCGGATGCTCGGCGAGCTGCTCCGGATGCGTCGGCACGCCGTGCTTTTCCAGATAGCTCGGCGTCGCGCATACCGTCATGCAGCCCGTGGTCAGACGCCGCGTGACGATGCTCGCGCTGCGCATCTGTCGCGTCACGACGATGCCGACGTCGAAGCCTTCCTCGACGAGGTCGACCTGCCGATCGACGAGCGTCAGATCCGGCACCACTTTCGGGAACTGCTCGGTGTACGACTGCAGCACCGGTGCGAGGTTATGCAGGCCGAACACGACGGGCGCGACGATGCGCAGCGTGCCGACCGGCTCGTGATTGCGCGCGACGACCATCTGCTCGACGTCCTCGAGTTCGTCCAGAATCTGGCGCGCACGCTCCAGATAGACCTGCCCCGATTCCGTCAGCGAAAGGCTGCGCGTCGTGCGATTCAGCAGCCGCGTGCCGAGCCGGCCTTCGAGATCGGCGACATGGCGCGTCGCGACCGCGTTCGAGATATCCATTGCACTCGCGGCCCGCGCGAAACTGCCGAGATCCGCAACCTTGACGAACACGCGCATCGACTGCAAATGATCCATAAACGACTCCTGCCGCTGTTACAACTTCAAAAAGTTGAAGCAAATGCGTAATTCTCCTACGACAGCGGAAAAGATGCAGAGTTGCCTATCGCGTCCGCGAATCGAGATAAAAACCATCAAACATCCTTGGTGTGCGCGGATAATTGATCCAATTATTCTGATTGGAGCAACAATTGGGTGAATCTCGTCCGCCAGGCGGCCGAATCAGGAAGGACGTATTTGATGCGACACAACATCGCACCCCGGCGGTCGACGTTGCGCGGCGCCGGGACGGCTGCGGCCGATTGCGGCGGAGCGTAACAACCTGTTAAAAAGGCCCCACGGGCGCGGCCGGCGTAGCATCATGTCGGCCCCGGCCGCGCGGGACAGGCGCGCTGTGCGCCGCCGCTGCCGGATTCAACGCGCAACACCACCCCGCTCACCATGAAAATTGCCATCCTCGACGACTACCAGGACGCCGTCCGCAAGCTGAACTGCTTCGAGATGCTCGCCGACCACGACGTGAAGGTCTTCAACAACACGGTGCGCGGGCTGGGGCAACTCGCGAGCCGCCTCGCGGAAGTCGAGGCGCTCGTGCTGATTCGCGAACGCACACCGATCTCGTCGCAACTGCTTGCCAAATTGCCGAATCTGCGCATGATCAGCCAGACCGGCCGTATTTCGAGCCATATCGATCTCGACGCGTGTACCGACCGCGGGATCGCGGTGCTCGAAGGCACCGGCTCGCCGATCGCGCCGGCCGAACTGACGTGGGCGCTCGTGATGGCTGCGCAGCGCCGCATTCCGCAATACGTCGCGAACCTGAAGCAGGGCGCGTGGCAGCAGTCGGGGCTGAAGACGTCGGCGCTGCCGCCGAACTTCGGTCTCGGCCAGGTGCTGCGCGGGCAGACGCTCGGCATCTGGGGTTACGGCAAGATCGGCCGGCTCGTTGCCGGCTACGGCAAGGCGTTCGGGATGAACGTGATGATCTGGGGCCGCGAACATTCGCTCGAGGCCGCGCGCGCGGACGGCTACACCGCCGCCGAGAGCCGCGAAGCGCTGTTCGAGCAGAGCGACGTGCTGTCGCTGCACCTGCGGCTGCATGACGACACGCGCGGGATCGTCAAGCAGGAAGACTTGATGCGGATGAAGCCGACGTCGCTGCTCGTCAACACGAGCCGCGCGGAACTGCTCGAGGAAAACGCGCTCGTCAACGCGCTGTCGCACAACCGGCCGGGGATGGTCGCGATCGACGTGTACGAAAGCGAGCCGATCCTGCAGGGCTACAGCTTGCTGCGGATGGAAAACGTGATCTGCACGCCGCACATCGGCTACGTCGAACGCGAAAGCTACGAGCTGTATTTCAGTGCCGCGTTCAAGAACATCCTCGCGTTCGACCAGGGCGACACGTCGAGCGTCGTCAACCCGGAAGCGCTGCTGCCGGTCCGCAAGCGCTGATCACACGCCGCGCGCCGCTTCACGCGGCGACGCGGCCGTCCGTCATCGCGCCGACGCGCGCGAGAAAATGTTCACCGTCGCGGCGCCCGAGATCGTATGCGTGCTGCATCTGCGACGGGCTCGTGTAATCCCAGCTGGAAATCGGCACCTTCGTCGACGGCTGCACGTACAGCCGACGCTGATCGCCGTGCGCGACCGTAAACATCTGCGGACGCGGATACCGCCGCGTGACGAGCACCAGCACGTCGCCCGGCGAGGCGTCGAGCGCGCCGACCGGCACGTTGTCCACCATCCCGCCGTCGAGCACCGGCCGGCCGCCGCGCCGCAGCACCGGCGTAAACGGCGGCGTACACGACGACTGCAGGATCAGGTCGGCCAGCTCGTCGACGTGCGCGCAATCCTGCGCGCGCACGAATTCGGGACGAAAGCCCAGTGTGCGGCCGAGCGTCGGATGCAGCGTCTTGCGCAGGTACTTTTCGATGTTGTACGCGACGAGGCCCGCGGCCACGGCGCTGCGCGCGCCGAGCCAGCGCGGCACGTGCGACACGCCGATACGGATCTCCGGCGCGCTCGCGAGCTGCGCGAACGGCTCGCCGTAGATGTCGAGCAGCGCCTGCCGGTAGATCCGGTAGTGCGGAAACATCGGCTCGCGGCCGAACAGATTGCGCCAGTACACGTTCTTCCGGTTCTCGCGCAGCGCCTCTTCGTAATAGCGCATCACCCACGCGGCATCGCGCGTGTACAGCATGCAGGCCGTCGCCGCGCCGGCCGAAATGCCGGCGATCACGCGCGGGCGCAGGCCGAGCGCCGGCTGCGCGACGTCCCAGAAACCGGCCTGCCACCAGCAGCGATTGCCGCCGCCCGCGAAAACGATCTGGTCGAACATTGCGCCGCTCAGCTCGTCAGCGCGTAGGTCGACGTCGCGTGGACGGCCATCTTGCCGTCCTCGTCGAACAGTTCGACTTCGCCGAACACGAGGTTGCGGCCCATTCGCAGCACGCGCGCGGTCACAAGCACGTCGCCCTTGCGCACCGGACGCATGAAGTTCGTGTTCAGCGAGACGGTCGTCATCGGCCGGAACTCGCCGAGCGCGGCCGAGATGGCGACGACCATCGCGGTGTCGGCGGCGGCCGTGAATACCTGACCGCAGATCACGCCGCCCGAATGGCGGAATTCGCCGGAAAACGGCAGGCGCAGCGTGACGCTGTCGTCGCCGATCGATACGGGGACCAGATCGAGCGAGCGGACCCACGGGGCCAGCAGGCGATCGAGCAATTCGCGGACTGCGTTCTCGTCCATCTTCGAATGTCCAGAAAACGTTGCGCGACCGCCGCGCAACAGGTTGGACGTCATCATACCGGGAGCGCGGAAACTGCGATGGCTCGTTATCCCGCCGTCAGGTCGCGTTGTCGTGACGAAATATTTTCGCGAAATATGCAGAAAGGGCTTGCCATGTCCCGAAAAGCCATGCATAATTTCGCTTCTGTCGGGGGCGTTAGCTCAGTTGGTAGAGCAGCGGACTCTTAATCCGTAGGTCGAGTGTTCGAGTCACTCACGCCCCACCAAAGAATTCAAGGGTTTAGCAGCGATGCTAAGCCCTTTTTTCTTTTCAGTGCCCGTTGATATTAGACAGTGTCTAATATCAAGTGCCATCTTCCCTCGCCTCAGCCTGTCAAGCCTGACAGGATCGTTTCCGTCCCGTACTGCGTGCTACATTCTTCAGCGGATTACTTTTCGCAAAGTTCAGCATGGGATTCGCATTCATTCGAGAAGGCGACACGACGTCTCACGGCGGCCGCGTGCTCGCATGTGATCCGACCAATACGGTCGACGGTAAAGCATTGGCCCTGCTCGGCGACATGGTGTCGTGTCCGCGTTGCGGCGGTGTCTTCCCGATCGTGAAGGTAAAGACCGAACTGCACATGACATTCAACGGCCGGCCGGTAGCGTCAGACGGCGACATGACGGCGTGCGGCGCGACGCTCATCGCGAGTCAGAGCAACGCTACGGCATCGCCTACGGAGGGCGCAGGACACCCAATTGGCGGCGGCCATAGCGTAGTGGCCCAACAGGCAAGCGCTGACCAGTCGGGCCCACACCGCGGGCGTTTTCAGGTCCTGGACGACGACACTGGGAAGCCCGTCGCTAATCACCCGTATACCGTGACCGGCAGCGATGGCAGCACCATTACGGGAACGACCGACGAAGACGGGTATACGGACTGGCTCGAGACTGCCCGCGCCGCGTCCCTTTCTTTCAAGCGCTCGACCTGAATTCGGTATGACAGACTACGCACAGGGGGGCGGATCCGGCTCGACGGCTCCGGGCAGCGGAAAAACAAACCCAGTACGCGTTCGACGAAATGCGCTCGACGCTAAGGACCGGCAAGCGCTCTGCGCCGTCATCTGCAGGTGCAATGCGATGCCGGCCATAGGCGTTGATGGACAGAAGCTAAAGCAGCAGTGTGTCAGCGGGAGGCTAAAGGCGGCGGACGCGATCGGGAGTCATCAGAGCCCATACAAGGCCGAAATCAACTACGACATGTCATGTGATCCGCCGGCTCCGATCATGGATTCGCGGATCGGCACTAAAGCGCACGATTATTTACCGGGCTGGATTCAGAAATACTGGCCGGGCGGTCTGGAAAGCTACACGCCAGGCGTGGGCAATATTCGCCGGCCCGATGTCGTGATCGTCAACGATCCGTCACTGCCGCCGACGCAGGACAACCTGAAATCTGTTGTGGAAATCAAGTTTCCGCCGGATCGCGTGGACCCGAAGCAGCAAGACGCATACGAACGCATCGCCGGCGACCCTTCAAAAGTCGCTACGATGGGGCCCAATGACTGCGGATGCTCCGACGATCAGCCGAACGAGACCGAATCCTCGCAATCCGCCCTGTCGCAACTCGGGAAATTGATCGGGCAAGGTCTGAAGGGAAGCCTCGGTGGCCCGATGCCGCCACCTATGCCTTTGCCCATCCCCTAAATCGCAACCACACGATGATGAGCAACGATAACGAACGACGGATTCAGGAGCTGGCCCAGGCCGGCATGATGCCGTTCGCGATTCTCGAACCGCGTTACCCTCACGATGGTATCGGCGCCGCTCTGGTTGTGCGCGCGTCCCTGTACTTCAAAGGTGGGTACACCCGTGACAAACGCGACGCGCTTGCATGGGTCTTCGATCGGTATGTCGAGATCGCCCGTCAGGCGAGCGCCCCCAACACTGACCATCCATTGAGGTGGCTCTGGTTCAATGGTAAGAAGGCGCTTCCCCTTGCGAAAGCACCCGCGCTGTCAGCACTCGCATCCAGTGTCGGCGCAAACGAAGGTTTCGATGCAACTTTCGTCGGCGGCGAGACAGCGCGTGATGCATCTTTCTACGAATTCACAACTTTCTGCCTGGAACAGTTCCAGGCTGAACTCGGCACTCGGGGTCTCGACGTTCTAGTTTTCACGTTCCCGGCCCCTTTCGTCCGGACGAACCCGACTCCCTTCATACGACTCTTCCGCGATGCGGCCGCCGCTGTGGACGCGATCCACGGCCATGCCGGACTCGCGGTAAATCTGTCACCGACGAGCCGAACTGAAAACGAAAGCAGCGAATATCTTATGGCGCAGCAGCTCGGGCCCGGTGTCGACGTAGGTAGTCCAATTGCTATGAAAGTGCGTGACCTTACGGACAGAATCAAGACTGTCGACTGGCTCACCCTGATCGATAAGCCAATGCTGGCAAAGGTTGGCGGCATCGCCACGCTGCAATCCGCACTACCGACAGACTGGTACGACTTAACGCCGTGCGCGCAAGGACTGTTGATCCGCGCGGGCACAATCCCCGAAGCCGGCGTGCAGGGAGCGACCGGCGCCCTGGCGCCACCACCGGCTTATGTCGTAGTCAACGCTGCTTTGCGCGCGATCGTTGCAGATACGGTTTCGATTCTTCAACGTGGCACGGCAAATGGAGACGCACCGGTCTACAACACGCAGACCAGCAGTAACGCATGGCTCCGGCGATTCGACGTCTCTGAGAACGAATTGCTGAACGCCAAAGCGGCCGTGCTCGATACGCCGAAACTCCCCCCCCAGAGTCTAGTCACAAAGCAATAAGCTGCGAGGCACAACATGGACCTTACTGCGCTTACCGGTTCCCTAGGAGCAATCCACGCTGCACTTGCGACCATAACGGCAATTGTGGGAATTGCAATGTCACGCAATACTTTCCGGTCCGGCAATCAACTTTTCTCCCAAACTCGCACGAAGCGCCTATATGAAATCATGAAGCTGAAGGACCAGGGTTGGCGCGCGATCTCGTCCGGCGCGTTGCAGCTTGCGGTCAAGGAGGCATTCGGCATGCGACTGAGCGGGGACGAAATTCGATTCATATTTGAACGGGATGACGCACTCTCGCTGTTCCGATCACGAGAATATGCCGGCAGTTTTGTAAAGTTCTGTCCTATTGAAGCACGTTACAAAGACAATCGGTATAAATGGCTTCAGCGATGGACGTTCAGAGGAAATTTTCAAGTTTTACTAGCATCATCGGTCACTGTCTATTTCCTTACATTTGTCCCCGCCCACAAGTTGGGGACGGTCAGCACTCCGGCAGCAGTGGTCCTGATGATCGTCGGAACAATACTCACGTTTACACTGATGTTTTTTGCGCGTGAAGCAAAGGCAGCAGGGACTCTGATAAACGTCGATAGTGAATATCCGCGGCCTTCGTATGGCCACAAGCTAGCGATTACGAAACGCGCCAACAAACTCTCGGACAGCACTCAAAAGACTGATGTAGCGCAGGATCGGAAAGCGTCGCCCAGCTTTCGACGAATCAATCCTGCAGCGAAACGAGATGAGCCTGCCGCGATCGCATAGGAAACCCGCGCGCCGCACCCTACCATGCAGCTCGCCCCGCGCTACATCGCAAAGAAGGCAGGCGATCCATCTGCCGCCTTTCGCGACTTCGATGACATCCTGATGAACCTGCCGCATGCTGCTTCTGCAAATTGACGATGCAACTCGCGACGCCCATCCCTTCCTGCGGCGTGATGATCACTGTTGGTACTGCGGCGATTACACCGCGCGCGGAGGACTCGCGTGCAGCCCGATCGACGAGCTGGTTGCCGACTTCCAGAAATCGGTCTCGCGGCAAGGACGTCCCGAGTATCGGGACAAGACGCGTGCGATTCAGACGGTCGGACGGACGTTTCGCAATGCATTCGTTCCGAACGCGTTTCGACAATGCACCTTCGTGCCTGTCCCGCCATCCAAGCCCCGAACGGCCCCGGAATACGACGACCGAATGGTGCTCGCGCTCGGCCACATGGCGGCGCTTGTTCAAGACGAATTGCTTATTCTCGCCGACGTACGCGAGTTGGTGCTGCACCGTGAAAGTTACGTCGCGTCGCACCTGACTCCGGCGCAACGCATGCGCCCGGAGGACTTGATTCCGCTCTACGAGATCAATGAAACGATTGCGGTGCCCCAGCCGAAGCACATTATCGTTGTCGACGACATCCTGACCACGGGTAGCCACTTCGTCGCGATGAAAACCATTCTCCAGGCGCGCTATCCGAATGCATGGATAGGCGGTTTGTTCATAGGGAGACGCCCAGAAGCGCCCGATTTTTGATAGTGGCGCACCGGGCCCGCATAATCACGGCGCGTAAAATTGCACAGGGAAATCGGCCGCCTCACTCCTCTGCTCGCCCGCTACGGGCGGGCCGCAACGGTCAATGCACACGTGCATAAAAACCGCTCGATTTTGCGGGCGGGTGGGGCGGGGTCACAACTGCGCGCGTGCGTCGCGATCGGCTTCCTGCGGTGAGTGCGCGCTCCGGCGACCTTTTGCCGATTCACCAAAGATTTTCCGGGAAGCAATGGGAAGAATGCTGGTGTTCGATCACGAAGAAACAGCGAGATTGCAAGGAGCGAGGTCAGCGGCGGAACCCAGGCAGGGTAAGCCGGATCACGGTTCCCACAAGCATGCAGCCACCGGCTAAGGCAGGTTTAAGGCGCTTCACTATCGAAACCACCCCGTTCCCCATATGGGGAGACCGTGTTACGATCTTGCCAATCACTGGGACGCTCTGAAAGCTCAGTCGCCGCCGATTTCTCGGGGTGGTCATGCCGATCAATTACCTCCGCGAATTTACAACGCCCGAGCGCAACGACGCGACGAATCGCCGCCTCGGAAGATCGCTTGCGTTCGTCGCGGGTGCGACCAACGCCGGTGGATTTTTCGCTGTTGGCCAGTACACATCGCATATGTCTGGCATCGTGTCATCGCTGACCGATAGCGTCGTGCTGGGCGACATTAAGGTCGTCGTGGCAGGGTGCTGCTCTTTGCTCTCTTTCCTCGTTGGCGCCGCCACGTCCGCTATCTTGATCAATTGGGGCCGCCGTAAGCGTTTGAGCAGCCAATACGCGATGCCGCTGATGCTTGAAGCTACACTGCTGCTCTTCTTCGGCCTTCTTGGCTCAAGACTTGAAACGCGCCATGTGCTCTTTGTACCTGCAACCGTCTGCCTCCTCTGCTATGTGATGGGGCTGCAGAACGCCATGATTACAAAGATCTCGAAGGCGGAGATACGTACGACACACGTCACTGGTCTTGTGACAGATATCGGGATTGAGCTTGGTAAGCTATGTTATTGGAACACTCGAGCAAGCTGCCGGGATCTCGTTCGCGCGGACCGACAAAAACTAAATCTTCTCGGATCTCTATTGCTGGCATTCGTAACGGGTGGACTAGCAGGAGCATTCGGTTTCCGCAACGTCGGCTTCGCCTCAATTGTTCCTCTTGCAATTGTCCTCATTGCGCTTGCTGTTGTGCCAGTTCTCGATGACATGCGCGCCTTGCGAAGTTAGCCGAGATGCTGGGTGATATGGATCGGATGCGCCCCTTGGTCTTGCCGAGGGACATTGGTATGGGTCTCGTCGTCCTCTGCGTTGAGTCAGCTCACCACGGCGACGAGGTCTACTAAGAACGGTTTTCTCAGTGACGGTCGTGCACTCGTGCGTCAGCCCTTCCCTATCTTGAGGATCCGAAGCGCATGCTCGCGATGTGGCGCAAGCATAAACGAGATGTGCACCACAATTCCGAGACATGCCAGTGTCGCAAGAGGCGCGTGGCTTCGGCTGCGATAAATGTGCCGCCTATCGCCATTGTCGCAACACGGTTCCCATGGCCGTGAACGCAGTTGGCGCGCAAGCCGAAATCCGGACAAGCGCCCGCTCTCCGTCGTGAAGGGGCGCGATCCATGTCGGGCTTCGCCATCCCGCTTTCGCGGCGTAGTGCGCGATTTGATATGCAAGCATCTGTCGGGCGACGCCGATGTTCAGTGCGTCTGTTGGTGCATATGTCGCTCAATCGCGGCCATGGCGAGTTCGAGGACGTGACTGGCGGCTAGCTCAACGGCCGTGCCGGCACGCAGGTATTGGCGAATCGGAACCACTTGTAGCTGATGACTGCCATCATTGTTGTCCACGATGAAAATATTGGCCATCCCCGTGTCCGGCACCGCCACAATCTGAATTGTCGTGCGAGATACGGTCACTTGCATACTTACTGTTGACATGCTAGTCGTCCGGTTTAGGCCGACGATAGTATGCCCCTTGGTAGCCCATTGAATTTTCGTGTAAACCACTTTTCCAGCTGCGCGGTGACAAAATTGTGGGGCCTATGAGCGCTTTTTATGTCTGAAGCAACTGGCGAGAGTCATCGTGGCGAGCCGAACGTCAAAAAATGACGTATTGCAGCGCAAGATTCATACTGCGCACTGCAGCGCGTACACTGGTTGCGGCCGCTATAATCCATCCTTGCGCAGGCGGTCCAGCTCCCCAAGTGCTGTGGTGATGACTTCAAGGATATGTCGTACAACCTGTTCGCTGGACATCCCGGCGTCGAGGTACTCCCGCACACTCATCGCTCTCGGCTGCTGCGAACTACCATCGCTGTTGACCATGTAAATCTTGGCGGTGGCTTGTTCCGCCAGTAGGACGACCTGAACAGTTTTACCGCTGACA
Source organism: Burkholderia multivorans ATCC BAA-247 (assembly GCF_000959525.1). NCBI lineage: Bacteria > Pseudomonadati > Pseudomonadota > Betaproteobacteria > Burkholderiales > Burkholderiaceae > Burkholderia > Burkholderia multivorans. The sequence goes on from NZ_CP009832.1 coordinate 71,157, forward strand.
ACTGTCTGCATGCACACGGTTGTCATCGCTCCCTCCTGGTGAAACCGACTTTACGCTCGGAACAGCATGCTGTTATAACTATGACAAAAGGCCCGGCGTATTATCAATCTTTTGGAGTACCACCTCGAGACCGGCGCGACCTAAGATTATTTTTCTGCCCCTGTCTCTTCAGTAGGAGTGGGGCAAGCGCCCCACTCCTAATATCGGCCACGCAAAAGCTATAGGACCGGCGTGTGCCGGCGAAAGCGGACGACCTCGACGCCGAGCCAGTCGTTCACCTCCTGCAGCCGCGCTTTTAGCGGCTCGATCTCGAGTTCGTTGAACACCTCCGCCGCCTTACGAACGTCACCGAACCCTCCAGCGTTCGACGGGATGATGCCCATCAGCTGCGGCGGCACCCGGTGCGCCGCGAGCTGATCTTCTACCGTCACCTTCTTGATGTTCCAGAATTCGTCCTTCGCCGCAACCTCGCCGATCGGCAGCAACTGAATGCCGTCCTTCTTACCCTTAGGCGCGTACATAAACAGGTTCCGGAAGTTGCCCGGCCCCTTCGCGTTCTTCAGCGCCGCGCGCAGATTGTCGACGTCCTCCTGCTTCTCGGCCGCGTCGGTCATGTACAGGATGAAGCCGGCGTGGCTGCCGTTCTTGTAGTAGCGCCGCCGAAAGAGGGTCGCGCTCTCATTTAGCCACGTCGAATTCAGCGCCGAGAGGTATTCGGGCAGCCCGTAAATCTCCTGATTCAGGTCGGGCTCGTACAGGTGATAGACGGCGCCTGCCGGAAACGCGTGCGGCTCGCGCACGTTCGTCACGAACCAATACTGGCCCGGCTCGACCCCGACCCGCGTGTATTTCGCGAGCGAGCATTTCAACGCCATCGGCTGCCCCAGCCGATTTGTGCGCAGTTCGAGGTAGCTGTTCGCGAAGACCAGATACTCGAGTACGAACCGGCTGAAGTCTGCGCGCGACAGCAGCGGATGCTCGACGTACGACTGCACGAGGATGTTGCGCTTCACGTAGATAGCCGAGCTGTGATGCGGCGCGGCGCGGAACGAGCGCGCGAGACCGTCCAGCGGAAGCGGCGGCTCATACCAGTTCCCCATCTGCATGCACTCGGCGTAGTCGAGCAGCTCGCGTCGGTCGAGCACGGCAACCGGGTCGCCGAACGAGAACACTTCCGCGTGCGTAGCCGGCGCTGACTGCGTGTCGACCGTCAGCTCGCTGCGGTCGTGTGCGCGGCGCGCGGCGCCGCGTCGATACTTGCGTGACATCAGAAAATCTCCATGAATCCGGTGTTGGTACCTGTCGCCCCCTCGAGCGGCTCGTTCGCGAGCGCGTGCATGCACGCCCAGGCGAGGTCGCCGTGGCTCGCCTCTTCTGAGCGGCTCGCCTTGTACGTGACCTGCAGGCCGCTGGGCGTGAGCGTCTTCTTGATTGCCATGAATGACGCAGCGAGATCCTTCCAGCCCGAGTCAAATTCGAACCGGCCCTTGCGGATCACGTTCTGCGCCTTCATTACGAGCGCGGTCTTGATCTCCACCGAGTAGTGGAACGGCGTCGCGGCCGGGAAGAACTTCGTGACGAGCTGGTAGACGCCCTGCCCGATCCCGGTCGTATCGATGCCGATGTAGGTGACCCGGTAGCGCCGGGTCAGCGCCTCGATCTGACCGGCCTGCGCCTCAAAGTCGAGGCCGTGCCACTGGAACCGCTCGAGCACGCGGAACTTTCCGCCCGGATACTTCGGCGGCGCCACGACGACACAGCCAGCGCTGTCGCCCGTGTGCGAGGGGTCATAGCCGATCCAGACGTCCTCGTCGCCGAATGGGCGCAGATACAGCGGCTTGAAGTCGTCCCACACTTCCCACGTATCGACCATGCAGGGCTGCAGCGCCGACAGCGGAAACACCGACAGCGAGTCGTCGATGAACTGACACAGCAGCAGGTTCGCGTATTCGTCGGCGCTGTATTCGAGTTTCAGGCGCTCGAGGTCGAACAGGTTGCAGCCACCGCGCACGGCGTCCTCGACGGTCACGATCTGCCGCCATTGGCCGTCGCCGCACGCGCGCCCCGCCGCGAGAGAGGCATTCGAGATGTCGACCGACACGCGCTGATCCTTCGGGCGGCCGCGGTTGAACAGCGCGCCGGACCAGAACGGATATGCGTCGTGTGCGAGGCTCGACGGCGTCGAAAAATACGTCTGGCGCCACTGCGAGTGGATCGCCATGCCCGACGCGACCTTGCGCAGGTCCTGAAAGCGCGGCACCCAGAAGTACTCGTCGAAATACAGGTTGCCGTGGTAGCTCTGCGCGGTGCGCGCGTTCGTGCCGAGGAAGTACAGCGTTGCGCCATTCGGTAGCACGATTGGGTCGCCCTTCAGCTCAACGCCCACCGTATCTTTCGCGAACTGGACGATGTACTGACGGAACACGTGCGCCTGCGCCTTGCTGGCCGACAGGAAGATCTGATTGCGGCCGGTGTTCAGCGCGTCGAGCAATGCCTCACGCGCGAAGTACCAGGTCGCGCCGATCTGCCGGCTCTTCAGGATGTTGCGGATTCGTTCCTTGAATCCCGCGCGATACCACGTGCGCTGATAGTCGAAGATCGATTCGAGGAATGCATCGTTCAGCTTCTCGATCTGCTCGTCGGTGAACGCGTTGCGCTCGTCCGCGCTGCGCGACCGTCTCGTCCCGCCCGCGCTCCCGCATTGGCTCACCTTCGCGTCGTTCGCCGGGCGCGTGCGCAGCCGGTCGAGCTGACGCGTCAGCAGGTCAATCTCTTTGAAGTCGCGCCCTTCTTTCTTCTCCTTCACGACGAGCCGAATCAGCTGCGCCTCCATCGACAGCGCGACGCGATCGACCGGCTCGGTCTCGTCCCATCTATCGCGCCGCTTCCAGCTGTACAGCGTGGCCGGCTTCTCACCGAGCATGTCGGCGATGCGCGCGATGCGATAGCCCTGCCAGTAGAGATCACGTGCGCGTCGGCGTGGATCAACGTCAGATGAATCAGTGAGAAGTGCAGTCATGCGGCAAGGCTACCGACGCGCGCGCGCGAGCCCTACTGTCAGCGGTTGTACTAGTTGCGCACACAACCGCTGTTCATTGCGACGCCATCGCGAACTGCCGACACTGGAATCCCTGAATACAGCACCCTGCCCTCTTAGAGGTTTCGCACATGGCACAGGACACGAAGAAGACGAAGTTTTTCCGGATCGCGACCGAAGGCGCGACCACGGACGGTCGCACGATCGATCGCGCGATGCTCGAACAAATGGCCCGCTCGTACGATCCCGCGGTGTACGGCGCGCGCATCAACATGGAACACATTCGCGGGCTTTATCCCGATGGCGCGTTTCGCTCGTATGGCGACGTGATTGCGCTGAAGGCCGAAGAGCAGGACGGCAAGATGCGTCTGCTCGCGCAGCTCTCGCCGACCAAGGATCTGATCGCGATGACCACCGAGCAGCGGCAGAAGGTCTACACGTCGATGGAGGTCGACCCCGACTTCGCGGGCACCGGCGAGGCATATCTGGTTGGTCTGGCCGTCACGGACAACCCGGCGAGCCTCGGCACCGAGATGCTCGCTTTCAGCGCGAAGAACCGTGCGTTCGACACGCGCAAGCTGCGCCCGGAAAACCTCTTCAGCGCCGCGGTGGAAGCCGACATCGAGCTTGAGGACGACGCCCCGACGCGCGCAGGCGACGCCGCGCGTTCGCTGTTCTCCAAGGTCCGCAGCCTGCTCAATCGCAAGGAAGCGTCCGACGATCAGCGCTTCTCCGATCTCTCGCAGTCGGTCGTGGCGGTCGCCGAAAGCCAGAGCCAGGTGCTCGATCAGGTCGAGCGGTTCAGCAACGAGCTGGCCGATGTGAAGCGCGCGCTGAAAGACGCTGAAGCGCGCCATTCCGATCTGGTGCAGAAGCTCTCGCGCACCGATAGCGATCGGCAGCAACGGCCGACGTCGACGGGCGGCGACAACGCCGTGCTGACCGACTGCTGATCGACCTCACCACCCATTTTCGTAAAACGGAGAATCCATGCGGAACGACACCCGCGCGCTATATAACCGCTACGTCGAGCGTATTGAACAACTGAACGGCATCAGCGATGCGACGAAGAAGTTTTCCGTCGTGCCCAGCGTGCAGCAAACGCTCGAAACGAAAATTCAGGAATCGAGCGCATTCCTCTCTCGGATCAACATCCACGGCGTCGAGGAAATGGAAGGCGACAAGATCGGCCTCGGTGTGTCCGGCCCGATCGCGAGCCGCACCGATACGACCAAGCGCGCGCGTGAGACACGCGACGTCTCGGCGCTCGACAACCAGAAGTACCGCTGCGAGAAGACGAACTACGACACCCATATTCGCTACCAACAGCTCGACGCGTGGGCGAAGTTTCCGGACTTCCAGGCGCGTGTGCGCGATTCGATCATTGTGCGCCAGGCGCTCGACCGCATCATGATCGGCTGGAACGGCGAGCGCGTCGCAGCCGACACCGATCTCGTGGCGAATCCGCTGCTGCAGGACGTGAACATCGGCTGGCTGCAGCAGTATCGGAACAACGCGAAGGAACGCGTGTTCTCCGGTGCCAAGGTCGGCAAGGGCGAGGAATTCAAGAACCTCGACGCCGTCGTCACGCTCGCGCGCAACGAGTTCCTCGACCCGTGGTACGCGGAAGACCCGAATCTCGTCGTGATCTGTGGGCGCGAGCTGCTGCAGGACAAGTATTTCCCGCTCATCAACCAGGCGCAGCCGTCGACCGAAACGCTCGCGACCGACATCGTCGTGTCGCAGAAGCGACTCGGCAACCTGCCGGCCGTCACCGTCCCGTACTTTCCGGCTCACGCGCTGATGGTCACGCGACTGGACAACCTGTCGATTTACTGGCAAATCAGCGCGCGCCGGCGCTCGCTGAAGGAAGTTCCCGAGCGCGATCGCGTCGAAAACTACGAAAGCTCGAACGATGCGTACGTGATCGAGCAGTACGGCGCCGGCTGCGTGGTCGAAAACATCCAGCTCGTCGACGACGCACCGGCTGCTGCGCAGGGTGGTGCATGACGAACCCGTTCCGCCAACACTTCCAGCGCACTGTCGCGGCGAAGGCCGCGCGCGGCACGCCGGCGGGCGTCGGCGGGCTGCGCGACGACTCGGCGTACACGCTGATGCTGGCGCAGCTCGACGAGCATCGCCGCGCGCTGAAGGCCGTCGAGTCGCTCGAGCGCAAGGCCGATCTGAAGCGGCAATTCCTGCCGACGTACGACGCCTGGGTCGCGGGCGTGCTGGAGGGTGCCGCCGGCGCGCAGGACGACGTGCTAATGACGATCATGGTCTGGCGCGTCGACGTCGGTGACTTCCGCGGTGCGCTGGAGATCGGCGCGTACGCGCTGCGGCACGGCCTGCCTCTGCCGGACCAGTACAAGCGCAGCACACCGTGCCTGCTCGTCGAGGAATTCGCCGAGGCCGCGCTGCGCGCGCATCGCGCAGGCGCGCCGATCCAGGTCGAGCCGCTGCTCGAAATCGAGCAGCTGACGACGGGCGCCGACATGCCCGATGAAGTGCGCGCGAAGCTGCACAAAGCGATCGGCTACGGGCTCACCGCCGCCGAGCCGGCGCGTGCCCTGGACCACCTGCGCCGCGCGCTGCAGCTCTTCGCGAACGTCGGCGTGAAGAAGGACATCGAGCGGCTCGAGCGCGAACTGAAGAACTCTGCCAGCGGGGGCCAGCGCGGCCCCGACGGCTGATACCAAGCGTACCCCGCGCACCAGGCGGCACGGGGCCGTAGCCGGCACTGTCCGCGCGAAAGCCCCGTCCACCGCCTCACCTTTTCAACATGACGAGCCCGACCATGTCCTTTGTCTCGACCCCGCCGCTGGCGCAGCCGCCGCGAACCTCTGCGCCGCCGATTGCGAACGACGCGTTCTACCCGGACGTGTCGCTCGAACACGCACGCGACACCATGCGCCTCGACGGATCCGTGACCGATACCCGTTTGCGGCACGAGCTGCTCGCGGCAATCGCCAGCGTCAATGACGAATTGCGCGCGGCGCGCGCGGCGTGGCGCGATGCCGGCTTCGCGCGGCTCGCCGATGTACCGGCCCACCAGCTCGACGGCGAAAGCGTGCTGCTGCAGCACTACCGGCGCGCCGTGTACTGCCTAGCAAAGGCGACGCTCATCGAGCGGTACCGCGATTACGACACGACCGGCGACGGTGCACGCCGCGCCGACGAGCTGGAGCCTCAGAGCGACGAACTACGCCGCGATGCGCGCTGGGCGATCAGCGACATCGTCGGCCGGCCGCGCGTGACCGTGGAGCTCATCTGATGCGAGCAACGTACCGAATCCGTCGCCTGCCGCAGGACCGCGTCATTGATGACCGACACGTCGCGGCACCGTTTCAAGTTCAACGCCGCATCGCGGGACTCTTCTGGCGCGAAATCGCTCTGTGCTCCGACCTCGACACTGCGTCGTTGATGCTGCAGGCCGCAGTACGCGCGCGTCGGCTGGCGTCATTGAAACCGCGGCTCGTCGCCCATTACGGTGCGGATGGTCAGGAGCTGTCCTGATGTGGGTGCGCGCGCTCCAGGGCGAAACCGTCGACGCACTGTGCTGGCGCGTGCTCGGCCGCACGCGCGGTGTCGTCGAGGCGGTGCTCGAGCTGAACCGGGATCTCGCGCAGTACGGCCCGATCCTGCCTCACGGGCTGCTCGTCGAGCTACCCGACGAACCACCGCAAGCGGCGCAATCCGGCGCCGAGCGGCTCCAGTTATGGGACTGAGAATGGCTGAACCTATTTCCACGTCGTCCGCGACGACCGCGGCGCTCGGTGTCGCGACGCTGTCGCTGTTTCCCGGCGTCGACGCCAATGTCGTCATGGGTGCCTTCGCCGGCTCGCTGCTATTCGTGATGACCGCGGCCGACCCGTCGATCCCGAAACGCGTCGCGTTCTTCGTGATCTCGTTCGTGGCGGGGTGCCTGACCGCGGACCTGTTCGCAGCCGGGCTCGACGCCGTGCTTCCCGCGCGAATCGAAGTTCACGCCGGCATCGGCGCACTGATCGCCTCGGCACTCGTCGTGAAGCTGCTGCTGTGGCTGATCGCGCAGGCCGACGCGCCCGATCGGTTGCTGAACGTGTTCAAGGGGAGGGAAAAGTGATGCTCACGGCCGTCTACGTGCTGCTGTGCGCCGCGCTCGCGCTGCGTCTCGTGATTTTTCGCCGCGGCACGAGCGCCCACCGACCTCTCGCGTCGTGTCTCGCCTACGCACTCGCGGTTGCCGCCGGCGCCGCGCCCATTCGCGCCGCGTTCGGCATGCTGCCGCCGGCGAATGTGGCTGACACCGTCCTCGTCGGCGTCTTGTGCCTGGCCGTGTACGGCGTGCGCGGCAACGTCGTCGAGCTGTTCCACCGCGGCAATCCGCGCGACTCGCTGATCGCGCGTGTGCTGCAGTTCAAACCGTGGGGGCGCCATGTATAAAACCCTGCGCCTGGGCGACCGCGGCGCCGACGTCGCCTACCTGCAGCGCCAGCTCATCGCGGCCGGCGCGCGCATCGACGCCGACGCACTCTACGGCAGCGCGACGCGCGGCGCCGTGGTGGCGTTCCAGGCGTCGCACGGCCTGGTCGCCGACGGCATCGCGGGCCCGAAGACGTGGGCGGCACTGGCAGCCGGCCGGCGCGATCCGCGGCACCTGACTGATGCGGATCTGCAGCGCGCGGCCGATCGGCTGAAGGTCGATCTCGCGGCCGTGCGCGCAGTCAACGAAGTCGAGTCGCGCGGCGCCGGCTTTTTGCCGGACGGCCGTCCTGTGATCCTGTTCGAGCGGCACATCATGTATCGGCAGCTCGCGGCCGCGGGCCTGGACGCCGACGCGCTCGCGGCGAAGTATCCGGGCGTCGTCAACCCGAAGCCCGGCGGCTACGCCGGCGGCACGGCGGAATACGCGCGCCTGGCGACCGCGTCGCAGATTTCCGCAGCGTGCGCACTCGAAGCGGCGAGCTGGGGCGGGTTCCAAATCATGGGCTTTCACTGGAACCTGCTCGGCTATCCGGACGTGTTCTCGTTCGTCGAGGCGATGAAGGTCAGCGAAGCCGAGCACCTCGAGGCGTTCGTGCGCTTCATCCTCGCCGACAAAGCGCTGCTCGCCGCGTTGCGCAGCCGGAAATGGGCCAAGTTCGCCGAGCTGTACAACGGCCGCGATTACGCCGATCACCTGTACGACGTGAAGCTCGAACGGGCCTTCGAGCGCTACAGCCGGGCAGTCGCATGACGGGCGGCGCTCGCACTCTCGTCGCCGGCGCGATCGCGCTCGCCGCGGCGGGTGTCGTCATCGCGGTCCAGCATGCGCTCCTGGTCAGCGCCGGCCAGCACGCCGACGATCTCGCGCGCGACTTGCGCGAGCGAACAGCCGAGCGCGACGCGGCGCGTCGCGACGTGAAGATCGTCACGCGGTACGTCGGCCGTGTCCGGATCGTCCGCGAAAAGGGCGACACCATCGTCAAGGAGGTACCCGTTTATGTGGATCGCGAAGCTGATCGCGCCTGTGTTGTTCCTCTCGGGTTTGTGCGCGTGCACGACGCAGCCGCCGCCAATGTGCCGGTGGGACATCCCGGAAGCACTGATGCGGCCGCCGCGGGCGTTGCACTCTCTACCGTCGCCGCGACCGTCGCCGATAACTACACCACCTGCCACGAAAACGCCGAACAGCTGATCGCTCTGCAGGCGCGAGTGCGTGACGCCGAGAAGGAGGCGCCGTGAACAAACCGAACAGCCTGCGCGCAGCGCTGACGGCCGCCCTGCCCGAGTTCGCGCGCGATCCGGACCGGCTGCACATCTTCATCGAACACGGGTCGATTGCCGTCACCGCAGCGAATTCACTGTCGTTCGAGTATGCGTACACGCTCGACATCGTCGTGACGGATTACGCCGGACACTCGGATCACCTGATGGTGCCGATCATCGCGTGGCTGAAGGTTCACCAGCCGGAGCTGCTGCTGAACCGCGACCTCTGCCGCGATGGGTTCAAGTTCCAGGCCGAGTTGCTGGACAATGGGAAGTCCGATGTCGAAATCCTGCTGAAGCTTACGGAGCGCGTCGGTGTCACCGAGCGGCCGGACGGATTCGAGATCCGCCACTTTGGCGAGCCGCCGATCGCGGGAACGTGATGGCGGATCGTCTCTCGCGCGCTGAGGAATGGGCGTCCGGCCTGCTGGGCCAGCTCACGAGTGCGCAGCGTGCGCGCCTAGCGAAGGAACTCGCGGCCGAACTGCGCCGGCGCCAGTCGCGACGCATCGCAGAAGCCCGCAACCCGGACGGCAGCAGATACGCGCCGCGCAAGCCGCAGGCGCGGCGCAAGAAGGGCCGCATCCGGCGCGCGATGTTCCAGAAGTTGCGCACCGCCCGCTTCCTGAAAACTGCTTCGAGCGCTGACGCGTCGGTGCTGCATTTCACGCGCGACGTCGAGCGCATCGCACGCGTGCATCAGGAGGGCCTGCGCGATCAGGTGCAGCGCGACGGCCCAATCGCTCAGTATCCGGCACGCGAGCTGCTGGGTCTCGCGGACGCCGACATCATGCGAATCGCCGACGTCGTCCTCGATTTTTTGTCGCGGTAGATTTCGCTCGGTCGTGCAGCGTCGGACCTGATTGCGATCTGCCAAAAAACATGTTTCATTCGGTCAGCTTCGCGACCGTGATCGCATACTTTCAGACTACTCCTATGTGCCTGCACGATTCGATAAAGAGGGACTTACTGCATATCAGAAATGCAATTCAGATTCTTCGCGCGTCACGAAACCAGTTTGCGTCAGAAACCCGGATTGCTGAACCAAAGTACTGGCGCGAGAGGCTTTACGCCATTCGTGACTTGGCCGAACGCCACAATTTTCGAACACTGCAGCTCGAAGCAGACGAACTGATACTTGAGACTGAAGAGCTCGAACATTAGGCTGACAAATGTCAATGGTTGTCACAGGCTCCCACACAACATGTTGTGCATGCCCCCTGGGCGCGCGCGCGGCATCCTTGCCGCATGGATGATTTTGCTGACCTGAATCGCCGCCTCGAAAGCCTGTTGCGCGAGGGCACCGTGATCGACGTCGACCACGGTGCCCGCCGCGTGCGCGTTGAATCGGGCGGGCTACAAACCGACTGGATTCGTTGGCTGGTGCAGCGAACCGGCAACAGTATCGTGTGGGACCCACCGTCGATCGGCGAACCCGGACTGCTGCTGTGTCCGTCGGGTGAGCCGACCACCGGTCTGTTCCTGCCTGGCGTGTACTGCGACGGTCACGACGCACCCAGCTCGAATCCGCACGAACACGTGCGCATGTACGGCGACGGCGCACGTATCGCATACGACTTCGCGGCTCACGCGCTCACCGCCACGCTGCCCGCCGGCGCGACTGTGCATGTCGTCGCGCCGGGCAGCGTCACGGTCGAAACCAACAGCGCAACCGTCAAGGCAAAGACTGTCACCCTCGACGCCGACGATACGACCGTGACGGGCGCGTTGCTTGTGAAGGGACCACTCACATTCGAATCCGGCGCGACAGGCAAGAATGGAGGCGGCACGGGCTCGCGCGCCGTGATCGAGATCGAGGGCAGCGCCCACTTCACCGGCGTCGTATCAGCAGACGTCGACGTGCAGTCGCAAAATGTGAGCCTCGTGAAGCACCCGCACCAGGCGCAAGGCGAATTCGCGCAGACCTCGAAACCGCTCGCGGGTGGCGCATGATGGGCATGAACGCACGCACTGGCCGCGCGATCGCCGGCCAGGCCCACATTGAGCAATCCGCCGCGGACATCCTGTTCACGCCGCTCGGCACACGCGTCATGCGGCGCGACTACGGTTCGCTCCTGCCCGCGCTGATCGACGGGCCGGTCAATCCGCTGATGCGCATGCGGGTGATGGCGGCGTCGGTCATGGCGCTGGCACGCTGGGAGCCGCGAATTCAGGTCAATCAGGTGGATTTCGCCGCCACCGGCGGCGACGGCGGTGCCGTGCTCGAGTTGCATGGCGAGCGCACCGACGGCCCGCGCGCCGGCACGCCGTTCTCCATGCGCCTGCCGACGACGAGTGGCCGCATTGCAAGTCGAGGTGTGGCATGAGAACGACGCCGATCGACCTGTCACAGCTCCCGGCGCCGGACATCGTCGAAGAGCTGGACTACGAGACTATCTTCGCCGAGAAGAAGGCCCGGCTCATTTCCCTGTACCCGAAGGAACAGCAGGACGAGATCGCGGCCGCGCTCGAGCTCGAATCCGAGCCGATGGTCAAGCTGCTGCAGGAAGGTGCCTACGAAAAGATGCTGCTGCTCGCGCTGGTGAACGAGAAGGCGCGTGGCTTGCTGCTCGCGTACGCGAAGGGCACGACGCTGGAGCATCTCGGCGCCCTGTTCGATGTCGAGCGTCTGCTGATCTCGGCCGGCGACCCGGACAACGGCATCGATCCGGTCTACGAGGACGATGACAGCCTGCGCGAGCGCATCCAGCTCGCGCCGCGCGGCTTTTCGGTGGCCGGCCCCGACGATGCGTACGTGTTCCACGCACGCGCGGCGGATGGGCGTGTGAAGGCGGCGACCGCGTACAGCCCATCGCCGTGCGTGATGGTCGTCACGATCCTATCGCGCGAAGGCGACGGCACCGCCAGCGAGGAACTGCTCGACATCGTCCGGAAGAACCTCGAAAAGAAGCGCCCGCAGGCCGACGAGGTCATTGTCCAGAGCGCGAAGATCGTGCCGTACGCGATCCGCGCGACGCTGCGCTTCTTCAACGGACCGGACCGCGCCGTTGCGATCGCTGCGTCGCGGAAGAACGCCCAGCAGTTCGCCGATGCAATGCACCGTCCTGGTTCCGAGATCACGGTGGACGGTCTGTATGCATCAATGCGTGTGGCCGGCGTCCAAAAGGTGCTGCTCGACACACCGGCCAACGGCGTGCCGATCGCGATCGACGAGGCGCCGTACTGCACCGGTATCGAGCTGGTCGACGGCGGGGTAGCTGATGAATAAACCGACCCGTTCACTGTTGCCGCCGAATGCGACGGCGCTCGAGCGACGCCTCGCCGAAGCTAATGCGGACCTGCTCGACATCCCGGTCGAGCTCGACACGCTAATGGACCCGGACCGGATCCCGCTGCGCTTTCTGCCGTGGCTCGCGTGGCACATGGGCGTAGACACGTGGCGCGACGAATGGCCCGAGCAGGTGAAGCGCGCGCGCGTGAAATCTGCAATCCGCATCGCCCGCAAAAAGGGTACGGCCGATGCCGTGCGCGACGTCTGCGCGTCGTTCGGCGCGAACGTCGTGATGCGCGAATGGTTCGAGATGACGCCGCGCGGCGTGCCGGGCACGTTCGAGGTCGTGATGACGGTAGGCAGTCGTGAAGGCGTGCCGGCCACCGCGCAGTACGTCGCCGACATTCGCGCCGAAGTCGATCGGGCGAAGCGGGGAACCGCGCACTACATCTTCAAGCAAGGCTACAGCGCGATCGGCACGCAGCAGGTCGGCGCGGGCGCACGCGCCGCGGTCTATCGCCGGCTGTCCCTCTCGGAAACCTGAACATGGCTGGAAACCTCATCAACATTACCGACGCCGGACGCGCGGCGCTCGTCGCAGCTAGCAATACCGGCACGGTTGCCCGCCGCGTGACCGAAGTCGGTCTCGGCACCGCGGCATTCACCTTCGACAAGGGCATGAAAACCATGCCGACCGAGCGCAAACGCGTGACCACGTTCGGCGGCGAAAACGTCGCGCCCGATACAGTGCACGTCGTCATCCAGGACGACACCGACGATCAGTATTCGCTGTTCGCGTACGGTCTGTACCTCGACAATGGTGTGCTCTTCGGTGTCTACGTTCAGGACACGCCCATTCTGGAAAAGTCGCCGGCGGCGATGATGCTGCTTGCGAGCGACATCGTGTTCAAGTCGATCGACGCGTCGCAGCTCCAGTTCGGCCCCGCCACGTTCCTGAACCCGCCGGCGACGACGGACCGCAAGGGCGTCGTCGAGCTTGCGACGACGGAAGAGGTTGCCGCTGGCACCGACGCGACGCGCGCCGTGACGCCGGCTACGCTCAAGCCACGGCTCGACGCGAAGGCCAATCTTTCCGGCGCTGACTTCACGGGCCGCATCAGCACGCGGGACGTCCTGCATCTCGCGTCGGCGCCGGGCGGCACCGGCGCGATTCTCAGCGCCGGCAACGGCGATGGTGCATCCGCCTCGACGACCAACGTCGCGTTGCGTTCGTGGTATGGCATCGGGTTCGCGCCAACGATCGACGGCATGCCCGTACCGCGAACAGAGTTTTCTCACTGGTTCGATACGCGCACCGGCAATACCGGCTTTCGCGGCACGCTCGACGTCGGCGGCCTCATCACGGCTCAAACGCCTCCATCGGGCGACGCATCGAAGCGCGTGCCAACGACCGAATGGGTTGTCGCAGCGATCGCGTCGGCCGGCATCGGCACGATCGTGTTCGAGCCGCGCACCAGCGTGCGCGCCGGCTTTCTGAAATTGAACGGCGCGCTCGTCAACCGCAGCGACTATCCCGCGCTGTGGGCGTACGCACAGGCGAGCGGCGCGCTCGTCGCCGAGTCGGCGTGGGGGCAGAACAATTGGGGATGTTTCTCGACGGGCGACGGCGCGACGACGTTCCGTCTGCCCGAGCTGCGCGGCGAATTCTTGCGCTGCTGGGACGACGGCCGCGGCGCGGATTCTGCGCGCGGGATTGGCACTTTCCAGAGCTTCCAGAACGCATGGCATGCGCACGGGGCATCGTCGGCAGCCGTCGGCGACCATACGCACGGCGCCTGGACGGACGCGCAAGGCTGGCATGGTCACCACGGCTGGACCGGCGGCGGCGGCGGACACAATCACAACAACGGGATTTTCAGCCGCTTACTGCGGCCGCCTTACGGTGGGTCGCTAACCGGTTCCGACCAGGCCGGTAGCGGCTCCGAGCAGGCGGTCGGTGCCGGCGATTCGGCCGACATCGCATGGTCCGGCGATCACGCACACGAGTTCAATACCGAAGGGTCCGGAACGCACAGCCATAACGTCGGAATCGGCGGCGCCGGCGCACACGCGCATGCCATTACCGTGAACGGGGACGGCGGTAACGAGGCCCGTCCCCGGAACATCGCCATGCTCGCCATGATTCGCGCTTACTGAAACGACACCTATGCTCATCCATCAATACGACGCCGAAACCGGACAGTACATTTCCAGCCATCTCGCCGACGTGGATCCGAAGAACCCGAATCGCTGGCTCGTGCCAGCGTTCAGTACGCTCGATCCACTGCCGGAGCGCACGCCGCGCACCTGGCCGTTTTACCGTAACGGTGCATGGACGCTCCTGCCTGATCACCGCGGACAGGTTCTGTATCGACAGGACACAGGCGAGCCGGCCGAAATTCTCGCGGCCGGCACGACGCCCGAAGCACAGGGGCTCACCGAAATTCCACGTCCGTCGCCGGAGCACGTGTGGCGCGACAGCGGCTGGGTCATCGATCCCGCGCTCGTGGCTCAACGAGCACGGGAAGCAGCGATGGTCGAGTTCGAATCACGTATGGCGCGCGCGCGTCAGATGAACGCTGGCAAGGCGGACGCGTATGCGGCAGGGCTGTTGTCGATGGAGGAGGTGTATTACTTCCGCGCATGGTCCGCCTATCAGCTCGATCTGGTCCGCGCGATTCAGTCGGACGGCTTCCCCGACACCGTGCATTGGCCCGACGATCCGGTCCCCTTCGAAGTCGCGTGCGAACCGGCGCTTGCGGAATTCGAGGCGCGAATGGCGAAGGCAAAGAGCTTTATCGACGGGAAAGCCGACGCGTATGCGGCAGGCGAGCTGTCGGACGAAGAGCAGTACAACTATCGCGCATGGTCTGCGTATGCCGATCGGCTCACGCATACGCTGAATCGGGAAACGTTCCCGAATGTGGTGTGGCCGAAGGAGCCGGCGCCGTATGTTGCGCCGTCGGTGCCGAGTGCGACTGCTGATGATGAAGGCGTGGCGTAAGCGCTCTGGAAGAGAGGCGGTCGGCGAGTGACGCCCCAAGTCGTTATTTGCCGTTCTTCTCCCACAAGCTTGCCCAGGCACGCATCTCTTCGAGGTTTACGCAAACATCGCGCAGCACGCCGTCGGCTCCCCCGGGATGCAACTGATGCTTGCGCACACTGTAGAAGTCTTTGGCGAGGGAAATAATTTTTGTCGTTCGTTCAAAGCAGTAGCCGCAGTGCAGACGCATGCGGCTATGCAGTACCTCGAGCTGAGCCAAAGCGAAAGGATTGGGCTCTGCCGACTCATTGTTGCGAAAAACATTTTCTATTTCGTTTGCGATTTCACGGATAACTTTCGATGTTTTCATTTCCCCTTCCGTTTATTGCGGAACGCTAAGTTTGTGGCCAAATAGCAGGCAATGTCACGGCACGTCGAGCCGACAGTGATTGTACGTTTCGTTAAGGCTCAGCGCATATGTGTCTTAATTCGCAATCGTTTTACGGACACGTTTTTTTAACTTTCGATCCCTTTATCTAACGACGACGTCACCACGCAGTAACAACCGCCGCTGGGAGCACATCCAGGCTTGCCAGATGGTCAATCGAAGCGCGTGCCCCATACAGGACATCCATTGCGGTACATCCGGCTCACCATCAAATGCCCGCGCTGTCGGGCTATGAACGTGTTGAGGGCCGAGCGCCGCTTACCCGCAGGCCGCCGAGTCTCCGCTACGAGGGGTTCGCTCCATGCAACTACTCATTTCCGCTGACCTGATCAACCGTATTCACCAAGCCGACGCACCGAACGTGCTCGCGCGCTACCTGATAGTTGTGTCGATCTGACCTCCACGGATCCGCCCTACTCGTCCGGCGGCACGACCGGCGCCTCGCGCGGCCAGTCGCCGTCGAGCAAGTACATCGGCGGGGACGTGAAGACCGTCTACCCCGAGTTCCAGCACGATAGCAAGGATCAACGGTCATGGTCGTTCTGGTGCATGACCTGGCCCGCCGAGGTCTATCGCGTCAGTCGCAATGAAACAGAACTGGATCGGATGTGAGCTGGAGCCCACCTACCACCAGGTCGCGACGCCACGCCTTGCCGGGCTCAACAAACCCACCGTCGCTGCATAACGCCATCCTGCAGCGGTTTCGGTTGTGGCCGACCGCTGCACAACCACGCGGGCGTGATCTGCGCGCGCGCGAACGGCAATCTTTTCGGGAGCCTCACTTCCGGGAGATTGCATGCCCTCTGATTACCACCACGGCGTACGCGTCATTGAGATCAATGACGGTACGCGCCCCATCCGCACGGTCAGCACGGCCGTGATCGGTATGGTCTGCACCGGCGACGACGCCGATCCGACCACCTTCCCCGAAAACCGTCCCGCCCTCATCACGGACGTGCAGGCCGCGATCGGCAAGGCCGGCACCAAGGGCACGCTCGCGCGCGCGCTCGATGCGATCGCCGCGCAAACCTCGCCGATGATCGTCGCCGTGCGGGTGCCGACCGGCAAGGATGCAGACGCGACGACCAGCAACGTGATCGGCACCACGACGACCGACGGCCAGTACACCGGCATGAAGGCGCTGCTCGCCGCGAAGAGCCGCCTCGGGGTAAAGCCGCGCGTGCTCGGCTGTCCCGGCCTCGACACGCTGCCGGTTGCCGCCGAGCTCGCCACGATCGCACAGAAGCTGCGCGGCTTCGCATACGTCAGCGCGTTCGGCGCGCAGACCAAGGAAGAGGCGGTCGCCCACCGGGCTAATTTCGGTCAGCGCGAGTTGATGACGATCTGGCCGGACTTCGTGAACTGGAACACCGCAACCAACGCCGAGGACATCACGTGGGCGACGGCGCGCGCGCTCGGCATGCGCGCGAAGATCGACGAGGAGATGGGCTGGCACAAGACGATCTCGAACGTCGTCGTGAACGGCGTCACCGGCATCAGCCGCGACGTGTTCTGGGATCTGCAGGATCCGAATACCGATGCCGGCTACTTGAACAGCCACGACGTCACCACGCTCGTGAACTCGGACGGTTACCGTCTATGGGGATCGCGTACCTGTTCCCAGGACAAGCTATGGGCCTTCGAGAACTACGTGCGCACCGCGCAGGTGATCGCCGACACGATGGCCGAGGCGCATATGTGGGCGGTCGACCAGCCGATGAGCCGCACGCTGATCAAAGAGATCGTGGACGGTGTGAACGCGAAGTTCCGCGCATGGAAGACGGCGGGCTACCTCATCGATGGCGAGTGCTGGTTTGATCCCGCCGCCAACGAGAAGGATTCGCTGAAGGCAGGCCAGGGCTTCCTCGACTACGACTTCTGCCCGACCCCTCCGCTCGAAGACCTGACGTTCCGCCAGCGCATCACGGACCGCTACCTGCTCAAGTTCGCGCAAAGCATCGCGGTCTGACGTCACGGCACTCACCATAGGGAAATGCAATGGCTCTGCCATCCAAACTGAAGAATTTCAACGTGTTCGAAGACGGTGTCTCGTTCGTCGGCGAAGTGCCCGAAATCCAGCTGCCGAAGCTGTCTCGCAAGATGGAAGCGTATCGCGGCGGCGGCATGAACGCCGAAGTCGACGTCGACCTCGGCATGGAGAAGATGGAGCTCGGCCTCACGATGGGCGGCTTCATGAAGGAGATGTTCAAGACGTGGGGCACGTCGAAGATCGACGGCGTCACCGTGCGCTTCGCCGGTTCCTACCAGCGTGACGACACCGAAGAAACGGACGCGGTCGAAGTGTACGTGCGCGGCCGCTACAAGGAAATCGACCCCGGTAAGGCCAAGGCCGGCGACAACGCCGACCAGACCGGCACGATGTCGCTGTCGTACTACCGCCTCGTCTGCAACGGCGAGACGCTGATCGAGATCGACATCCCGAACTTCGTCGAGATCGTCGGCGGTGTCGATCGACTCGCGCAGCAGCGCCGCGACATCGGCCTGTAATCCCAATCCATTCCCTCTCTCAGGAAACACACCATGCAATCCAAGCAATCCGCCGTCATTACGCTCGATACGCCGATCAAACGCGGCGAGCAGGAAATCGCTGCCGTCACGCTGATGAAGCCGCTCGCCGGCGCGCTGCGCGGCGTCGCGCTCACCGACGTGCTGCAGCTGGATGTGATCGCGTTGTCGAAAGTGTTGCCGCGCATCAGCGATCCTGTTTTGACCACGCAGGATGTGCTACGCCTGGACCCGGCCGATCTGGTGCAGCTCGGCACGGAGGTGGCTGGTTTTTTGGTGCCCAACTCGTCGAAGGCGGACGTCTCCCTCGAACCGTCGACGACGTGATGGCTGACATCGCGCTCGTGTTCCACTGGTCGCCCGACGTGATGGCCGCCATGCCGTTGTCGGAGCTGATGGACTGGCGCGAGCGCGCACGTGAACGCTACGAGCAGGGTAACGAATGAGCGATCGTTCGCTGCGCCTCGAGGTCGTGCTCAAGGCGCTCGACCAGGCGAGCCGCCCAATTCGCGAGATCACCGGGCGCAACCGCGCGCTGGTGAAAGACCTGCGCGACACGCGCACGCGGCTCAAGGAACTCGGCGACACCCAGAAGCGTATCGGCGAGTTCCGCGAGTTGCGTCGCGGCATGCAGGAAACTGAGACGAAGGCGCGCGCTGCCCAGGAGCGCGTGCGCCAGCTTGCGCAGCAGATGAAAGCGGCCGAGTCGCCAACGCGCGCGCTCACGCGTGAACACCAGCAGGCCGTACGCGCGGCGAAGGCGCTTGCCGGCCTGCTCGATCAGGAACGCCAGCGGCTCGACGGCGTGCGCTCAAGTCTCGCCGCAAGCGGCGTCAGTACACGCAATCTCGTCGAACACCAGCGGGCGCTACGCTTGAGCATCGCCGAAACGAACGCGACACTGACGGAGCACGAGCGGCGCCTGGACGCCATGAACAACCGCCAGCAGCGCGTCGCGGCCGCGCGCACAAGGATGGGCGCCCTGCGTGGCGCCGCCGCTGAGATGGCGATAGGCGGGTATGCCGCGCGCGCGACGGGCCAGCACATTCTTGCCGACCTGCGTGAGCCGCTGGCCGAGGCGAAGAAAATCCAGAACGAGCGCGGCCGCATCCTCGGGCTCGGCCTCGGCGAACGCGCGACGCAGGATGCGGAGCGCTACGTGCGCGCGATGAAAACGCCGGGTGTAGCAATCACGGACAACATGACGCTGATGCGCGACGCGATGTCGATCTTCGCGGACGAGCATCACGCGCAGATGGTCATGCCGACGCTCGCGAAGATGAAGTTCGCGAACGAAGCGATGTTCGGCGCCGACCAGGGGCATGAGAACGAAGAGAAATTCATGAACATGCTGAAGGTGATCGAGCTGCGCGGCGGCACGAAATCCGACGCTGCGTTCATTAAAGAAGCGAACATGGTCCAGCAGGTGCTGACCGCGACGGGTGGGCGTGTCGGCGGCGACGAATGGCGCAACTTCATTCAGACCGGCAAGGTCGCCGCGAAGCAGATGCGCCAGGACGCGTTCTATTACCAGATGGAGCCGCTCATCCAGGAAATGGGCGGTCACGCGGCCGGCACCGGCGTGCAGGCGGCGTACAGCAACCTGATGCAAGGCAAGACGACCGTGCGGGCGGCCAAGCGCCTGGTCGAGCTCGGGCTCGTCGACAAGAAGTCGGTCGAGTACAACACGATCGGCAATGTGAAGCGGATCAAGCCCGGCGCGCTGATTGGCGGCGATCTCTTCAACGCCTCGCCATTCGAGTGGATGGAGAAGGTGCTGCTGCCGAAGCTGAAGGCCAAGGGCATCACGTCGGACGCCAAGATTCTGGAGGAATTCTCCACGATCATGACGAACGGCAACGGCGCGAACCTGTTCGCCACGATGTACATGCAGCGCGAGCAGATTCACAAGAATGAGCGGCTGAACCGCGGCGCGTACGGGATCGACAAGCTGCATGCACTCGGGCAGCAGCAAACCGAAGGGAAAGAGCTGATCGCGCTGGAGAAGGTCCGCAATCTGCGCACCGTGATCGGCGAGCAGGTCCTGCCCGTGTACAACCGCGCGCTCGAGCTGACCACCAGTGTGCTCGAGCGGCTGCTCGGCTTCGCGAAGGAATATCCGACGTTCACGCGCGCGGTGGCGATCGGCGCGGCCGGCCTCGGCGTGCTGCTCGCCGTGCTCGGCACGCTGACGATCACGCTCGCGGCCGTGCTCGGGCCGCTCGCGATCGTGCGCTTCAGCATGTCGATGCTCGGCATCCAGGGCAGTGTCCTGGTGCGCGCGCTCGGCGCCATCGCGCGGACGTTGCTGTTCGTCGGCCGCGTCGCGCTGACGAGTCCCATCGGCATCGTGATCGCCGGCATCGCGCTTGCCGCGCTGCTCATCGTCAGGTACTGGGAGCCGATCAAGGCGTTTTTCTCGGGCTTCTGGCAAGGGCTGGCCGATGGCCTGAAGCCGCTCGCGCCGCTCGTCAGCCGAGCCTTCGGGATACTCGGCGCCGCGTTCGCACCGCTCAAACCGCTGTTCGTCTGGCTGATGGGCGCTGCGAAGGGTGTGTGGGACTGGCTCACACGACTACTGCCGCCCGTCGACGCAAGCAAGGAAAGCCTCGACGCCGCAACGGGCGCCGGCCGAGCCTTCGGCGCCTGGCTGGCCGACATCATCCGCGGCCTCGCTGATGCGTCGACGCGCTTCGCTGAGTTCGGATCGAACCTTATGTCCGGGCTCGTCGACGGGATCACTAACGGCCTGGGCGCCGTGAAGACCGCGATCCAGCGCGCTGGCGACAGCGTTGTCAGCTGGTTCAAGGAGCGGCTCGGCATCCACTCGCCGAGCCGCGTGTTCGCCGCACTCGGCGGCTTCACGATGGCCGGCCTCGAGCAGGGGCTGCGCAACGCCCAGGACGGACCGCTCGCGACGGTGCGCGAACTCGGCAAGCGCATCGTCGCCGCCGGCGCAGGCATCGGCCTCACGGGAGCGGCAATCGCGGGCAGCGCACCGCTTTCCGTCGACAACCGGCCGCCGCTGATCGCCGCAACGGCCGCGCGCGCGCCGGCATCGGCGCCCGCGCCGATCACGATCAACGTGTACGCGTCGCCAGGCATGGACGCGAATGCGCTCGCGCAGAAGGTGCTGCAGGTGATGCGACAGGAGCAAGCCGCGCAGGCCGCGCGTGAGCGCTCGCGCCTGCGCGATCGGGATTGAAGGGGGATTGTCATGATGATGGCGCTCGGGCTGTTCGTGTTCAGCCTGTCGACGCTGCCCTACCAGGAGTTGAAGCGCCGGCGCGGCTGGCGCTACGCGAGCAACAACCGTGTCGGCCGGAAGCCGGCGCGGCAGTACGTCGGCGAAGTTGACGAAACGATCGTCCTCTCCGGCGTGCTGCTGCCCGAACTGACCGGCGGCGATCTGTCGCTGTCGGTGCTCGAGGCGATGGCCGAGCAACACACCGCGTGGCCGCTGATCGAGGGCACCGGCCACATCTACGGCATGTTCACGATCGACGACATCGATACGGCGCGCACGCTGTTCTTCCCGGATGGCGCGGCGCGCCGCATCGACTTCACGGTGGCGCTCACGCGCAACGACGACATCAACATGCTGGGAATTGTCACCGATGCGATCAAGGAGGCGATCTCGCTATGAACCTGGCCGACTTGCCGGGCGCCGAGTTGATGCAGAAAACCGCGCTGGCCGACGATCGCGTGCCGCGCGCGATCTACTCGATCACGCTGGCCGGCAAGGACATTACGCACAAGTTCGACGGTCGGCTGATCTCGATGACGCTGCAGGACAACCGCGGCTTCGAGGCCGACCAACTCGACATCAGCCTGGACGACTCGGACGGCGCGCTGGAGATCCCGAGCCGCGGCGTGAGACTGAAGGTGGCGATCGGCTGGGCCGGCGCTGCGAACGGGCTCGTCGATAAAGGCGAGTTCGTTGTCGACGAGGTGCGGCACACCGGCACACCAGATGTGCTCACCATTCGCGCGCGCAGCGTCGATCTGCGCGCGGGCCTCTCTATCAAGAAGGAGCGGTCCTGGCACCGGCAAACGGTCGGCGCGATCGTGCGCGCGATCGCGAGCCAGAACAAGGTAGAGGCGCGTGTCAGCCGTGCGCTCGACGGCCAGCTCGTCGACCATATCGACCAGACTGCCGAATCGGACGCCAATTTGCTCACGCGCTTGGCCAAAATGTTCGACGCAATCGCAACCGTGAAGAACGGGAAGCTACTGTTCATCAAGGCTGGCGAAGCGACCACGGCGAGCGGCAAGCCGTTGCCGCCCGTCACAATCACCCGCGACGTCGGCGACCGCCACGAGTTCGGTGTCGCCGATCGCGACGCGTATTCCGGCGTGCAGGCGTTCTACCTGAACACGCGCACCGCAAAGAAGCAGTCGACCACCGTCAAGCGGCGCCGGCGGCGCACCACGAAGAAGAAGCCAATCGACAAGAGCGGCGACGTGCTGTTCGGCACGGCCGAGAACGTGAAGGTGTTGCGGCACACATACGCGAACAAGAGCAACGCGACGCGCGCGGCGAAGGCGGAATGGGAGAAACTGCAGCGCGGCGTTGCGGAATTCAGCATCGTGCTCGCGCTTGGGCGACCCGAGCTGATGACCGAGCTGCCTGTAACCGTGCGCGGTTACAAACGGGTCATCGACGACTGCAAGTGGATCGTCGCGCGTGTTACACATACGCTCGACGGTAACGGCGGATTTACATCGGACCTCGATCTGGAGGTCAAGGCGACCGAGGTGCCGGAATTCGACACCTCGGATGGAGCGTGAACTACTGCATCAGCATGCGGTGGATAGCGGACAGGCTCGCGAGTGAGCTTGTGACGAGCTGCACGAGATCAGCATGCTCGGCAGGGGACAGCGTTCGCAGTCGGCGCCCCGCGCGCTTCTTCCTTGGCGGATCAGCGGAACGCGTCCTTTGTGTGGTCGGGTTCGCTTCCGCGCAGCGATCGATGACCCCGTCGATCGTTGTTTCAATGGCATCGAGTTGGTCTTGCTTCGTGTTACGCACTACGGATACCTCTTCGGATATTGTGAACCACGTTACCGCGTGAAACGACATTCACGCGTCAAGTAACGCGGCCCTATTTTCGTGCGTTACGAATGAAAATGAAACGTAGGAAAAAGGCTTTCGAAAGTTAGGTAAAAACCTACGTCCGCCTCGGTCCCGGCGGCCGGATTGAGCGGTGTTCGCGACACGCTGCTAGATTGCGTCATGCCCACATTGCGCAATCGTATGAATCCATCCACGAGGCCGACACAATTCAACTGGAACCTTCTCAGGGCCTTCGCGGAGATCGCCCGTTACCGCAGCATCACAGAGGCCGCGCACGCGCTTGGCGTGCAACGGCCGACGGTCAGCCAGAAGATCACCGAGCTCGAAAAGATATTGGGCCTCTCGTTGATGGAGCGGCGTTCCGGTAGCGATGGATTCCGCCTCACTCCGTACGGGAGACGGCTGCGCATGATCGTGTCCCGCTTCAATCAGGAGTTAGCGGCGCTGCGCGGGCAGCCGGACCGCTCGCCGTCCATGTTGGATGCGGCAGACATTCTGGGGCACGTGGAAGATGCGATGGCGGCGCTCAAGCGCGCCGCGGATACCCTGCGCCGGTCCTAAGTAAGTCAGTCTTGACTGATCTGACCGCGTTTACGAGATACGCGTTGTCGCTTGGTCTGCTCCACATTGGCTTGTGCCGCCTTCACTTCCTCCTCAACGAACGCGTCCAGCTTCGCCATGCGATTCGCCGCGATCCGTGGAATCCGCTTTGAAGGTTGGCCAGACACGGTCATCTCGCCAATGTGCAAGTAACCGTTGATCGCGCCTTGCACTGCGGCGCGTCCGATGTCGTTCAGTTGCAAAAAGCTGTCTACCAGGTCAGCTACGTCAGGCGGCAATTTCGATTGCGTCGCACGCTCGCCAGTAATCACGTACAGCACGTCAACGCCGATCTTGGCGAGCGCCGCCAGATAGTTCGCGTCTGGTGATCGCGTACCGGATTCGTAGTTCAGTTGCGCCTGCTTTCCCAGCCCACCCAGCGCAGCGAACTCTGCCTGGCTTAGTCCGATGCGCATCCGTTCCTCCTTCAAACGGTCGCCAATCATTTTCTCTACCATCTTGAAGTTTCGTTTTGAGTACCTTAAACTTCACTCATCCCTAGTGAAGCACTGTCCAAACTGAGTATAACCGCCATGACTACCCCCCAAGGTCCCCGGCGCGCACCGGCCGGCGTCATGTCCAGCAAGCCGGTTTCCCTGCGCCTTCTGCCCGCCGAGCGCAGCCAGCTCGAACAGCTCGCCCGACGTGAGCCTCGCTCTCTTGCGAGCCTCACGCGCCTGATCTATCTCGAAGGGCTGCCGCACTACCTCGCCAAGGTGTCCTCGTTCGAGGACACGTCCGCCAAAGTTTCCGCCAGCTGACCGGAGGTGATCATCATGTATCCCGATCCCAAGCGCGTCCGCGACAACCGCCTGATGCTGCGGTTCGACGACTACGAATACGCGCTCATCACCGCGCTTGCTAACTATCAGGGCGAGCAAACCGCCACGCTGATTCGCCAGATGGTTCTGCGAGAAGCCGCCGAAGCCCTGTTGCCATCGAGCAATGTAGCTCGCGACCAGGCCCGATAGCAGCAGCCTTGGAGCAGCCGATTCAATGCCCGAACTCGAAATCACCTTCACCGAGCAGGACGCCGAAATACTCGAGCGCGTACGGCAACAGCAAGGCCTCGCGTCGATTCAGCAAGCGGCGGAATGGCTCGTGAAGCGACGGCTGCGCCTCGGCGCACGTCGCCTCACCGGACGAGACCGGGCGCTCTACGTCGTCCATAACAACAGCCGTAATTGACGCGGCCATTTCCGACAGGAAGTCACGATGAAATTGAAGTGCCATCACTGCGGCAGCCGCGCCGTCATTCGGACCAGCCGTCCGCTGTCCGTCCTCGTCCGGGAGGCGTACTGCCAATGCACCAACATCGAGTGCGCGACGACGTACAAGATCCATATTGCCGCCGTCCACACGATCGCGCCGAGCCTCAATCCGAACCCGATGGTCTACCTGCCCGTCGGCAAGGTTGACCGGCTACCGCAGGACCCGCGTCAGCTCTCGCTGATCGACGCCTAACCAGTAACCGCAATTCTTGTTTCAACCCATCGCACCCGCCTCGCGCGGGCGCGGGGGACTCCTTTTGCCTGAAATTCTGGAGAGACTCATGCAAACGCCGACTCCCGCCCACGTCACCACCCTCACCTCGTCGCTCGACTTCAACCAGCGCGTCGCCTACCTGCAGAAGCTCTGCGCGGCTGACGTCCGCGCCGACGTATTCGTCGCATCCGCACGCGCACTCGGTTTCGCCGTGTCGTGGGATCTCGCGCGCGGCACGCCGCTGCTCGCCTGGATGCACTGACCGATGCGCGCGCCGCTCACCGACGTCGACCTGCGCGCGGCATGGCATCGCCTGCGCATGGTCGGTGATTTCGACACGTCGATCCGCCATCGCGCCGTACGCCTGGTCGTGGAATCTGCGGCGCGTGCGATGCAGGACCGAGAACAAGCCCGGTCGCGGCGCAGCTCCGACGCGAAGCGATGCGCTGCGAACGACTTCGACGAATGACGAATCCGCGCCGACTGCCGGCGCACTCACCTGGAGCCAAACCATGAAACCCTACGTTTTCGGCATCAGTGTGCTGCTGATGCTCTCGCTCTCCCTCACCGGCGCCTACTACCTCACCGCCGACGTCCTGCGCCTGTTCGACGTCCGATACGCACGCCCGCTCGCGTTCGTCGGCGGCGTCGCGGTGATCGTTGCGCTCGTCGTCGCGCTCGGATGGTCCGTTCCGCCTCGGGGTTGATTTGATGACGATCGAATCCGCCATCCGCTATGAGCTGCTAACGTCGGCCGGTCTGCGCACCGTCACCGGCGAGCATGTCGTCATTCCGAACGACGTCGGCGCGACTTTCGGCATTCACGCCGAGCCCTATCTGGCCGACGGCCATCCGGAAAAGTGGGTCGTCACGCACCTGGCCTCGGGCATGCAAGCCGGGACGGGCACATCCCGCACCGCAGCCATCACAAATGCGACGACGAACGTCGAACGCAATCGGCGCCGGCTGCGCACGATGCTCGACGAGGCGACTGCGGCCCGCACCGATCTGCAGTTCGCCACCTATCAGCTCGAGCGCAATCGGCGCGCGATCCTGGGGGAAGCCGCATGAGCCGTCTCGATGCTTCGTCGCACGATGCGACGCTGCGGGCTGCGATCGTCGCGGCCGCAAATCCTCTGCACTTCAACAACCGCCCCGGCAGCGTCGCTCGCCAGTGTGCGCTCGGCCTGTTCGTCGCGGCATTGAGCGATCGCCTCGCGCTCGACTTCCCGGAGTCCGCCGACGCGCTGCGCGCGCTCGTCTTCTCTCCCGCGACGCCGGACAACCCGGCTGTCAATGCCCCGCAGCAACCTGAACAACAGCAATAACGATGGCCTCGATCGACGAACTGAAACAACGCATCGACCTGCACGACCTCGCCGATCGCCTCGGTCTCAAGCGCGGCCGCGGCGGCAACAAGGCGCTCTACCACTCGCCGCAGCACGAGGACAAAAACCCGTCCCTGTCGATCTACGTGAATCACCCGAAGCATGGCACGGGCTGGCGCGATCACAGCGCCGGCGTCGGCGGCTCGTGCATCGATCTGGTCATATATGTGCGCGGCGGCACCGTCGCGGACGCTGTCCGCTACCTGCACGATGCGTACGGCATTCCGCTCGACCGGTCGGCGCCGACCGAGCGCCGTGAGAAAACGACCGTCGAATACATCGCCGATCGGTGCTTCGCGGAGCGCGACCAGGTCCGCGAATACCTCGGCGGCCGCGGCATTTCGGCCGCGGCGATCGACGCCGCGATCGCCGCACGCACGCTCGGCTTCAACACGTGGACGAGCTCGAAAGTTGCCGCCGGCGAAGTCGGGCACGGCGGGCCGGCCGCCGCGTTCATCGTGCGGGCTCCGACCGACGGCCGCGTCGTCGCCGTCGACATGCGCTACGTGGATCCCGCACTGAACGGCGGCGTCAAAACGCAGACGCAGGGCGACAAGGCGGGCTACGGCTGGACCGCGGATCCCCGGCGACTGGAGAAGGCGAAGCGCGTATTCATCGTCGAAAGCGCGATCAACGCGCTGTCGATCGACACGTGTGCTCTGCCCGGCGCGGCCGCGCTCGCGCTGCGCGGCCTCGGCAACGTTGACGCGCTGGACTTCACTCTGCTGCGAGGCAAGCAGGTTGTGGTCTGCATGGACAACGACGAGCCATTCGCTGACGGCCATCCGCGCGCCGGCCACCGTCCCGGCCCCGAAGCAGCGTGGGCGCTCTACGAACGGCTCACCGCCTTGAACATCAGCGCCGTGCTCGTCGACCAGGCTGACTGGCTCGCCGACCTCGCGGACGGGGAGAAGCAGCAGAAGCCCATCAACGACGTCAACGACTACCTGCAGCTGCGCGGCCCGCTCGAACTCGCGCGTGCGCTCGAGCAGCTGGAGCCGTGGCTGATCGCCGGCCTCGCCGGCGACGCCACACGCCGCGGCCGGCCGCGCATCTCTCTGCCGCCGCACGACTTCGCACAGTACTGGCGCTTCCGCGTGCGACCCGACTTCACCAGCTACATCACGAAGATGGACCGCAACGAGGAATCGGGCGTCGAGACACCGGTGATGACGGATCTGTGCGGTTTCCGCATCGCCGGCATGAGCCGCGTGTCGGTCGCGAGTGCGACATCGACGATGACGGGCGACGCCGACCAGGCGCCGACTGTGTACTTCGCCGTGTCGGTGCAGGCGCCGCGCCACGGCGCGCAGCTCATTCGCCGCGTGATGCTCGACGACCAACTGCACAACGTCGACCAGTGGGGCAAGTTCGGCCCGATCTGGGCGCCGGCGCCGTTCAAGCGCATGGTCAATATCCTGGAGCGCGGCGCCGACCTCGGTGCGCGGCAGGCCGCGAATTTCGTGGGGCTCGCGTGGCGCGAGGGCCGGCTCATCGTCAACGAAGGCCCGGATTGCTACTTCACCGAAGCGGACAAGCAGTGTCCGTATCACAACCTCACGTTCCCGAGCGGCCCGATCAGTGACGCGCGCCGCGTCATCAGCGCCTACCAGACAACGTTCAAACAGAACGCCGCGACGATCCCGCTCGTCTGGGCGCTCGGCGGTCATCTGAAGGCACTGCTCGGCTTCTGGCCGCATATCACGATCCAGGCGAACAAGGGCGCTGGCAAATCGACGCTCATCAAGCGTCTGGAACGGTCGCTCGCGTTCACGATGTTCTCGGGCCAGTCGCTGCAGACCGAATTCCGCCTGCTGACCAGCATCAGCCATACGAGCCATCCGGTCGGCTGGGAAGAACTGTCGGCACGCCGGCAGGACGTGATCGACAAGGCGGTCGGCCTGCTGCAGGAAAACTATCAGTACACCGTCACGCGCCGCGGCGCGGACATGACCGAATACCTGCTGTGCGCGCCGGTGATGCTCGCCGGCGAGGACGTGCCCGTGCGCAGCCTGCTCGGCAAGCTCGTACGCACGACGCTCACCGGCAAGCGCGGCCCGCTGCTGCCCGACGACCTGCCGCGCTTTCCGGTACGGCAGTGGCTCGAATTTCTCGCCGGGCTCGACAAGCGCGCCGTGCTCGACCAGTACGCGATGCTGCGCGACAAGGCGTTGGCCAACTGCCGCGCGAGCGGTGAGGACGACGGCGCGAAACGCATGGCCGGCAACTATGCGGCCGTCGCGCTCGCCTGGCGCTACCTGTGCGAGTTCGCCGGCATGGATCCGACGGAAGGCGACTTCCCGCGCGATCTGCTCGCTGAAATGAACGGCCACATCGCCGAGACGAGCGCCGACCGGGAACCTTGGGTCTGGATCATGGAAACCGTGCTGTCGGAAATCGACGGCGGCAACTACAAGCACCCGTACACGTTCGACATGGTCGACGGCGAGTTCTGCCTACTGCTGCGCACCGGGCACGTGATGGACCACATCGCGCACACGAGCGCGCTGCGCGACAAATGGAACGCCCTGCCGGTGAAGTCGGACCGCGTGTTCAAGGCGCAACTCAAGCACGCCGGCGTCGTGGTTGGCGAGAAGGAAGTCGAGCGGCGCATCTATACCCGTCGCGTGCCGTACCTCACGCCGATCTCGCTCGAGCGCCTGGCCGGCTTCGGGCTGCACGTGTCGGTTCGCGAAGATCTGGCGACCGACGCGGCCGAGCAACGAGGCAGCGCATGATGCCCTGCCAGCCAATGCGGCCGCCGTGCTGCACGCTGCCCCCGTCTCCCTCGCAAGTCGAACCTGCCGGGTGAAAGCGCGGGCCTCAATGAAAGCGGGCCGCGCGAGCCGTTTTTTCCACCGGGAAGGGGCAGGCAGCGCACGCGAACCGTGGTTTTCGGGGGCGTCCGCTCGTAAGTCTTTGATTGTTGAGAAGAGTACCGCCGTGTGTCGCCCTCCATTCGCCACTAGTCGGGGCGTTTTTGCCACTAGTCCGATTTTCGCGCCGACGCCCCCCGTGCCTTCATCTCTTCTCTCTAATTCATTGAAAAAGAAGAGAAAAGAAAGCAGGGAAGAAGCAATAAAAGGCCTGAATCGAGCGCCACGAGTCTTGGGCTTTTTGCCACGGGTTTCCGCCTGTGCCTATTTTTTGAGCCACGAGTTTTCAGGCCCATCCACGGGTAACTCATGGCAATTGATGGCAAAAAATCTATTTATAAATCAGTGCGTTACACCAAAAACCAGCGCAAACCACGAATCCACGAGTTGCGCTGCGTGTGGTTCCTTTTTGTGACAGTGATTGCGATGCAGAATCTTGACCAGGCACCGTCGAGCTTTCGCTACGACGCAGCAAACGTGTTGCCACCTTTTCTCACTGATGCCGAGCTACGTCGAATCGCCGAGCCGCTGCGCCAACCGGCCGCGATTATGCGGTGGTTCAAGCGAGCGGGTTTTGAGGTGAAAAAGAAACCGAACGGAATGCCGCTCGTGTCGCGCGCGCATTTCGAGCAAGTCATGTGCGGACGAGCAGTCGCAAGCGATATCGATCGCGGCACGGGTGATTGCTCGCCGGATACCGCTGCATTGCTACAACGGTTCGCACGCAGCAACAAGAAGAAGGCAAATTAAATGGGGCGCAAACGAAAAAGTAACGAATTGGGACTGCCAGACCGGGTCTACCCGAAACATGGCGCGTTTTACTACGTGCATCGCGACGGGCGCTGGGAACGCCTTGGAACTGATCTGGCTGAGGCGAAACGAAAAGGCAATCTGTACAACGACCCTGATTCGACCTACGGCACAATGTCTTACTTCCTTGACGAATTCGTCGTGCATTGCGAGAAGCGGGTACAGCTCGGCTACCTCAAGCCCCGAACGTACGAGGACTATAAGCGGGACGTCGAACCGCTGAAGGTCTACTTCGGCCGCATGACGCCGGCCAGCGTCGAACCGAAACATGTCGGTGCCTATCTCGACCTGTGCGCGGAAAACGGTCGTCCGGTCCGCGGCAATCGCGAGAAAGCTTGCTTGTCGTCATGCTTCACCTGGCTTATTCGAACCGGCAAGGGGAGCGTTAAGCTGAACCCGTGCCTTGGCGTCAAACGGAACAAGGAAACGAAGCGAGAAAGGTATGTCGAACACGACGAGTATCGAGCCGTGTGGGCGGTCGCGGCACCTCAAGTACGCGGCCTGCTTGATCTGACATATCGAACGCTGCAGCGCCCAGAGGACATTATCGCGTGGGGACCGGCGAACATCGTTCAGAAGCGCGAGCCGGACGGGTCAGTACGCCGCGTAATCCGCAACGACCAGGGTAAAACCGGCGCCATCGTCGACATCGCCGTAACACCCGAAATCGACGCAATTCTGAACTATCTGAAGGCTACCGGTCCCACCCCCGGGCCTGGGACAACGTGGATTCGCAAGCGCAACGGCGAACCTTACAGTTACTCCGGGCTCACATCAATGCTGCACCGTTACATCGCGAAGGTGAACCGCGCTCGCGAAACGAAGGGGCTTACTCCGTTTCAGTCGTTCGGACCTTACGACATGAAAGCAAAGGGGGCAACAGATATGTGGCTCTCTGGCGTGCCGCTCGAGCGCATCCAGGTATTGTGTGGGCACGACTCCGTGACGACGACTGAAATTTACGTCAAGTGCCGATGGCGAGGCACGGTCGAGCCCAACCGGCAGCACGCGGCCGTCTAATAACGCACGACAAGCCGCGTCAGAGCAGGCCCCAATTTGCTCCGACGCGGAGTGCTTATTAGACACCCTACGAACGTAAGCTACTGAAAACAAATCAATTTGTCACGAAATGCAAGCGGGACTCTTAATCCGTAGGTCGAGTGTTCGAGTCACTCACGCCCCACCAGGAATTTCAAAGGCCGGTCAGCGCAAGCTGACCGGCCTTTTTCGTCTGTGTAGCACCGCACACCGCGATGGCCGCGTCGGGCAAGTTCGAATCGCGGCGCAGCCTCAGCGCTCGACACTTCCCCGAATCCCTTGCTTCCGCAACGATGTCACACGACGTAGTCCGCCACCGTTCCCAGCTTCGTCCGCAACGCTGACACAACGGTGCCGACATCGATATCGCTGACCGCACCGCTGCTCTGGATACCGATCGACTTGCAGCGCGGCGTAAGTCGCAAGTGCATGGGCTCCGCGTGCGCAAACAGCGTGACCGAGCCGGCGTCGGTAGTGTGCGCGACATGCATCAGCCCGCCATCGCACCCCACGAATCCTGCGCTGCGCGCGATGACCGCGCGCGATTGCAGCAGGCTCAGCTTCCCCACCAGAGAGCGCACGGTAAAGCGCGCATAGGTGTGTCGACCGATCGCGTCGGCGGCATCGCGCCCGTTGTCCGAGCCGAGCAGCAAGACGGACGGCGGGACCGCGAGATCGTCCGCCGCATCCAGTGCAGACAACAACTCGGGCCAGCGGTCATAGGTGCGCCTTGGCTCGATGCCGCCGACCGCGATGCACAGATACGGCGTTTCGGGCACGAGCGCGTCGACGCTACGCTCGGTCGGATCGCTGCAACCGAGGTAGGGCTGCGCGAGCGCGTGCAGCCGCGCAGGCGTCAGACCGAGTCCGAATACGTGATTGATCGCAGCAAAGCTGAACTGCGTCTGATTGCGATCCGGACCGTAGAAGTAGCCGAACAGGCACGCGAACGGCAGGTGCCTGAAATGCTTGCGCTTCAATCGGATCGACGGCAGATTGAATTCGTTCAGCAGCACCGCATCGTAGTCGCGCGCCAGCACGTCTTCCACGCGGTCGAACACATTCGCGAAAACATCGTCTTCCTCGAACAGCGGGCGCAGTTTCGGCAGCGTCAGCAGATCCGCCTTCACGCCCGTGCCGCGCAGCAGGCTTCGGCCGGCCATGTCCATGGTCGCGTCGCCGAAATTCGCCTTGCCGGTGTACAGCCACAAAATCCGCGCATCGTTCGGCAACGTGTCGCGATAAAGCGCCGTCTGCCCACCCAGCGCGAGCGACCATCGGCGGTGAAGATATTTTTTCGCGACGGTCAACTTCGAGGCCTGCGCGAGATAGCGCGCCGGATCATGAGGCACCGATTCGTAAGGAATCGACGTAGAGCGTGCGACACAATGGTCGATCAATCGAAACATGGTTGGTATCGTTGTCATTTTCGTCGGCCGTGCCCGCGCCGTTGCCGACATATCGCGCCGTTTCTCGTGACGGAACGGCATCGACGGCCTTTCCCCGGGACGAATGTCGATGCACGTGCACCATGGCGCCCGCCGCGAACGCTCCATTATAGG
Organism: Burkholderia multivorans ATCC BAA-247; assembly: GCF_000959525.1. Taxonomy (NCBI): domain Bacteria; kingdom Pseudomonadati; phylum Pseudomonadota; class Betaproteobacteria; order Burkholderiales; family Burkholderiaceae; genus Burkholderia; species Burkholderia multivorans. The sequence goes on from NZ_CP009832.1 coordinate 103,949, forward strand.
GGCTCGCGACACCGAACCCGCATTCTTGACCGGCGGCAGCTTCTAAAGTAACGTCTCGCACGCCATGTCGCCGGATGGCGCAGTCAATCCAATCGACCATTTGCCGTATCCGCGCCGCATCGCGCCCGCCATCGCCTGCGATAGGCAACGCCATCGAGGTGGCGCATGCAGCCAACGGCGCGGTTCGCCGCTTGCCGGCAAGGATCGCGCTTGCCTACGTCGACGGGGCGGTCACCAAGCCAATCTCAATTTCAGATTTCTTCCGGAGCCCGTGTTGAGGCGTGATTGCTTGTCGTCCCCCGCCCGGCTACCCAGTCGTGATGAACGCCCGCCGCTCGCAGCCGTCGCAGCCTACATCGTGATTGCAGCCGCCCCGCTGTTCCTCGTCACCATTCGTGGCTGGAGCAGCGCGGTCCTGTTTGTCGCGGCGCTCTGTGCCGCCGTTGCCTTGGCGCAGCGACGCGCATCGCCCTTCGTCGCAGTCGCGGAACGGCCGGCCACGATGCGCATGGCGATCGTGCTGCTGCTTCCGGTCGCATCGATCCTGATCAGCTCGGCTTTCCGCGGCAAATTCGCCGCACCGATGTTCGACAGCCCGTCCCGCTTCGCCGCCGCGATCCCGATTCTGCTGCTGGTCGTGCACTATCGGTTCAGCGTCGGCCGGTGGCTGCAGTACACGATTCCGCTCGGGCTGGTCGTCACGTTCGTGCAGCTCCACTTCTTCGAAGGCCCCCATTTCTGGGACGGCGACCGGATGGCGACGTACTTCGCGGATCCGCTGACGTTCGGTCAATACATGATGACGCTCGGACTGATGAGCCTCGCGTCGATCAATCTGTTCGGCAAGGACCGCCCGCCGCTGATCGCGTTCAAGTGCGCGGCTGCCGCGCTCGGGTTCTATCTGTCGATTCGCTCGGGCAGCCGCACCGGCTGGCTGGCGATGCCGATCGTGATCGCCTATCTCGCGCTGCCGCGGCATCGCCAATTGCGCGCACGCAACGTCGCGTTGGCACTCGGCGTCGTGGCCGTGCTACTGGTTTCCAGCTACGAGTTCTCGCAGACGGTCCGCGACCGCATCGACGCCGCGCAGCAAGACTACGCGAGCTACCACTTTTCGGGCATTGCGCCCGACACGTCCGCGGGGCTGCGCATCACCTTCCTGCGCATTGGCACCTATCTCGCGGCGACGCATCCGCTCGGCGGACTCGGAGACACGGGTTTCGAGTCGGCGCTGAAGGCGCCCGAACTCGCGGCATTCGCTTCTCCGTATGCGCGCAGCTTCGCCCTGCATGCGGGCTTTCACAACGAGCTGATGACGAATGCGGTACGCTCCGGCATCTGGGGGATCCTGTCGACGCTCGCCTTGTTCATCGTACCGATGGTCATTTTCGTGCGGGCCATCCGCTCGCCCGACCGCGATCGCGTCGCCAATGGCACGATGGGCCTCGTGTTCATGATCTGCCAGATTGTGAGCGGCATGACGACCGAGGTGTTCAACCTCAAATTTACGGCCAGCTTCAGTGCGATTTTCATCGCAGCGTTGTGCGGTGCCTCGATCATTCGCTATGGAAAAGAATAAATACTCGATTACGTTCGCCTGCTACAACCAGGTCGAATATACGAAGAAGTGCATCGACAGCATGCTGAAACATGGCACGCCGCTCGATCGCGTCGTCGCCGTCGATAACGCGTCGAGCGACGATACGCTCGAGTATCTGAAGAGCCTGCCGCTCGGCGGCGTCATCCACAATGCCGAGAATCTCGGGTGCGGGATCGCATGGAACCAGGGCGCACTGCATCAACAGGCCGAGTGGACCGTCGTCATGAACAATGACGTGCTGGTATCCGCGGAGTGGATCGAACGACTGATCCATGCGGCGGAGAAACACAACCTGAAGGTCGCGTCGCCGGCCTTGGTCGAGGGGCCGCTCGACTACGATTTCGACGACCAGTCGCTCGTGTGGAGCGACCGCATGCGCGACACCCTTCGCGTCGGCACTCGCCATGCCGTCTGTCTCGCCGTGCATCGAAGCGTATGGCATGAGGTCGGCTACTTCCAGCCCGTACCGAAGCTGCTCGGCTATGAGGACACGCTGTTTTTCAGCGAGCTCGACAAGGTCGGCATTCGCACTGCGATCACCGGTGCGGCGTGGCTGCACCACTACGGCTCGATCACGCAGACCGCGATGAAGCAGGAGCGCGGGCTGTCGAGCAAGCAAGGTCTCGCCAACCGAAAGAACTATCGGCTGTTGAATCAGAGCTGGCTGACGCGCAAGATGAACAAGCTCAAGCGCAACCGGATGCTGAACGCGTGGCGCGAGGCGGAACTGGCGCGCTACGGCATGACCTTGCACGGCAAGCGCGAGGGCGGCGACTATCACTGGCTTTGACGCCGCTCGCTGTCCCTCCGAAGGCGTGTTGCTGCGGCTGACCCGCGGCTCGTCCGCTCCGCCGCAGCACGCCCTCCCACCTCCTGTACCGCGCAGCACGCCGACGATCGGCATCCCTCCGTTGGCCCCCTTTTTTTGCATCGCCGCCTCGATAGGGCACGTCGGTAAGCCACCGAACGCATTTCCCGCGCCGTTTCCGCTAGAATCCTCCGACAAATAATCACACGATCGGCGCGGGCCTTGCCGTTCCCGCGTCGGCACTGAGAGAACATGGGACGTCAGACATGGGAACATGTGAGCGGGACGCGACCATTCGGGCGGTACGGTGGCGCCGAGATCGGGCTGTCCGTCGGCGCGCGCGACTCGGTCGCCCGCACCGCCCTCCGCCCTGCATTGCGCGAACCGGATCCGGTCATGCCGCTTAACGCGCGGATCGCGCTCGCACTCGGCATCGCGCTGCTCGTCGCGGCAGCCATCCTTGCCGTCACGGCCGGCCACGCGACCGGCCATCTGATCCGCATGCCGGGCACGGTCGTGCGCATCGTCCAGGACAGCGACGCGATGCGCGCGTATCGGCCGATCGTCGCGTACGTCGCGGACAACGGCGAGCGTCGCGAGATCGCCGGCAGCACCGCATCGATCGTCCCCGCCTACGATATCGGCGAGCACGTCGACGTGCTGCTCGATCCGGCCCATCCGAACCGTCCCGCCACGATCGACGACTTCGCGCAGCGCTGGTTTCCGGCCTGCGCCGCGGCGCTGCTCGCGGTCGCGTCGTTTGCGATCGGCAGCCTGCTGTACGTCAACGCGCGCCGCCACGCGGCACGCGACACGATGCCGGGCGCCGCTGCGCGCCAACGCGCGCTGCAGCGCTGGGACGTCGCGGTCGTCCTGATTCCGATCGCGATCGGCACCGGCTTCCTCGCCGGCGCGGGCGCGACCGGCCTGCGTCAGTGGCAGACCGTGCGCCATTACGCGTATGCGACGGGGCGCGTCATCGCGTTTGCGGACAACACGCACGCAGCGCACGGCGCATCAGCCTCGTCGCGCTGTGCGGCGCTCGTCGCGTTCACGGCCGACGGCGGCCGGCGGATCACGTTCCGGCAGCGCACGCCCGTCGCACATTCGCGTCTGCAGGCGGGCGAAGCCGTCACCGTGCTGTACGACCCCGTGATGCCGGAACGCGCGATCGTCGACCGCTTCTGGGATCGCTGGGGCATCACCGCGATCCTGTTCGCGATCGGCGCGCCGTTCCTCGCGGCCGGCCTGTTCGTCGCCGCGACGCTATGGCCCGGTCAGCCGCCGTACGAGCGCGCGCACTGACTTCTTCGTGCGATCGCGCGCGCCGTCGCCCGATATGCGGCGACGGCCCGCGCGCATCGCGCCTGCCTACCACGGCAGCGAATACGTCTTCGTATTCGTGAAGCTCTTCATCGCCTCCTGCACACCTTCCTTGTAGCCGAGCCCCGAATCCTTCACGCCGCCGAACGGCGTCAGTTCGAGCCGGTAGCCCGGCACCTCGCGCACGTTCACGCTGCCCACCTCGAGTTCGGTGATGAAACGCGTGATGTAGTCGAAGCGGTTCGTGCAGATCGACGACGACAACGCATAGTCGGTGCTGTTCGACATCCGGATCGCTTCGTCGATGTCGCGAAAGCGCATGATCGGCGAGACCGGTCCGAACGTCTCGTACTTCACGAGCGGCATGTCGGGCGTTACGCGGTCGACGACCGTCGGCGAATAGAGCGCGCCGTCGCGTACATTGCCGACCAGCAGCCGCGCGCCGCGCGCGATCGCATCGTTTACGCGCGACTCGCAGAACATCGCGGCCGCCTCGTCGATCACCGTGCCCATGTCGTTCGACGGATCGGCCGGATTGCCGTACGACCACGCGCGCGTCTTCTCGACGACGAGCTCCGTGAAGCGATCGGCCACCGCCTCGTGCACGAGCATCCGCTTGATCGCGGTGCAGCGCTGCCCCGAGTTCTTGTACGAGCCCGACACCGCGAGCGTGCTCGCTTCGTCGAGGTCGGCATCTTCCATCACGATGATCGGATCGTTGCCGCCGAGCTCGAGCACGGCGCGCCGATAGCCCATGCGCGATGCGATCGACTTGCCGATCGACACGCCGCCCGTGAACGTGATCAGATCGATCGCCGGATTCGTCACGAGCTCGTCCGCGATCTCGTTCGGGTCGCCGGTGATCACCTGCAGCATCTGCGGCGGCAGGCCCGCTTCATAGAGGATGTCCGCAAACAGGTAGCACGACAGCGGCACCTTCTCCGACGGCTTCACGACGATCCGGTTGTTCGTCGCGATCGACGGCACGACCTTGTGCGCGACCTGGTTCATCGGATGGTTGAACGGCGTGATCGCCGAGATCGCGCCGAGCAGCGGCTCGCGCTGCGTGTACACGCGGCGCTTCTTGCCGTGCGGCGTCAGATCGCAGGAGAAGATCTGCCCGTCGTCCTTCAGCACTTCGCCGGCGCCGAACGTCAGCACGTCGGCCACGCGCCCCGCTTCGTAGGTCGAATCCTTGATGCACAAGCCCGCTTCCGCGGTGATCAGCGCGGCGATCTCTGCCGTGCGCGCACGCACGATGTCGGCCGCGCGACGCAGGATCGCCGCGCGTTCGTGGCGCGTGAGCGTCGGCCGATACGCGCGCGCCACCGCGAACGCGCGCCGCACGTCGTCGAGCGTCGCCTTCGGCACCGTGCCGACGAGCGTGCCGTCGTAGGGGTTGCGCACGTCGATCGTCGCGTCGCGACGAATGCGCTCGCCATCGATCCGGAGCGCTTCATGACGAACGTCGCAGGCTGCCGTCGATTCTGCAATGGCATTCATGGGTGTCTCCTTCCCGATGCGGGCTTAGCGCAGATGGTTGAGCGCGATGTCGATGATGTCGAAGTTGCGCAGCCGCGCGCGGCCCGCGACGTCGGCACTCACCGGCCGGCTGAAGATCAGCGGCACGATCTGCTCGGAGAGCCCGCCGTGCGAGCGCAACGGCACGTCGAGGCCCGACAGGTCGTGCCTGATGCGGCGCGTGCCGAGCACGACGTCCTGTTCCGAGATCACGATCAGGTCGCCCATCCGGTCGGGCGGCAGCTCGAAACGCGCGCAGCCTTCGGCGCCGCTCAGCACCAGCTCGATACCGTCGACGGCAGCGAGCCGCGCGCGCAGCGCGTCGACGTCGGCCGACGCGGGCACGTAGACGGTCGCGAACGAGCCGAGCGCGCCGTGGTGCACGACGTACGGATCGGTAATCGGCAGAATCACGCGCGCCGCATCGTGGCCGAGCCATTCGTCGAACAGCTCCTGCAGATAGATCACGTTCGGCTCGCCCGTCTCGCCGTCGTGCTTCGCGTTCATGCCGTGATCGGCGGTGATCGCGACGATCGCGCCGAGCTCGTCGAGCCGCTTCAGATACGCATCCATCATCTGATAGAACGCATTCGCGCCGGGCGTGCCGGGCGCGCACTTGTGCTGCACGTAGTCGGTCGTCGACAGATACATCAGGTCGATCGGCCGCGTCTCGAGCAGCCGCACGCCGGCCGCGAACACGAACTCCGACAGCTCCGCGCTATACACGCTCGGCACCGGCCGCCCGACGAGTTCGAGCACGTTGTCGATGCCGTTTTCGTCGAGGTTCGCCTCGTCTGCCTTCTCCGACGAAAAGCAGATGCCCTTCAGCCCCTTGCCGAGCAGCCTGCGCAGCTTGTCCTTCGCCGTGACGACCGCGACGCGCGCGCCCTGCTCCGCGAACGTCGCGAGCACGGTCGGCGCGACCAGGTACTTCGGGTCGTTCATCAGCACCTCGGCGCCGGTGTCGCGATCGTAGAAATAGTTGCCGCTTATCCCATGCACGGCGGGCGGCACGCCTGTCACGATCGACAGATTGTTCGGGTTCGTGAAGCTCGGCACCACGCATTCGCCCTTCAGCGCCGTGCCGGGCTTCAGCAGCGTGCGCAGATACGGCGCGACACCGGCCTCGGCGGCCCGCTCCAGATACTCGTACGCGCAGCCGTCGACGCACACGACCACGACCGGACGATTCATCCACTTGTAGCGGCGGCCGTTCACTTCCACGGAAACAGGCGTTTCAGTCATGACATTGAGTCCTTTCGGTTCGAACAACGATTGAGCTGCCGGCGCCCGCGCCGCGCCGAGGAGGTGTTTTCCATGCTTGACATTAAAATCGACGATTTGTAGATTGTCAACAACATGCAAAGAACAGCAGGCAGAGTAACGACAACAAAGAGAGGGCAGGTCTTCACTTAACCGCCGCGTGCCGCGGCGTCATAGTCAAGGGGTCTGAGATGAACGAAGTGCCGGTATGCAAGCGTGTGAAGGCATGGGCGGCGGGCGCGGCCCGCTGCGCCCTGGTCGCGGCGATCGCGCTCGGCGCGGCTCAGGCGGCGCACGCGAAAACGTCGCTGCTCGTCTATACCGCGCTCGAAGACGAGGCGATGAAGCCGTACAAGGATGCGTTCGAGAAAGCGAACCCCGACATCGAGATCCGCTGGGTGCGCGACTCGACCGGCTCGGTCACCGCGAAGCTGCTCGCCGAAAAGAACAATCCGCGCGCGGACGTCGTGCTCGGGCTCGCCGCGTCGAGCCTCACGCTGCTGGATCTGCAAGGCATGCTGATGCCGTATGCGCCGAAGGGCTTCGAGCAGCTCACGCGCAAATACAGCGACGCGAACAATCCGCCGCACTGGGTCGGGATGGACGTCTGGGGCGCGACGATCTGCTACAACCGCGTGGTCGGGCAGGCGAAGGGCATTCCGAAACCGACGTCGTGGGAAGACCTGACGAAGCCCGTCTACAAGGGCGCGATCGTGATGCCGAGCCCCGTGTCGTCGGGCACCGGGTATCTCGACGTGACGGCGTGGCTGCAGACGTTCGGCGAAGACCGCGGCTGGAAATTCATGGACGCGCTCGACAAGAACGTCGCGCAGTACGTGCACTCAGGCTCGAAGCCCTGCACGCTCGCGGGCACCGGCGAATTCCCGGTCGGCATCTCGTTCGAGTTTCGCGGCCACGAACTGCAGGCGCAGGGCGCGCCGATCGATCTCGTGTTCCCGAAAGAAGGGCTCGGCTGGGACATGGAAGGCACCGCGATCATGAAGACGACGAAGCAGCCCGACGCCGCGAAAAAGCTCGCCGATTTCATGGCGAGCAAGCAGGCGAACGAAATCACCGCGCGCTGGTGGGCGATCGTCGCGTATCCGGGCGTCGCGCGCAAGCTTGCCGGCATTCCGGACAACTATGCGGATCTGCTCGTGAAGAACGACTTCGTCTGGTCCGCGAAGAACCGCACGTCGATTCTCGACACGTGGCAGAAGCGCTACGGAGCAAAAGCGCAGCAGTAACGCCGCGACCCGCAGCGGGGCCGCGCCGCGCGCCGCCCCGCGTCCCTTTCCTCGTCGAACGCGGCCTGCAGGCCGCAGCGTGGAGGCGCGCATGGCACCTTATCTGAGCGTAGAACGCATCGAGAAGCGGTACAACGACACGCAGGTCCTGTCCGACATCAACCTCAGCGTGATGAAGGGCGAAATGATCTGCTTCCTCGGGCCGTCCGGCTGCGGAAAGACGACGCTGCTGCGCATCATCGCGGGCCTCGAGACGCAGAACGGCGGCCACATCATGCAGGACGGCCGCGACATCTCGCGGCTGCCGCCGCAGCTGCGCGACTACGGGATCGTCTTCCAGTCGTATGCGCTGTTTCCGAACCTCACCGTCTACGACAACGTCGCGTACGGGCTCGTCAATCGCAAGATGAAGCGCGACGCGATCCACGAACGCGTGCATACGCTGCTCGCGCTCGTCGGCCTGCCCGACAGTCATCGCAAGCATCCGGGCCAGCTGTCGGGCGGCCAGCAGCAGCGCATCGCGCTCGCACGCGCGCTCGCGACGTCGCCGGGCCTGCTGCTGCTCGACGAGCCGCTCTCGGCGCTCGACGCACGCGTGCGTGTGCGGCTGCGTCAGGAGATTCGCGCGCTGCAGCAGCGGCTCGGCGTGACGACGATCATGGTCACGCACGATCAGGAAGAAGCGCTGTCGATGGCCGATCGCATCGTCGTGATGAACCAGGGCGTGATCGAGCAGATCGGTACGCCGCTCGAGATCTACCGGCAGCCCGCGTCGCCGTTCGTCGCCGATTTCATTGGGCGCGTCAATACGATTCCGGCCGAGGTCGCGCACGACGGCACGCTGCGCGCGGGCGGCGTCGGCATCGACTGCCGGCACGGCGCCGCACGGCCGGCGCAGGGCGCGGCCGTCTCGGTGTACGTGAGGCCCGAAGACCTGCGCATCCGCGTCGCCGGCGAAGCGGCCGACAACGTGCTCGCGGGCCGCGTCGAGAAACTCGAGTTCCTCGGCGCGTTCTGCCGCGTGAGCTTCCGGATCGATGGGCTCGACGGCCAGGAGATCGTCGCCGATCTGTCGTATCGCGACGTCGACCGCACCGGCGTGTGCGCCGGCGCGCGCGTCGATCTCGCGCTCGATCGCGAGCATGTCCGTGTGTTCCCCGTTGCCCAGGAGCGACTGCAATGAGCGCCGTCCTCGCCGAGCGCCGCCGCGGCGCTACCGCCCCCGCCGACGTGCGGCAGATCACGCACTGGCACGATCGCGTCGCGCAGCTCGCGCTCGTCGCGATGGCCGCGCTGCTGTCACTGTTCCTGCTGCTGCCGCTCGCGCTCGTCGTGCATAAATGCTTCGTCGATGCGGACGGCCATTTCGTCGGCCTGCACAACTTCGTCACGTATCTCGAGGACAGCGCCGTGCTGCGCTCGATGCTGCATTCGTTGACGGTCGGCGCGCTCGTCACCGCGATCGTCGTGCCGATGGCGTTCACGTTCGCCTATGCGCTCACGCGTTCGTGTATGCCGTTCAAGAATGCCGCGCGCACGATCGCGCTGCTGCCGCTGCTCGCGCCGACGCTGCTGTCTGCCGTGTCGTTCATCTACTGGTTCGGCAACGCGGGGCTGCTCAAGCCGCTGCTGCACGGTCACTCGATCTACGGGCTGCCGGGAATCGTCGTCAGCATGGTCTACGCGTCGTTTCCGCACGTGCTGATGATCCTCGTCACCGCGCTGTCGCTCGCGGACGGGCGCCTGTACGAAGCGGCCGCCGCGATGGGCACGAGCCGCACGCGCAAGTTCTTCACGATCACGTTGCCCGGCGCGAAATACGGGCTCATCAGCGCGACGATGGTGTCGTTCACGATGTGCATCAACGACTTCGGCGTGCCGGTCGTGATCGGGGGATCGTACAACGTGCTGTCGACCGACATCTACAAGCTGATCATCGGGCTGCAGGACTTCAACCGCAGCGCGGTCGTGAGCCTGATGCTGCTGTGCCCGGCGCTCGTCGCGTTCGGCGTCGACTACTTCATCCGCCGCCGCCAGCAGTCGCAGCTCGGCGCACGCTCGACGCCGTATCAGCCGAAACCGTCGCGCGGCTTCGATCTCGCGATGTTCGCGTACTGCGCGATCGTCTGTGCGTTCTTCCTCGCGGTCGTCGGGATCGCGGTGTTCGCGTCGTTCGTGAAGTTCTGGCCGTATCAGATGAGCGTCGGGCTGCAGCACTATCGGATGGGACTCATCGCGGCCGGCATCTTCGACGCGTACAAGAACAGCCTGAAGATGGCGGCGACCGTCGCGATCGGCGGCACGATCGTCGTGTTCGGCGGCGCCTATCTGATCGAGAAGACGCGCGGCGCGCGCTGGCTGCGCGGCTTCATCAGCCTGTGCGCGATCCTGCCGATGGGTGTGCCGGGGCTCGTGCTCGGCATCAGCTACATCTTCCTGTTCAATGCGCCCGGCAATCCGCTGAGCGGGCTGTACGGCACGCTGTGGCTGCTTGCGATCGTCACCGTCGTCCACTACTACGCATCGAGCCACCTGACGGCCGTCACCGCGCTGCGGCAGATCGACGGCGAATTCGAGGCCGTGTCGGCGTCACTGAAGGTGCCGTTCTACAAGACCTTCGTGCGCGTCACGGTGCCGGTGTGCCTGCCCGCGATCCTGCTGATCGCGCGCTATCTGTTCGTGAACGGGATGACGACCGTATCGGCCGTCGCGTTCCTCTACTCGCCGGACACGCAGCCCGCGTCGGTCGCGATCCTGAACCTCGACGATGCGGGACAGATGGGCCCGGCCGCCGCGATGGCGACGCTCGTGCTCGCGACGTCGTCGTGCGCGTGCCTGCTGTTTGCCTGCGTGTCGCACGTGCTGCTGCGTCGCACGCAGGCTTGGCGCACACCGTATCGCCGCTGATTTCCCGATGCACCGATCCGATGCCCGACTTCCTCAAGGAGAAACCATGACGCTCGCCGATCAGCCCATCCTGCTCACGCCCGGCCCTCTGACGACCTCCGCGCGCACGCGCGACGCGATGCTGCGCGACTGGGGGTCGTGGGACAGCGACTTCAACGCGATCACGGCGCGGCTGCGTACGCGGCTCGTGCAGATCGTGCACGGCGAAGACACGCACGAATGCGTGCCGCTCCAAGGCAGCGGCACGTTCTCGGTCGAAGCGGCGATCGGCACGCTCGTGCCGCGCGACGGCCACGTGCTGGTGCCGAACAACGGCGCGTACTGCCAGCGCATCGCGAAGATCTGCCGCGTGCTCGGCCGCCGGCTGACGACGATCGACTACAGCGAAGACCGCCGCGTCGATCCGGCCGACGTCGATCGCGCGCTCGCCGCCGATCCCGGCATCACGCACGTCGCGCTCGTGCACTGCGAGACGGGCACCGGCGTGATGAATCCGCTGCACGAGATCGCGCAGATCGTCGCGAAGCACGGCCGCGGGCTGATCGTCGACGCGATGAGTTCGTTCGGCGCGATCGAGATCGATGCGCGCACGACGCCGTTCGACGCGGTGATCGCGGCGTCGGGCAAGTGCCTCGAAGGCGTGCCGGGCATCGGCTTCGTGATCGTGAAGCGCAGCACGCTCGAACGTTGCGAAGGCAACTGCCATTCGCTCGCGATGGACCTGTACGACCAGTGGGTCTACATGCAGCGCACGACGCAGTGGCGCTTCACGCCGCCGACGCACGTCGTCGCGGCACTCGACGCGGCGCTCGCGCAATACGTCGACGAAGGCGGGCTCGCCGCACGCGGCGGCCGCTACCAGCGCAACTATCGTGCGCTGGTCGACGGGATGCTGGCACTCGGCTTCCGCCCGTTCCTCGATCCGGCGATCCAGGCGCCGATCATCGTCACGTTCCATGCGCCGGACGATCCGAAGTACGACTTCAAGACCTTTTATCAAGAGGTCAAAAAGCGCGGCTACATTCTGTATCCGGGCAAGCTCACGCAGGTCGAGACGTTCCGCGTCGGCTGCATCGGCCACTTCGGCGAAGCGGGCATTCCGGGCGCCGTCGCCGCGATCGCCGACACGCTCAAGGCGATGGGCGTGCAGCGCATGTCCGCCGAAGCGGCCGCGTGATGCATGCCACACCGACACCGTTCGGGCCGTGCACGCGCGCGGCCCTCCACTCAACCGGCTGAACCTTCGATGCGACCTTTCTGGATCGAACAAGCGCTGTTCAACGACGGCGATCTCGCGCCCGCGCTGCAGGGCGCGACGCAGGCGGACGTCTGCATCGTCGGCGGCGGCTTCACCGGACTCTGGACCGCGATCCAGACGAAGCGGCAGAATCCGGCGCTCGACATCGCGATCGTCGAGAGCGACCTGTGCGGCGCCGGCGCGAGCGGCCGCAACGGCGGATGCCTGCTCACGTGGTCCGCGAAATTCCTGACGTTGCGGCGATTGTTCGGCGAGGCCGAGGCGATCCGGCTCGTGAAGGCATCGGAAGCGGCCGTGCAGCACATCGCGGACTTCTGCCGCGAGCATGCGGTCGACGCGGAACTGCGGCGCGACGGCACGCTCTACACCGCGACCTCGCCTGCGCAGATCGGCACGCTCGCGCCGGTGCTCGATGCGCTGGCCGCGTGCGGCATCCACAGCTACGCGCCGCTGCCGCCGGCCGAGGTTGCGCGCCGCTCGGGATCCGCACGCAATCTCGACGGCGTGTACTCGCCGATCGCGGCGACCGTCCATCCGGGCAAGCTCGTGCGCGGCCTGCGCCGCGTCGCGCTCGCGATGGGCATCCGCCTCTACGAACGCACGCCGATGCTCGCGTTTACGCCGGGCCAGCCGGTGGTCGTGCGCACGCCGTGCGGCAGCGTGACCGCGAAGAAACTCGTGCTCGCCATCAACGCGTGGATGGCGAGCCGTTTCCCGCAGTTCGAACGGACGATCGCGGTCGTCTCGAGCGACATGGTGATCACCGACCGATGCCCGGAGCTGCTCGAACGCACGGGGCTCGTCGACGGCGTGTCGGTGCTCGACTCGCGGATCTTCGTCTACTACTACCGGACGACGGTCGACGGCCGGCTGATGCTCGGCAAGGGCGGCAACACGTTCTCGTGGCGCAGCCGGATCGCACCTGTCTTCGATCGCCGCTCGCCGTACGAGAGCGAACTCACGCGAAGCCTGCACGCGTTCTTTCCGTCGCTCGCCGGCGTGCCGATCACCGCGAGCTGGAACGGGCCATCCGACCGCTCGGTGACGGGCTTTCCGTTCTTCGGCCGGCTCGACGGCGCGCCGAACGTGTACTACGGCTTCGGCTATTCCGGCAACGGCGTCGGGCCGACGTACATGGGCGGGCAGATCCTGTCGTCGCTCGTGCTCGACGCCGACAACGCATGGACGCGCAGCCCGCTCGTGCGAGGGCCGCTCGGCCGCTTCCCGCCGGAACCGCTGCGCTACGTAGGTGCGCATGTCGTGCGCAATGCGATCCGCCGCAAGGAACGCGCGGAAGACGAAAACCGACGGCCGGCGGCCGTCGACACGTGGCTCGCGAAGTTCGCGAGCGCGGCCGGCAAGGCCGACAAGGAATGATTCGCGCGTCGCGCGCCGCCGCAGCAGTAGATGAAAAAAGGGACGCCGGAAAAGCGTCCCTTTTTCATGCCGCGTGACTTGCGTACGCGGCGCGGTGCACGGCCGCGCGTGCCGAGCGCTACGCGCGCGCCTTCTCGCGCGCCGCCTTGCCGGCCGCCGGCAGGCCCTGCTCGTGCGTGCGCCGCATCCGCGCCAGACCGTGCGCGACGTGCTCGCGCACGAGCGCGACGGCCTTCTCCTCGTCGCCGTCGGCGAGCGCCTGCACGATCTTGTCGTGCTCGGCCGCCGACACCGCGATCGCATCCTCTTCCGCCTCGATCGCCGCCTGGCGGAGCAGCCCGAGCTGCCGGACGAGCCGGCGATACGTATCGGTGAGATGCGTATTGCCGACGCCGACCACCATCGCATCGTGGAACTGCACGTTGAGCTCGGTGTAGCGCGTGACGTCGTGTGTCTTCGCGGCCTCCTTCATCGACTTGACGATGCCCTTCAGGATCTTCAGCGTGTCGGCCGACATGCGCTTCGCGAGCGCGCGCGCGACCGATTCGTCGAGCATCGCCCGCACCTCGTAGATTTCCTCGGCCTCGCGCAGCGGCACGACGCGCACGGTCACGCCGCGGTTCTTCTCGTTGCGCAGCAGGCCGGCCTGCTCGAGCGCACGGAACGCTTCGCGCACCGGCCCGCGTGACACGTTCAGCTTCGTCGCGATCTCGACTTCGTTCAGCTTCTCGCCCGGTGCGTACTCGCCGGATACGATCGCGCGCTCCAGCATGTCCTGGACGATCATCGCGAGCGACTGGCTTTGCAGGAGTTCGATGGCGTTCAGCGCGTTCGGGGCAGTCATGGTCGGGCAGGCAGCAAGGCTGCGGCAGGAAACAGGGGCGCCATATCGGCGAATGATCCCTGTATACCCTTAGCCCGATATATTGTCAACAGTTTTCAGTTTCCAAAAAGCTTGCGCCGCCGCGGCGGCGCAGCGCTCACTTCGGCAGCGCCGGGATCATCCATGTGAGCACGTGCTGCTGCAGGAAGACCAGCACGCCGAGCAGCAGCGTCAGCACGACGCTGTGCCAGAACGTGCGCGCGAACACGATCCCTTCGCGCCCTTTCAAATCGGTCGTCGACACGCCGGTCGCGATATTCTGCGGCGAAATCATCTTGCCCATCACGCCGCCCGACGAATTGGTCGCGGCCATCAGCACCGGATCGAGGCCGAGTTGCCGCGCGGCGACGACCTGCAGATTGCCGAACAGCGCATTACCCGACGTATCGCTGCCCGACAGGAACACCGCGATCCAGCCGAGCGACGCCGACACGAGCGGAAACAGCGCGCCCGTCGATGCGACGCCGGTGCCGAGCGTATAGCTGATGCCCGAGTAGTTGAGCAGATACGCGAGCCCGACGATCATCATCACCGTGACGATCGCGATCCACGTCTGCCGCCACGTTTTCACCACGCACTCGAAGAACGCGCCGACGCCCGTGCGCGTGAGCGCAGCCGTGATGATCGCCGACACGAGGATCGCGGTGCCCGTGCCGAGCGGCTGGAAGTCCCAGATCGCCGCATACGGCTTCTGGTACAGCGACACGAACACCGCATTGTGCAGCCCCGGCCACTTGATCTTCACGTCGCCGATCGCCGCGATATTCGCATGCACCCACACGATCACGACGACCGACACGACGATCCACGGCAGCCAGCCGCCGAATCCGGCGCGCATGCCGCTGCCGCCCGTGCCCACGCCCGTCTCCGTGCCCGCGCCCGCGCCGCGTGCGAGCGAGAACTGCGGATCGGGCTGCGGCTTCCACATCTGCAGGAAGCCGATCGTGACGATCAGCGACGTGAGCGACGACAGCACGTCAGTCAGCTGATAGCCGAGATAGTTCGACGTGACGAACTGCGCGAGCGCGAAGCTGCCGCCCGATACGAGCAGCGCAGGCCACAGCCGCGCGATCGAACGCATGCCGCCGTACGCGCCGACCACGTAGAACGGCAGCAGCAGCGCGAAGAACGGCAGCTGGCGGCCGACCATCGCGGCAAGCGTCGTCGGCGGCAGCGAGGTGACCGCGCCGAGCACCGTGATCGGCACGCCGAGCGCGCCGAACGCGACCGGCGCGGTATTGAACAGCAGCGTATAGGTCAGCGCTTCGAGCGCGGGGAAGCCGAGCGCGATCAGCAACGCGCTGGTGATCGCGACCGGCGTGCCGAACCCGGAGATCCCTTCTAGCAGACAGCCGAACGAGAACGCGACGACCAGCAGCACGAGGCGCCGGTCGTCGGGCAGATTGTCGAGCATCCATTGCCGGAACTGGTCGAAGCGGCCCGACTTCACCGCGATGTTGTACAGCAGCAGCGCGTTGAAGACGATCCACATCACCGGCACGACGGCGAGCGCCATTCCGGCGCCGACCGCATCGAACGCGAGACCGGCCG
Organism: Burkholderia multivorans ATCC BAA-247; assembly: GCF_000959525.1. NCBI lineage: Bacteria > Pseudomonadati > Pseudomonadota > Betaproteobacteria > Burkholderiales > Burkholderiaceae > Burkholderia > Burkholderia multivorans. Next base: position 119,687 of record NZ_CP009832.1, read on the forward strand.
GCATCCCCCACGCCCCGATCGCGACCGCGAGGCCCGCGACGAGCCCGGCGAGCGACGCCTGCCACGCAGGGCGGCGCAGCACGCCGAGCGCGATCAGCGCAACGGCGATCGGAATCACGGCGACGAGGAACGAGAGCAGCAGCGAGCCGGCGACGGGCGTCAGCGGCTGCGCGAAGACGATGCCGGGCGGTAGAGCGACTGTGGGATTCATCGTGTCTCCTCTGGATGGACGACGAGCCGATCGATCGGCCGCTTGCGCATGCAACGGTCTGCGTCGCCAACCGATCGGTCGCTTAAAAGAGGTTAGGAGCCACGTGCCGCTTGTACAAGGGAGGACAAGCCCGAGGCCGGCCGCTGTGCGCGGCCGTTCGCCGACGCGCAGCGGGCAGCGCGCTGACAGGCACGACAGCTACGCGCGCGTCGCGTCGCGTCGCGTCGCGCCGCCGCAATGTTGCGTGTCGAACAAAGGAGCCTGTCTGCGAGCGGGATGTTTCGTTGGGCGTCCGAAGTCTAGACTCGCTGCATCGAATCCGGCCGCGCCGCCGACGGCGCCGCGCCGGCATGCCATGGAGCCAAACACGATATGAACACGTTGAAACAGGCCATATGTGCTGCGCTGCTGATCGGCTCGACGTGCGCGGCGCACGCGCAGCCCGCATCGCGGCCGCTGACGCGCGCCGAGGTTCGTCAGGAACTCGCCGAACTGCAGGCGGTTGGCTATCGCGCGAGCCTCGCGAGCAGCCCGAACTTCCCGGACGACATGCAGACGATCATGCGACGCGCGGCCGCTGCGCGCGAACGCGCCGGATATGGCGGCACCGGCCGTGCGAATGTCGAATCGGGCAAGCCGGCGCTGCCGCGCGCAGCCGATCGCGAGACGTATGCGCACCACTGATGGCGCGCCGCACGTGCTGAGGCGCTCGCAGCAAGATCGCCCGACGGGCGCCGACGTGCGCGGCGCAGTGCGCCGCGACGCACGTCAGACGCTGAAGCGGTTCAGCGTATATGCGCGATAGGCCGCGACGAACGCGTCGAACGATCCGGCCTCCTTCGCTTCCAGCTCCGCCTGCTCGGCGAGCGACTGCTCGGCCAGTGCGGTCGATGCGCGCATCGCGTCCGCCGACGGCGGATGCGCACGGTAGTACGCGGCATGCGCTTCGCTCTGCGCGCGCGCGAACGCGAGGAACGAGTGGCCGTTCTCGCGCATCGTGCGCAGCACACGCGCCGACGGCGTGCGTTCCGGATCGGCGAGCTTCTCGCGCTGCGCGGCGATCGCGCGCGCATGCGCATCGTCGCCGCGAATCTCGTCGAGACGGCGGCCGATCGTTTCGATGTCGGCCATCAGCGCATCGGCCCACGCGCGCATCGCGATCGGCTCGCCGTCGCGCGTCAGCATCAGTCCCGGCTTGCGGCCTTCCATCGTCACGCTCGCGAAGTTCGCATTCGCTTCCTTGTACGCGTCGCAGTCGAGCGTCGGGCTCGCGTCGAGCGCGCATGCGAGCAGAAACGCGTCGAGAAAGCGCGCGGTGTCGATCGCGATGCCGGTCGGCTCGAACGGATCGATGTCGAGGCAGCGCACTTCGATGTACTGCACGCCGCGCGACGCGAGCGCATGCAGCGGACGCTCGCCCGAATAGGTGACGCGCTTCGGCCGGATCGTCGAGTAGAACTCGTTCTCGATCTGCAGCACGTTCGTGTTGATCTGGATCCACTCGCCGTCGCGGTGCGTGCCGATCGCCTCGTACGGCGGATACGGCTCGCTGACGGCCTTCGACAGCGCGTCGAGATAGCCGGGCAGCGTGTTGTAGTCGACGTGCAGCGCGGCCTGCGCGGTCGTGTTCGAGTAGCCGAGATCGCTCATGCGCAGGCTCGTCGCATACGGGCGGTACAGCGTATCGGCGTCGAACGCTTCGAGCGTGTTCGGCTTGCCGCGCAGGAACTTCGTGTCGAGCGCGGGCGACGCGCCGAACAGATACATCAGCAGCCAGCTGCGGCGCCGGAAGTTGCGGATCAGCGCGAGATAGCGCTCGGACTGATAGTCGACGAGCGTCGCGGTCGATCCTTCGTCCGCATGCAGCCGCCGCCACACTTCCTCATGCAGCGAGTAGTTGTAGTGGATGCCCGCGATGCACTGCATCGTGCGGCCGTAGCGATACGCGAGGCCGCGGCGATACACCGTCTTCAGCCGACCGATGTTCGACGTGCCGTAGTTCGCAATCGGGATCTCGTCGTCGGCGGGCAGCAGGCCGGGCATCGAGTTGTTCCATAGCAGCTCGTCGCCGAGCGACGCGTACACGTAGCGATGCAGTTCGTCGAGGCGTTCGAGCGTCAGCGCGGCGTCTCCTTCCGCGGGGGTGATCAGCTCGAGCAGCGCTTCGGAATAATCGGTCGTCAGCGACGGATGCGTGAGTGCCGAACCGAGCGCGCGCGGGTGCGGCGTGAACGCGATCATCCCGTCGCGCGTCACGCGCAGGCTTTCCTTTTCGATGCCGCGCAGGCCGTCGGGCAGATGCTGCCGCGTCGGGCCCGTGCTCAGCGCATCGAGGCGATTCAGCAGCAGTTCGGACTGGCGGTGAGTCATGGTGTTCGACATGGATGCGCAAGTGCGGGACGGCCGCAGGACGATGCCGCGCGGCCGGCTGGATTATTGGTCGCTTCGTTGGTAGCGGGCACTTTAACATCTCGCCGAAACACGCGCTTGAGGTGCGCCGGCGCGCGCGCGGGCGTGAAATCGACGGTCCGGGCGCGCGGCGTGCGGCGTTGCGCCGACGTTGCGCCGACGTTGCGCCGACGTTATGCAGCACGCAGCGAGGCGGCTGCGCAGGCGGTTGCGGATTCGTCCGACGGAACGCGGCGCGCGGCCATCGTACGCAGCGCCGGTTCCGATGCAATAGCGGCTAGCCGCCGCGCGCGGCGCCCATCCGGTCCGCGACCTCGTTCCACAGATGCAGCGCCGCGTACGCGCGCCACGGCCGCCAGCCCTCGGTGCGCTGCTTCTGGCTCGCGAGCCGGTCGAGCGACGGATCGCGCGCGGCGATCGACTGCATCAGGACCAGATCGGACGCGGGCCACGCGTCCGGATCGCGCCATGCGCGCATCGCGATGTATTCGACCGTCCACGGGCCGATGCCGGGCAATTCGAGCCACGCGGCGCGCAGCGTCGCGAGATCGGCCTGCGCGGTGTCGACCGGCACGTCGCCGGCCGCGACCGCGCGCGCCATCCCGGTTAGCGCGGCCGCGCGCTTGCCCGGCATGCCGATCTTCGCGAGATCGCACGTGGCGAGCGCGTCCGGCGTCGGAAAGCGCCAGGCGGGCGCACCGTCGGCCGTATCTGCATCGTCATGCAGCACGCGTTCGCCCGCACGTTCGACGAGCCGCCCGACGATCGTCGTCGCGGCCTTCACGCTAACCTGCTGGCCGACGATCGCCCGCACCGCCAGCTCGAAACCCGACCACGCGCCCGGCACGCGCAGCCCCGGCGCGGCCGCGACGAGCGGCGCGAACCACGGGTCGCGCGCGAGCCCGCTGCCGATCGCGGCCGGGTCCGCGCCGAGATCGAACATCGACGCGACACGCGCGGCGAATGCATCGTCGACGTGGCGCGCCGCCGCGCCTTCGACGGTCGCGATCAGACAATGCCGACGCGGATGCCGCGTCACGGTGAGCCGGCCCGGTTCGCCGTGTAGATCGACGATGCGTCGATAGACGCCGTGCGCGACCTGCTCGACGCCGGGGATCGCGCGGCCGCTGAAAAAGCGCAGCACGCGCGGCCAGTCGTACGGCACCTTGAAGCGCAGTTCCAGTTGCGCCGACGGCGGCACGTGGCCGCCGTCCGCTGTCGATGCGATCGTTGCGATTTCGATGCTCAAGCTGTGCTGTCCTCCTCGATGGCGGCCGTGGCCGGTTCGTCGTCGCGTGCGCGGCGCGCTTCGGATGCGAGCAGCGTCGCCTTGCGGCGCACGCCCCACCGATAGCCGGCGAGCGCGCCGCCCTTTTGCACGACACGATGACACGGAATCGCGAGCGCGACCGGATTCGACGCGCACGCGGACGCAACCGCGCGCACCGCGCCCGGCGCACCGAGCGCTGCGGCGATCTCCGAATAGCTGCGCGTCTCGCCGTACGGAATATGCGTGAGCGCTTCCCAGACGCGCTGCTGGAACGCGGTCGGCGCGATGTCGAGCGGCAAGTCGAAGGTGTGCCGCGTGCCGTCCAGATAGGCGCCGATCTGCGCGATGAACGGTGCGAGCCGCGCCGGCGATTCGACGAGCTCGGCCCGCGCGAAGCTCGCCTTCAGTTCGTGCACGAGCGCAGCCGGTTCGTCGCCGAACGCGATCCGGCAAATGCCTTTGTCGGTCGCGGCGACGAGCACCGTGCCGAGCGACGTCGGCGCGGTCGCATAGTCGATCCGCAGCCCCGCGCCCTGCCGGCGAAACGCGGACGGCGCCATCCCGAGCTCGCGCGGCACCGACGCGTAGAGCCGCGACGGCGAATTGAAGCCGGCGTCGACCGCGGCGCGCGTGACGGGCTGCCCGCGCTGCAGCGCCTGGCGCAGCGCGGCGCCGCGCTGTGCGGCCTGGTATTGCCGCGGCGACACGCCGACGACGCGCTTGAACAGCCGCTGAAGATGAAACCGGCTCACATGCACGGCGTCGCTCAGCTGCTGCAGCGTCAGCCGCTCCGAATGGGCATCGAGCACCGCGCAGGCGCGATTGACGATCTCGAGCTCGCGCGGCAGCCCTTCCGGCTGACAGCGCTTGCAGGGCCGGAAGCCTGCCGCCCGCGCGGCGGCCGGATCGTCGAAGAACGCCACGTGCTCGCGGCGCGGCAGCCGCGACGCGCAGCTCGGACGGCAGAACACGCCCGTCGTGCGGACTGCGTAGAAAAACGCGCCGTCCGCGTGCGGATCGCGGGCAGTCACGGCGCCCCAGCGGGCATCGTCGGTCGGATAGGCGGTTTTCATCGTAACCTCGCACTCTCGAGTGTAGACGGTGCCCACTTTAGGCGCCGGCACGTACAGTCGCGCGCCGAATCTTGCGCTGTCATCCGCGGCGCAAATCGGGGCCGCAAGCGACGCCGCCTGTCATCGCGCCGTCACAATTTTGCTGCACTGCGGGTGCGACAAAACGCCGTCCTGACGTTTTTTTACACACACGATATTGCATCGCACCATTCGTATGTGTATAGTGGTTCCTGTCTCCTCCATGTCTCCTCCTGATATGGATTAAGCCCGTTCCGCGTGAACGGGCTTTTTTTCGTCCGTCGATTGTGCCGCGTTCCGGCCGATGCGCGTGCGTGGTCTACACTCGATGAACCTTGCCTGGCGAAGGAGCGTTCGTCCATGAAACCGACCCTGCGCGGCATCGACCACGTCGTGCTGCGCGTCACCGACATGGCCGCGATGACGCGCTTTTACTGCGATGCCGTCGGCTGTCACGTCGAGAAGGAGCAGCCCGATCTCGGCCTCGTGCAACTGCGCGCCGGCGACGCGCTGATCGACCTGCTCGCCGTCGGCAGCAAGATCGACCGCGCCGACAGCGGGCCGCCCGGCGCCGGGCGCAACGTCGATCACGTGTGCCTGCGCGTCGAACCGTTCGACCCCGACGCGCTGATCGCGCACTTCGCCCGTTTCGGTGCGCGGCCCGGCGAGCCGATCGAGCGCTACGGCGCCGGCGGCTACGGGCCGTCGATCTACCTGTTCGATCCGGAAGGAAACATGCTGGAGTTCAAGGGGCCGCCTGCCGTCGTCGGCTGAGCGTGCGGCCCGCGGATGGCGCGCTCACGCGTCGGCGCGCGCCTTCAGCGTCGTCCATTCGACGGCGACCGGATCGTGATCGGCGCTCGAGATCCACGCGGCGCCGTCCTGCACCGTGCACTGCAGGCGCATCGTGCGCTCCGCGAGGCGGCCAAGCGCGGCCGCGACGCCTTCCGCGAGCGACAGCACCTGCACGTTGCGCAGCCGCTCGACCTTGCTGCGCACGCCCTGCCACCAGATATCCGACGCCTTCCCGCCGTACGCGATCACCGTGACCTGTGCGGCGCGGCCCGCTGCCTTCGCGATGCGCCGCTCGTCGGGCTGGCCGACCTCGATCCATGCGTCGATCGCGCCGGTCAGATCCTTCTGCCACAGATCGGGCTCGTCGGTGTCCGACAATCCCTTGCCGAACTCGAGACGCTCGTGCGCGAGCAGCGCGAACGTGGCGATCCGCACCATCATCCGTTCGTCGGTTTCGGACGGATGACGCGCGACCGTCAGCGCATGATCGGCGTAGTAATGCCGATCCATGTCGGCGATTTGCAGTTCGGCTTTGTAGATCGTGGATTTCAGCGCCATGCGGATGCGGCCCGGGCGGGCATTCGGTTCGGTCGGGCCGTGATGATACCGAATGCGTGCGGCCGCGCGTGTCGCCGCATGCCCACAGCACAACGGCCCGGCATTGCCGGGCCGCGTCCGATCCGCGCCGCCGGCTCGGCGAGCCGGCGCACGCGGTGCCTGCCGCGTCGCGTCGTCGTGCGACTGCGCGTTACTGCTTGATGAAGCGCGCGTCCGTCCAGAGACCTTGCTGGTCGCTGTTGTCCGCGCTGACGAACTGCACGTCGCCGTGCTCGACCGACACCACGCGGAAACGCTGGCCTTCCGGTACCGACAGGCAACGGAAGTCGTCGAAGTACTGCTGCTTCGCCTGCGCCTTGCCGTCGCGTTCGTGACTCAGTACGGAATCCAGATTGTCTTTCGACAGGCAGCCCCAGGCATTCTTCGTCAACTGGATTTCCTGCTTCGGCTGAACGGCTACATCGCCGCCCGCCTGGGCAATCGACACCATCGCACACGCGCCGACGAGGGCAAGAAAGACACCGGTACGCTTCATCATGTTTTGTCTCCAGGCTTGCGGGCACCAGGCTGGGGTTAGCTATGTGTTTAAAGGTGATCGTGAACCCGCGTTTTTCACTTTAGAAGACCGGCAAACGATAGCAAGCACATTTGTTGTGCGATCGCAATAGCGGCGAATTGTCGCACCCTGCGCGCGAGCGTTTTTTGGCGTCGGCAACGCCCGCCGCGCTTCGGCTACACGGCGGCCGGATTGATGGCGACAGTTCGCAGAGCGTTGCGGGACAAGGCTTTCAACGCAGTTACAGCGCACGGCATGAACGGTTTGGATAATCCATTTCGATGTCCAGACCATTTTGATGCAACGCACATAAAGTCGTGCGACGCGCTGCCCGATTATTGCGCTGCGCTATCCGATTTACATCATTCAAGAAAAATGCCAGAAATAAGCCGATCCGTATTTATCCGGATCGGCCCGGCCATTCGCGCGGTTCGATTACGCCGCTTGCTGCTTCGCAAAATAGTCGCGCTGGAAGATGCACATCCGATACGCGTTGTGATACGTGCCGTTGCCGAAAAATTCTTCCTTCAATTCGGCCTCGTGCTGAAAACCGCACTTTTCGTAGATGTGAATCGCCGCCGCGTTCGACGTATCGACGATCAGATACAGCTTGCGCAGGTTCAGCACCTTGAACGCGTACTCGATCGCGAGCCGCGTTGCCTGCCCCGCATAGCCGCGCCCCTGACGCTGCGGCGCGATGATGATCTGGAACTCGCCGCGGCGATGGATGTAGTCGAGCTCGATCAACTCGACGAGCCCGACCAGTTCGCCCTGCGTGTCGACCGCGACGAAGCGGCGTTCGCGCTGATCGTGCACGTGGCGGTCGTACAGCTGCGACAGCTCGGCGAACGTTTCGTACGGTTCCTCGAACCAGTAGCGCATGATTTTCGCGTCGTTGTTCAGCTCGTGAACGAAGCGCAGGTCCTGACGTTCCAGCGGGCGCAGCGCAAGCGTATGGGTCTCGTTCTGAAGTTGCATATTCGCGTCCTTTTTTGAGGCCGGCGTGTGCGTCGAACGCGTGCGTCCGCTGTCGCGGCCGCCGCGCGGCGCGTTGTAAGAAGTTGAACGCCGGCGAAGTTCAGAGCCTAGAATGGGAGCAAGGGTTCCTGCCACCGCAAGGAGGCTATCGTGATCGAGCATGTCATTCTCGGCATCTTTCTCGTGCTGCCGCTCGTCATTGTCGCAGCGCTGTTTTCCGACGAACTCTGGCAGGAACATCGCCGCCAGCATCCGCGCGACGAACACGCGCCGCATATCGACTGGAAGCATCCGTGGCGCCGCGTGCGTCGCGGCCACTGAATCGCCCGCCGCGCGGCGACGCGCCCGCGGCCGCGCCGCCGCGCGGCGGCCTCATCTGCCCCGACCGCGAGATTCCGACGTGAACGACAAACTGCCCACTCCCGCACACGACATTCCGAACGAAGCGATCGATCTGCAAATCGCCGACGTGCTCGCCGCCGTCCGCTACCCGGCGAACAAGGACGCGATCGTGGACGCCGCGCGCGACGCCGGCGCGAGCAACGAAGTGCTGTCGATGCTCGACGGCCTGCCGGAGCAGGATTATCCGGACGTCGATGCCGTCACGCGCTGGGTCGCCGGCAATTTCGGGCCCGGCATCGGCACCTGAGGCGACGCGCGCGCACGCCGCCGCCGCGCCACGCGTCCTGCGCGTCCTTTTGCGGCCCGACAGCTCGAAACGTCAGCGGTTTCGGCGATTTGTTACGGTCATTCTGACCGGAATAATGCGCCGTTACGCAATGGACGCCGGGGAAACGAATCCTTACAGCCGGTGTTCGGGGCGCTCGCTATGCTGGGTTCCATATCGAATCCAGCGGGTGAACGCGATGAAAAAGACTCTGTTGCTGATTGCCGGTGTGGCCGCGTTGCTGAGCGGCTGCATCGTCGTGCCGGACGGCGGCTATTACGACGGCGGGTATCACCATCATCATCGGCATTGGGACTGATGCCGATGCCGCGCACGGGCGCTTCGGCAACGCGATGACGCCCCGCTTGCCGCGCCTCGGCGCGCGGCGTTGAAGGTGAAGTGATGGCGGCGATTGCCGCGTCACTTCCCGATGCAAAACCTGCTGAAGATCACGCCCAGCAGGTCGTCCGAAGTAAATTCCCCCGTAATCGCATTGAGCTGTTCCTGCGCGAGCCGAAGCTCCTCCGCGAACAGATCGAGCGACTGCGCACGCTGTTCCGCATGCTCGGCCGCGCGCGCGAGGTGATCCTGCGCGGCGCGCAGCGCGATCAGATGCCGCTCGCGCGCGAGATACACGCCTTCCGCGCCGGCCTGCCAGCCGGCGATGCGCAGCAGCTCCGCACGCAGCAGGTCGATCCCGTCGCCGCGCTTCGCGGATAGATGCACTTCGGTCAGATCGCCTTCCGCGGCCGGATGCGCAACCGATGCCGGCACGCCGGTCAGATCCGTCTTGTTCAGCACGCGCACGACCGGCACGCCGGCCGGGAAACGCGCGGCGATTGCGTCGTCGTCCGCGGTCATCCCGGTGCGCGAATCGAGCAGATGCAGCACGACGTCCGCGCGCTCGATCTCGCTCCACGTGCGCGCGATCCCGATCCGCTCGACCTCGTCCTCGGTCTCGCGCAGGCCTGCCGTATCGATGATGTGCAGCGGAATCCCTTCGACCTGGATCGTCTGCGCGACCTTGTCGCGCGTCGTGCCGGCGATCGGCGTGACGATCGCGAGCTCCGCGCCGGCCAGCGCGTTCAGCAGCGACGACTTGCCGACGTTCGGCTGCCCCGCGAGCACGACCGACAGCCCTTCGCGCAGCAGCGCGCCCTGCCGCGCATCGCCGAGCACGTGCGCGAGCTGCGCGCGGATCTTCGCGAGCTTGCCGCGTGCGTCGGCCGCTTCGAGAAAGTCGATTTCCTCTTCCGGAAAATCGAGCGTCGCCTCGACCAGCATCCGCAGATCGATCACGTCGTCGACGAGTGCATGAATCTGCCGCGAAAACGCCCCGTCGAGCGAGCGCCCGGCCGAGCGCGCGGCTGCCTCGGTGCTTGCCTCGATCAGATCGGCGACCGCTTCGGCCTGCGCGAGATCGAGCTTGTCGTTCAGAAATGCGCGGCGCGTGAATTCGCCGGGCTCCGCGAGCCGCAGCCCGACCGCGCGACCGACGTCGAGGCAGCGCTGCAGCAGCAGCTGCATCACGATCGGGCCGCCGTGCCCCTGCAGTTCGAGCACGTGCTCGCCCGTATACGAATGCGGCGCCGGGAAGTACAGCGCGATGCCGCGATCGAGCGGCACGCCCTGCGCGTCGAGGAACGGCACGTAGCTCGCATGGCGCGGCGCGAGCCGCTGACCGCATAGTGCGTCGATCATCGGCAGCGCCGCCGCCTCGCCGCCGCGCCCGAACGAAACGCGGACGACGCCGATGCCGCCCCGGCCGGCAGCAGTGGCAATGGCGACGATCGGATCGGAATCGGTAGCGAGCATGGGGATCGGAGGCGGTGATCAGGCAGTCAGTGGTGCGCCCGCGCAACAGGTCGGGCAAACGAACGCCGGCATTGTAGCGCGCCCGCACCCGCACGGCGGGCGCATCTGGCCGTTTCAGACGGTATCGAATTTATCCCGGTGGGGATAAGCCGTGTCTCAGTCCCGTACACTGTCGCGCGACGCGCTTCGGACCGGTATGCCGTCCGGCGCGCATTCGCGCCCGCTCGTTTCGTTCCGCACCCGCCGGTCGTCAGATTTGGATTCGTCTGCATAGGATATGTTTATCCCATACAGTTGTCTGAAACGGGTCGGCGGAATTGCACAATCCTGTCCATGCCGACACCCGAAGAAAAAGCGGCGTTCTCGGAACGCCTGAAATTCGCCTTGCGGCGCAGCCCGGAAAAGATCGCCGGTGCGACGGAGCTTGCCAACCGCTTCAATCTGCGTCATCGCGGAACGCATCCGGTTTCGCCGCAGACCGCGCACAAATGGCTGACGGGCCGCACCATTCCGACGCCCGACAAACTCGAAACGCTCGCCGAGTGGCTGCGCGTCGAGTTGCACTGGCTGCACTACGGCCCGTCGCCGAGCGCGGCCGATCATGCGACGCCGCAACCGCTGCCGCGCGACGAACGCTATCCGCCGACACCGGAGACGATCGAACTCGCATCGAAGATCGAAGCGCTGTCGCCGCATCAGCGTTATCTGGTGCAGGAACTCGTCGAACAGTTCTACGGCGAACCGAAGGGCGACGCAAAGAAACCGTGAGCGGCGCGCCAAGCGCCGCCTGAAAACAAAAAGCCGCATGGCGGAACCATGCGGCTTTTTTGCATGCGCGGCGCGCGGGCAGATCGCGCGCGCGCCGTTGCGTCATGCGGGCTTCTTCTTGACGCCGCCGAGCTTGCGCGTGATGTAGTACTGCTGCGCGATCGACAGCACGTTGTTCACGACGTAGTACAGCACGAGGCCGGCCGGGAAGAAGAAGAACATCACCGAGAACGCGATCGGCATGAACTTCATCATCTTGGCCTGGACCGGATCCGGCGGCGTCGGGTTCAGGCTCGTCTGCACGTACATCGAGACGGCCATCAGCACCGGCAGGATGAAGTACGGATCGCGCTGCGACAGATCGTGAATCCACAGAATCCACGGCGCGCCGCGCATTTCGACCGACGCGAGCAGCACCCAGTACAGCGAGATGAACACCGGGATCTGGATCACGACCGGCAGACAGCCGCCGAACGGATTGACCTTCTCGGTCTTGTACAGCTCCATCAGCGCCGCGTTCATCTTCTGCGGATCGTTCTTGAAGCGTTCGCGCAGCGCCTGCATCCGCGGCGTGATTTCCTTCATGCGCGCCATCGACTTGTAGCTCGCGGCCGACAGCGGGAAGAACACGGCCTTGATCAGCAGCGTGAGCAGCACGATCGCCCAGCCCCAGTTGCCGACGTAGCTGTGGATCTTCTCGAGCAGCCAGAACAGCGGCTTCGCGATGATCGTCACCCAGCCGTAGTCCTTCACGAGTTCGAGGCCCGGCGCAATGCCTTCGAGCATGCGCTCTTCTTCCGGACCGGCAAACAGGCGCGCCTGCACGTCGACCGACTGGCCCGGCGCGATCGCGGCGACCGGCTGCTTCACGCCGACGCGGTACAGCGACGGATCGATCTTCTCCGCGTAGATGTCGCGCTTCGCGCCCTGCTGCGGAATCCACGCCGACGCGAAGTAGTGCTGCACCATCGCGACCCAGCCGTTGTCGGCGGACGTCACGTAGTCGGCCTTGTTCTTGTCGAGGTCGCTGAAGTTGATCTTCTGGAAGTGCTTCGCGTCCGTGTACACCGCCGGCCCGAGGAAGGTATGCGAGAACATCGGCGTTTCGACGGCCGTGTTGTCGCGCACGAGTTCCATGTAGAGCGTCGGCGTGACGGGCGTCGTGCCGACGTTGTCGATCTTCGTGTCGACGCCGATCACGTAGCTGCCGCGCGTGAACGTGTACGTCTTCACGACCTTCACGCCGCCCTTCACCGGCGACTCGAACGACAGCTTCAGCGTGTTCTGGTCGCCCGACAGCGACGTCGGGCCCGCATTGACCTGCGTATAGACGTCGTTGTGGTTCGGGAAGTCGCCGAGCAGGCCCGTGCGCGCGAGGTACGTGTGGCCCGCCGTGTGGTCGAACAGCGTGATGTACAGATCGGGCTGCTTGCCGTCGCCCTGCTTCTTCAGCGTGAGCTTCGCGAGCGTGCCGCCGCGCGTGTCGATTTCGCCGTCATACACGTCGGTCGAGAACTTCACGAGCTGCGCCTGTGCGGCGGGCGCCGTCGTTGCAGGCGCGGCGCCGGCAGCGGGCGCCGGCACGTTGCCGGCCGTCGTCGTCGCGCCGGTGCCGGACGCGCCGCCGGCAGCCGCGGGGGCCGTCTGCGTGGCGCTCGGGAAGAACATCGACGGGCGTCCATGGGACCGCTGCCAGTTGTCGTACAGCATGACAGCTGACATGAAGAAGATCACCCATAGGACGGTGCGTTTGATATCCATGCGTTGTCTCAGAGTCGATGGGACTGCGCGTCGGCGTCGCCGTGCGCGCGAGTGTCGGAGTTGGGCGGCGGGACGAGGTCGACGCCGCCCGCGGAAAACGGATGGCATCGGCACACGCGCCTGACGGCGAGATACGTGCCGCGCGCGGCGCCATGATACTGGATTGCCTCGCGCGCGTAATCCGAACAGGAAGGATAAAAACGGCAACGGTTGCCGAGCAGCGGACTCACGGCAACCTTGTAGAAGCGCAGCAAGGCGGTCAATACCGTTTTCATACCTGGGGCGACGCCGTTCGGCGCCGCGTCAAAACCGGCCGCGCGGGCGCGAACGCCGCGCTTCGGCACGGATGCGTCACTCGGACGCGGGCTTCAACGCGCGGCGGGCGATTTCCCGGGCCGCTCTGTCGAGCAGCTCGCGGATTTCGGCCGCGCACATCGCCGCGAGCGGAGCGGAAGCCGCGCTCGGCAGCGCTTTCTTGTCGAAGCGCGTGTGCTGCCGCAGCAGCAGGTCGTATCCCGCGAATTCGGCCCGCCGCACGCGAAACGCTTCGCGCGCAAGCCGCTTCACGAGATTGCGCGTCACGGCACGCGGCGCGTACTTCTTGCCGACGACGAGCCCCAGCCGCGCGGGCTGGCCGGTCGGCTTGCCGTAGATCACGAAATGCGCGGAGCGCCGCCACGGGCGCAAACGAAAAACGGATGAAAATTCATCCGTTTTCAGAAGTCGCGCAGCTTTCGGGAAGGCGGCTTTCGTCTGCAACGGATTCGCACCCGGTTCGACGGCACCCTCCGCAGGGCTGCGGACGGCGGACACAGCGCGCAACCCGCCTTAAATGGCGAGGCGCTTGCGGCCCTTCGCGCGGCGAGCGTTGATGACCTTGCGGCCGCCTGCCGTCTTCATGCGGACACGGAAGCCATGGGTGCGCTTGCGGCGCGTCACGGACGGTTGGTAAGTACGTTTCATGATGCTCTCACTTGTTCGAGAATGTCGAAATTCAGGGGACCGCGTGCCCTTACCGGACGCCTTCGGGCGAACGCAATCGCCGGAAATACAGGATTGGTTTTCGCGGAACCCGCTATTTAAACCGTTTTTCTCTTGACGGTCAATACTTTACGGTGCTTGCGCCTGTGCCGGCCCTCGCCGATCCGGCCCCGCGACCCACAATCGCACCCTGTGGATAAGTCCCGCTGTGACCGCGTTTGGCGTTAGAATCTCGCCTTATCTCCAAGAATCCCGCACGCCGCTTCGGCTCGCGCCTGCCTCGCCCCAGACCGTGACGCAGGCGCCCGAAGCACGCTCGCACGCCGCTTCGGGCCTTGTTGCGCGACCGCGACAAGGGCGCCGGCGAGTCGCTGTGCACGCATAAAACGACAGTCATTTGATGAACGATTTCTGGCAACACTGTTCCGCACTGCTGGAGCGCGAATTGACGCCCCAGCAGTACGTGACGTGGATCAAACCCTTGGCCCCGGTGGCCTTCGATGCGTCGGCGAACACGCTGTCCATCGCTGCGCCGAACCGCTTCAAGCTGGACTGGGTCAAGAGCCAGTTTTCGGGTCGGATCGCCGATCTGGCCCGCGATTTCTGGAACGCGCCGATCGAAGTCCAGTTCGTCCTCGATCCGAAGGCCGGCATGCGCAGCCCGGCGGCCGGCGCGGCGCCCGCTGCGCCGCGCGCGCCGCTCGCGAGCGGCCCGGCCGCGACGGTGGCCGCGATCGCGGCGAACCTGACGGCGAACCAGTCGGCCGCGCCTGCCGCGCCGGCCGACGTGCCGATGACGCCGTCGGCCGCCGCCGCGCATCATCTGAACAACGACGACGCCGACATCGACCTGCCGAGCCTGCCCGCCCACGAGGCGGCGGCCGGCCGGCGCACCTGGCGTCCGGGCCCCGGCGCCGCGCCCGCGGCAGGCGGCGAGGCCGATTCGATGTACGAGCGCTCGAAGCTGAACCCGGTGCTCACGTTCGACAACTTCGTGACCGGCAAGGCGAACCAGCTCGCGCGCGCGGCCGCGATCCAGGTCGCGGACAACCCCGGCATCTCGTACAACCCGCTGTTCCTGTACGGCGGCGTCGGCCTCGGCAAGACGCACCTGATCCACGCGATCGGCAACCAGCTGCTGCTCGACAAGCCCGGCGCGCGGATCCGCTACATCCACGCGGAGCAATACGTGTCGGACGTCGTGAAGGCGTACCAGCGCAAGGCGTTCGACGATTTCAAGCGCTACTACCACTCGCTCGACCTGCTGCTGATCGACGACATCCAGTTCTTCTCGGGCAAGTCGCGCACGCAGGAGGAATTCTTCTACGCGTTCGAGGCGCTCGTCGCGAACAAGGCGCAGGTGATCATCACCAGCGATACGTATCCGAAGGAGATTTCGGGGATCGACGATCGCCTGATCTCGCGCTTCGATTCCGGGCTGACCGTCGCGATCGAGCCGCCCGAGCTCGAGATGCGCGTCGCGATCCTGATGCGCAAGGCGCAGTCCGAAGGCGTGAACCTGTCGGAAGACGTCGCGTTCTTCGTCGCGAAGCATCTGCGCTCGAACGTGCGCGAGCTCGAGGGCGCGCTGCGCAAGATCCTCGCGTATTCGAAGTTCCACGGCCGCGAGATCTCGATCGAGCTGACCAAGGAAGCGCTGAAGGATCTGCTGACCGTGCAGAACCGGCAGATTTCGGTCGAGAACATCCAGAAGACCGTCGCCGACTTCTACAACATCAAGGTCGCCGACATGTATTCGAAGAAGCGTCCGGCGAACATCGCGCGGCCGCGGCAGATCGCGATGTATCTGGCGAAGGAACTGACGCAAAAGAGCCTGCCCGAGATCGGCGAGCTGTTCGGCGGACGCGATCACACGACCGTGCTGCACGCGGTGCGCAAGATCGCCGACGAACGCAGCAAGGACGCGCAGCTGAACCACGAACTGCACGTGCTGGAGCAGACGCTGAAGGGTTGAGCGCGCCGCGCACTTGAGAATCATGAGTCCGCCCCAATTTAGGAGGGGCGATTCGGTTTTGAGGCACAATACAGGTTTGACCGCCCCGGCGTCGGCGGGCAATACGTCCGGCCGCGGGGCGCTGCGAGGCTGCTGCGCTGCAGGCCGTCATCTCAACGAAGGAACTCTATGCAACTGGTCAAGACCGAACGAGACACCCTCCTCAGGCCGCTG
This sequence comes from Burkholderia multivorans ATCC BAA-247, assembly GCF_000959525.1. NCBI lineage: Bacteria > Pseudomonadati > Pseudomonadota > Betaproteobacteria > Burkholderiales > Burkholderiaceae > Burkholderia > Burkholderia multivorans. The sequence goes on from NZ_CP009832.1 coordinate 135,735, forward strand.
CAAACGGTCAGCGGCATCGTCGAGCGCCGCCACACGTTGCCGATCCTCGCCAACCTGCTGATCACGAAGAACGGCCCGGACGTTTCTTTCCTGTCGACCGACCTGGAGCTGCAGATCACGACGCGCGCCGATTTCGGCGTCGGCAGCGACCAGGTGGCCACCACCGTCGCGGCCCGCAAGCTGCTCGACATCCTGCGCGCGATGCCCGACGGCCAGGTCACGCTGTCGCTCGCGGACAAGCGCCTCACCGTTCAGTCGGGCAAGAGCCGCTTCGCACTGCAGACGCTCGCGGCCGACGAGTTCCCGACCGTCGCGCAGGCGAAGGATTTCGGCGCGAGCCTGACCGTCCCGCAGAAGTCGTTCCGCCAGCTGCTCGGCATGGTGCACTTCGCGATGGCGCAGCAGGACATCCGCTACTACCTGAACGGCATGCTGCTCGTCGTCGACGGCGATCAGCTGATGGCCGTGGCCACCGACGGCCACCGTCTCGCGTTCTCGTCGATGAAGATCGACGGCGGCACGTTCGGGCGCCAGGAAGTGATCGTTCCGCGCAAGACCATTCTCGAGCTGCAGCGCCTGCTCGAAGACATCGACGACACCGTCACGATCGACATCGCCCAGACGCAGGCGAAGTTCACGTTCGGCCAGGTCGAGTTGGTGTCGAAGCTCGTCGAGGGCAAGTTCCCCGACTTCCAGCGCGTGATTCCGAAGGCGCACAAGAACACGTTCCAGATCGGCCGCGAGGAACTGCAGCGTTCGCTGCAACGTGCGGCGATCCTGACCTCGGACAAGTTCAAGGGCGTGCGCTGCATCGTCGCGCCCGGTCAGCTGAAGATCATGTCGACCAACGCCGATCAGGAAGAGGCGCAGGAAGAACTGGAAATCGCGTATCAGGGCGATACCGTCGACATCGGCTTCAACGTCACGTATCTGCTCGACGTGCTCGCGAACCTGAAGGTCGACACCGTGCAGGTGAGCCTCGGCGACGCGAGCTCGAGCGCACTGATCACCGTGCCCGAGAACGACGAGTTCAAGTATGTCGTGATGCCGATGCGCATCTGACGCGCGCGACACACGACACATTCCAGGGGGCGGCAAGCCCCTTTGGCGTTTTTATGGCGATTCGACAACCCCTCCTCTCCGCGCCGGGCCGGCGCCCTGGAGGGGCCAGGAAAACTGGAGCGGCCCGGCGTTTCCTCGCGGAAACGCACCGCGCCGCCGCTTGAGTGGCCTCGCAGAACCGGAAGATATCCATGAGTGAACAGCACAATTCGCAGCCCGATAACAGCAGCTACGGCGCCTCGTCGATCCAGATCCTCGAGGGTCTGGAGGCGGTGCGCAAGCGCCCCGGGATGTACATCGGCGACACGTCGGACGGCACCGGTCTGCACCACCTCGTCTTCGAGGTGCTCGACAACTCGATCGACGAAGCGTTGGCCGGGTACTGCAACGACATCCACGTGACGATTCACGCCGACAACTCGATTTCCGTCGTCGACAACGGCCGCGGGATTCCGACCGACGTGAAGATGAACGACAAGCACGAACCGAAGCGCAGCGCCGCCGAGATCGTGATGACCGAGCTGCACGCGGGCGGCAAGTTCGACCAGAACAGCTACAAGGTGTCGGGCGGGCTGCACGGCGTCGGCGTGTCGTGCGTGAACGCGCTGTCGAGCTGGCTGCGCCTCACCGTGCGCCGCAACGGCAAGAAGCATTTCATGGAGTTCCATCGCGGCGTCGCGCAGGATCGCGTGATCGAGGTTGTCGACGGCGAGGAAGTGTCGCCGATGCAGGTGATCGGCGATACCGAGAACCGCGGCACCGAAGTGCACTTCATGGCCGATCCGACGATCTTCGGCACCGTCGAGTACCACTACGACATCCTCGCGAAGCGGATGCGCGAGCTCTCGTTCCTGAACAACGGCGTGCGGATCCGCCTGACCGACCTGCGTTCGGGCAAGGAAGACGATTTCGCGTTCGCCGGCGGCGTGAAGGGCTTCGTCGAGTACATCAACAAGACGAAGAGCAACCTGCACCCGACGATCTTCCACGTGATCGGCGAGAAGGACGGCGTGGGCGTCGAAGTCGCGATGCAGTGGAACGACAGCTACAACGAGAACGTGCTGTGCTTCACGAACAACATTCCGCAGCGCGACGGCGGCACGCACCTGACCGGCCTGCGCGCCGCGATGACGCGCGTGATCAACAAGTACATCGCCGATAACGAAATCGCGAAGAAGGCGAAGGTCGAGACGACCGGCGACGACATGCGCGAAGGCTTGTCGTGCGTGCTCTCCGTGAAGGTGCCGGAGCCGAAGTTCAGCTCGCAGACGAAGGACAAGCTCGTTTCGTCGGAAGTGCGTGCGCCGGTCGAGGAAGTCGTCGCGAAGGCGCTCGAGGAGTTCCTGCTCGAAACGCCGAACGACGCGAAGATCATCTGCGGGAAGATCGTCGAGGCTGCGCGCGCGCGCGATGCCGCGCGCAAGGCGCGCGAGATGACGCGCCGCAAGGGCGTGCTCGACGGCGTCGGGCTGCCGGGCAAGCTCGCGGACTGCCAGGAGAAGGATCCGGCGAAGTCGGAAATCTACATCGTCGAGGGCGACTCGGCGGGCGGCTCGGCGAAGCAAGGCCGCGACCGCAAGTTCCAGGCGATCCTGCCGCTGCGCGGCAAGGTGCTGAACGTCGAGAAGGCGCGCTACGACAAGCTGCTGTCGTCGGAGCAGATCGTCACGCTCGTGACCGCGCTCGGCTGCGGCATCGGCAAGGACGACTACAACCTCGACAAGCTGCGCTATCACCGGATCATCATCATGACCGACGCGGACGTCGACGGTGCGCACATCCGCACGCTGCTGCTCACGTTCTTCTACCGTCAGATGCCGGAGATGATCGAGCGCGGGTATGTGTATATCGCGCAGCCGCCGCTGTACAAGGTGAAGGCCGGCAAGGACGAGCGCTATCTGAAGGACGATGCGGAGCTGAACGCGCACATGCTGCGGCTCGCGCTGCAGGGTTCGGAACTGCTGCCGAGCGAGAACGCGACGCCGATCACCGGCGATGCGCTCGGCGAGCTCGCGCGGTCGTATCTGATGTCGCAGAGCGTGATCGAGCGGCTGAGCCGCCTGTACGACCCGGCGGCGCTCGAGGCGATCATGGATGGCGTTTCGATCGATCTGTCGAGCGAGGCGTCGACGGAGGCGTCGGCGAAGGCGCTGCACGCGGCTCTGCATGACGACACGCTGAAGAACGAAGTGCGTGTGGTGCCGGCTTACGATCCGGTGCGCGAACTGCGGTCGCTGCGCGTCGAGCGTGCGCATCACGGCAACGTGCGCGTTTCCGTGATCGACGAGGAGTTCCAGCACACGGCGGATTATCAGCAGCTTGTGAATACGGCCAAGACGTTCGAAGGGCTGATTCAGGCCGGCGCGGTGATCAAGCGCGGCGAGCGCAGCATGGCCGTGACGGACTTCAAGAACGCGATGAAGTGGCTGCTCGCGGATGCGGAGCGGAATGTTTCGAAACAGCGGTATAAGGGGTTGGGCGAGATGAACCCGGAGCAGCTGTGGGAAACGACGATGGATCCGAATGTGCGACGGTTGCTGCGTGTGCAGATCGAGGATGCCATTGCGGCGGACGGGATCTTTACGACGCTGATGGGCGATGAGGTGGAGCCGCGGCGGGCGTTTATCGAGTCTAATGCGTTGAGGGCGGGGAATATTGATGTTTGATGTGTTGTCGGGCAACGCATAACGCCATACGCTTTCGACGTATAAGACGAGAGCTTTTTAAAGGGAACGCAATTGCGTTCCCTTTTTTGTGCTCAGCGTTCGGGAGACGGTTGCTTCAAAAGCCGTCTTCTTGGGAGGCCACCATCCAGACGCGTTTCAGCTGTATAGGCCGAGACCTCCCCGGTCAGTCAACGTCAGGTTAGGTCTCGGCCAATACGACCGCTCGCCGCCAATGGCGGTGATCGACCCTGAGCTGACAATCGACGCGGCGCAGACTCGGCGGCACGTTACAAGGTAGAACGACCGCACGGCCCACTGTTGCTACGGCCAACTCGGCGGCCATTGCGAATGCTCAGGTATCGGTGCTCGCAGGGCGGCCATAAGTTGCCCGCACCTGTCATTCCCACCATAACAGCCTCAACCGTCCGAGCTGAGACAAGCAGATAGCATCGGTCAGTTTGTATCCTCGAGGCTGAAGCCTATCCCTGCAATTGTCGTCTTTGGAAAAAGACTGCGAAGCTCTTCCGTGATGTATGGAATGTATCCCTTTAATGGTCCTGTTATCAATTCTGCGTTCGCTAGGGCTCCAATGCAGAACTGAAGGAGCGAAATGCTCTTGGGGTATGCCGCTCCAACTTGATCCAAGGCCGCCTCGATGGTTTCCAAACGTTTCTCAACGAACCGTTCAGCTACCGCTCCCTTTACCGCATCCTTACTGGTCGAAATGATAAGGCGTTGGACATTCTCACAGAATCGCATCCAGCTTAATGGGCGTATTTCTAGGGGAAGAGTTCCTTCATCAAATCGAGAGCGAAATACCTGTTCTATTCTGGCTCGAATAGCCACGTCCGGCCATTTCTGCTTGTGAATAGCATTCGCTGCGCCATCGAAGCCCAAAACTAGCATATCTAACTGCTCGACCGACGCTTTTAGCTGTGCAGCCAGCCTCAAACGACTCCAATCGACCCGCTCACCTTTGTACGCTAATGAATGCGTCGCTACTGACCATGCATGTTCGAACGCTGTACGAACTTGAATTTCAAATGAAATCTTCGTCAATTCGCTATGTGCGGCGAAATCACTGCTCCGCAGTTTGGCAACAACGCGGGTCGCATCGAACCGAAAAACTGCGGGATCTTTAAGAGTTGTTCCTCGCAATTTTATTTCAACAACATCAAATTGGTCCTTGAGCCATTGAATCACCTGTTCCTCTTCATCGAGGAACGGAATTACTATGGAGCATCCGTACAGGTCGTCAAGTTTGCTCCAACTGTCAAAACGACCCGTTTCGATCTTCTCGAAGAGCGACTCAGTATCCTTGAGGCGCCCTACGAATGCGTAACCGTGCGCGTTGCAAAAATTAAAAATTCGTTCGCGAGCACGCTGCTCAACCTTCTCAAGGTAAGGCTTATACAGGTTGTGCTTTTGGACAAGCTGCGCAGGGATGATCACGCTTGTTTCACCGCCAGTATAGATCGCATGTACCGCACACGTGTCTCGCGCGGCCCTTTGTCGTTCGATGCAGATCTTGCTGCATCGAAATAGTTAGCAAGCGCGAGATCGGCTTCGCGAGCCTCCAAAAGGTCAACTGTGTTCACAAATCTGCGCAATGCGGCCGCAGATTGCTCAGTTGACCCGAGTTGCCCATCCTGTTGCAGTGAATCTATAGCGCCAAAAAGGGCGTAGAAATCCGCCTGATTTCGAAGTCGTGTGACAGCAAGATCTTCATCAGCTGCTAACACGCCTGCAATGTACGAAATCGCCGCACGGTACCGCGCATCACATTCGACACGCGCCTCCCATTCAGAGTCACGATCCGCAAAGGCCTTATCCAAGTCATCTTGGCTGTAGCCCCGCGGCCCTTCTTCGAGCAACAACAAAAGGAGGGCAGTGAACTCAACATCCTTCATTTGCTTCCTGGACTGAGCGGCGAAGCGAGGAAAGTTGGCCGGCAGCACTGACTGTTGCCACTCCGACAACTGCTCCGATAGCTGAATAAATTCCCCGTCCAGCCTTGCGTGGCGAAGTTCTTGGGCCGTTAGTTTTGCGACATTTCTATTAATTCGATCGAAAATCGAATTAATTACGCCCTCATCATTCGTCGGAATATATTCAACGAGCAATTGATACGACCAAAATGCCCGACGCACATTCTCGTCAAGTCCCTCGAAATACTTCCCTCGAAGCGCGGTTAACTCAGATTTCTCGCCGACAGCAAATTTTCCCTGCACAAACTCGAGGATGGTAGTAATCCGCTGCTTACCATCAACAACGTGATACATGGATGTTCCCTCTGCACTTATTTCCTCGTAGAGAAATATCGCAGGAGCGGGATAATTAAGCAGGACGGTGTCAATGAAGTACGCTTTAAACGCATCATTCCAAACGCTCCGTCGCTGGTATGGCGGATCTAGGTCAAGAGCAGATCTCTTGTAGAGATCATAGAACCAGCTTAGGTTCTGAAAATTTTGTCGGCGGATCATATTTTAAGAAAGTGGTGTTGTAAGGTGACGTCGGACCGCACAAATATACCAGCTACGGCAGTAATGCGTGATGGTCCAACTGAACTGCCGGAATATGTCGATGGCACATATTACCGGAACCGAAAGCCGGTGAAGCTGCCACCACTGCGAGCTTCCGGGAGCGCACTGGTCGTTCCGGCGTCTTCATGCATGAACCAGTGAACGGCTCTTCATGGCCGAACTGAGTCAGCCGATCTGACGCTGACCGTTGGATCTAGTCCAACCTTTTACATTTCAGCGGCAGCTCGGCTTTGAGATCCTCATCCAGCCGCTCGTATTGCTCGAACAGTTGTTCGAGCAGTTCCTTCTGCGTCCAGAGGCGCAGCCGAAAGAACTGTGAAGCGAGCTGTTTTTGCACGTTGCCTTTGAAGCCGCCCCATGCCACGAACAGGCCTTGGTCGGCATTGAACTTCGTCATGGCACCCAGCAGTTTGTCTACCGGCTCGCGGCCAATCGGCGAGTCTTCGGACTTTACCTCCACACACAAACGCGGCGCCGAAAAACCGAGAGGGCCTGAGCCCGCGAGAATGTCGGTACCACCGTCTGCACCCTCCGGGCTGCGGTAGGTGGTGTAGCCCTGCGCTTTCAAGATACCTTCGACCAATCGCGTCAAGCCGTGCCCCTTGAAGCGTGCTGACACCAACGCGGCGATCTGGTCCCGTGCGAGTTCATCGAGGTCAGTGTCCGCCGCCTCCACGTCCGTCGTCGTTGCCGTGGCAGCCTTGGCGGGCGCTGCGAGGGTTTCTGCCTTCCACCCGTTGGCTCGCATAGCGGCAATCCGCTGCTCTGCGTTGTTACGCTGAATGCGGCAGATCGTCAGGAACGCACCGAAAGAGAACAGCAGGTCTTTGCCAAAGTGTGTTCGCGGAATCGCCTCCCCGATCCACTTAACGGGTCGCCAATGGAAGAAGGGATTCGGCCCGGCCTTCTCGGCATGGTAGTCGCCGGTGATCTCACCAATATAGACTGCCGCTTGGGTCTTCAGCGGCAACACTACCAGGTCACCCTTTTGCATTTCATGCGCAAACGGCCAAACCTGACTCACCCAATTCAACACGGTCTCGCGCTTCGCCTCAGGGTAGCGCTGTGTCATTTCCGCCGTCAACTCGTTACGCTGCTCGAGCTGCGCGAGATCCACGTCCAAGTCATCCCAGGTCACATAAATCCGGCTCTCCTGGATGAACTTCTGTTCATATTCGCCGTGCGAGCCGGCACGGACCAGCCAAATCGCCATATTTCTTCGAGTCCTCAGTGTTCAGCAGTCGCGAATGCGGCAGCCGGTGCGGCCAATAAGCGCTCAGCGTTATCGATCCGAGATATACCGGCCGGCTACGAGGCAAACACTCACTTTGATCGAGAATGATTTGAACGCCTTCACGCCCTTTGTCCATGATCAACGGTCATCGTGTTAGGAGAGACGACGCTCCGGCCGCTCCGCAAACATCAGTACACGAATCACGACTCCGCGAAGGGAGAGTAGTCGCAGTTTCGCATTCGGTGACTGCAATCGGTCTGGGGAGGCAGCGTTGCTGCGGCAATGGATTATAGCGACGGAACTGGCGACCGGGCGTCCGCCGAACACGGCTGCGCGACTTATTTCCAAATGCGCATACTCGTCCGAGGCTTCGACGTCGGCCCTTTTCCGAAGAAAAAGAAGATAACGCCGTGATGAAATTACATGTCCAGTTCCATCGCAAGCTTCAAGCTTCGCTTGCGTTCCAGTGACGTGATTGCTCGTCTCCAAAGCTCCTGAACTGCGATCCCATCCACAATTTGCCTTCTAGCCGCGTCCTCCTTTTTCGCAATTTCAAGATGCCAGCTTAGCTAGAGTTACAACAGCACCACACCGAAAAAGCGCAGGCCGCTTCACGCGGCCCTTGCTTCATCCACGGCTGGCTCAACGCAAATCACTTCCGTCATCAACCGTTACAGACGTGAGCACGACAACGCCCCGCCCTCACCTCCCCACCATCGCCCGCAGCACCCCATCCCTCCGAATCAACCCGTGATAAAGCGCCGCGCCAAAATGCGCGAGGAACGTCAAAAAGAACAGATAAGCCAGCACGCGATGCGCGACCCTGAGCCACGCGAACGTCACCGGATTCGCCGCAACGATCGCGGGCAACTGCACGCCACCACCGAGCGTCACCGGATACCCACCCGCCGACAGCATCGCCCATCCAATCAGCGGCATCGCGACCATCAACGCATACAGCACAAGATGCGACCCATGCGCGGCCACCTTCTGCCACCACGGCAGATCGTCAGGCAACGCCGGCGGCTTCGACGAAAGCCGCACCACGATCCGCACACAAACGAGCACCAGCACGGCCACACCCAGCGGCTTATGCAGCGCTACCAGAAAATCGTGCCGCTCGGACACCGACGCCACCATCCCCACGCCGACGAACAGCATCGTGAGCACCATCGCGGCCATCACCCAATGCAGCACGCGCGCCGGCAAACTGAAAGTCGTAGAAGCCTTCATCATCGTCCCTCCGCACTCAACCGCGCCGCGTCGGCCACGCCGGCCTCTTCGCTTGTCCTGCGCAGATACGAATCCGCATACGCCGCGGACCGCGCCGCCAGCAACGGATCGCCCGACACCTGAATCCCGCGCGGCAGCACCGTCGGGTCGTAATTGACGTCGCGGCACGGCCCGCTGTCCTGCGGCTCCACGTGATCGAGCACGAGCGTCCCCGCGTCGATCGTCGTGCGCTGCGCAGGCCAGACCTTCGTCGCGTCGTCCACCGGATCGCCAGGCTCGGCGAGCGTGACGAGCAGCTTCCACTTCTGCGCACCGTCCGCGATGCGCCGCGTCAGATCCTGCTCCAGCACGTTCGGATCCGCGGCGGTAGCGACGTCGCCGGCGCCGGCCGTCTGCTCCGGCACGACGCGCCACCGCACCGCGTGCCGCTGCCCGGCCGCGTCGACGAAGTAGAATGCGTTCAGCCCGTAATAACTCTCGGTGACGTAACTCGCGCTCGGCTTCGCACCCTTCACCCATTCGCGGAACGCGGCCGTCTCCGGATGCGCGGCAAAAAACGCCTTTACCTTCCCCGGATCGGGCTTGCCGGTCGCCGGGTCGGGTCGCGTCGCGAGCAATTGCGCGTAGAACGCCTGCGGCGTCGCGATCGGAAACACGGGCATCGCGTTCATCCCGGTGCGCCATTGCTCGCCATCGGGCGCCGTCAGCTTCAACGCGAGGCTGCGGATTGGCACGCTGCTGTCGGGTGCATACGGATTCCCGCCCGGCAACGCGAAGCGCCCGACCACGGGCGTGCGCACGGGCTTGAAGAACGGCGCGACGGAATACTGGCTCGCCGTGCCGTTGCCTTCGAAGTAGCCGGTCACGCAGACGCCCTTTGCGTGATTGCGCCGGAAGCCGGGATGCAGGCCGCCGGCGGTCTGCAGCGCGTCGACGAGCCGGTGCGGGGTCAGGCGCGCCGGCGCAAGCCAGCCGCCGACATAGCCGAACGCCAGCGCAGCGCCCGCGACGGCGCCGCCGATCGCGGCCCAGCGCCACCATCCGCGGCCGGGCTCGCGCGGCGGCGGCGAAGAAGAGGAAGATCGTTCCATGAATGCACTCCCGATCGTCAGATCATTGTCGAACGCGCGTAGGACGCCGGCCGCCCGCCTTTATTCCATGAAGAAATTTTTCGTATGCTGATGGAATAACGGACGTCGACCGGCGTCCTACGCGGCATCTCCACGTTTCCGGCAACGGTCCGGCCATGCCCTCAAACGCCCTCGACGACGACGCGTTACGCGAACTCATCCCTCGGCTGCGCCGCTTCGCGCTGTGGCTCGCGCGCGATGTGCATGCGGCCGACGATCTCGTGCAGTCGACGCTCGAGCGCGCGCTGTCGCGCTGGACGAGCCGTCGCGACGACGCGTCGCTGCGCAGCTGGCTGTTCACGATCCTCTACCGGCAGTTTCTCGACGGCAAACGCAGCGCGAAACGCTACGCGTGGCTGCTCGGCCGCATGCGCGACGACGAAGAGCCGCATTGGCCGTCCGCCGAGCGCGAAGTCGCCGCGCGTGCGACGCTCGAGGCGTTCGGCCGGCTGTCCGACGAGCAGCGCAGCCTGCTGCTGCTCGTCGCGGTCGAGGGCTTTACGTATCAGGAAGTCGCCGATCTGCTCGACGTGCCGATCGGCACGGTGATGTCGCGGCTGTCGCGCGCGCGTCAGGCGCTGCGTTTGCTTAGCGACGGCGAACTGCCGGCCCCTTCACTGCGGTTGATGAAATGAATCCGATCCGTCCCGACGAACACGATCTCCAGGCCTATGTCGACGGCCAGCTCGACGACGACGCACGCGCCGCGGTCGAGCGCTATCTCGCGCTGCACCCGGAGAGTGCGGAACAGGTGAAGCAATGGCAGCAGGATGCGCAGCGTCTGCGCGCCGCGCTCGAAAGCGTGCGGATGCCGGGCGAGAACCCGGCGCTCGATCCGGCCGCGATTCGCGCACGACGCGCGGAACGCGCGCGGATGCGATTCGCGATGGCGGCCTCGTTCGTGTTCTGCGTCGGGCTCGGCACGTTCGGCGGATGGCAGGCGCGCGGGTGGAACGCGCAGCCGGCTGTCGCACCGATGAGCGATGCGCTCAACGCTTACCGGATGCTGGTGGTCAATCGGACGGCAAAGGTCGATTACCGGCCGACGGGTGCAAGCGATCTGCAACGGTGGCTCACCACGCGCGTCGGCACGTCGGCGAAGCTGCCGGATCTGAGCGCCGCGGGGTTCAGGCCGGTCGGCGGGCGGTTGTTCACGACGGACGTTGGCGCCACGTCCGCGATGGTGCTCTATGAGGACGATGCGGGGCGAACGCTGAGCTTCTATGTCCGGCCCGCGGAATCGTCGCGCCGGCTGCTGCCGGCCGGACAACGCGTGGACGGTGCGCTACTGGCGCGGTATGGATCGGTGAACGGGCTCAACTTCGCGGTGGTCGGGCCGGCGGATAGTCTCGAGGAGAAGGCCGTCGTGCGGGCGCTGGATCAGCAGACTTGAGCCAGGCGGCTCGGGGTGCGGCTGCGGGTGGATGCCGTTGTCAGGCTCGTGGGGTGTAGTCTTTCGGTGGCTTGAAAGCGCTCATATCGTCGATTCGGATGCACAGCGTTTGGGTTTGCTTTTGTGGTCGTTGTCCACACCGTGGAATCTCCGTGCGATGCGTACCACGTGAGCCGGATTTTCTTGTTCGGATCCACAGGGTTTGATGTCTTTTCGGATCGGGATATCCACATCCGTCACGATGGTGGGCGCATTCAAGCTCATCGAATCTTCTCAATTTCGACGCCCACAGTGCTTCGAGTGGCTTGGGAAGAGCATATCCACAACGCGCTCGCCTGTTTGGTTCACAGCGTTGCGACTGATGTGCGGCCCGGTTGTCCACATGGACGAGCCGTAACGCTACAAGGCTTTGCCTTTTCATGACACGCCGGTCCGTGGCAGCGCGAATCATCAAACCGTTGGTCCGGACCTACGCGACGATATCGCGATTCGGCTGTGGTCCCTCAAGGAAATACTCCGATTCGTCGGGAATGACGCCGTCCGTATATCGCTTGTCTTCCCACAACAGCCGCTAGTGTGTCTTGACGGGTAGTCCGAGGTCGTTATCCCTCAGCTTCGGCGCGCGGATGTCGCGAATGAAGTAGTTGAAGCAGCCGTTGTTGCGCAAACGGCGATGGCCGATGGGCACGATGCCGAGCAACTTCTCTCGCTCGATGACTACGGGTTCCCAGATGCCGTCACAAGGCACCTTGTTGCCGGACTTGATTACCGGGCCGATAGCCTGTGGAACCGCCGGCAAGTCATCGGGAAATACCGGATACGGAAGCGTGTAGAAGCCGTGATCGTATGCGTTCGGTGTCAGCAACAGCCCGACCGATCGCAGTTGCGCGAAGTCTCTATGTCCGGGCCCGAACGGCGCGTATTCCAGTTGGGCTTCCGATGCATGCAGAAGTTGGGCCAGCACATCGACCTTCGGCGGGTAGGGGAACGTCTGCGCACCGCGGTCCCAGTAATCGGGATGCGGGAAGAAATACGCGTTCAAATGGTTATACCGATCGATTGCGTATTGCAACGGCTCGCCGCGCTGCCAGACGAATCGGTTCCCGCGGGCTAACTCGGACAACCCTCGATCATAAGCGGCAAGGATCTCGGAAATGATCGACAAATTGTGCGGCGGTAGGGCTTCCGGATCATCTTCCGGCCATGTCTTTACCGCGTTCTCGTACTCGTTCGCGAAAAACGCAAACGCGTCACGCTTGCGCTTCCAGAGCGAAAAACTGGTCAGACGCTGAACCAGCCAGAAGACTCTGCGCCTCGTCATGTCGTCTGTCATGTCGTATAGCTTGATTGTGTTCGTCATCGGACAAAGGGCAGGAAGTACTGCGATTCGTCAGGGATGATGCCGTCGGCATATCGCTTGTCTTCCCACAACAGTCGCCAGTGTGTCTTGACGATCGCGCCCGTAGCGTCATCTCTGACGTTCGGCGCATGAATGTCCCGAACGAAATAATTGAAGCAGCCGTTGTTGCGCAAACTGCGATTGCCGACCGGCACGACGCCCAGCAATTTCGATTGCTCGATAGCAACGGGTTCCCAGATGCCGTCGCAAGGCACCTTGTCGCCGGATTTGATCACTGGACCGACAGCTTCTGGAATCTCCGGCAGGTCGTCCGGAAATACCGGATACGGAAGCGTGTAGAAGCCGTGCTTGTATGTCTCGGGGGATAGCAGCAACCCTATCGAACTCAGTTGTGCGAGACAGTTATCCAAAGGTTCCGGTTCGAGCGGCGCGTACTCTACTTGGTACTCCGATGCATGGAGTAATTGGGCCAGCGCATCGACCTTCGGCGGGTATGGGGCAACCTGCGCACCGCGATCCCAGTAATCGGAGTGCGGAAAGAAATATGCGTTCAAATGGTTATACCGATCGATTGCGTACTGCAACGGCTGACCGCGCCGCCAAACGAACCGGCACCCTCGGGCCAACTCGGACAAACCTCGATCGTAAGCGGCAAGGATCTCGAAAATGATCGGCAAATTCTGCGGCGGTACGGCTTCCGGATCATCTTCCGCCCATGCCTTCACCGCCTTCTCGTATTCGTTCGCGAACGTCGCAAACGCATCACGCTTGCGTTTCCAGAGCGAGAAGCTGGTCAGGCGTTGAAGCAGCCAGAAAACGCTGCGCCGCGTCGCGTCGTCCGCCATGTCGTATAGCTTGATCGTGTTCATCATCGTGGGAACGGGAGCGACGAGCCCCGATTCGGATGACCCCCAAGTACTGTGATTCGTTTGGAACAATGCCGCCCCCGTACCGCGTGTATTTCTCCGACAAACGCCAATACGTAGGCGCCAACATCACGTTCAACGCGTCGACGTCAATAGCGCATGTCGGTATTACGAACGCGTCACCAGATGCCACGTCACCCAGTGCACCTTGAGCTCGCCAAGATTGTCCCTGACCAGCATGTCGGGCATCGCAGCGCCGGCTTCGACGCGCACGGTCTTGCCGCCATATTCGTCCGTGTGCCACTCGCCGGAGACCGGACAAATGTCCCCCGTTCGGACTTTCGCGACGGAATGACGGTCTGGTGCTGGCATCGACGGCGGCTCGAGGAAATACTGCGATTCGTCCGGGATGATACCGTCGGCGTATCGCTTGTCTTCCCACAGTAGTCGCCAGTGCACCTGAACAAGCCCACCGGTCTGGTTGTTCATAAGATTCGGCGCTCGAATATCGCGGATGAAGTAATTGAAACAGCCGTTATTGCGCAAACTTCGATTGCCGACCGGCACGACGCCCAGCAACTTCGATTGCTCGACGGCAACGGGTTCCCATATTCCATCGCAAGGCACCTTGTCGCCCGACTTGATGACCGGACCTTCCGGTTCCGGAACCTCGCGCAAATCCTGTGGGAACACTGGATACGGGAGCGTATAGAAGCTGTGCTTGTATGCCGTCGGAGACAGCAGCAATCCTACGGATCGCACTTTCGCAAGATCGGTATGTCCCGGTTCCAAAGGCGCGTACTCCATCTGATATTCCGACGCATGCAACAGTCGGGCCAGTGCATCGACCTTCGGCGGGTAAGGAGCTGCCTGCGCACCGCGATCCCAGTAATCGGGATGAGGGAAGAAATACGCGTTCAGATGCTGATAGCGGTCGATCACGTGTTGCAGCGGCTCACCACGCTGCCAGACGAATCGGTACCCTCGGCCCAGTTCGCGTAACCCCTTGTCGTAAGCAGCGAGAATCTCGAAGATCGTGGGCAAATTGTCTGCCGGCATCGACTCCGGATCATCTTCGGGCCAGGTCTTCACCGCGTGCTCGTATTCGTTCGCGAACAACGCAAATGCATCACGCTTGCGCTTCCACAGCGAAAAGCTGGTCAGGCGTTGAAGCAGCCAGAAAACCTTGCGGCGCGTGGCGTCGTCCGACATGTCGTATTGCTTGATCGTATTCGTCATCGCTGGCCTTCGTAATTCACTGCTGATCGCGTCGTTGCCGTTACTGTGCTGTTGGTCGTCTTGGTCTGGATTTCGTCGCTAGCCAGCCGGCGCGTCTTCGTCGAGTACTTAATGTCGCCCTCATATTTACTGTAGCCGTAGACCTTCTCGACATTTTCCCAGTTCGTCTTGTGGAACTCGATCTTGACGCCGTCGAACTCTCGTTGAACGTGCAGCTCGGCGTGACCGGTAACGTTTAGGAACTGCTGCTTGATTTTGTTCCCTTCTTCGGTCACGTATTCCGACAGTTTGCCGAAGTCGACTACCAATTGGTCACCGCCGCCCTCGAGATACTGCATCGGCGTCGCGGTGCCGTACTGCTCGGCAATCTTTCCGCCCCAGGCATTGGCCGTCGGCATCCGCTCGCCGAAATCGTGCGGCAACTGCATGATGACGATGAATCCATTACCGTTCCAGGTATCCAGCACCGCGGAGAGCCTGCGCCACTCCTCCGCGGTCTTCGGCGGTTCCCCGACACCCCAGAACGCGGGATTCCTGCCACCTGCCGTGCTACCGCCTTTGTAAGTCGCGAGTTCAGACGGGTTACCGAATACGCGATACACCTTCTTGCCGGCCAATTCCTTTGCGGTCAACGCCTTGATGGTGCCACTGAACGACGCGACGTCGAGAAAGACTTCGGCTTCTTCGAACATCGGCATCGCTCCCTTTCTCTTGAGAATGTCCGGCCATCCTTCGGCAATCTTGGGGCCGTACTTTGCCTTGAGCCACGCTTCGACCTCACCGTCGTCAGCGAGGCATTGCGCCGACGGAAAACGACCCCGACGAATATCACGAGCCAGCCTGCGCTCCTGCAGATACGCTTCGACCTCACGCTCCAGTTTCGGCGCCCCACCCGTCGCGATTTCGTGCACCTCACCGCGATACACCATGTTCTGCAGCACCTTGAGCTTCGCGTTCAGCTCCTTGATCGCCTCCGGCACGATCTGGTCGGCCATGTCCTGGATCGCGTGGAAGCCGCTGCTGACACGCTCGAGGGCCGCCCGCCATTTGTCCGGCAACATTCGTCCGACGCGCGCCGCGAGCGAACGCTGAATGGCCACGCGGACCGTCGCGCAAAAATCCTTCAGCCTGGTAACGACCTGGGCCTGATACTTGGCGAGATCCAGGGCCTTGAGCCACTTCGGTGCGTCGCCATGCCCCATCCGGTTCAGGAATTGCACGACCGCCTTCAGCAACTCGGCATCTTTCGCGACATCTCCGGTGACTTTCAGCAGCAAACGCCCGACGCCTTTGATGACACCGCCCACCACCGGGATCAGCGCAAAGATCAGGACGACCAGCAACACGCGTTGCGTCGTATCGTTCCGCTTGACCGGATCCTGGCTCATACCGATGCTGACGGCCAACAGGTCCCGAACCGCAGTCGCATCGCCCACGAGCGGAATCATGCCGATCACGGCATCGACGATGATCTGGCTGATCGTCTGCTTTTCATTGAATGCGCCTTCGAGCGTTCCCCAGCACCATTGCCCGACTTCCAGCGACGTTGCCCTGAAATCCTCAATCGTCCAGCTCACGCTTACGCTCCCCCGTGCCTGTTGATGATTGAATCGATGTCGGCATCGGAAAGACGCTCTCCCTTGTAGTCGGGATTCGCGGTCGTATCCTTGCGCGCATACGCGCGCGCATCCGGCCCGAGTTCAACCTTGATCGCTCCCGCAGGCACGTCCTCCAGACGCATCCGCCCATGCGAATCGAGCACCCCTTCGCGCGTGCTGCCGTCGGGCAGCCTGCTCGAATCACAGTCGCCGGACTGTGCTTATCCAAAGGTGTTAACAGAGTTCGTATACATACGTAGTGATAGTTAACAAGCCCTCCGCATCACAGTGGATAACCTCCGTAACGCACTGAATTGTCAACACGAAGCGCAATGCATAACCGCACGCGATGCGCGTGCACAGCTCTGTGCAGCACAGAACAACTTTCCGGCGATTCACAGCTTCGCGAACCTATCCTCAATCGCTCCACTGTGAATCCAGAGGCTTGCCGAATGGTTATCCAGAGCCCAATGTGGATAACGTGACGACACCGACTCGTTGCGCTGTGCCCGCACGTCCGTAGACAGACCGCACCATCGCCGGCGCTCCCGCATCGCACCCCGCCCGTCCTCACCACGCGCGTCAAAAAATTTTCATGAAAGGGCTTGTGCTCCTCCCAAACCCTCTCTATAATTCGCGGCTTCTTAGGCTCGTAGCTCAGTTGGTTAGAGCACCACCTTGACATGGTGGGGGTCGTTGGTTCGAATCCAATCGAGCCTACCAACGAATAATCGAAGGGGTCCGGCAGCACGCATTGCTTCATGCAATCCGGCTCGCCAAATGATCAAACGCCACGCGGCAGGTTCGCGTGGCGTTTTTCTTTTCCGCATTGCATATTGCGTTTGCGCTTCGGCATCGCGCCGTCGCGCATCAATGCAGATGCTTCAGCTTGTCCGGATTGCGCACGACGTAGATCGCGACGATCTTGCCGTCCTCGATCTCGAGCGCCGTCGTCTGCAGCTCGCCGTCGGCTTCGCGCGTGACGAAACCGGGCAGGCCGTTGATGAAGCCTGCCCGCACGAGCATCGACGCCTGCGTCGCGAACAGCTCGGCCAAATGCGCGTGCACCTTCATCACGCGCTCGAACCCGAACACCGGTTTGGCTGCGGCCGTGCGCTTGCCGCCGCCGTCCGAATGCAGGCTCACGTCTTCGGCGAGCATCGCGCCGAGCATGCGCATGTCGCCGCTGCGCGACGCCGCGAAGAAGGCTTCCGCGAGCTCGATTCCGCGCTGCCTGTCGACGCGAAACCGCGGCCGCGCTTCACGCACATGCGTGCGTGCACGCGCGGCGAGCTGCCGACACGCAGCGGGCTCGCGCTGGATCGTCGCGGCGACTTCGTCGAACTCCAGCCCGAACACGTCGTGCAGCAGAAACGCCGCACGCTCCAGTGGCGAAAGCCGTTCGAGCGCAAGCATCAGCGGCAACGTCACGTCTTCCTGTTCGTCTTCGTCGACGACGGGCTCGGGCAGCCACGGCCCGACGTACGTTTCGCGCCGATACCGCGCCGACTTCAGATGATCGAGACACAGCCGCATCACCATCCGCCGCAGGAACGCCTCGGGCACGCGGATCGCGGTGCGGTCGACGTCCATCCAGCGTATGAACGCGTCCTGCACGACGTCCTCCGCATCGGCGACGGACCCGAGCATCCGGTACGCGACGCGAATCAGCATCCGGCGCAGCGGATCGAAGCTCGCGGCCGCGTCGCCCATCGTGTCCGCGGGATCGACGTTCGTCATCAGGCCACCATCTTCGCGGCGGCGGCCTTCGCCTCGGCCGGGTCGACCCATAGCCCGAAGCCTACGGCCAGCCGGTTCCAGCCGTTGATCACGTTGATCATCAGCGTGAGCTTCACCTGTTCCTCCTGCGTAAAGTGCGCATTCAGGTCGGCATACGCGGCGTCGTGCGCGTGGCCTTCGGACAGTCGCGTCAGCGCATCGGTCCAGCCGAGCGCCGCGCGTTCGCGGTCGGTGTAGCAGGGCGCCTCGCGCCAGGCGGCGAGCAGGTTGATCCGCTGCTCCGTCTCGCCTTGCGCGCGCGCTTCGACGGTGTGCATGTTAAGACAGTTCGCGCACGCGTTGATCTGCGATGCGCGGATCTTCACGAGCTCGATCAGCGTCGGCTCGAGGCTTCCGGCCGCGGCGACCGATACGGCCATCCAGTCCTTCATCAGTGCAGGCGCAACGGCAAACGGATTGAGTTTCGCGGTCATGGTCCTTCTCCTTTCGTGTGGGTTCCGATGACATGACGAGCGAGCACCCGGCCCGTGTGACATCCCGACGAAAAATTTTTCAATTCACGTGACGATCGAGAGGCCGGGGAGGGGAAACGGAAAGCGATGCGTGCGGCGGTTCGAACGTGCATCGAGCGGATCCGAATGACGGAAGCCACCCGTCCATCGGCCCGGGGGAACGCTGTCGCGGCGTGCGACGGCATTCGCGAAACCGCGCCGCATGTCACGCCAGCGCGAAGACAATCGCCGCGTGAGTGTCAGAAGGCGTCAGCAGGCCGCCGGGCGGGCATGCGCCTTGCGGCCGTCCGCGCGGGCCGCCGCATAAGCGATAGCGCTTCACCGCTCATTGCCGCACGCACACCGACGCATGCTTTCAAATTTCTTTCGTTTCCGCTTTCCGCGCAATCCGATTCGCGACCTTCACATTTCTGGACCATACTGTTCTGCACGGGCAGATGGACTGACGCCGCTTCTGCGGCCCGGCGCGCGCGCCGGCTGCCCGATGGACGCAGCACCGAAGGTCGCACGTCAGCCGCGCGCAACCGAGCGCGAGGCTTTCCTTTTTCCGGCAACGCAACGCAGCGAATTGCGACGTGGACGGTAAACCGATGAGCCTCCTTGCATCCCAGCTTCAGCGCCGTTATCAGGACGTGCGCGCCCATAGCGTCGCGTTGACGGCGACGCTGTCCGCCGAAGACCAGGCCGTGCAGTCGATGCCCGACGCGAGCCCGACGAAGTGGCATCTCGCGCATACGACCTGGTTCTTCGAAACGGTCGTGCTGATGCGTCGCGTGCACGGCTACACGCCGTTCAACGACGCCTTCCAGTTCCTCTTCAATTCCTACTACGAAGCGCTCGGCCCGCGTCATCCGCGTCCGCAGCGCGGGCTGCTCACGCGCCCGTCGCTCGACGAAGTGCACGCGTACCGGCAGTACGTCGACGAAGCGATGCTGAACGCGCTCGCCGGTGCGGATCCGTCGCTGCTCGATACGATCGCGCCCGAGATCGAACTCGGCCTGCATCACGAGCAGCAGCACCAGGAACTGATCGTCACCGACATGCTGCACGCGTTCTCGTGCAATCCGCTGAAGCCGGCCTACCGCCCGCGCGGCGATGCCGACGCGCAGGCGCTTGCCGCGGGAGACGCAGGCCCGCTGCGCTGGCTGCATCGGCCGGGCGGGCTCGTCGAAATCGGTCACGGCGGCGATACGTTCTCGTTCGACAACGAGCGGCCGCGTCATACGGCGCTCGTGCGGCCGTACGAGATCGCGAATCGGCTCGTCACGAACGCCGAATTCGCGGCGTTCGTCGCCGACGGCGGCTATGCGCGCCCGGAATACTGGCTGTCGGACGGCTGGGCGACGGTGCAGCGAGAAGGACGGCAAGCGCCCGCGTACTGGATCGCCGACGACGAAGCCGCGCACGGATGGCGCACCTTCGGGCTGCACGGCGTCGAATCGCTTGCGCCGGACGCACCGGTCTGTCACGTGAGCTTCTACGAGGCGGCCGCGTACGCGGAATGGGCGGGCGCGCGGCTGCCGACGGAATTCGAATGCGAAGCGGCGTTCGGCGCGGACGGCATCCGGCAGATGCTCGGCCACGTATGGCAGTGGACACGTTCGTCGTACGAGCCGTATCCGGGCTTCCGGCCGCTTGCCGGTGTCGCGGCCGAATACAACGGCAAGTTCATGGTCGGCCAGCAGGTCCTGCGCGGCAGCAGCATCGCGACGCCGCCGGGCCATGAACGGCCGACGTACCGCAATTTCTTTCCGCCGGCTGCGCGCTGGCAATTCACGGGAGTTCGACTTGCGCGAGACGTCTGACCTGACGGCCACGACCGGTGGCCAGCTACCCGCCCGCGAAGTGCGGCCGAGCGCGTTCGAGCGCGACCTGATCGACGGACTGTCGCGCACGCCGCGCAGCATCCCGCCGAAATACTTCTACGATGCGACGGGCTCCGCGCTGTTCGATCGCATCTGCGAACTGCCGGAGTATTACCCGACGCGCACCGAACTCGGAATCCTGCGCGCGCGTGCCGCGGAGATCGTACAGCGCGTCGGCCCGCATGCGGACATCGTCGAATTCGGCGCGGGCTCGCTCGAGAAGATCCGCATCCTGCTCGACGCGTTCGCCGCGCACGGCGCCAACGCGCCGCTGCGCTACGTGCCGATCGACATCTCGGCCGACTATCTGCACGGCGCGGCCGCGCGGCTGCGCGCCGAGTATCCGTGGCTCGACGTCGCGCCGATCGCGGCCGACTACACGAAGGCCGAACAGCTCGCGGAACTCACCGCGGCGCCGCGGCGGCGCATCGGTTTTTTTCCGGGCTCGACGATCGGCAACTTCTCGCCGGAAGAAGCCGACGCATTCCTGCGCGATGCGGCGCAACTGCTGCGCGGCGGCGGCCTGCTGGTCGGCGCGGACCTCGTGAAGGACGAGCGCGTGCTGCACGATGCGTACAACGACGCGCAGGGCGTAACCGCACGCTTCAACCTGAACCTGCTCGCGCGCGCGAACGCCGAGCTCGGCGCGGACTTCGATCTCGATGCGTTCTCGCACTGCGCGTTCTACGATCCGCAGCGCCAGCGCATCGAGATGCATCTCGTCAGCGACGTCGCGCAATCGGTGCAGGTACGCGGCCACGTGTTTCATTTCGATGCGGGCGAACGCATCCACACCGAGAACTCGTACAAGTTCACGATCGACGGCTTTCGCACGATCGCGCGACGCGCCGGGTTCGTGCCCGATACGGTGTGGACCGACGCGGACCGGCTGTTCAGCGTGCACTGGCTGCGCAGCGTCGACGATATTCGCGCGTGAATTCGAGCCCATCGCCGGGCCGGCCCCGGCGTTGCATTCCGCATGCCGATGCGCGTGCGCCACGCGCGACGCACGGCCGTTTTTTCCTTTAGCGACAAGTACTTGCCGACGACCGTAAACGCGCGTTACCGGTCTCGCACACCGGTTTCACCTGTATCCGCGCGTGTTGCCTAGACTCCAAACCGTATTCACACGAAGCACGACATACGTGCAGGGAGTCGCGAGATGAGCAAGAAACTTCTTCTCGGTGCGGTTATCGGTGTAGCGGCGCTCGCCGCGTCGGGCGTGGCATCGGCCCACGTCGACCTGTCGGTCGGCATCGGCGTGCCGGGCGTCTACACGGCGCCGGCACCGGTCTATGTGGCGCCGCCGCCCGTCACGTATGCGCCGGTCGGCTATCGCTACGACGACTGGCGTGCGCGCGAATGGCGTGAACGCGAATGGCGTCGTCACGAGTGGCGCGAACACGAATGGCGCGAGCGCGACCGCGGCTGGCGCGGTGGCCGCTGGGATTGAACGCCGGCCGGCTCGCCGGTCGGCCTGATCGATGCGACAGGAGCGTGATCGCATCATGTCGATTCGAAGTTTCCGTACCTGTGCCGCCGCCGTTATCGTTGCGCTCGCAACGATCGGCAGCGCGCATGCGGCCGGCTGTATGAAAGGGGCGGTGGTCGGCGGCGTCGCCGGCCATTACGCGGGCCACCACGCGGTGGCAGGCGCTGTCGGCGGCTGCGTCGTCGGCCATCACATGGCGAAGAAGCACGCGCAGGAGCAGGCCGAGCAGCGCAACGAACGCGCGCAGTCGGCGCCGCCGAAGCAGTAAGTCAGCGCAGCCACCAGGCGGAAGGGCGCCACGGCGCCGCTTCCGCGTTTCATTTTTCTTCTCCGCTATCGCCGGGCTCCGGCGTATTCGTCCTATCAAAGCACGCAACGCGCGTCGTTACGATCATTTACAACGTCGCGATGCACGCCGATCGCGTGCGTTCCTAGAATGCAGTCACTCGAATACACACAAGGGAGGAGCACTCGATGAAAAAACAACGATATCTGTCCGTGCTGGCAGCCGCGCTGCTCGCACTGGGGACGGTCTCCGCACACGCGGCGGCCGGCGGCAACGGTGGCGGGAATGGCGGCGGTCATGGGGCGGGCGGTTCCGGCGGCAATGCGGGCGGCATGTCGGGCGGCCACATGAGCGGCGAAGCGCTGAGCAATTCGAACGGCTTTCACGCGGGCGATCGCGACAAGGGCCTCGCGCGTGCGGCCGATCGCTCCGATACGATCGCCGATCGCGCCGGCACGCAGCCGGGACGCGGGCATACGCACGGCCATGCCGCGCACACGGCGTCGCACGGCAAGCATACGAAGCGCAACGCGTTCGGTAAGACGACGCTGTAACGCGGCCTGCAGGAAAAAAGGGAAGGGCGCACGTCCGAATCGCATGGCGGCGCCGGAATCGCATCCGGCTCACCGTGCATTCGGGCGTGCGCCCTTTGCTCGCGCGTCGCGTCGTGCAGACGCGATGCTCGTTTCATGTCGACAGGCGCCGCGACACGTGCGCCCGCTCCAGCTGCGCGTCCCGTCGGCCGCGACAGCATTGCCGCCGACGCTCGCCTTACCGCGCCGTGCGCGTCGGCGCCGCAGCGACGTCGAACAGCGCGTCGACGTGCCGGACGCGCACGAACCGCGCCGCATCGTCGCCGTCGGCCAGCGCACGGAAATGCGCTTCGCCGCACGCGAGCTTCGCGCGCTCGTGCTCGGTCGGCGTATCGCCGTCCGCATTCGGCGTATCGACGACGAAGTACAGCCGCTCGCCGCCGTCCTGCTCGGCGAGCACCGCCCAGTCGGGGTGATAGCTGCCGAGCGGCGTCGCGACGCGGAACCACGCGGGCAGCTTCGCATACAGCTTCACGCCGTCGTGCGCCTCGAGCGCGTCCGCGAATGCGCGCTCCGCGTCGGTCTCGCAGACGACGGCCTCGTGGATCGACTTGCGCGCCTCGAGCCGCAGGTTGCGGAGATAGCCGGTCAGCGCCTCGCTCTCGAACGATTCGAGCGCGTGTACGTGACGATCGCCAAGCTTCCGGTACGCGATGCCCGCGACGAGCGCGAGCCGCTTGCAGCGATTGATCGCATCGGCCGCGACCGCGATGAACTGCTGCGGATTCACGCGGAAATCGTCGAGCCGGCCGCTGTCCGCGAGGATCGTCGCGAGCGAGCGGCGCGTGAGCTGCGTGCGGTCCTGCAGTTCGGTCAGCAGGTCCGGCAGCGGCAGTTCGCCTTCGTCGATCAGCACGGTGCCGGCGCCGCCGACCTCGATCGCCTCGACGCCCGACTTGCCGATGTCGATCTCGGCCTTGCGCCATTGCAGGCGTGCGCGCGCGATGTCGGGCGCGTCGCGCAGCGCGGCCGCGCAGTCGCGCACCAGCTTCGCATTGTCGAAATCGACGCGATACACGGTGCGATGGCGGATGCGATCCCATAGCGCGCGGAAATCGTCGCCGAATACGACGGCCTTGCCCGATGCATCGCGCCGCAGCGCGATCGCGCGACGCTCGTCGGCATTGCGCACCGCGAAGCGGCCCGACAGCTTGCGCAGCGTCGCGACGATCGGCGCGCGCAGCGACTCGAACGCGTCGGGCAGC
Organism: Burkholderia multivorans ATCC BAA-247; assembly: GCF_000959525.1. Classification (NCBI taxonomy): domain Bacteria; kingdom Pseudomonadati; phylum Pseudomonadota; class Betaproteobacteria; order Burkholderiales; family Burkholderiaceae; genus Burkholderia; species Burkholderia multivorans. The sequence continues at coordinate 159,752 of NZ_CP009832.1, forward strand.
ACGAGCGCGCTTTGCCGCAGCGCGTCCTTCAGCCGGTCGAGCACCTTGCCCTGCGCGTCGACGTAGCCCTGCTCGTGCAGATGCATCCACAGCACGCGCGACAGTTCGACGCCGAGCGCATGCGCGGGTCCGTCGCCTTCCTGCACGGGCAGCGCGGCGAACTGGTGCTGCTCGACGATCCCGAAGCGGATGCCGGTGTCGGCCTCGATTTCCTTCTGCAGGTTCTCCGCGAACGACTCGTAGCGCTCGGTCGCGATCACGGTCAACGTGTTGACGCCCGGATCGCGCACGCGCTCGCCGTCCTGGTCGACCGCGAGACGCAGCCCGCGGCCGAGCGTCTGGCGGCGCTCGCGCTCGGTCTGGATGTCGCGCAGCGTGCAGATCTGGAATACGTTCGGGTTGTCCCAGCCTTCCTTGAGCGCCGAGTGCGAGAAGATGAATTTCAGCGGCGTGTCGAACGACAGCAGCGCTTCCTTCTCGCGCATGATCAGCCCGTACGCGCGTTCCGCGTTCTCGCGCGCGACGGCGCTGCTTTCACTCGTGTCGGTCCAGCCGCCCTTGCGGTCGATCGAGAAGTAGCCGTTGTGGGCGCGTTCGACCTCGCGCGCGATGTCGACGCCGTCGAACAGCGCGCGATACGCGGGCACGCGCGCCGCGCGCGCGTATTCCTCTTCGAAGATCAGCGCGTATTCGCCTTTGACCGGCATCCCGTTCTCGTCGTAGCGCCGATATCGTTCGACCGAATCGACGAAGAACAGCGACAGCACTTTCACGCCGCGCTCCGCGAGGCGCAGCTCCTTGTCCAGATGCTCGCGGATCGTGCGGCGAATCATCTCGCGCTGCACGGCGAGCGTGTCGATGTCGCCGAACGCCTCGCCGAGCGACAGGAACGTTTCGCCTTCGGGATGCCGCAACTCGACGTACTCGGCGCCCTTCGCCGCATGCACCTCGCCGATGCGCAGCCCCGCGTAGAGCGCGCGCTTCGTCAGGCGCTCGAGATCGTCGCCGTCGGTGGCCGACACGAGCTGGCGCTTCACGCCGTTCGCGGTCGCGACGTCGAGCTCGAGACGCGCGCTGATCGCGCCGCGCCGGTTCGACACGCCGACGAGCCGCACGTACGGCTTGTTGTGCGCATCCTCGACGATCGCCGATGCGATCTCGATCTGCTTGACGAGCTTGCGCTCGTACGCGTCGACCGCATCGAGCCGGTACACCATGTGATGACGGTCGACGTGCGTGGCCGAATAGCGCAGCGTGCAGAGCGGATCCATCGCGGCGAGCGCCTCGCGGCCGCGCCCTTCGAGCCCGCCGTCGACGCTCTGCGGCTCGTCGACGATCACGATCGGCCGCGTCGCGCGGATCAGGTCGATCGGTTTCTCGCCGCCGGTCTTCTCGCTGTCCTTGTAGAGGTTGTTGACTTCCTTCTTGTTGATCGCGGCGACCGTCATCACCATGATCTGGATCGTCGCGCTCGCCGCGAAGTGGCGCACCTGGCCGAGCTTCGCGGAGTCGTACAGGAAGTAGTCGTAAGGCACGCCCGCATACAGCGCGCGGAAGTGATCCTCGGTGATCGCGAGCGTCTTGTGCACGCCTTCCTTGATCGCGATCGACGGCACGACGATCACGAATTTCGTGAAGCCGTAGCGGCGGTTCAGCTCGAAGATCGTGCGCAGATATACGTAAGTCTTGCCGGTGCCGGTCTCCATCTCGACCGTGAAATCGCGCGAGCCCGGCGAGCCGGAGGGCGGCAGCCCGCCGCGCAGCTGCACGTCGGCGAGGTTGCGCGCGAGTGCGTCGTCGGTCAGCGACAGCCGGTTGCCGACGCCGCGCTCCGACATCGCGAAGCCGAGCGAGCCTTGCGCGGCGGCCGTCGTGCCGGGCGCCGCGCTCGCGAGCACGCTGAAGTCGCCGCGATACGATTCCTGGCCGCGAAACAGGTCGCAGACGGCGTCGATCGCGTCGCGCTGATAGTCGAGATCCGCTTCGAAGTGCAGCCGCATCACAGGCTCCGCACACGCTTCACGCCGTGCTGTTCGAGCAGCGCGGCGAGATTGAGCTTCGCGACGTCGTCGACGAAGCCGCTGTCGCGGAACAGGCACGTGACGTCGCGCGTCGCGCCGCTCGCGTCGAGCAGGGCGACGATCCCGTCGGCGAGCGGCTCGGCGTCGTCGCGCGACACGCGTGCGTCGAAGCACGCGACGATCTCGCGCCCGATCAGATGCACGGTCTTGCCGGCGATCGTGTGATGCTCGACCGGCGTGCACAGGTCGAGGCCGAGCTTCAGCGTCAGTTCGGCGAGCAGGTCGTCGTCGGTGCGGCCGGTCTTCACGTGCTCGACCGAGGCGAACAGCGCATGGTCGAAGTCATCGCGGCGCGGATCCCACTCGATCACGTTCGTCGTGTCGAGCCGGTACACGCGAAAACCGAGGTCGCCATAGCTTTCCGGATAGTCGCGCGCGACCTGCTGCGCGGCGCGGCGCAGACGCTCCTTCGTCACTTCGGCGAGCGTCGCCGGCTTTTTCAGCTTCGCGCAGAAATCGGCGGCGGCCTGCTGCGTCTTGTCGCGACGATCGAGCGGTTCGGGCAGCTGCACGAGGATGTAGCGGCGCGCGCCGCCGTCGGTCGCGTTCACCTGCATCACCGCGTGGCCGGTCGAGCCGGAGCCCGCGAAGCAGTCGAGCACGATGTCGTCGCCGCGCGTGCACCAGCCGATTACGGCCGCCGCGAAATCGACCGGCTTCGGCTGCTCGAACGGAATCCCGAGCGCCTTCAGCAGCGCGTCGTCGGAACCACCGAACGGCAGCACCGACGGCACGTTCTCGTACATGTTTTCGTCGAGATAGTAGATGCGCTGCGGCTGCGTGGTTTCGTCCGGGCCGAACTCGATCTGTCCGCGCTCGAGCAGCGCCTGCATCGTCGCCGGCGGATTGCGCCAGCCGCGCGCGGGCATCGCGCACGGCTTGCCGGTGACCGGGTGGAGCAGCGGCGTGAAGTATTCGTCGGGCGCCTTCTTCTTGTTCGGCCACGCCATCGACACGAGACGGTACACGCGCCCGTCCTCCGACAGCCGGTCGTACATCGCCTCGCCGCCGGACAGGTTCGTCTGCGCCTTCACCCACGCGCGGTATGCCTTCGCCGCATCCTTCGGCGTGCCGCTGCGGTACATCGCGTCGTGCGCGGCGTCGAGCATGCGCTGCGCGTTGCGCTTCGGCCGCTTCAGCGGCGCGCGCTCGAGCAGCGTTTCCGCATTGCGTGCGAACAGCACGAGCGACTCGTGCTGGTAGGCGATGCCGCGCGCGTCGCCTTTCGGATTGCGCTTGTCCCACACCGCGACGCCGAGCTCATTCTCCTCGCCGAAGATCTCGCGCAGCATCAGCACGAGCGCGTGCACTTCGTGCTCGTCGATATGTACGACGATCAGCCCTTCTTCGGACAGCAGCGCGTGCGCGAGCTTCAGCCGCGGATACATCATGTTCAGCCAGTCGGTATGGAACCGGCCGTTCGCCTCGGTGTTCGTGCTGCGCTTCACGCCGCCTTCGGTCTGCCCCGTCATCGCGAGGTAGTGGCGGATGCTGTCGCTGAAATCGTCCGCATACACGAAGTCGTTGCCCGTGTTGTACGGCGGATCGATATAGACGAGCTTCACCTTGCCCGCGTAGCTCTTGTGCAGCAGCTTCATCACGTCGAGGTTGTCGCCCTCGATCATCAGATGGCGCGTGTCGTCCCATGCGACGCTGTCGTCGGGGCAGGGCCGCAGCGTGCCGGTCGAGGGCGTCAGCGCGGCCTGGCGCGCGTCGCGCTTGCCGTGCCAGTGAAAGCCGTAGCGCTCGTCGGCGTCGCTGACCGTGCGGTCGCCGACCAGCGTCTTCAGCACGTCGACGTTGACCGATACGCCTTCCGGGCCTTCGGTCACGAGTTCGGGGAACAGCGCCTTCAGGCGCGCGACGTTGTCGGCCGTGAAATCGGTCGACATCGCGAGCGGGTTCGCCGCATCGAGTTTCTGCATCGTCTTTTCCATCGGGGGCCCGGCCGCCCGCGCCGGCAACGTCGGGCGCGGCCGCGGCATCGGCGGCAACGGCCGCCCGGGCAAACCCGAAACGCTAGCGAGTCGGTCGGCGCAGGTCAAGCGCCGATATGCACACCGTGGCCGCCGATCGCGCGCGATCGCCCGCCGGACGGGCCGCGCGGCCGATCGGCACGGTTGCCGCACGCGCGGCACGAGCGCGGCGGACGGCACGCGTCGCGCAAGACGAAAAAAAGGGCACGGTCGGTGCCAGGCGCCGGCGTGCTCACGTGGAGTTCTCTCGAGCGGCGACGACGGCGGGGCGCGACCGGCTCTGCGCCGATCGCCGCGCGAGGATCAGAACCGCGTCCGAATACCGGTCGTCAGTTCGAGGCGGTTGTTCGAGCCGAACGTCGACGCGACCTTGTACCCGCCGTGCAGCTTCATCCATATAGTCGCCTGCCAGATACAGCTCGGTGCGCTTGCTCAGGTGATAGGACACCGATGCGTACAGCGTCTCCTTGAAGCCGTTGCCGACGCGCGCGCGTGCGACGTAGGACGCTATCGACCATTGGGGATACGAATCGATGCGAAACGGAGGAACAGCCGATATGCGGTGCACCGCAGGCGTACACCACGCGAGGAACACTCACACCATGCCGGCCTTCGCGCGAAGGATGTAACCGAGCCCGCGCAGCGTGATGATCTCCGCGCTGCTCGCGGCCAGATGCTTGCGCAAGCGATGGATGTAGATGTCGATCGCATCCGCGCTCGGTTCGTCGTCGAGCGCGAACACGCTGTCCATCAGCCGCGCCTTCGACACGGTCTTGTTCTGCTGCAGCATCAGCGTTTCGAGGATCGCATGCTCGCGTCGGCGCAGCATGAGCGGCGCGTCGCCGCAGCGGAATTCGCGTGTGCCGAACGCATAGACGAGGTCGCCGCACACGAGCTGCGTCGAGCCGACGCCGGCCTGCCGCCGGATCAGCGCGCGAATGCGCGCGACGAGCTCGCGCGATTCGAACGGCTTGACGACGTAGTCGTCGGCGCCGGCGCCGAAGCAGTCGACCTTGTCGTCGACGGACCCGTGCGCGGTCAGCATCAGCACCGGCACGTTGTCGTTGCGGCGCCGCAGCCGCGCGAGCACCTCCTTGCCGCTGATGCCCGGCAGCCGCATGTCGAGCAGCACCGCGTCGTAGCGCTCGGTCTTCAGCACGGTGTCCGCGCGTTCGCCGTCGCCGACGCAGTCGACGGCGAAATCCTCGCCGCGCAACAGGTTCACGATCCAGTGCGCGAGTTCGGCGTTGTCTTCGACCAGCAGGAGTTTCATCGCAGCGTTCTCTTCAATCGTACGCAGGCAGCCGCACCGTCACGACGACGCCGCGGTTTCCGGGGCCCGGCGCGAGCGTCGCGCTGCCGCCGTGCGCCTGCGCGATCTCGCTGACGATCGCGAGGCCGAGCCCCGAGCCCTCCGTGTCGGACGACACGCGGTAGAAGCGCTTGAACACGTGCGGCCGCGCTTCCGCCGGAATGCCGGGGCCGTCGTCGATCACGTCGAGCACGACCGTGTCGCCGTCGCGTCGCGCGGCCACGGTCACACAGCCGCCCGGTTGCGTGTAACGCACCGCATTGTCGACGAGATTCGTCACGAGCGCACTCAGCAGGCTGCCGCTGCCCGCGACGTCGAGCCGCTCGCCGAGCTCCGCGCCGAGATCGATGTCGCGCCGCTGCGCGAGCACGATCGTCTCCTCGAGCACGCTCGACACGAGCGCGGCCAGATCGACGCGCTGCGTCAGCAGCGTCGACGGCGTCGCTTCCGCATGCGCGAGCAGCAGCAGCTTGTCGGTCACGTCGGCCATCTTGCGGCTGCTGCGCTGCATGCTGTCGAGCACCGACGCGAGTTCGCGATCCTCGTGCCCGCGCTGCTGCGCGTACTGGATCTGCGTGTCGAGCACCGCGATCGGCGTACGCAACTGGTGCGCCGCATCGGCGATGAAGCGCCGCTGCGTCGCCGTGTGTGTGTTCAGCCGCGCGATGCACTGATTGATCGCGTCGACGATCGGCCGCAGCTCATGCTGCAATCGCTCCGGACGGATCGGCTCCAGCTCCATCGGCCCGCGATCGGCGACATCGTCCTTCAGCTTCATCAGCGGCCGCAGCTCGAACGTGAGGCCGAGATAGACGAGCACGACCGCGAGCACCAGCATCAGCGCGAGCCGCACGAGCTGCGGCCGCCAGATCGTCGCGACCATCGCGCTGCGCGAGCGCGTCGTCTTCGCGACGACGACCGTCACCGTATCGACCTGGCCTTCGTCGTACAGCTGGCGGTCGTAGGCAACGGCGCGCAAGCGCGTGCCGTCGAGCGTCGTGTCGTACGCGATGGGCTCCGCGCCGTGCCGCGCGACGACGTCGAGCGCGGGATTGCCGGCCAGCAGACGGCCGTCGCTGTCGATCACCTTGTAGAACACCGAGTCGCGCGACGGCGACTCGAAGATTTCCAGCGCGGCGGGCGGCACGTCGGCGACCGGCAGTCCGTTGCGCCACTCGATGTCCTCGCCGATCGTGCGTGCGGACGCGACGAGCGTGCTGTCCTGCACGAGATCGGCGGTGCGCCGCGCGGCGTCGTAGGCCATCGCGGCCGCGATCAGCACGAACACCGCGAGCGGCAGCAGCAGCCACCACAGCAGCCGTCCGCGCAGGCTGTGCGCCATCGATCGTCGCTCCTTGTGCTCGAAACGCCGCCGCGCCGGGGTGGCCGGCGCGGTGGCGGTGTCGTGTTCTACGTGACGGCGGCGCTCAGAATGCGGCGGGGCGCCACTTCAGCAGCCGTTTCTCGACCCAGGTGAGCAGATAGTCGGCGGCGAGCGCGACCACGGCCAGCACGATCATCGCCGCAAACACGCCGCTCGCGTTGAACGCACCCTGGGCGGTGGAGATTAGCAGGCCGATCCCCTGCTTGGAACCCAGGAATTCGCCGACCACCGCGCCGACGAGCGCGAAGCCGAAGCTCACGTGCAGGCTCGCGAGAATCCAGCTGAGCGCGGACGGAATCACGACGGCCGTCGTGATCTGCCGGCGCGACGCGCCGAGGATCTGCGCGTTCGCGATCAGGTAGCGGTCGGCTTCGCGCACGCCCTGGAACGCGTTGCCGAACACGACGAAGAACACCATCACGACCGCGAGCGCGATCTTCGACGCCATCCCGAGGCCGAGCGCGATCACGAACACCGAGCCGAGCACGACGCGCGGAATCGAGTTGGCGATCTGGATGTACAGCCCGAACACGTCGGCCATCAGCTTGTTGCGGCCGAGCACGATCCCGCAGATCACGCCGGCGACCGACCCGATCAGGAAGCCGATCGCGGTCTCCTCGAGCGTGACCCAGACCTGCGTGAGCAGCGGGCCCTGCGAGGTGCCGTTCACGAACCAGTCGCGGATCTGATCGAAGATCAGCGACGGCATCGAGAAGAAGAACGGATCGATCCACTTCAGCCGCGCGGCGAGCTCCCAGCCGCCGAGCACGACGACGAGTACGGCGATCCGCAGCGTGACGATCAGCGTGCGCCGGCGGCGCAGCCGGCGTTGCGCGGCGCGCTCGTCGTCCTCGAGGGACGTCGCCGGCAGGGCGGTGGGGGGAAGCGTCATGTCGGTCATGCTCCTGTCCTTGCTGTCAGCCGATCTGCACTTCTTCGCGCAGGTCGTGCCAGATGTCCTTCGAAATCTCGATGAAGCGCGCGTCGTAGCGCACCTCCGACATGACGCGCGGGCGCGGCAGGTCGATCGAATACACGCGCTTGAGCGTCGCCGGGCGTGCAGTCAGCACGAACACGCGATCGGCGAGCGCGATCGCTTCCTCCAGATCGTGCGTGACGAACACGACCGATCCCTTGTTCGCGGACCAGAGCTGCAGCAGCTCGTCCTGCATCAGCGTGCGTGTCTGCATGTCGAGCGCGGAGAACGGCTCGTCCATCAGCAGGATCTCCGGCTGATTGATGAAGGTCTGCGCGAGCGCGACGCGCTTGCGCATCCCGCCGGAGAGCTGATGCGGGTAGTGCTTGGTGAACTTGTCGAGGCCGACCTTGCGGATCCATTCCTCGGCCTGCGCATACGCGACGTCCTTCGAGCGGCCGCGAAACAGCGGGCCGGCCGCGACGTTGTCGATCACGTTGCGCCACGGGAATACGGCGTCGGCCTGGAACACGAAGCCGATGCGCGGATCGATGCCGTCGACCGGGCGGCCCATCACGCGCACTGCGCCCGAGGCGGGCTTGAGCAGCCCGGTGATCAGGTTCAGTGTCGTCGACTTGCCGCAGCCGGTCGGCCCGACGATCGCGATGAACTCGCCGCGCGCGACGCTCATGCTGAACTCGCGCAGCGCGACGGTCGCCTTGCCTTCCGGTGAAATGAAGCGGCACGACACGTTGCGAAACTCGATCGCCGGCGTGCTCGCGGAAACTGCCTGGTTCATCGCATAGTCCTGCGCGTGAAGAGGGCGCCGAGGCGGCGCCTGGCCGGCCAGCCGGGCCGGAACGGCGCGCGCGACGGCGCTCGGGCCGCCCGCGCGCGAACCTGCGTCTATTTCGCGGCGACGAATTCGTTCGTGTAGGTGCGCGCGAGATCGATGTGCTTGCCCTTCACCGACGGATTGAACGCGGACAGCACCTTCAGCACGGTCGCCGGGCCGTCGGCCGGCATCTTGCCGTCGGCGGTGTACATCGGCAGCGACGCCTTCAGCGCAGCGACGTACAGCGCCTTGTCCTTCTGGTAGTCGGCCGGCATCTTCGCGGCGATTTCCTCCGCGCTGTGCGTGTGGATGAACTGCATCGTCTTCGCGAACGCGTGCGCGAGCCTGGTCGCCTGCGCCTTGTGCGAATCGGCCCACGCGGACTGCACGTAGAGGCTCGCGGCGGGATAAGTGCCGCCGAGCGCCGCGCGCGTGCCGTCCACGGTGCGCATGTCGACCAGCACCTTCGCGTCGCCCATCTTCTCGAGTGCGGACACGGTCGGCTCGGTCGTCATCCCGGCATCGATGCGGCCCTGCTTGATCGCGGCGATGAAGCTCGCGTCGGCGCCGACCGGCAGCATCGTGTACTGCGTCGACGGCACGCCGTGCTGCAGCGCCAGATACTGCGTGAGGAAGCTCGTCGACGAGCCGAGGCCCGTCACGCCGAGCGTCTTGCCCTTCGCGTCGGCCATCGACTTGAACGTCGGCGCGGCCTTCGTCGACACCATCTCGACCTCGCCCGGCACCTGGCCGAACACGGCGATCGCCTTCACGTCCTTGCCCTTGCTCTGCAGGTCGATCGTATGGTCGTAGAAGCCGACGACGGCCTGCACGGCGCCCGCGAGCAGCTCGTTCTCCGCGTCGACTCCGGCCGGCTGCGACAGCAGCTCGACGTCGAGCCCTTCGGCCTTGAAGTAGCCGAGTTCCTGCGTGAGGCGCGCGGGCAGATAGATCAGCTTCGCGATCCCGCCGACCATGATCGTGATCTTGCCGCCGTCGTCGGCGAGGGCGGGGTGCGCGGCGAGCGCGCAGCTCAGGCTGGCTGCGACGGCGAGGGTGCGCAGGATGGGTCGCATCGGGTTGTCTCCGTTCGTTGTATTCGTGTGGCGCGATGCTTGCTGCATCGTCGCATCGAGTATAGGAACGCGAAACCTTCCGCAACCTTTCACGGGGGCGCGATTCGTTTAGGGGTTTTCCAGCAATTGGGGGCACCGGTGCGGTCGAGCGGCCGGCCGGCGGCGCCAAGCGCGTCGCATTCGCCGCCCCTCACCGCCTCAACGCCACCCCAGCACGACGCGCCCAATCGCGTCGAGCCCCATGTCGAACAGCCGCGACACGAACGGCACGAGGTTCGGCACCATCAGTTGCACGAGCAACAGCCCGACCAGCATCGTGACCGGAAAGCCGACCTGGAACACGCCGATCTGCGGCGCCGCACGGTTCAGAATCCCGAGCGCCAGGTTCGCGATCAAGAGCGCCGCGACGACCGGCAGCGCGAGCAGCAGCCCCATCCCGAACACGGTCGCGCCGAACGCCGCGAGCGTGCGCCAGCCCGGCGCGTGCAGCAGATCGGCCGATACCGGCAGCGACTGGAACGACGCGGTCAACGCGGCCAGCACCTGCAGATGCCCGTCCACCGCGAGAAACGCGAGCATCGCGACCGCGTTCAGAAACCGGCCCATCACGGGCGTCGCGCCGCTCGAATGCGGATCGAAGAAGGTCGCGAAGCCAAGCCCCATCGACAGCCCGATGAAGTCGCCGGCCGCCTCGACGGCCGCGAACACGATCTGCATCGTGAACCCCATCGCGGTGCCGATCAGAAACTGCGTGACGACGATCCAGATACCCTGCGCGGAAAACACGGTGACGGCCGGCATCGGCCCGAGCGTCGGCGCGACGATCAGCGCCATGAACGCGGCGACGCCGATCTTCACGCGCGCGGGCACCGACGCGTGTCCGACCACCGGCGCGGTCGCGACGAGCGCGAGCATCCGCACGAACGGCCACAGGAACGCGGTCAGCCAGCCGTTGAGCTGCGCATACGTAACGGAAAACATCGGAACCGGCCGCCGCGCGCCGCTCAGCCGGCGCCGAGCGTCGCGACGTGCAGGAGCGTCTGCCGCAGGTAGTCGAGCATCGTCGTCAGCATCCACGGGCCGGCGATCACCAGCGTCGCGGCGACCGCGAGCAGCTTCGGAATGAACGACAGCGTCGCTTCGTTGATCTGCGTCGCGGCCTGGAACAGGCTCACGACGAGGCCGACCGCGAGCGCGACCAGCAGCAGCGGGGCGGCGAGCAGCAGGCCGACCATCATCGCCTGGTGCGCGAGCGTCATTACCTGTTCGGGCGTCATTGCGGGCCTCCGTCGCTTACGTGAAGCTCTGCGCGAGCGAGCCGATCAGCAGCTGCCAGCCGTCGACCAGCACGAACAGCATCAGCTTGAACGGCAGCGACACGGTCGACGGCGACACCATCATCATCCCCATCGACATCAGCACGCTCGCGACGACCATGTCGATGATCAGGAACGGGATGAAGATCGTGAAGCCGATCTGGAAGCCCGTCTTCAGCTCGCTCGTCACGAACGCGGGCACCAGCAGCGACAGCGGCACGTCCTCGGGCCCCTGCATCGGCGCGGCCTTCGAGATCTTCGCGAACAGCGCGAGATCGGTCTCGCGCGTCTGCTTCAGCATGAAGCCCTTGAACGGCGCGACGCCGCGCTGCACGGCCTGTTCCATCGGCAGCGTGCCGTCCGAGAACGGTTTGTAGCCGTCGGTGTACGCGCGGTCGAGCACCGGCGACATCACGAAGAACGTGAGGAACAGCGCGAGGCCGACGAGCACCTGGTTCGGCGGCGTCGTCGCGGTGCCGAGCGCCTGGCGCAGCAGCGACAGCACGATGATGATGCGCGTGAAGCCCGTCATCATCAGCACCATCGCCGGCAGGAACGACAGCATCGTGAGCAGCAGCATCGTCTGCACGCTCAGCGAATAGGTCGTGCCGCCGTTCGGGCCCGGGCTCGCGTTGAACGCGGGCAGGCCGGCCGCCTGCGCGCACGCAAGCGCGGGGGCGAGGCCGAGAAGCAGCGCAGGCGCGATGCGCGCGGCGCGGCGCAGGAAGACGTGGTTCATCGGATTACAGAAAGAGGGAACAGCGACGGCACGCGCGCATGTCAGCGCTCCTTGCCGCGGCCGAGGCGCTTCGCGGCTTCGCCGGCGAGCGCGTCACGAAAGCGCGCACCGAACGATGCGCCGTTGACGGACAGCTCGCCGCTGCCGGGCGCAGCGCGTCCGGACGGCGCGACGCCGGCGGGGGCGTCCACCGGCACGGCCGCCACGGAGCCGGCCGGCAGCGTATGCAGCAGCCGCACGTTGCCCGGCGCGACGCCGAGCACGAGCCACGTATCGCCGATCTCGACGATCGTCGCGCTTTCCTTCGCGCCGACCGCGACGCTCGATACGACCTTCAGCGGGCCGCCGCGCCGTGCCGGCTGGAAGCCGAAGCGGCGCGCGAGCCAGGCGCAGCCGAACACGAGGCCGATCACGACCGCGAGCCCGACGAGCGTCTGCAGCACCGCGCCGACGCCGAGCGACGGCGCGGCCGAACCGACCACCACACTCGACGCGATCGCGCCCGCGTGATTGACGGCGTTCAGATCGGCGCCGCACGCCGGCATGCCGACGGCCGACGCCGCACAGGCGGCCGCGGCCGCGAACGCAGCGCGGCGGCCGGACGGCGCGACGCTCATCGATTCAGCTTCCGGATGCGTTCGGACGGCGTGATGATGTCGGTCAGCCGGATCCCGAACTTGTCGTTGACGACGACGACCTCGCCCTGCGCGATCAGGCAGCCGTTCACGAGCACGTCCATCGGCTCGCCGGCGAGCCCGTCGAGCTCGACGACCGAGCCCTGCGCGAGCTGCAGCAGGTTGCGGATCGCGATCTTGGTGCGGCCGAGCTCCACGGTCATCTTGACCGGGATATCGAGAATCATCTCGATGTCGTTGTGCGTCGAGCTGGCCGCGGCCTTCGACAGCGGCTGGAACACGCCCGCGCCCGTGGCGCCGGCCTGCACCGGCTGCTGGTTCTGCTCGGCGAGCGCCGCGGCCCAGTCGTCCATTGCCGGATCGGCGTCGGCCGCCTGCTGCGCGCCCGCGGAGTCCGCCAGCGCGGCATCGGCGAGCGCCTGCGGGTCGAGTTCCGGCGTCGGGTTCAGCTCAGTCATATCCACCTTCCTTCATCGTGTCGCTCGCGCTGATCATCTTCTGCACGCGCAGCGCATATTGGCCATTGAAAATCCCGTAGCCGCATTCCATCACCGGCACGCCGTCGACCTTCGCGGTGATCGTGTCCGCGATGTCGAGCGGCAGCACGTCGCCCGCGCGCAGGTTCAGGATCTTCTCGAAGGTCGTCGGGATCTCGGCGAGATCCGCGGTCAGCTCGACTTCGGCGGCCTGCACCTGCTGCGACAGCACGCGTACCCAGCGGCGGTCGACTTCGAGCGCCTCGCCCTGGATCGGCGAGCTCAGCACGTCGCGGATCGGCTCGATCATCGAATAGGGCATGCAGATGTGCAGCGTGCCGCCGGTCGGCCCGAACTCGATCGAGAACTGCGTGACGATCACGATCTCGTTCGGCGTCGCGACGTTCGCGAACTGCGTGTGCATTTCCGAGCGGACGAATTCGAACTGCAGCGGCCGCACGCTCTTCCACGCGACCGTGTAGTGCTCGAACACGAGGTTCAGCAGCTTGCCGATGATGCGCTGCTCGGTCGCGGTGAAGTCGCGCCCCTCGACGCGCGTATGAAAGCGCCCGTCGCCGCCGAACAGGTTATCGACGACGAAGAACACGAGGTTCGGATCGAACACGAACAGCGACGTGCCGCGCAGCGGCTTCACGTGCACGAGGTTCAGGTTCGTCGGGATCGGCAGGTTGCGTGTGAATTCGCTGTACTTCTGCACCTTCACCTGGCTGACGGAGATTTCCGCCGTACGCCGCATGAAGTTGAAGATGCCGATCCGCAGCAGGCGCGCGAAACGGTCGTTGATGATCTCGAGGCCGGGCATCCGGCCGCGGACGATCCGCTCCTGCGTCGCGATGTTGTACGGGCGCACGCCCGCCGTGTCGCGCTCTTCGTCGACCGTGTCGGATTCGCCCGTGACGCCTTTGAGGAGGGCATCGACCTCCTCCTGCGACATGAATTCTTCGTGGCCCATGCGCGCTCCTTTCGCGGCCGCGTTACTGGACGACGAATTCGGTAAACAGCACGTCGTCGACCTTCGTGCGCTGGTTGCCGGGCTGCGTCGGCTCCTCGATCAGGTTGCGCAGCTGCTGCGCGAGCGCCTGCTTGCCGTCGGGCGTCGCGATGTCCTCGGGATGCTTGTTCGACAGCGCGAGCAGCACGCGGCTGCGGATCTCCGGCATCCGGGCGGTCAGCTGCTCCTGCGCCTTCGGGTCGGTGAGCTTGAGCGACAGCCCGACGCGCAGGTAATGCTGGACGCCGTCGTCGGACTGCAGGTTCACGGTCAGCGGATCGAGCGGGAAGAACACGGGCGCGGCAAGCGGCGCCGGCTCGGCGCTCGCGTGGGTCGCGCCCTGCCGGCCCATGAACACGTACATGCCGGCCGCGGCAGCCGCGGCCGCGCCGAGCGCGATGACGGCGATCAGCGCGATGCGCTTGAACTTGCCGGACGAAGCCGGTTTGTCGGCGGGCGGATTTGCGGTCGTGGAGGCCATGTGAATGCGTGCGTGATGACTCGTAGCATGCATTGTTCGGCATCCGGGCCGCGCCCGATGGGCGGAAAAGAGGGGGGATTTGCGGCTATCTCAGCCGATTGTCGGCGCGCGTCAGATCGGCAGCCGCGACAGCAGCGGCGCGATCAGCACCATCGCGACGCCCGCGATCATCATCGTGAGGCTCGACACGACACCTTCCTCGCTGCCGATCTCGCGCGCCTTCGCGGTGCCGACGCCGTGCGCGGCCGCACCGAACAGCGCCCCACGCGCGAGTCGCGTGCGCATCGGCACGAGCGCGAGCACGATCTCGCCGAGCAGCATCCCGCAGATGCCGGTCGCGATCACGAACAGCGCGGTCAGGTCCTTCGGCGCGTGGATCTTGTCGGACACCGCGAGCGCGAACGGTGTCGACACCGAGCGCGTCATCAGCGAGCGCTGCAGCTCCGGCGACAGGTGCAGCAGCTTCGCGAGCAGCAGCGAGCCGCATACGCCCGCGCCGATCCCGACCGCGACGCCCACCGACAGCGACAGCCAGTGCCGGCGGATCAGGTCGCGATAGTCGTAGATCGGCACCGCGAACGCGATCGTCGCGGGGCCGAGCAGCCACATCAGCCAGCGCGTGTCGCGGAAATACACCGAATACGGAATGCCGGTCAGCAGCACGAGCAGCACCAGCACACCCGGCACGAACACGAGCGGCGAGAACAGCAGCGTCTTCTTGTACGCGTAGAGCCGCTTCGACGCGAAATACAGCGCGACGGTCAGCACGAAGCAGCCGAACGAGATCGCGGCGTTCACGCGATCGGCGGGCAGGTTCGACAACGCGGCAAACATGACGGGCTCCGGTTCGCTGAGGGCGTTACGCGCGTGCGCGGCGGCGTTCGGCGTACACGCGCTGCACGACGAAGCGGCGTTCGAGCCGTGCGGCGAGATCGACCGCCACGGCCACCGCGACCATCACGAACGCGGTGCCCGCGACGACGACCAGCGCGAGCCGCCAGCCGTCCTCGCGGAACAGGCCGCCGTACTGGACCGCCGCGACGGCCGCCGGCACGAAGAACAGCAGCATGTCGGACAGCAGCCAGTTCGCGCCGTCCTTCACCCACGTCGGCGCGACGCGGCCGGAGAACAGCAGCACGAGCAGCACCGCGAGGCCGATCACGCCGGACGGTACCGGCAGCCCGACCGCGCGCACGGCCCAATCGACCGCCAGCCACAGCACGCCGAGCGCGGCGGCCTGCAGCGCGATGCGTCCGGCATGCGCGGCACCGGCGGGACGGGCGGGAACGGCGGTCGGTCGATTCATGGCTGGGCTCACATACAGAAATTTCTAGGATGTCGCAAGTATAGGATTCCCTCATCCATAAATAAAATGACTTGTCTCTATTCTTATCATTCCGATTCGGAATTCATTCGTTCATTTGCACCATTTTGGGGAGTCGCCGATGGAATTGCGCGCGCTGCGGTACTTCATCGAGGTCGTCCGCCAACAGAGCTTCACCGCGGCCGCCGACAAGCTGTTCGTCACGCAGCCGACCATCAGCAAGATGGTGAAGGCGCTCGAGGACGAGATCGGATCGCCGCTGCTGCTGCGCGACGGCCGGCAGATGGTGCTGACGGACGCGGGGCGGATCGTGTTCCAGCGCGGGCAGGACGTGCTGGCCGCGCAGGCGCAACTGCAGTCGGAACTGAACGACCTCGGCACGCTCGGCCGCGGCGAGCTGACGATCGGCATTCCGCCGCTCGGCGGGTCGCTGTTCACGCCGATCATCGCCGCGTACAAACAGCGCTATCCGAACATCGAGCTGAAGCTGTTCGAGCAGGGCGCGCGGATGATCGAGGCGGCGCTGATGTCGGGCGAGCTGGAGCTCGGCGGGCTGCTCGAGCCGGTCGATCCGGCCACGTTCGAGCGGCTGCCGATGGTGCGCGCGCCGCTCTGGCTTGTCGCACCGCGCGAATCGCGCTGGGAGGACCACGCGGCCGTGCCGCTCGCGGATCTCGCGCGCGAATCGTTCGTCTTCTATGCGGAAAGCCTTGCGCTGCACGACGCGGTGCTCGACGCCTGCCGGCAGGTCGGCTTCACGCCGTCGATCGTGAGCCGCAGCGGGCACTGGGATTTCATGGCCGCGCTCGTGCATGCGGGCGTCGGCATCGCGCTGCTGCCGGAGCCGTACTGCCGGCGGCTCGATGCGGGGCAGTTCACGTGCCGGCCGATCGTCGAACCGGAGATCACGTGGGCGATCGCGCTCGGCTGGGTGAAGAAGGGCTATCTGTCGCACGCGGCGCGCGCGTGGCTCGAGGTCGCGCGCGCGACGCTGCCGATCGCGCCGGGCGACGATCTGGCGTTCGGCGGCTTGCGGGCGCGGGAGTGACGCGGTTCGATTTGGATTCGAACCGACTTTGGCCGAAGCGACGCCACCGTCCGGACGACACGGGACACGTCCCGCGGGCGATGGACCGTCAATGCCCCATCGCCGGCCCCGCGCCCTTCTTCGGCTTCGTGATCCACACGAGCGCCGCGAGCGCGACGAACACGATTGCCGACAGGTGGAAGAAGTCGTTGGTCGCCATCATGAAGCCCTGCTGCGTGACGATCTGGTTCAGTTGCGCATTCGCGGTCTGGCCGACGACGCCGAGCTGCGCCAGCGCGCCCCGATAGTCGGTCGTGTTCTGCGCATAGACGCTCACCGATTCGGCGAGCCGCGCGTGGTGGTAGATCGCGTCGTTCTCCCAGAACGTCGAGCTGACCGCGGTGCCGATCGCGCCCGACAGCGTACGCAGGAAGTTCGACAGGCCCGAGGCGCTCGCGAGCCGCTCGTCGGGGATGCTCGAGAGCGTGATCGTCGTCATCGGCACGAAGAAGCACGCGACGCCGATCCCTTGCACGAGCCGCGGCAGGATCACGTGGTTGAACGGCACGTCGAGCGTAAACGTCGAGTTCCATACCGATACGATCGCGAACACGATGAAGGCGAAGCTGGCGACCATCCGCAGGTCGAGCCGGTGCATGTTGCGGCCGATCAGCGGCGACAGCACGAGCGCGAGCAGCCCGACCGGCGCGGTCGCGAGGCCGGCCTTGCCGGCCGTGTAGCCCATCACGGTCTGCAGCCACAGCGGGAAGATCACGACCGAGCCGAAGAACGCCATGAAGCCGAACGAGATGATCAGCGCGCCGAGCGCGAAGTTGCGATCCTTGAACAGCGTGAGGTCGACCACCGGCTCCTTCTCGGTCGCTTCCCAGACGAGCATGAACGCGAGCGACACGACCGCGATCAGCGCCAGCGCGACGATGAACGACGAACTGAACCAGTCGCGGTCCTTGCCGAGGTCGAGCATCATCTGCAGGCACGACACGCCGATCACGAGCAGCGCGAGCCCGACCGCGTCGATCCGCTGTTTCGTCGTCTTGGTCTCGCGGCCGCGCAGCAGGAAGAACGCGCAGGTCGCGGAGAAAATCCCGATCGGCAGATTGATGTAGAAGATCCACGGCCATGTGTAGTTGTCGCTGATCCAGCCGCCGAGCAGCGGGCCGAAGATCGGCGCGACGATCACCGTCATCGCCCATAAGCCGAGCGCGAGCCCGCGCTTGGCGGGCGGATAGCTGCGCATCAGGATCGTCTGCGACAGCGGCACCATCGGCCCCGACACGAGGCCCTGCAGCAGCCGGAACGCGATCAGCGTCTCGAAGTTCGACGCGAGGCCGCAGAGCGCCGACGCGATCGTGAACGCGAGCACCGACAGCGTGAACAGCCGCACTTCGCCCACGCGCCGTGCGAGCCAGCCCGTCAGCGGCACCGCGATCGCGGACGCGACCGAGTACGACGAAATCACCCACGTGCCTTCGCTGGTCGCGACGCCGAGGCTGCCCGAAATCGTCGGCACCGCGACGTTCGCGATCGACGTGTCGAGCACTTCCATGAACGTGCCGAGCGCGAGCCCGACGGTGAGCAGCGCGAGGGCGCCGCCGGACAGCGGCGCCGGTTCGGCGGCGGGGGACGCGGCGGATGCCGTGGTGGCGGACATCGGAATCTCCTAGGATCGGCTCGCGCCCGCAGCGCAGCAACGCGCGGCGGGGCGGAGCGGCAGGCGGCGGAAGACGGGCATATGTCGCGTCATCTTCTGCCCAGACAGAGAAATAAGCGAACGTTTAATCGGAACAATCGAGCGCAAGCGACCCTCCGCGTCAGTCGTGCCCGTCGTCGGGCTTCGGACAGCCGGCCGGGCCGGGCCCGTTCTCGATGAAGCGCTGCAGCAGCCCGGTCAGCGTCGCGAGTTCGTCGGTGGAAAAGCCGGCGAGCTGCGCGTTCAGCGCGGTCGCGATCAGCGAGGGCAGCGCACGCGCGGCGTCGGCGCCACGCTCGGTCAGCGCCAGCTCGATCATGCGGCGGTCCTGCTCGCTGCGCGAACGCGCGACGAGTCCCTTGCGCTCGAGGCGATCGAGCATGCGCGTCATCGAGCCGCTGTCGTACGCCATCTTGCGCGACAGCTCGAACGGCGTGCGCGCATAGCCGCGCGACAGCAGCAGGATCACGCCGATCTGCTGCGCGGTGAGATCGAACGGCTCGAGCGCACGATCCATCCGCTCGAACAACACCTGACGCGCCTTCGTCAGGTAGTAGCCGAGACTGGTTTCCAGCTCGATGGAGTCGGGATCGTAGAGGCCGCCAGCCATGCGTTCGCGCGCAGCAAGAGTGCGTTTCAGGTCAAAACGCGCCCAGTATCTTGAAAATTGCTTGCATAGTCAATATTATTTCAGGCAACCAGTTACGACGTGCATGTTGCACTGCCGGAGACTATGTTCTGACCGATCCGCCCGCTTTGCCGGGCACCCGAGGATGTTCGCGATGCTGTTCCTGAAAAATGCCGCCGGCGCGCTGCGCCGCACCCTGACCGATACCGCTCATCACGTGTTCTCCGGGCCGCACCGCGGCTGGAAGATCGCACTGTACGTGGCGATGCTGGTCTTGCCGGGCGGCTCGCTCGCTGCGCTCGGGTTCGCATGGTTCGATCATCGGCGGCAGCGCAACGCGAAGGGCGCATCGCGCCGCACGCCCGGGCGCGCGGCAACGGAGCCGCCGTCATGGCGGCTCGCCGCCCAGCCGCTGCCCGTGCGCCGCTGACGCCGGTCCCGCAAGCGATCCGTAATGGCCGGTAAACCGGTCGCCCGCGCCGGTAACACATTCCTGTCGTCGCGCACCGTACCCTAACGGCTGCGCAG
The DNA here is from genome assembly GCF_000959525.1 of Burkholderia multivorans ATCC BAA-247. Taxonomy (NCBI): domain Bacteria; kingdom Pseudomonadati; phylum Pseudomonadota; class Betaproteobacteria; order Burkholderiales; family Burkholderiaceae; genus Burkholderia; species Burkholderia multivorans. The sequence continues at coordinate 179,209 of NZ_CP009832.1, forward strand.
GCTCCCCGCCGTCAGTTACCATTTGTCCGCCAGCGGCATGACGTCCGCACCGCGCGGCGCCGCTCGCGGCCCGTTGCGCCCAGACAGGAAAAATACGATGCCGTACGCCCCACTCCCGCGCGCCCTCCGCCCGCTGAGCGCCGCCGTCGCCGTCGCGACGGCCGTGCTGCTCGCCGGCTGCGCCGTCGGGCCCGATTACCACCGCCCCGATACGTCGATTCCGGCCGCGTTCAAGGAAGCGCCCGCCGGCTGGAAAGTCGCACAGCCCGCCGACCGAGCCGATCGCGGCCCGTGGTGGACCGTCTACGACGATCCGCAGCTGAACGCGCTGATCGACAAGCTGAATGCGTCGAACCAGACGATCGCGCAATCGGCGGCCGCCTACCGCCAGGCGCGCGCGCTCGTCAGCGAGGCGCGCGCCGCGTATTTCCCGACCGTCGGCCTGAGCGCGTCCGGCTCGCGCGCGCGCACGCCGCGCTCGTCGTTCTCGTCGGGCACCTCGTCGTCGTTCGGCAGCAGCACGTCGGGATCGATCAGCAACAGCTACAGCGTCGGCCTCGATGCGAGCTGGGAACCCGATCTGTGGGGCAAGGTGAGCCGCACCGTCAGCGCACAGCGCGCCGGCGAAGCGGCGGCCGCGGCCGATCTCGCGAATGCGCGGCTGTCGCAGCAGGCGCTGCTCGCGCAGACCTACTTCCAGCTGCGCACGTCCGATGCGCTGCAGAAGCTGCTCGACGAAACCGTGCAGTCGTACCGGCAATCGCTGCAGCTCACGCAAAACCAGTATGCGCAGGGCGTCGCCGCGCGCGCGGACGTGATCCAGGCGCAGACGCAGCTGCAAAGCGCGCAGGCCGCCGCGATCGACAACGGCGTCGCGCGCGCGCAGTACGAGCATGCGATCGCGACGCTGATCGGCGAGCCCGCGTCGACGTTCTCGCTGCCGCCGATGCCGCTCGCGGCCGAGCCGCCCGTCACGCCGGTCGACGTGCCCTCCACGCTGCTCGAGCGCCGGCCCGACATCGCGGCGGCCGAACGCCGCGCGGCGGCCGCGAACGAGCAGATCGGCGTCGCGATCTCCGCGTTCTTCCCGACGCTCACGCTGTCGGCGAGCGGCGGTTTCGAAAGCTCGGTCTGGTCGCAGCTGTTCACGCTGCCGGCGCGTTTCTGGACCGTCGGCCCGCAGCTCGCGGCGACGCTGTTCGACGCGGGGCTGCGCGCCGCGCAAACGCAGGCCGCGCGCGCAACCTACGATCAGGACGTCGCCGCATACCGGCTCGCGGTGCTGAGCGCGTTCCAGGACGTCGAGGACAACCTCGCGTCGCAGCGGATTCTCGCGCAGGAAATCGACGTGCAGCGACAGGCGGTCGAGAGCGCCGAGCATGCGCTCGCGATCGTCACGAACCAGTACAAGGCCGGCACCGTCGCATATTTGAACGTGCTGACCGCGCAGACCACGGCCTTCACCGCGCGCCAGAAGCTCGCGACGATCACCGGGCAGCGGATGGTGTCGTCGGTCGCACTCGTGAAGGCGCTCGGCGGCGGCTGGAACGTGTCGGATATCGCGCGCGAGACGGGCGACATGGCGGCGCCGCCGGCCGTGCCGGCATCCGGTGCAGCCGCTGCGTCGGCCGTATCGGCCGTGTCGGCCGTGCCCGCGACCGGCACGCTCGCGCGCCAATAAGTCACCGCAATCGGCAGGCCGCGCCGCACCGCGTGCGGCGCTCGCTCAGCGCATCGCGCCGCCGTAGATCAACGACACCTGGCCGTTGCCGATCGGGCGGCCGAGCAGGTTCAGCAGGCCCGCAAGGTTCGCCTGCTGTTCGGGCGCCGCGTGCGCGGTGCCGCGAAACGCGCCGCTGCCGGGCCCGAACGTACCGTGCCCGTCGAGAAACAGCGGGCCCTGCGTCGTCGTCAGATCGAGATCGGCGCCCGTGCCTTTCGCCTGCAGCACCGCGCGGTACGAGCCGAGCGGCTTCACGCGCGACACGCGCGAACTCATCCCGTCGATCGTCACCGTCAGCTGGCCGAATGCATTGCGGCCGATCAGCCGCCAGTCGGTCCAGCCGAGCCGCACGTCGCCCTGCAGATCGAGCGTATTGAACGGCGTGCCGAGCCCCGCGAGCAGCGACGCGGGCACGGCCATCGCGCCGGCCGACAGCACGGCGCCGCGCCACGTCGCGTCGAGCGTCACGGGCTGCGGCATCGCATCGGTCTGGCGCAGACGCATCTGCACGCGCCCGGTCAGCAGCGGCCAGAAGCGCGTCGTCCATTCGACGCGGCCCGGCAGCAGCGTCGATGCGCTCTGGTCCGCGCCGGGCGCGAGCATCAGCGTGGCCGAACCGTGCCACAGCGAGCCGGCCGGATCGACGAGGTTGACATGACCGCCTGTCGCGCGCGCGAACTGCGGCGCGATCCACGCGGCCGGCGCGAGCGCGATCAGCGTGATTGCCGTCGCGAGCGCGCCGACCGCGACCCACGGCAGCACGGCGACGAGCCGCATCGTCCATCGGTTCATCGAGCGCCCGCCGCTTGCATTGCCGCTGTCCTCATTTCGGCATCGACGGCTGCATCACGGCCATCAGGTCGACCTGGCCGTCTTCCTTCAGCGCGCTTACGTGCGCCTCGCCGACCTGCGCCTTCAGTTGCCGGCGCACGTCGTCGAGCCACTGCGTCCACGCGGGGAACGACACGTTCTTCATCTGGATCTGCACGCCGTTGCCGACGATCTGCACCTGCGCGCCCGGCAGCCCGTGATCGGACAGCGACGCGGCGAGCGCATCCTTCAGCGCGAGACCGGTCGGCGCGACGCCCTGCGCGGCGGCCGTCAGCGACTTCGCTTCGTTCGCCTGCGCGGTCATCTGCGCGAGTTCGCGGCGCATCGTCGGCAGCTCGCGTTCGATGCGCGCGCGGCCTTCCTGCGCGGGCGACCACAGCACCGAATAGGCGATCGCGACGGCCAGCACGGCGCCGCCCCAGCCGAGCAGCGTCTTTTCGCGCGGCGTGCGCTCGCCCCAGAACTGGGTCAGCGCCTGAGTCAGTCGTTCGGTGTTCATGAGCGGCTCCGGATCGTCCATTTGCCCGTGTTGCTGTCGACTTCGCCGGCCAGCCCGTTGCGCGCGAGGCGTTGCGCGAAGTCGGGATCGACCTTGACCTCCGGCTTGAAGCCGACGTCGAGCCGCCGGTCGTGATAGTCGAGCGACGCGATGCCGTTCAGCGGCAGCGCACCCATCGAACGCGCGAGTCCGCTCGACAATGCGAGGAAGTCGTTCGGCGACAGCTCGCCGGCCGCGAGGCGCAACTGGTCGAGCTGCCGCTGCATCTGCGCGGGCGGATCGAGCACCGTCGTCGTCTTCGGGAAGGCAGACAGCAGCGTTTCGGTGATTTGCGCCGACAGCGCATCGCGTTCGCGCGACAGCTTCCACCAATGCAGATTCATCCCGATCACCGCGATGGCGAGCGTCGCCGCCGCGAGCGCGATCGGCAGGCGCAGGCGCTTCAGCGTCGCGCGGTCGAAACGCCACGGCTGCGACTCGAATTCGAACTGGCAGAGGTCGAAGCGCTCCGCGAGCGCCCGGCGCGCGAATGCGTCGAACGACAGCGGCATCGCGCCGGGCAGCAGCGGGGCGCCGCCCGCGCGGCCGGACGACGCGACGCGCGGTTCCGCACCGGGCTCGCCGAGCTCGTACAGCTCGACCGCGCCGCCGCCGGCGAGCGCGGCGAGCGTGCCGGGCGCGCGCGCGGCCGGTGCCGCAAAGCCTTCGCCGAGCGCGCCGCGCGCGATCGCGAGTTCGAGCCGCGGCGCGCTCGCGGCGAGCGGCTGCGCGCCCGCTTCGACGAGCGCCGGTTCGACCGCCGTCGCGACACCGAGCACCGCGGCGACCGCGGCCGGACGCACGAGCGGCTCGGCCAACGGCGTGCCGGTCGGCGAAGCAAGCGGCAAGCCGTCGGCCGCGGCGGCGATATCGGGCGCGTCGTCGTCGGCCGGCGCGGCGGACGGCGCAGGCGCGGCCGCGAGCGGCGCGGGCAGGCAGCGCGTCGCGGGCACCGCGCGCAGCTGCCGGTGGCCGGCTGCCGTGAACGCGTCGCAAATCGCGCGGAACCACGCGCGATCGACGACGCCCAGCACGCGGCGCCCGTCCGGCAGCGCGACCGGATCGAGCGCGATATGGCAGCCGAGCGGATCCTGGATCAGCTGATCCTCGACGACGTTCGGCAGCGCCAGGCGCAGCTTCGGCCCTTTGAGCGGCGGCACGCTCGCGGCCAGCAGCAGCACGTCGCGCGCGGCGACGATCAGCACCGTCGCGCTCGCGCGCGGGAGCAGCGACAGCGCCGCGCGGCCCGCGCGCTGCACGTGGCCGGCCTTGTCGACGAGCATGAACGGCAGCTCCGGCCACTGCCATTCCTGCAACGGCACGGCAGGCTCGCGCGGCGGCAATGAAACAATCAACGTGCTCAAGGGCTCCTCTCCCGAATGGCGTCGTTATAGCTGATCGCGGATGCGCACGACCCGCGTCGAGTGCGTGGTCGGATCACGATACACGAGCGAGGTGCGATCGACCTCCGCGCGATCGTGCTGGATCCGGCCGTGCACGACGAAGTAGCTCGAATTGACGTCGATGAGGCTCGCATCGAGCTGTACGCCCGGCGCGCCCGCGCCGCGCAGCGCGAGCTGCACGTCGCCGACGTTGCGGAAAAACACGGTTTCGCGGCGCGATACGAGCGCCTGCGCGGACGCCACGCTCATGCCCGGCACCAGCGCGGCAATCACCTCGGCCGGCGCGGTGTTCATGTTCACGGGCGTCGCGGTCGGCAGCACGGTCACGAACGGGCGCAGCCGCGCGACCATCTCGGGCGTCACGCCGTCGACGTCGAGCAGGCTGTCGACGCTCGTCATCGTCAGCGGCGCGGGCCCGCGCTCGCCGTCGGCCAGGCCCGGCTCGTCGGTGAAGCCGCCCCCCTGCGCGTCGCCGCCCGTCACCGGCGCCGTCGGCGCCATGCCGCCGCCGGGCAGCGTCGGCAACTGAAAGCGCGTCGCCGAATGCACGAGCCCCGCGCGCACCTGCAGCGCGATCCGCTTCGCGAACGCGCCGTCGTAGCCGAGCGTCGTCAGCAGCCGCTGGAACGCCGCGAGCTGCGCGACGTTCAGCTGCAGCACGCCGGGCGCCGGCGACGCGATCAGGTTGCGCAGGTTGAACTTCGCCTGCGCATCCTCGATCGAGCCGGAGATATAGGTGTCGTCGCCGCCCTGGTTCGGCGCGCCGATCCGGCCGAGAAAATCCGACAGCTTCGTCTTCGCGATCGGCACCGCCCAGATCCCGCCGAGATACGTGATGCCGGGCGCCGTGTCGCCTTCCGAGCGCAGGATCATCCGCGTCCAGTCGAGTGCGCCGCGCGCGACCCACTGCGCCTGCGCGAGCATCCGCTGATTTTCGATGCGGCGCACCTGCACCTGCTGGCGCCACAGCATGCCGGACACGAGAATCGCCGCCAGCGCGACGACCAGCAGCGCCGTGATGATCGCCGCACCGCGCTCGCCGCGCGGCAAGCCGTGCGCGCGTCGGCAAGCGCGGCGCTCCGGCATCGAAAGGTGAGGGCGCGTTCGCATCGTGCGTCACTCCCCGACGAGAAATACGCGCGTGATCGGCACGCGCAGCGACGTCGCGCCGATGCTGACCTGCAGCCCCGTGACCGCGCGCGGCGGCGGCGCGTTGCCGATCTGCGGCACCTTCAGCGCATCGTTGTTCTGCGCGAGCGCGTCGTTCGCCGCCTGCACGCTGGTCGTCCAGCCGACGCGCGGCACGTAGAGCTTCGCGTCGATCGCACCGACGCCGCCCATCAGGGCGACTGCGCTCCAGCCGTCGACGCTGCTGTCCTTCAGGAGCGCGTGCAGCCGGTTCGCGTCGTCGAGCGGCGGCGACGCATAGCGCACGACGCGCCCGCCGGCGATCCGGTAGCGCACGACCTGCAGCCGCGGCGCGGCGCCCGGCACGTCGAGTGCGCGAATGATCTGCAGCGTGTTGCCGGCCACGCCGATCGCCGGCTGACCGGCTTCGTCGTCGGTCGCGGCGAGCCGCGCGTCGATGCGCATCTGATCGAACATCTGCGCGAACACGCGTTCGTCTTCCATCGCGGACGCCACCTTGTCGCGGCCGCGCATGATCTGGTCGAGCCCGCGCCACGCGAGCACGGCGACGACGGCGAGAATCGCGATCGCGATCATCAGCTCGATCAGCGTGAAGCCGCGTGCGCGGGCCGCGCGGGCGAACGGGCGCGGCATCGGCGCGTCAGAGCGAACGGCTGGTTTCATTCGCGACCACCGTGACCATCTGCGCGAGCACGCCGGAGCGGCCCGGCATGCTGACCGACACCTCGACGCGCCGGAACACCGGATTCGGCGTCGCGCTGACGCGCTGCGTGCACACGAGCGGCACGTTGCCCTGCGAGCAGTCGAAGTTCTGTTCGCCGATCTGCGGCCACGCATGCGCGAGCCGCAGCTGCGCGAGCGCGTTGTCGGCGCTCCAGCCGGCGAGCAGCCGCCGATGCAGTTCCGATGCGCCGGTCGCCATCGTGCCGACCGCGCGAATCGATGCCGCGAGCGCAACCGCGATGATCGCGAGCGCGACCAGCACCTCGATCATCGTGAAGCCGCGCGCCGCGCCGCGCATGCGCAGGGCGCCGGCAATGCGCGGCGAGCGGGCAGGGCTGCGCATGCGACCACGCATCGTCATTGCACCTCGTAGCGGCCGTTGCCGGTGCCCACGATCGTCGCGCTGCCGACGGCCGAATGCAGCGTCACGCGCACCGGCGTGTCGATGCTTTCGGTGCCGAATACGACGCGGCTCGCGCGCGTGTCGGAACCGGGGTAGTCGATGTCCGCGCCCGTCACGCCGCCGTCCCAGTCGCGCGGGCGCAGCAGGTCGTCGTGCAGCGTGCGCCAGCCGTCGGACGAACTGACGTCGAAACGGAAACCGTGCGCGGTCGGTTGCCACGCGATCGGCCGCGCGCGCACCTGCGCTTCGTCGCCGGCCGTTTCGAACAGCAGCGCGAGCCGCTGTGCTTCCTCGCGCAGGTCGGTGCGCGGATTGCGCGTCAGCGACAGCGACGCGAGCGACACCAGCAGGCCCGCGATCACGAGCACGACGAGCATCTCGAGCAGCGTGAAGCCGCGCGCGGCGCGACGGCGATGCTGCGTACACTGCCGTCCGAAGGCAGTGCCCGCCGCGCACGGCCCGATCGCCCGCGTTTGCCTGCGGCGAGATCCCGGCTCACCCGCCGCACACGCCCGAACGGGCGATGCCGCCGCGCGGCGCAGGCCGCCGTGGCAGGCGCAGCGGTGGGTCGTACGAAGTGCGAGCATGAAGCGCGGGAGAGAAGGATCGGACCGGTCGGCGGCGGCTTACTGCCACGAGCCGATATCGGTATCGTTGGCGTCGCCGCCTTCCTTGCCGTCGGCGCCGTAGCTGAACACGTCGATTTCGCCGTGCACGCCCGGGTTCAGATACTTGTACGGATTGCCCCACGGATCGTTCGGCAGCCGTTCGAGATAGCCGCCGTCCTTCCAGTTGTTCGGAATCGGATCGGTGGACGGCTTCTGGATCAGCGCGTTCAGGCCCTGTTCCTGCGTCGGATAGCGGCCGTTGTCGAGACGGTACAGCTTCAGCGCCTGCATGATGGTGCCGATGTCCTGCTTCGCGGCGATGCGGCGCGCCTCGTCGGGGCGGCTCATGATCTTCGGCACGATCAGCGCGGCAAGGATCCCGAGGATCGCGACCACCACCATGATCTCGATCAGCGTGAAACCGCGCTGACGGCGCACGGCTCCATTGCGGCGAGTGATCCACGTTTGCATGACTGACTACCTCTTTCCAAAAAATATCGTCGATTGAACAACGCGCCCGTGGCATCCGGACGATCGCCTGACGGCCACCTTCCACGATCCGCGGGAGCGGAGCACGCATTGTAAGGCGCGCATCGTCGAGGGCTTTCACTCAACGCAAATTTCACATAGATCCGTACAATAGCGCGCATGAACGCGCTCTCGATCCGGATCCTTTCCCTCGCCCTCTTCGCGGCGCTGTGCGCGACGGCCACGTACTGGGTCGTCACGCTGTCGGCCCGCGAAGCGCCGCTGCCCGCAGCCGCCGCGCGGCCGCCGATCCGCACCGAGGACGCCGCGGCGCTGTTCGGCGGACAGCTCGAACGCAATCCCGTGCAGGACATCCACCTGTTCGGCATCCTCGCGCTGCAGCACGGCGGCGCGGCGATCGTCGGCGTCGGCGGCGAACCGCCGCGCGCGGTGTCGCTCGGCGCGGAACTCACGCCCGGCGCGAAGCTCGCCGAAGTCCGCAACCGCTCGATCGTCGTCGAACGCAACGGCGCGCGCGCGGAAATCCAGCTTCCGGCCAACACGCCGTCCCCCGCGATCTACATGCGCTGAAGCGCGGCGGCGACGGCCGCTGCCGCCGTCACTGCACCATGTTGTTCAGCTCGATGATCGGCAGCATCACCGCGAGCACGATCACGAGCACGATCCCGCCCATCGCGAGAATCAGCAGCGGCTCGAGCAGGCTCGTCAGAAACATCGTGCGGCGCTCGAGCTCGCGCGCTTCGCCGTCGGCCGCACGGTCGAGCATCGTCGTCACGTCGCCGGTCGCCTCGCCGGAGCGGATCAAATGCACGAGCACCGGCGGAAACGTCTTCACGTTATTCAGCGCGCGCGACAGCGCCGAGCCTTCGCGCACGCGCACGATCGCGTCGTCGATGTTCGCGCGCATCGCGCGGTTGCTGAGCGTCTCGCCGGCCGCCTGCAGCGCGCGCAGGATCGGCACGCCGGCCGCGGTCAGAATGCCGAGCGTGCTTGCGAAGCGCACCGTGTTGTAGCCGCGCACGAGCTTGCCCGCGAGCGGCGCGGTCAGCAGCCAGCGATCGAATGCGAGCCGCGGCCCCGCGCGCGACAGCGTCGCCTTCACGAACCACACGACGAGCGCGACCGCGATCAGGATCGCCCACCACCAGTGCCGCACGAATCCGGACAGCGCCATCATCACGATCGTCAGGAGCGGCAGCTGCTGCTTCGTGCTCGCGAACACGTTGACGACCTGCGGCACCACGTAGCTCAGCAGGAACGTGACGATCCCGAACGCGATCACCGTGACGATCGCCGGATAGGTGAACGCGAGCAGGATCTTCTGCTTCAGCGCGTTGCGCTGCTCGATGTAGTCGGCGAGCCGCGACAGCACGATCCCGAGCTTGCCCGTATGCTCGCCGGCCGAGACCAGCGCGCGATAGATTTCCGGAAAATCGCGCGGATGCTGGCTCAGCGCGTTCGCGAGCGAATGACCGCCGAGCACTTCCGCGCGGATCGCGGCCATCAGTTCGCGGATGTAGTCGCGCTCGGACTGCTCGGTCAGCACGCCGAGCGCTTCGTCGAGCGGCAGGCCGGCGATCAGCAGGCTCGCGAGCTGGCGCGTGAGGATCGCCTGCTCGCGCTGCGACAGCTTGCGGCCGAGCGCGAGCCGCTGCGAACGCGCGCCGCGCGTCGCGCTTCCGGCCGGTTCGACGACGAGCGGCGTCAGCCCCTGCGTGCGCAGCTGTCCGCGTGCGGCGCGCGCGCTGTCGGCATCGACCACGCCCTTCTGCGTGCGGCCGGCCGCATCGATCGCTTCGAAACGGAATGCGGGCATCGCGCTATGCGCCTCCCGTCACGCGCAGCACTTCCTCCAGCGACGTCGCGCCGGCCGCGAGCCAGCGCTCCGCGTCGTCGCGCAGCGTGCGCATGCCCTGCGCGCGGCCGGCCGCGAGAATCTCCGCGTCGGCCGCGTTGCGGTGAATCAGCGTGCGAATCGCATCGTCGACGATCAGCAGCTCGTACACGCCGCGCCGGCCCGTGTAGCCCGAATGCCCGCACTTGTCGCAGCCGACCGGATGCCACACGCTGCGGCCGTCCTCGTGCCGCTCTTCCTTGCAGACCGGACAAAGCTGGCGCACGAGCCGCTGCGCGAGCACGCCGAGCAGCGACGACGCGAGCAAATACGGCTCGACGCCCATGTCGGTCAGACGCGTGACGGCCGACGCCGCATCGTTCGTGTGCAGCGTCGCGAGTACGAGGTGGCCCGTGAGCGAGGCCTGCACCGCGATCTGCGCGGTTTCGAGGTCGCGGATTTCGCCGATCATGATCACGTCCGGGTCCTGACGCAGGATCGAGCGCAGCGCGCGCGCGAACGTCATCCCGATCCGCTCGTTGACCTGCGTCTGGCCGATGCCCGACAGGTCGTATTCGATCGGATCCTCGACGGTCATGATGTTGGTCGTCGCGGTTTCGAGCCGCGACATCGACGCGTACAGCGTCGTCGTCTTCCCGGAGCCGGTCGGCCCGGTCACGAGCACGATGCCGTGCGGACGCGAGATCAGCTTGTCGAACTGCACGAGCGTGTCGCGGCCCATCCCGAGCGCTTCGAGGTTCAGCCGCTGCGCGTCCTTCTCGAGCAGACGCAGCACCGCGCGTTCGCCGTGGCCGGTCGGCAGCGTCGACACGCGCACGTCGACCGGCCGGCCGCCGACGCGCAGCGTGATGCGGCCGTCCTGCGGCAGACGTTTTTCCGCGATGTCGAGCTGCGCCATGATCTTGATGCGCGAGATCAGCGCGCCGTGCAGCGCCTTCTTCGGCCGCACGACGTCGCGCAGCGTGCCGTCGACGCGAAAGCGCACGACCGACGCGTTCTCGAACGGTTCGATATGGATGTCCGACGCCTGTTCGCGCGCGGCCTGCGTGAGCAGCGCGTTGATCATCCGGATGATCGGCGCGTCGTCCTCCGATTCGAGTAGATCCTCGACTTCCGGGATGTCCTGCATCAGCCGCGACAGATCGACTTCGCCTTCCACCTCGCCGACGATCTGCGCGGCGCTGCCGTCCTGCCGCGCATACGCGTGGTTGATCGCCTGCGCGAGCTCGTCGGCCGGCACACGCTGCACGACGATCGAGCCGAAATTGCGTGCGATCTCGGCCAGCGCGGCGTCGTTCGTGCGATCGCTGATCCACACCTCGAGCGTGTCGTCGAGCTGGTGCGCGATCAGCACCTGGCCGTTCTTCGCGAAGCCGTACGGCAGCAGCCGCGCGGCGAGCGGCGAGGGCGGCTGCCGTTCGCCGGGCGCGCCGTCGTGGGCAGAGGACAGCAGGTCGCTCACTGCGACGCCCCCGGCGCGGTCAGCGGCTGCTGCGGCACCGTCTGCGCCGGCACGCCCTGCGACTGCGCGGGCGCCTGCTCGGCGGCCGGCGGCGCGATCTGGCGCTGCATCTGCTGGCGACGCATCTTGTCGAGATCGAACAGGTTGCCCGCGGCCGTGCCGCCCTGGCTCGGGCCGAGCGGCATCGGCGGCACGACGGGGTCGTCCTTGTCGCGGATCACGTTGTTGTCCGACTTGTACGCGCCCGTCACGCCCTGGATGTAGTCGTAGCGGTTCGAGGTGACGGCCTGCGCCGTATCGCGATCGGCGATGATCACCGGGCGCAGGAACACCATCAGGTTGGTCTTCTTGCGCTGCTTGCTTTCGGAGCGGAACAGCTGGCCGATCCACGGGATGTCGCCGAGCAGCGGCACCTTGCTGTTGGACACGTTGTACGCGTCCTGCATCAGGCCGCCGAGCACGATCACTTCGCCGTTGTCCGCGAGAATCGTCGACTGGATCGAGCGCTTCGTGAACGACGGGCCCGTCTGCGCGTTCGTCGTCGCGGTGTCGACCGCGGAATCTTCGGTGTAGAGCTGCAGCTTCAGGATCCCGCCGTCGGTGATCTGCGGCTTCACGTGCAGCGTCAGGCCGACGTCGCGGCGATCGTAGGTGTTGAACGCGTTGCTCGTCGTGCCGCTCGTCAGGTTCGAATACGAACCGGTCGGAATCGGCACGTTCTCGCCGACGACGATCTTCGCTTCCTCGTTGTCGAGCGTGATCAGGTTCGGCGTCGACAGCACGTTCGCGTCGCTGACGCCCGCGAAATACTGCAGCAGCGCGCCGAGGCCCTGCACGCCGAACATGTTGTGCAGCCAGCCGATGTTGAGGCCCTGGTTCAGGTTCGCGAGATTGGCGGGCAGCCCGACGCCGGTGGCGGTGCCCGTGCTGCTGTTCACCGAGCCCGTCGTCAGGTTGATGATGCTGTTGCCGGCGACGCTGCCGGCCGTCGCCGCGAGGTTCGTGCCGGCGAGCAGCGCGCCGCTCGCGACCTGCCACTGGATCCCGAGCTGGCCGGCCGTCGTCGAATTCAGTTCGACGATCAGCGCTTCGATATAGACCTGCGCGCGACGCTTGTCGAGCTGGTCGATCACCGCGCGCAGGTTCCGGTACACGGGATCGGACGCGGTGATGATCAGCGAGTTGGTCGCCGCATCGGCCTGGATCATCCCGCCCGGCTGGTTGTCGTCGTTCTTGTCCTTGTCGCCGCCGAGCAGCCCCGCGTTGCCGAGGCCGCCGCTGCCCGACGCGCCGCTGCCGTACGACGACGAAGACGTCCCGCCGAGCCCGCCGGACGGCAGCGGCGGCGTGCCGGCCGTGCCGGTCGAGAAGTTGCCGCTCGAGGACGAGCCGTTCTGGTTGAAGCTGTTCGCATCGTTCGACGACGCCGACGAGCCGGTGTCGTTGCCGCCCTTGCCGAGCATGCCGCGCAGCGTCTTCGCGAGCTTCACCGCATCGGCGTTGCGCAGCGGCACGACGTGCATGTTGCCGGGCACTGCGCTCGGCGCGTCGAGCTGCTGCACGAGCCGCTTCGCGGCCGCGAGCCGCGACGCATTCGAGGCGCGCAGCAGCAGCGAGTTGGTGCGCGGATCGGCCGTGACCGAGACCTTCAGCGTCGCGTCGCTGTTGCCGATCGCGCCGGGGTCGAGCATCTTCTGCAGCTGCGACGCGAGGTCGATCGCGTTCGCGTTGCGCAGCGGCACGACCTGCACCTGCGCGCCCGCCGCGCTGTCGACGCCCGCGATGATCTGCGCGATGCGGCGCACGTTGTCCGCATAGTCGGTAACGACGATCGAGTTGTTCGCCGGATACGCGGTCACGGTGTTGTTCGGCGAGATCAGCGGCCGCAGCACCGGCAGCAGGTTGTTCGCCGATTCGTTGTGCAGTTCGAACACCTGCGTGATGACCTGGTCGCCGCGTGCGCGCGGCACGTTGCCGACGTAGGTCGGCACGCCCTGCAGTTTCGCGTCGGCTTCGGGCACGACCTTCAGCACGCCGTGATCCTGTACGAGCGCGAAGCCCTGCATGCGCAGCGCGGACTGCAGCGTCTTCAGCGCCTGATCTTCGGGCACCGAGCGTTCGGCGACGAGGTTCAGCTGCCCCTTGACGCGCGGGTCGACGATGATGGTCTTGCCGGTGGCGGCGCCGATCGCCTTCGCGACCTGGTCGATATCCGCATTGACGAAATTGAGCGTGACCTGAGCGTAGGCAGCCTGCGAACCGATGATGCCGGCGATGATCAGCGTCGTGGCGACGCGCCGCATAACGAAGCGATTTCTTGTCATGGATGAATGGGGCGATGCCGGCTCAGGCCACTTCCGGCGGTAGTGCTGGGATCCAAATCCGAAAAAGGCGACATTAGCAGTTTTTCATGTCCGAAATATCACATTGATCCGAGGACTGTCTCACATACGACAGGCGCCCGGCGGCCCGTATGCGATATGTAAGGTCGCACGCGCACCGCGTCGGCTGTCGCCGGCCGGCGATCCGGAGAGGCCTCGGGCCGGCACGCGATAGCCGTCATGCCGGGCTGTCGCACAGTCACGAACTGCCGGTATGATACGGGCGGCGCGTTTCTCGTCGCACGAATGACGGGCACGGGTTTTCCCGACCCCGCGCATTTTCTTTCCGCTTTCGCCCCATGAAAAGACGGTTCGCTTCGCTCGTGTGGATCGCCGCCGGCGCGTGGTTCGCCAGCGCGAACGCGCACGCCGATTGTTTCGACGAGGCTGCCCGCTACCAGAAGGTCAATCCGCTGATCCTGCGTGCGATCGCCTGGCAGGAGTCGCGCAACCGCCCGAGCGCACTGAACAAGAACACGAACGGGTCCGTCGATTACGGGCTCATGCAGATCAATTCGGTCCATCTGTCGACGCTGTCGCGCTACGGCATCGATCGCGACACGCTGATGGAGCCGTGCAAGAACGTCTATATCGCCGCGTGGCATCTGCGGCAGAAAATGAACCGCTACGGCAACACGTGGCAGGCCGTCGGCGCCTATCATTCGGAAACGCCGGCACTGCGCGACAAGTACGCGCGGCAGATCGCGGCGATCCTCGCGCAGTGGAAGCTGCTGCCGCCGCAATAGCGGTGCGCCGCACGCGGGGCCGATCGCGCCCCGGCCGTCGCGCGCGCGTTTGATGCACAATGCGGGCTTACGCTGCGGCTTCGCGCGTGCGAACGGCCCGGCCGCTCGTGCCGCGCAGCGGCGCCGCGGCCGCTTTTTCACTTTTCCGTTGGTGCGTACCGCAATGAAACAGCCGTTGCCCGTCACCGTGCTGTCCGGCTTCCTCGGCGCCGGCAAGACCACGCTGCTCAACCATATCCTCGCGAACCGCGCGGGCCTGAAAGTCGCCGTGATCGTCAACGACCTCGCGGCGGTCAACATCGACGCGTCGATCGTGCGCGACGCGCAGGCGCTGTCGCATGTCGAGGAACGGCTCGTCGAGATGTCGAACGGCTGCATCTGCTGCACGCTGCGCGACGATCTGCTCGTCGAGATCCGCCAGCTCGCGGCGGAAGGCCGCTTCGACGCGATCGTGATCGAATCGACCGGTATCGCGGAGCCGATGCCGATCGCCGAGACCTTCACGTTCGTCGACGACGACGGCACGTCGCTCGGCGACACCGCACGGCTCGACACGCTCGTCACGGTCGTCGACGCATTCAATTTCCTGCGCGACTACGGCTCGGACGATGCACTCGCGACGCGCGGCATCGCCGCCTCCGAAGACGACGATCGCACGCTCGTCGAGCTGCTGATCGAGCAGATCGAATTCTGCGACGTGCTCGTGATCAACAAGGCCGACCTCGTCAGCGCGGACGAACTCGCGCGGCTGCAGCACATTCTCGCGCGGCTCAATCCGCGCGCGCATCAGGTCGTGTCGACGTTCGGCAACGTGCCGCTCGACGCGGTGCTGAACACCGGCCGCTTCGATTTCGACGAAGCGGCGAATGCGCCCGGCTGGCTCGCGTCGCTCGATCGCGATCATGCGTACTGCGACGATCCCGACTGCGACGCGCATCATCATGCGCACGTGCACGGCGAAGCGGACGAATTCGGCATCGCGAATTTCGTTTACCGCGCGCGCCGGCCGTTTCATCCGGCGCGACTCTGGGCGCTGCTCCATCAGCAATGGCCGGGCGTGCTGCGCAGCAAGGGCTTCTTCTGGCTCGCGACGCGCAACGACATCGCCGGCTCGCTGTCGCAGGCGGGCGGCGTGTGCCGGCACGGTCCGGCGGGGCTCTGGTGGGCCGCGCAGGATCGCGCGGAATGGCCGGACGACGACGAACTGCTCGCCGAAATTCGCACTGAATGGGAAGGCGATTTCGACGACCGCTCGATCGGCGATCGCCGTCAGGAACTCGTGCTGATCGGCATCGCGCTCGACGCCGACGCATGGCGCGCGAAGCTCGACGCCTGCCTGCTGACCGATGCGGAATTCGCGCTCGGCGCGGCCGGATGGGCCGCGTTCGACGACCCGTTCCCCGCATGGGACGTCGACGCGCACGACGACGAAGACCCCGGCGACGCGCAGATCGTGCGCCCGTAACAGCGATCGACGAACCGTAAAATCTTGTAAAGGTGTGACGGACTGTGGCAAAAATGCCGCGCGCGCCCAACAAAAAACCCGCCGAAAGGCGGGTTTTTTTCGAACAGGCGCTGGATTAACGCTTGTTGACGGCGTCCTTGAACGCCTTGCCAGCCGTGAACTTGACCGTCTTGGCTGCCGGGATCTTGATGGTTTCGCCCGTCTTCGGGTTGCGGCCCGTACGTGCTGCGCGCTTGCCCGAACCGAAGCTGCCGAAGCCGATCAGCTGAACCGCATCACCCTTCGACACGGCTTTCTTGATGACTTCGAGCAGCGTGTCCAGCGTTTCGCCGGTTTGAGCCTTGCTGGCGCCCGTTTGGGCGGCGACGGCGTCGATCAGTTCCTGTTTGTTCATTAAGGTTCCTTTTTCAGGTTAGGTTGACACGAACAGCGCGAACGCGCCGATTATACGTGCGCGAACCGTGCCGTCGAGAGTCAGACTCTGACGGCACAGCGCCGAATCCTGGCCCGCGCGACGCGCCTACCGGCTACGCCGGCGGCCACCCCGCGGTACGGCGTTGCTATGATAGCGCAGCGCAAACCCAATAACGACAAGGGTTTCAAAGATTTTCATCGGTATTTCGCCGAATCGATCGTCGATTGCCCGTTTTTTGACCAGCGCCAACCGGACAGGATACGCAGCCCGCTGTGCGCCTGCGTCGCGCCGTTGGATTTTGCCAACGGCCGATCGGCACGTGCGCCGCAATCCCTTGCCAGGCTTGGCTGTCACGATTTTTGTTTCGCATGCCCGACCGACTCGTCCCTGCCACGCTCGCGTTCCGCGACGACGGCACCCTCGTCTCGCCCGCGTACGGCGACATCTATCACAGTGCCGCGGGCGCGATCGCGCAGGCCAACCACGTGTTCGTCGCGGGCAACGGGCTGCCCGCGCGCTGGCAGCAGCGCCGCACGTTTACGATCGTCGAGACGGGCTTCGGCACTGGCTGCAACTTCCTCGCCACGTGGGCCGCGTGGCGCGACGATCCCGCACGCTGCGAGCGTCTCCATTTCGTGTCGGTCGAAAAACATCCGTTCTCGCGCGAAGACCTGCGTCGCGCCGCTGCGCATATCGTTGCGAACACAACGATCTCGGCGAACGTCGATGAGCTCGCCGATGCATGGCCGCCGCTCGTGCCGGGCCTGCATCGACTCGAATTCGACGCAGGCCGCGTCGTGCTCACGCTCGTGTTCGGCGATGCGCTCGAGCGGCTGCCGACACTCGTCGCACGCGCCGATGCGTTTTATCTCGACGGCTTTGCGCCGTCGAAGAACGCGGATCTCTGGTCGATCGACGTGTTTCGCGCGCTTGCGCGCATGGCCGACGAGCGCGCGACGTTCGCGACGTATTCGAGTTCCGGCGTCGTGAAACGCGCGCTCGACGAAGCGGGTTTCGCGTATCGCAAGGTCGACGGTTTCGCCGGCAAGCGCGCGATGCTGGTCGGCGAATATGCGCCGCGTTGGCGCATGCGCCGGCACGAACCGCCGCGCGCATGGCCGAACGCCTCCGCGCGCCGTGCGCTCGTGATCGGCGCCGGCGTCGCCGGCTGTGCGGTGGTCGAGCGGCTCGCCGCGCGCGGCTGGAACGTGACGCTGATCGAACGGCACGAACGAATCGCGAGCGAAGCGTCCGGCAATCCGGCCGGCGTGTTCCATCCGCTGATGACGCGCGACGACAACGTCGCGAGCCGTCTTACGCGCGCCGGTTTTCTCTACGCGGTCGCGCGCTGGCGAGCACTCGAAAAGGGCGGTCACGCGTTTGCGCGCAGCACGCGCGGCATGGTTCATCTCGCCGAATCGGCGGACGACTTCGCGCGCATGCGCGATGCATTCGATGCGCTCGGCGCACCGTCCGACTACGCGAAGCTGCTCGACACGGACGCCGCGCGCGCCTATCTGGATCTGCCGGTCGCGCATGGCGGGCTGCTGTTTCCGCACGGCGGCGCGGTGTGGCCGGCCGCACTGGCCGACGCGCAATGCGCGGCCGCCGGTGATCGCGTGCAACGGCTGACGCGCACCGAAGTCGCGCGGCTCGAACGAAACGGCGACGAGTGGCATGCGCTCGACGCGCACGGACGCACGCTCGCGCAGGCGCCGGTCGTCGTACTCGCGAATGCCGGCGATGCGGTGCGGCTTGCCGGGCTGCGGCACGTCGCGCTGCAACCCGTGCGCGGGCAGCTGACGCTGCTGCCGGCAGGCAGCGCATCGCCGCTGCCGTGCCCGGCGATCGGCGACGGCTACGCAGTGCCGCTCGACGACGGCACGCTGCTGATCGGTGCGACGTTCGAACCGGACGACGTGGATCCGGCGATACGCGTGGCCGGCCATGCGGAAAACCTCGAGCGCGTGCGGCGCCTGCTGCCGGGACTGATCGACGACGTGCCCGCGCTCGACACGCTGCGCGGCCGCGTCGCGTTCCGCTGGGTCGCCGGCGACCGGCTGCCGCTGATCGGCCCGCTCGCCGACGAAGCGCAGGCGGTCGCCAACGCCCGCGCGCTGAGCGGTGCCAAAGCCCGCGACCTGCCACGCATGCCGGGGCTCTACGGCGCATTCGGCTACGGCTCGCGCGGTCTCGTCTGGGCCGCGCTCGGCGCCGAGCTCATCGCCTCGCAGCTCGACGGCGAGCCCTGGCCGATCGAGCGCGAACTCGCAGAAGCGGTCGATCCCGCCCGTTTCCTGATCCGCGCATTGCGCGCACGCCAGGTGAGCGCCGCCGACTGATCCGGCGCACCGTTTCCTCACAGTTTCCCGATTTTCCCGCGCAAAGTTATCCACGCGATGCTGTGGATAACCGCGCGAAATCCATGCTCGGTTCGTGTGCAATCACAGTGGACGTAAACGGGGTAACTCGGCAGGTCGCGCACTGGGTCCAAAAGTTGCTCATCTCAAACTACTGTGCACGAACACGCTGTGCAACCGGTTATGTTTTCAACAAGCCGTTGATCCGGCAGCGTAAACGGAGGTTATCCACAGAACTGCGAGCACCTTGTTAACTTCTACTACGTATATATACAGATAAACCTTTTAAACCAAAGACCTGTGCTCCGCACAGCGTTTCGGGTTCGATCGAATGGGTTCCAGAGTGAAAAAGCTGTGGCACAATCGGTTTCCTTCGCGTTCGTCCGGCCAGGCGCCGGACATGCTTCAACGGAACGGTCCGCACAGTTTCGAATCTGAGTCTTCGAGGCAGCGCAGTCCGTTCACACATCAGGCCGACAATCCAGATCGGCAGACCTGAGCGACATATCCGCCGAATGGCGGTACAGGCGGACCCCATGTCCCGCCGTCGTGAACCACAACAATCACATTCGGGGCGATACCCAGCCGGCGCGCACTCATTCCTGACGCTTGACCCCGCGTCGCTGGCGGTTGCTTCCAAAGGAGAAGTCACCACGATGAAGTCGGCGTTCTCATTTCTGCCCAACTGGCCGCTTACGCCGGATGCCGTGTTCTGGGCCGGGCTCGCGCTGTTCGCGGCCGGGCTGTGCGGCGAGCTCTGCTATCGCGCGTGGCGGCTGCCGCGCATTACCGGTTATGCGGTGATCGGTCTCATCGCCGGTTCGTTCGGTTTCGGCGTGATCGATTCGAGCACGGACGAAACGTCGCGGCTGTTGATCAACGTCGCACTCGGGCTGCTGCTGTTCGAACTCGGCAGCCGCCTCGACCTGCGGTGGATCCGCCGCAATCCGTGGCTCATTGCGTCCAGCCTCGCCGAAGCGACGCTGACGTTCGTGCTCGTGCTGTTCGTGATGCTTGCGCTCGGCGTGTCGGGCATGGTCGCGCTCGTGCTGTCGGCGATCGCGATCGCGACGTCGCCGTCGATGGTGATCCAGCTGAAGACCGAGCTCCGCGCGGAAGGGCAGGTGTCGCAGCGGCTGATCACGCTGACCGCGCTGAACAGCGTCTACGCAATCGTGCTGACCAAGCTCGTCACGAGCTGGCTGCATCAGGAAGCGTACGGCAACGTGTTCGCCACGATCCTGCAGCCTGTCTATCTGCTCGTCGGTTCGTTCATCGTCGCGTATCTGGTCGCGCGTTCGTGCAATTACCTGTTCCGCCACATGACATCGACGATGCGCGACGAGCATTCGTTCGTCGCGCTGTTCGGCCTCGTCATGCTCGCGATCGCGGTCGCGCAGGCGCTAAAGCTGTCGACGCTGCTCACGCTGCTGCTCGCGGGGATCATCGTCAAAAACCTCGAAGCGCGCCCCCAGCTGTGGCCCGAGCATTTCGGCACGGCCGGCTGGCTGCTCACGGTCGTGCTGTTCGTGCTCACGCTCACCTCGTTCACATGGGGCGACATCGCGCTCGGCGGCCTGTTCGCGATCGTGCTGATCGTCACGCGGCTCGTCGCGAAACTCGGCGGCGTCGTCGCGTTCGCGAAGCCGAGCGGGATCGGGATGAAGCAGGGCGTCGCGCTCGGCATCGCGCTGACGCCGATGTCCGCGCTGAGCTACCTGCTCGTCGACGATACCTACCAGCTCTACCCGAACTTCGATCCGCATCTGCGCGCGATCGTGATGTGCACGATCGTGATCCTGCAGCTCGTCAGCCCGTTCGTCGTCTACCGATGCTTGTCGGCGGTCGGCGAGCGCAGCGACGGCAACTGATTCCGGAACTCCTGCCATGGCACTCGAAACCTTCGTCAATTCCGAGCCGTTCACGTTCGGCGTCGAACTCGAAATCCAGGTCGTCAACACGCACAACTACGACCTCACCAAGGCCGCATCGGACCTGATGCGGCTGATCCAGGGCGAGTCCTTTCCGGGCAACATCACGCCGGAAATCACCGAGAGCATGATCGAGCTGTCGACCGGCATCTGCCATACGCACGAGCAGGCGCTCGGCGAGCTGCACGCGATCCGCGACGTGCTCGTGAAGGCGGCCGACCAGCTCAACGTCGGGCTGGCCGGCGGCGGTACGCACGCGTTCCAGCAATGGAGCGACCGGCAGATCTACGACGCGCCGCGCTTCCAGTATCTGTCCGAGCTGTACGGCTATCTCGCGAAGCAGTTCACGGTGTTCGGCCAGCACGTGCACATCGGCTGCCCCGATCCGGACAGCGCGCTGTTCCTGCTGCATTCGATGTCGCGCTTCATTCCGCACTTCATCGCGCTGTCGGCGTCGTCGCCGTTCGTGCAGAACGTCGACACCGGCTTCCATTCCGCGCGGCTCAATTCGGTGTTCGCGTTTCCGCTGTCGGGCCGCGCGCCGTTCGCGCTCACGTGGCACGACTTCGAGGAATACTTCACGAAGATGGTGAACACGGGCGTCGTGAACTCGATGAAGGATTTCTACTGGGACATCCGCCCGAAGCCCGGCTATGGAACGATCGAAGTGCGCGTGATGGATACGCCGCTGTCGGTCGATCGCGCCGCTGCGATCGCGTGCTACATCCAGACGCTCGCGCGCTATCTGCTGCTCGATCGTCCGCTGACGCTCACCGAGGACGACTATCTCGTCTACACGTTCAACCGTTTCGAAGCGTGCCGCTTCGGGCTCGAAGGCACGTGCGTGAATCCTCAGACCGGCGAGCGCCGCACGATCGCCGAAGACATCCTCGACACGCTCGACCGGATCGCGCCGCATGCGGCCGAGCTCGGCTCGCGCGCGGCGCTCGACGAGATCGGCGCGCTCGCGAAAGCGCGCGTGAACGACGCATCGTGGCTGCGAACCGTCTTCAAGCAGGAAAAATCGCTGAACGAAACCGTTCGCCAGCAGTGCCTGCGTTGGCGCGAATGAAAAAATGTTTTGCAGTTTGCGGACTCGACTGCGTCGCGATTCGCTGAATGCGAACCGGCGCGCGTCGAGCCGGCAACTGTTGCCGGTTCTGCCGCCATGCTGTGGATAACCGGATATTCCGCTGCAAAGTCAAAGGTCTGTGGAATGGATAACCCGGTGGATCGCCGTACCTCGCGCGATCGCCGGCGCGCGCCGCTCGATGGCCGCGCGACACGTGCCACCGGCACGCCGCATTGGCCGCACAATGAAAAAACGCAGTTATCCCGTGATTTTCCACAGTGCGAAGGGGATAACTTAGCTGTGCGATTTTCCGCTCTCGCTTAGAATGTCGGCTTTGCGGACACCGGAAGCACCGCGCGTCTTACCGGTCGCCGCGGACGCGACCGCCGCGTGTGCCTCGCGACGGCCGTGCCGGACGGATTCGACGATCCGGTCCGCCCCTGAGACAGAGATTCGATCTCCACACTACGGCCGCTCGGCAAGTCCGGGCGGCGGCAAAGCGAAAAGACTATGAGCGAAGGCGTTTACGGGAATCAGGCTGCGGGACGTGTGACCCACAGCCTGCTGCGGTTGAGTACGGCCATGCGGAGCGAGGCATGGGATTGGGCGGAAGGCGCCGGCCTCACGCCGACGCAGGGCGAAATCCTCGTGCTGCTGTTGCAACGCAAGGGCCCGATGCGGCTCGGCGAAATCGCGCGCGAGACGCAGCTCACCGCGGCTACCACGAGCGATGCGGTCAGCACGCTCGAGATGAAGGGGCTCGTCGAGAAGCGCCGCGCGCTCGACGACGGCCGCGCGCTTGCCGTGCGCCTGTCGGCACGCGGCCGCACGGCCGCGAAGAAGGCGCTGCAATGGCCGGAATTCCTGACGAAGGCGGTCGGCAAGCTCGGTGCGGACGAGCAGGGCGCGTTGTACCGCGCGCTGCTGAAGACGCTGCGCGAGCTGCAGGTCGCCGGCGCGACGCCGCCGCAGCGCATGTGCCTCACGTGCGTGCATTTCCAGCCGTCGAAGCCGTCGAAGAAGGCCGTGCATCACTGCGCATCGTTCGGTACGCCGCTCGCGGACGGCGATCTGCGTCTCGACTGTTCGATGCACGAAGAAGCCGACGTGGCCACGCAGAAAAAGACCTGGAAGATTTTCGCAGGCTGACGTCCGTCGATCGACCGGGAGGCCGATGATGAACGCTGAAGTCGTGGCGATCCGCCACGTGCATTTCGAGGATCTCGGCAGTTTCGAGCAGGTGCTCGGCGAGCGCGGCCGGCGTGTGCGCTACGTCGACGTCGGCTCGTCCCGCGTCGAGGTGCTCGATGCGCTCGAACCGTCGCTGCTCGTCGTGCTCGGCGGCCCGCTCAGCGTCTACGACGACGCGCAGTATCCGACGATCGCGCCGCTCGCGGCGCTCGTGAAGCAGCGGATCGATGCCACGCTGCCGATTCTCGGCATCTGCCTCGGTGCACAGTTCATCGCCCGCGCGCTCGGCGCGCGCGTCTATCCGGCCGCGCAGGTCGAACTCGGCTGGTCGCCGCTGACGCTGACCGACGCCGGCCGCGCATCGCCGCTGCGTCATCTCGACGGCGCGACGACGTCGATGCTCCACTGGCACGGCGATACGTTCGATCTGCCGGGCGGTGCGATTCATCTCGCCTCGACGCCGGCCTGCCGGCATCAGGCGTTCTCGTGGGGCCAGCATGTGCTCGCGCTGCAATGCCATCCGGAGATCCGTGCGGATCGCTTCGAACCCTGGCTGATCGCGAACGCGGGCGAGATCGCATCGACGCCCGGTATCGACGCGCGACAGCTGCGCGACGATACCGCGCAGCACGGGCCGACGCTCGAAATCGCGGCGCGCACGATGTTCGGCGAATGGCTCGACAGCGTCGGGCTCTGAGCGGCACGGTGCCGCTCGCGCCGCTGCAGCGATCGCATGCTGACCGTCGGGCCCGCAAGCGGCGCGCCGGTCGTCCCCTGTTCCTGACCAATCGCTTACTGCCGTTGCCGCCGTCTGCAGGCTTCGGTCGTGCGTGCTACGCTCGTGCGCTCTTCCATTTCTCGAGAGCGGCCACCATGACTGCGCTGTTTTCACCGTTCACGCTGCGCGGCGTGACCCTACCGAACCGGATCGTGATTTCGCCGATGTGCCAGTATTCCGCGGAGCGCGGCGAAGCGACCGACTGGCACATGATTCACCTCGGCCATCTCGCGCTGTCCGGCGCGGCGCTGCTTTGCATCGAGGCGACCGCGGTCGAACCCGACGGCCGCATCACGCACGGCGACCTCGGCCTCTGGGACGACGCGACCGAAGCGGCGCTGAAGCCCGTCCTCGCCGCGATCCGCCGCTACTCGCCGATTCGCGTCGCGATGCAGCTGTCGCATGCGGGACGCAAGGCGTCGAGCGAGGTGCCGTGGAAAGGCGGGCAACTGGTGCCCGTCGCCGATGGCGGCTGGCTGCCGCACGCGCCGTCGGCCGTTCCGCACAAGGACGGCGAGACGCCGCCGCTCGCGCTCGACGCGGCCGGGCTGAACCGCGTCCGCGAGGCATTCGCTGCGTCCGCGAAACGTGCGGCGCGGCTCGGCATCGACGCGATCGAGGTGCATGCGGCGCACGGCTATCTGCTGCATCAGTTCCTGTCGCCGCTCGCGAACCGGCGCACCGACGAATACGGCGGCTCGCGCGAAAACCGGATGCGCTTCCCGCTCGAGATCTTCGACATCGTGCGTGCCGCGTTTCCGGAGGATCGGCCGGTCGGCGTGCGCGTGTCCGCCACCGACTGGGTCGAAGGCGGCTGGGAGCTCGAGGACACGATCGCGTTCGCGCACGAACTGAAGCGCCGCGGCTGCGACTGGATCGACGTGTCGTCGGGCGGCGTATCGCCGTTGCAGAAGATTCCGCTGTCGCCCGGCTATCAGGTGCCGTTCGCGCAGGCCGTGAAGCGCGCGGTCGACATGCCGACGATCGCGGTCGGCCTCATCAACGAGCCCGCGCATGCGAACCGGTTGATCGAAGCGGGCGATGCGGACTTCGTCGCGATGGCGCGTGCGATGCTGTACGACCCGCGCTGGCCGTGGCACGCGGCTGCCGAACTCGGCGCGCAGGTGTCGGCGCCGCCGCAGTACTGGCGCTCGCAGCCGCGCGAATACAAGGCGCTGTTCGGCGACATCGCATTCGGCCAGCGCTGAGCGACACGCGGCATCGCAAGCGATGTTGAACGAAGCAATCGCGAACGTGTAGGATGCGGGTGATTCGCCGCATGCCCCGACGCGGCACCGACCGGTGCCGCGTTTTCGTTTCCGGCCCGACCGATGCCGGCGGCCGTGCAGCGGCGACGTCGGGCCGCGATCGCGGCTGTCTTCCATTCAAGTCGTCTTCACGAGGATTCGTTCGATGAGTTCACGCAGGATCGCGGTGCGCCGCTCGGGAGTACACGGCAAGGGCGTATTCGCCGTGGCGCCGATCAAGGCCGGCGAGCGCGTAGTGGAATACAAGGGCGAGCGAATTTCGTGGAAGGAAGCGCTGCGCCGCCATCCGCACGATCCGAACGAACCGAACCACACGTTCTATTTCGCGCTCGAAGAGGGCGGCGTGATCGACGGCAAGGTCAACGGCAACAGCGCGCGCTGGATCAACCATTCGTGCGCGCCGAACTGCGAAGCGGAAGAAGTCGGCGGGCGCGTGTATATCCACGCGCTGCGCGACATCGAGCCGGAAGAAGAGCTGTTCTACGACTACGGTCTCGTGATCGACGCGAAGCTGACGAAAAAGCTGAAGCGCGAATATGCATGCCACTGCGGCACCGATGCGTGCCGCGGCACGCTGCTCGCCACGTCGGACGAGAGCGGCAAGAAGAAAAAGAAGAAGGACGGCAAGTCCGACGCGTCCGCGAAGGACAAGTCGAAGGACAAGAAAAAGAAGAAGTAGGCAAGTGCGCGGCGCCTGCATGCGCCGCGCCTGCATCGGTCGCTCAGTGCGTCGGTGCGGCGGCCGGCGTCGCGCTGACCGGCTTCGCCGCGCGTGCCGCGAGCGGCACCTTCACGACGAAGCGCGAACCGCCTTCCGGTGCATCCTCGTAGGACACCGTGCCGCCGTGCATCGCCACGATGTCGTGGACGATCGCGAGACCGAGCCCCGCTCCCGTTTCGACGCCGTTGCCGTTGTGCGCATCGCCGCGGAAGAAGCGCTTGAACAGGTCGGCCTGCTGGTTCGCCGGCACGCCGGGGCCGTTGTCCTCGACGACGATTTCCGCGGCCGGCTGGCCGTCGTCGAGCGTGCCGCGCGCGACGTTCACCGTGATCCGCGCGCCGCTCGGCCGGGCGAGCGGTACATATTTCAGCGCGTTGTCGAGCAGGTTCGCGATCACTTCACGCAGCAGCACCGGATTGCCGCGCACCGGCAGCGTCTCGTCCTCGCCGGGATCGTCGCTGCGCTGGAAGCCGAGATCGACATGCGCGGCGAGCGCGCGCGGCACCCATTCGGCACCGGTCTCGAATGCCATCGCCGCGAGGTCGACATCGACGAAGCGTGCGGCCTGTTCGCCGGGCTCCGCGCGCGCGAGCGACAGCAGCTGATTCGAGAGCCGCACCGCGCGGTCGGCCGCCGCGCGCAGCTCGCGCAACGCGGCATACGTCTGCTGCGTATCGCGCGCGACCGCGGCCTGCTCCGCGTGCAGTTTCACGGCCGTGAGCGGTGTGCGTAGCTGGTGTGCGGCGTCGGCGATGAACTTGCGCTGCGCGTCGAGGGCGGTCTTCAGGCGGCCGAGCAGCGCGTTCATCGCGCTCGTCAGCGGCCGGATTTCGAGCGGCACGTCGGTTTCGTCGACCGGCTCGAGCGACGTATGCGTCTGCCGGTTCAGCGAATCGGCGAGATGCGTGAGCGGGCCGAGCTGCTGGTTGACGACGCGCCACACGATCCCCCAGCCCGCGAGCAGCAGCAGCAGCAGCGGCATCATGATCGCGACGAGGAATTCCGCCGCGATGCGGTAGCGGTGCCGCACCGGCTGCGCGACTTCGACGACCATCGGCTTGCCGCCTTCGACGTTGTCGACGCGCACCTGCGCCACGCGTACCGCGCGGTTGTCGTATTCCGCTTCGAACACGTATGCATGATGCATGCGCCGCACGTTGATGCCCTGCAGCGGCAGCTTCGGATCGCCGGCGAGTTCCTGCTCGCCGTCGCTGATCCGGTAGATCAGCGCTTCGGCCGGATCGGAGAACATCGCCTGCGCGAGCGGCGGCACCGTAAACGGCGCGTCGGGGCCGGCGATCTGGATCTGTTTCGAGATGGCGGTCGCGAGATCGGCGAGCGAGCGGTCGATCACGTGCTGCGTGTATTGCCACGCGAGCCAGTACGCAATCAGGCCGCTCATCAGCGCGAGCATCGACAGCGGCGCGGCGAGGCGCCGCAGCAGCGAGCGGCGCAGGCTGGTCACAGCCGGATCAGAAGACATGTCGACGGGCAAATGAATGAGCGCCGCTCACGCGGAGCGGCGCGGTCGTGCGCCGGACGGCGACGCCGCGCGGCGAGCCGGCCGCCGACGCACGACGCGCCGGCGACGGCGGTGCCGCTCAGACGCTGGCCGTCTGGCGGATTTCCTGCAGCAGGTAGCCGAAGCCGCGCACGGTCACGATTTCGACGCGGCACTGTTCGAGTTTCTTGCGCACGCGGTGCACGTAGACTTCGATCGCGGTGTCGCCGAGATCGCCGCCGAAGTGCGTGAGGTGATCCTGCAGCTGCGCCTTGCTGACGACACGGCCGTGACGCAGCAGCAGCATTTCGAGCACCGCGAATTCGCGCGGCGACAGTTCGAGCGGCTTGTCGTCGTTGAAGATGCGGCGATCGACGCCCGACAGGCGGACGCCGCCGAGCGACACTTCCGGACGCGGCATGTCGCTGTGCGGGCCGCTGCGGCGCATCACCGCGCGGATCCGCGCTTCGAGCTCGGCCGGTTCGAACGGCTTCAGCATGTAGTCGTCGGCGCCGGAATTCAGGCCCTGGATGCGGTCGTTCAGTTCGTCGCGCGCGGTCAGCACGATGACGGGCGTGTGGCGGTTGGTCTGGCGAAAGCGCGTGAGCAGCGTCATTCCGTCGATGCCCGGCAGGCCGAGGTCGAGGATTACGAGTTCGTGGCGGTTTTGTGCCAGCGCCTGTTCGGCAAAGATGCCGTCGTGCACCATGTCGACGGTGAAGCCAGCCTGTTCGAGGCTGCTCTGGATACCGCGTGCGATGGGGCGGTCGTCTTCGATCAGAAGGAGTCGCATGAAGTTCGCTCAAGTACAATGGGTTGGCGGTTCAGGCACGCGGACAGCACGACGCCGTTTCCACAGGGCCGCCGCAT
Organism: Burkholderia multivorans ATCC BAA-247; assembly: GCF_000959525.1. Taxonomy (NCBI): domain Bacteria; kingdom Pseudomonadati; phylum Pseudomonadota; class Betaproteobacteria; order Burkholderiales; family Burkholderiaceae; genus Burkholderia; species Burkholderia multivorans. The sequence continues at coordinate 207,092 of NZ_CP009832.1, forward strand.
CGCGTGACAATCAAGCATGGCGGCCAGCGCACGATGACAACCAATCATGTCCGATATTTCGATCCACGATCTCGAAGCCGCGATCAATTTCTGGCGCGCCCGCTCGCCGTCGAGCGGCGACGAACTCAAACTCTGCGAAGAGGCCAGCGCGCTCTCCAAGCCGTATGCGCTGCTGATTGTACAGCGCGAAAGCGCGCTGCAACTGGAAGGTTTGGACCCCAAGGCGCGGAAAGCGTACGAGACTTACGTGCGCCTTAAGGACGGCTTGGAAAGCTGAAGGCTTTCGCTGAGTACATCCTAGAAAACGTTCATGCAAATGAAAAGTTGACGCGCCGCGCGCCGAAAAAGCGCGCGGCGCGTTCGCTCGTGGTCGGGCCGCGCGCGCTCAGCTCGCCGGACGCGCCTGTGCGGCGACCGCGTCGATGAAGAGGGCCAGTTCGATGTCGCGTTGGGTGAGACCGTCGGCGTCGTGTGTCGACAGCGTCACGTCGACGCGGTTGTAGACGTTGAACCATTCCGGATGATGATTCATTTCCTGTGCCTTGATTGCAACGCGCGTCATGAAGCCGAACGCTTCGTTGAAATCGGCGAAGCGCAGGCTGCGCTGGATCGCATCGCGGCCCGGCACCGCCGACCACTGCGGCAGGCGTTCGAGTCGCGTCTTGCGTTCTTCTGATGTGAGCTTGTGGACCATGTTGCACCTCGTTCGGTAACGGCGCTCGCGCGCGGCATGCGCCGCGCGGCGGGGCCTGCACCGGTCATTCTTTCATAGTTGCGCGCCGCGCGTCGGCACGTGCGGCATGCGGCATGCGGTGTGCGGTGTGCGGGATGTGGCGTCCGTCACATTACGCGTCGGCGTCGTCGGGCCAGCCTTCGCCGGTGCCGCGATGCAGCACGCGGTCGGTATCGAGCACCGCGCCGGCGTCGAACTCCGGCAGTCCCGCGAGGCGCGCGGCAAGCGCGCGGCCGTCGAGCTCCGCCAGCGCGAACAGCTGCGCGAAGTCGTCGATCACGAAGTAGGTCTTCTGGAACGTATCGATCCGGTAACGCGTGCGCATCACGCGCTCGAGATCGAAGCCGAGCCGGTTCGGCGCCGCGCTTTCGACGCTGTACAGGCTCTCGCCCTTGCTCGACACGATGCCGGCGCCGTAGATCGATAGCCCGCCGGGGCCGCGCCCGTCGCGGATCAGTCCGAATTCGACCGTATACCAGTAGAGCCGCGCGAGGCGCGCGAGCGCCGCTTCGTCGTCCGCGACCGCGAGCGCGATGCGGCCGTATGCCTGCATGTAGTCGGCAAAAACGGGCTCGATCAGCAGCGGCACGTGGCCGAACAGGTCGTGGAAGCAGTCGGGCTCCTGCAGGTAGTCGAGCTGATCGGGGCGACGCATCCACCAGGTAACCGGAAAGCGCCGGTTCGCGAGGTGTTCGAAGAACACGCGATCGGGCACGAGGCCCGGTACCGCGACGATCTGCCAGCCCGTTGCGGGCATCAGCTGACGGTTCACGTCCGCGAACGACGGCACGCGATCGGCCGGCAGGTCGATCTTGCCGAGCCCGGCGACGAACGCGTCGCATGCGCGCCCGCGCAGCAGCGCCGACTGGCGCGCATAGAGCTGCTGCCACACCGCGTGGTCGACGCGGCCGTAACGCTGCAGCGGCTGGTCGATGGTGAAATCGGCGCGGGTTTCGAGGCCCGCATCGAACTGCTCCTGCAGTTTCGCGGTGACGACGGTGGACATGAGACGCTCGGCATGCTGGGGTTTCGGATGCATGCAAGTGTAGAGCGGGGTACGCGCGGGTTGGGCGCAAAATTGGCGCATATTCGAGATGTAATGCGATAATCGCGCATTGAATTGTCGAATCATGCGGAGAATGGACATGCTGGAACTCGATCACTTCGATCTCGCACTGCTGGACGTGCTGCAGCGCTTCGGCCGCGCGACGCATCAGCAGCTCGGCGAGGAAGTGCCGCTATCGCCGTCGCAGATCGGCCGCCGGCTGCAGCGGCTGGAGGCCGCCGGCGTGATCGAGGGGTATCGCGTGATGCTGCGGCCCGAAAAACTCGGGCTCGGCGTGACCGCGTTCACGAGCCTGAAGCTCAAGCATCACGGCGATTCGATCATCGAGCAGTTCCAGCAGCAGATCGACGTGTTGCCCGAAGTGCTCGAATGTCACGCGGTGGTCGGCGATGCCGACTATCTGCTGCGGATCGTCGCGCCGGATCTGAACGCGCTGTCGCAGTTCGTGATGAAGAAGCTGATGCGTGTGCCGGGCGTCGACAGCGTGCGTTCGAACATCGTGCTGACGACGTTCAAGCGCAACGGCGCGCTGCCGCTCGCGCATCTGGCGCCCGGCGCGGCCTGACGGGCGCGCGGCGTCCGCAGACGCCGCGCGTTTGTACCGCGCGTGCGCATGCCGCGCATAGGCACGCCGCGCACGATCACACGGCCGTTTCGCGCTCGGCCGCGTTCAGCAGGTCGACATAGGCGAGCGCGACGAGATCGTCATGCGCGACGCCGAGCTTCGCGAACACGTCGTGCGCTTCCGCTTCGCCGCCTGCTTCGTCGTCGTCGGGGCCGAGCACGACTTCGAGCTCGATGAAGTCGCCGAGGCCGTCGACGCGATCGAGGTGAATGCGCGTGCGGCCGGCCAGATACACGTGACGCTCCTTCGTGACGATGCCGCGCGTCGTCAGCGCGGTCGCGAGCAGTGCGTGCATCGCGTCCGGGTTCGTCACCGGGCTGCGCGTGTAGTACGACGCCTTCGGGCCGTCTCGATCGTCGCGCTGGTAGAAGATCAGCTCGGCCGGCGTGCCGTCGTCGAAGCGGCGCAGCTTGAGCCGGCCGCGCGGCACGTCGTAGAAGAAATCCTGCTGGCGGTAGAACAGCGGCGCTTCGGTCGCCAGGGCGGCCGCGCGTTCGCGCAGACGGTCGAATTCGCGGGCACGGGCTTTGATCTCGATGTTGCGGGCCATGCGGACCTCCTTCGGTCGACGACGATGTACGGATGTGCGAACGCACAATCTAGCAAAAAGGCTGCGACGGCGACGTGAAGCCCGCCGCGCCGAATCGCAGCGTGCGGCGCGCGGCGGCCCGCATCATCAATGGCGCTCATATTGCCCACTGCGCTTCGATCAGCCTGAGCGCGGCCGCGATCGCCGGTTCGTCGCGTCGCTCGGCGAGCGTGACGAAGGTCAGCTCGGTCGGCACCGTCACGCGCTCGACGATCGTCAGCGCATGCGCGTGCGCTTCGGCGAGCGCGATCGCGTCGCGCGCGAGCGTCAGACCGATCCCCGATTTCACGAGGTCGAGCATCGACTGCTCCTGATCGACTTCGGCGACCTTCAGCGGCTGCACGCCGGCCTGCGCGAAGCGCCGCGACAGCAGTCGGTTGTGCGCCGACGCGGGCGGCGTCCAGATCCACGGCAGCGCGGCGAGCGCGCGCCAGTCGTGCGCGCGCTGCACGCGTTCCTTCCAGCCGGCCGGCGCGAGCACGCGGTACTGGAAATGCGTGAGCGTGACCGTATGGAACGGCGCACCGTCGCGCGGATCGTCGTCGCCGGGCCGGCCGATGTAGTAGCCGACATCGAGCGCCTGCGCGCGCACCTGGTCGAGCACCCAGCCCGACATCCCGTGCCGCAGCGCGGTCTCGATTTGCGGGTGGGTTTCGACGAGCGCGCGCAGAAAGCCGCCGAGCCGCAGAAATCCCGGATCGAGAATCGTGCCGATCCGCAGCCGGCCGCGCACCTCGTGGCGCAGCGCGGCTGCCGCGCGCTCGACGTCGGCGGCCGCCGCGAGCGCGCGTTCCGCGTGCGGCAGCAGCGTCTGGCCGTCGCGCGTGAGCGCGAGCCCGCGCGACGTGCGCGTGAACAGCGCGACGCCGAGCGTCTCCTGCAGATGCTTGATCTGCAGGCTCACAGCGGGCTGCGTCAGATGCAGCTGCGCGGCCGCGCGCGTCAGATTGCCTTCGCGGGCGACCGTCGCGAACGCGCGTAGCAGGGTGAGATCCATCGTCGTGATATGAGCGCCGCTTATAACGCAGTTGAGCATAACTCATTGGATCGGCGGGCGGCGCCGGGAGTACGCTTCATCGGTCGCGTCCCGCGACGCGTGACGGGCGCGAACGGCGCGAAGGCGATCGCGGCGTCGCGCCGTAGGTCGACGTGCAGCACGCCATGCACTGCAGGCGCCGCCGGCGGCGCGGACGCACTATGCTGAAAACGACGCGCGGAATCGCGCCGCGCGACGCGATAACAACATGCTTTGCATCGAATCGGCGTGCACGCCGATCGACAGGAGACACATCGTGAGTACGGAACGTACGCTCGAAGGCGAATTCGATTATGTGATCGTCGGCGCGGGCACGGCCGGCTGCGTGCTGGCCAACCGGCTGACCGAGGACCCGGACGTTCGCGTGCTGCTGCTCGAGGCGGGCGGCAAGGACGACTATCACTGGATTCATATCCCGGTCGGCTATCTGTATTGCATCGGCAATCCGCGCACCGACTGGCTGTACAAGACGCAGCCGGAAGCAGGGCTCAACGGCCGCGCGCTGTCGTATCCGCGCGGACGCGTGCTCGGCGGCTGTTCGTCGATCAACGGGATGATCTATATGCGCGGCCAGCGCGACGATTACGACCGCTGGGCGCGGGAAACCGGCGACGCCGGCTGGTCCTGGGACAGCGTGCTGCCGGTGTTCAAACGCAGCGAGGATCATCATGCCGGCGCGAGCGACGCGCACGGCGCGGGCGGCTACTGGCGCGTCGAGAAGCAGCGGCTGCGTTGGGAGATCCTCGAATCGTTCGCGCAGGCCGCGCAGCAGACGGGCATTCCGGCCACCGACGATTTCAATCGCGGCGACAACACGGGCGTCGGCTACTTCGAGGTGAACCAGAAGCGCGGCGTGCGCTGGAACACGTCGAAGGCATTCCTGCGGCCCGCGATGGCGCGCGCGAATCTGACCGTGATCACCGGCGCGCACGCGCAGCGCGTGATTTTCGAGGGGCGGCGTGCGGTCGGTGTCGAATATCGCGGGGGCGGCACCGAGTACGTCGCGCGTGCGCGCATCGAAGTGCTGCTCACGTCGGGTGCGGTGAATTCGCCGCAGCTGCTCGAGCTGTCCGGCGTCGGCGACGGCCGGCGGCTGCAGGCGCTCGGCATCGACGTCGTACACGATCTGCCGGGCGTCGGCGAAAACCTGCAGGACCACCTGCAGCTGCGCATGGCGTTTCGCGTGCAGGGCGTGCGCACGCTGAACACGCTGTCCGCGCGCTGGTGGGGCAAGCTGATGATCGGCGCCGAATATGCGCTGCTGCAGCGCGGGCCGATGTCGATGGCGCCGTCGCAGCTCGGCGCGTTCGCGAAATCCGATCCGGACGATCCGACGCTCGCGTCGCCCGATCTCGAGTATCACGTGCAGCCGCTGTCGCTCGACCGCTTCGGCGAGCCGCTGCACAGCTTCAATGCGTTCACGGCGTCCGTGTGTCATCTGCGGCCGACCTCGCGCGGCAGCGTGCATGTCGCGAGCGCCGATCCGCATGCGGCACCCGTGATCGCGCCGAACTATCTGTCGACCGACTACGACCGCCACGTCGCCGCCAACGCGCTGCGTCTCACGCGTCGCATCGCGTCCGCGCCGGCGCTCGCGCGCTACCGTCCCGAGGAAATCCTGCCGGGCGCGCGCTATCAGACCGAAGCCGAGCTGCAGGAAGCGGCCGGCGCGGTCGGCACGACGATCTTCCATCCGGTCGGCACGTGTCGCATGGGACGCGCGGACGATCCGCGCGCGGTCGTCGACAGCCGGCTGCGCGTGCGCGGTATCGCGGGGCTGCGCATCGTCGATGCGTCGGTGATGCCGTTCATCACGTCGGGCAACACGAATTCGCCGACGCTGATGATCGCCGAGCGCGCGAGCGACATCATCCGCGCGGACCGCCGTGCAGCACGCGACGCGGCCGCCTCGGTGCACACCGATGCGGCCGTGGCGCCCGCATGACGACACGCTGACGTGCGCGTGGGCATCCATTGCGCCGCGATCACGGACGCGCGTCGCGCCACGCGCTGCTTCGCGCTGCGAAACAACGCATGCTTGTGCACGCCGCGCGTGTGCTGCGCGGCACGATTCGTGCGCACCGTGCGTTCGCGCGCCTTTCGCGTGCATCGGATGCACGGGAACGGCGCGTGCAGCGGCGCGGACAGCGGCATGCGCAGCGGCGTGCGTATCGCGGCCATCCCTATAAGTGCAAATCCCGATGATTGCACTGCACCAACGGCGCGACAATGACGCGCAGCGTGCCTACGCGTCGGCGCGGGAGACCACCCTCGAGGCGTAACACGGCGCTCGGGGCAGCCCGTCGATCCGCTGACCTGTTTCGCGGCCGCTTGCGCGAACTTTCCCGGTGCTTCGCCTGACTTCGTACGGAAGGGAACATGATTCTCGGCGACACGATTCTGGAAACACGCGGACTCACCAAGGAATTCAGGGGCTTCACGGCCGTGAATGGCGTGAACCTGCGCGTGCGTCGCGGTGCCATTCACGCCTTGATCGGTCCGAACGGCGCCGGCAAGACGACCTGCTTCAACCTGCTGACGAAGTTCCTGACGCCGACGGCCGGCCAGATCGTCTTCAACGGCATCGATATCACCGACGAGCGGCCGGCCCAGGTCGCACGCCGCGGGATCATCCGCTCGTTCCAGATTTCGGCCGTGTTCCCGCATCTGACCGCGTTGCAGAACGTGCGCATCGGCCTGCAGCGCGCGCTCGGCACCGAATTCCATTTCTGGCGCAGCGAGCGCACGTTGAAGCGTCTCGACGATCGCGCGATGGATCTGCTCACGCAAGTCGGCCTCACCGATTTCGCGCACGTGCGCACCGTCGAGCTCGCGTACGGGCGCAAGCGCGCGCTCGAGATCGCGACGACGCTCGCGATGGAACCCGAACTGATGCTGCTCGACGAGCCCACGCAGGGGATGGGCCACGAGGACGTCGATCGCGTGACCGCACTGATCAAGAAGGTCGCGAGCGGCCGCACGATCCTGATGGTCGAGCACAACATGAACGTGATCGCCGGCATCTCGGACACGATCACGGTCCTGCAGCGCGGCGAGGTGCTCGCCGAGGGTTCGTATGCGGAGGTGTCGAAGAATCCGCTCGTCATCGAGGCTTACATGGGCAGCGCGGACGCGGCGCTCGCGGGGGCGCACGCATGAAGCACAGCGAACGGGAGGAACGCGAGTTGAGCGGTGTCGAAAGCGGCACGCCCGCGCTGGAAATCACGGGCCTCGAGGCCTGGTACGGGGAATCGCACATTCTGCATGGGGTCGACCTGACCGTTCATCGCGGCGAGGTCGTCACGCTGCTCGGCCGCAACGGCGCGGGCCGCACGACGACGCTGCGCGCGATCATGGGGCTCACGGGCCGCCGCAGCGGCTCGATCAAGGTCGCAGGCAACGAGACGATCGGTCTCGCGACGCACCGCATCGCGCATTTCGGTGTCGGCTATTGCCCGGAGGAGCGCGGGATCTTCTCGAGCCTGTCGTGCGAGGAGAACCTGATGCTGCCGCCGCTGATCGGCGCGCGCGAGAACGCGATGTCGCTCGACGACATCTACGCGATGTTCCCGAACCTGGCTTCGCGGCGGCAGAGCCAGGGCACGCGGCTGTCCGGCGGCGAGCAGCAGATGCTCGCGGTCGCGCGCATCCTGCGCACGGGCGCGAACCTGCTGCTGCTCGACGAGATCTCGGAAGGTCTTGCACCGGTGATCGTGCAGGCGCTCGCGCGCATGATCGTCGCGCTGAAGTCGCGCGGCTACACGATCGTGATGGTCGAACAGAATTTCCGCTTTGCCGCACCGCTCGCCGACCGCTTCTACGTGATGGAGCACGGCCGCATCGTCGAACATTTCCGCGCGTCGGAACTGGAAGGCAAGATGCCGGTCCTGCACGACCTGCTCGGGGTGTGACGCCGCCCCGTTTCCTTGCCGCCGGCCGTCGCGGCGCACGAACAACCACAACGCATCAGAACAACAGGAGACGTCAATGAAAATGAAGACCCTCGCCCACGCGTGTCTCGCACTCGCGACCGCCGCATTCACCGCCGGCGCCGCCCACGCGGCGGATACCGTGAAGATCGGCTTCATCACGGACATGTCGGGGCTTTACGCGGATATCGACGGGCAGGGCGGCCTCGAGGCGATCCGCATGGCGGTCGCCGACTTCGGCGGCAAGGTGCTCGGCAAGCCGATCGAGGTCGTCTATGCCGATCACCAGAACAAGGCCGACATCGCCGCGTCGAAGGCGCGCGAATGGATGGACCGCGGCGGTCTCGACCTGCTCGTCGGCGGCACGAACTCGGCGACCGCGCTGTCGATGAACCAGGTCGCGGCCGAGAAGAAGAAGGTCTACATCAACATCGGCGCGGGCGCCGACACGCTGACCAACGAACAGTGCACGCCGTACACCGTGCACTACGCGTACGACACGATGGCGCTCGCGAAAGGCACCGGTTCCGCGGTCGTGAAGCAGGGCGGCAAGACGTGGTTCTTCCTGACCGCCGACTACGCGTTCGGCAAGGCGCTCGAGAAGAACACGTCGGATGTCGTGAAGGCGAACGGCGGACAGGTGCTCGGCTCGGTGCGCCATCCGCTGTCCGCGTCGGACTTCTCGTCGTTCCTGCTGCAGGCGCAGTCGTCGAAGGCGCAGATCCTCGGCCTCGCGAATGCCGGCGGCGACACGATCAATTCGATCAAGGCGTCGAAGGAATTCGGCATCACGAAGACGATGAAGATCGCCGCGCTGCTGATGTTCATCGACGACGTGCACAGCCTCGGCCTCGAGACGACGCAGGGCCTCGTGCTGACCGACAGCTGGTACTGGAACCGCGACGCGGCGTCGCGCCAGTGGGCGCAGCGCTACTTCGGCAAGATGAAGAAGATGCCGTCGAGCCTGCAGGCGGCCGACTATTCCTCGGTGACGACGTACCTCAAGGCCGTGCAGGCGGCCGGCACGACCGACTCCGACAAGGTGATGGCCGAGCTGAAGAAGATGAAGATCAGCGACTTCTACGCGAAGGGCTACATCCGTCAGGACGGCAGCATGATCCACGACATGTATCTGATGGAGGTGAAGAAGCCGTCCGAGTCGAAGGAGCCCTGGGATTACTACAAGGTGCTCGCGACGATCCCGGGCGAACAGGCATTCGCGACCAAGCAGGAATCGCGCTGCGCGCTGTGGAAGTAGACGTGACGCGGCGGCGCGCCTAGCGCGCGCCGCGCCGCACCGGCGGCCGTCGCGGTACGTCCGCTGCGCCGCCGGCGCACGCGGCCCGATACGGTTGCGTGCGCAACGAAACTCATTCTGACGGCAAACTCGATGGAAATCTTTGGCATTCCGTTGCCGGCGATGCTGAGCCAGTTGCTGCTCGGGCTCGTCAACGGTTCGTTCTACGCGATCCTGAGCCTCGGGCTGGCGGTGATCTTCGGGCTGCTCAACGTGATCAACTTCGCGCATGGCGCACTGTTCATGCTGGGCGCGATGCTCGCCTGGATGGGCTTGTCGTACTTCGGGCTGCCGTACTGGGCGATGCTCGTGCTCGCGCCGCTGATCGTCGGTGCGTTCGGCATCGCGATCGAGCGCTCGATGCTGCGCTGGCTGTACAAGCTCGATCACCTGTACGGGCTGCTGCTGACATTCGGTCTCACGCTCGTCGTCGAAGGCGTGTTCCGCTCGATCTACGGCTCGTCGGGGCAGCCGTACGACGTGCCGTCGCAGCTGTCCGGCGCGACCAATCTCGGCTTCATGTTCCTGCCGAACTATCGTGCGTGGGTCGTCGTCGCGTCGCTCGCGGTGTGCCTCGCCACCTGGTTCGTGATCGAGAAGACGCGGCTCGGCGCCTACCTGCGTGCGGGCACCGAGAACCCGAAGCTCGTCGAGGCGTTCGGCGTGAACGTGCCGATGATGATCACGCTCACCTACGGCTTCGGCGTCGCGCTCGCCGCCTTCGCAGGCGTGCTCGCCGCGCCGGTGATCCAGGTGTCGCCGCTGATGGGCCAGCCGATGATCATCACCGTGTTCGCGGTGGTCGTGATCGGCGGGATGGGGTCGATTCTCGGCTCGATCGTCACGGGCCTGCTGCTCGGCGTGATCGAGGGCTTTACGCGCGTGTTCTATCCGGAAGCGTCCGCGACGGTCGTGTTCGTCATCATGGCGATCGTGCTGCTGATCCGCCCGGCCGGCCTGTTCGGCAAGGAAAAATGATGCAGAGAAAAGTGCTCTACGGCGTGCTGCTCGCCGCACTGCTCGTCGCGCCGTTCATCGGCGCGTATCCGGTCTTCGTGATGAAGGTGCTTGCGTTCGCGCTGTTCGCGGCCGCGTTCAACCTGCTGATCGGCTATACGGGGCTGCTGTCGTTCGGCCATGCGATGTTCCTCGCGACGGCCGGCTACGCGACCGGCTACTCGATGCAGACGCTCGGTTTCACGCCCGAGCTCGGCGTGCTGGCCGGCACCGCGATCGCGACGCTGCTCGGCCTCGTCGTCGGCCTGTTCGCGATTCGCCGGCAAGGCATCTATTTCGCGATGATCACGCTCGCGTTCGCGCAGATGGTGTACTTCATCTATCTGCAGGCGCCGTTCACGCACGGCGAGGACGGGCTGCAGGGCGTGCCGCGCGGCCGCCTGTTCGGGCTGCTCGACCTGTCGAACGACCTCGCGCTGTACTACGTCGTGCTCGTCGTGATCGTCGCCGCCTGTGCGTTCATCGTGCGGATCGTGCATTCGCCGTTCGGCCAGGTGCTCGTCGCGATCAAGGAGAACGAGGCGCGCGCGATCTCGCTCGGCTACGACACCGATCGCTTCAAGCTGCTCGCGTTCGTGCTGTCGGCGGGGCTCGCGGGGCTGGCCGGATCGCTGAAGGTGCTCGTGCTCGGCTTCGAGACGCTGTCCGATGCCTACTGGACGATGTCGGGCCTCGTCGTGCTGATGACGCTCGTCGGCGGCATGGGCACGCTGTTCGGGCCGCTGCTCGGCGCGGCGCTGATCGTCGCGCTCGAAGACCGGCTCGGCGACATCGGCGAGTGGCTGGCCTCGACGACGGGCATCGGCTGGTTCCATTCGCTCGGCGAATCGGCGACGATCGTCACCGGGCTGATCTTCATCGCCTGCGTGCTCGCGTTCCGGCGCGGGATCGTCGGCGAGATGATCGCGCGGATCAAGCCGCTCGGCGCGTCGTAGCGGCGTGCGGACGGCCGGCGGCGCCTTGATGCGAAGCACCATCCGGCATGCTTCGGAACGGCGCCGAAGCGGCCTCCGGCACGCGCCGCGCGGCAAAGTGGTGCCCCATTTTCGTGCGGCGATGCACCATAGGGGTAAATGCTAAGTTGCCGGCGGCCTTAAGCTTCTTTAAGCTTCGTTTCAGTTCTGATGCACCGCGAATCGAATTTGCAGGTGGAGAACGAGGAGACAATCGAGGCACAAAGTGCCCGGACCCCAAAGCGCTGTTGGACGGAATCCAACAGCGCTTTTTCATTTGCGCGCGGATTTTCACCGCATTTCAATGCGCGTGCAACGGCCGACTCGGCATGGCGGTTCGCATTCACCGCACCGCATTCGGGCGCGTATTCTTTGTCTTCCTTCGTATTTCCGTTTTCGCATACGCAGCGGCGTACGGCGCGCAGCCGCGCGCATACCGTCCGGGCTTACCCGGTTGGCGTGCGCAAAAGGCGTCCGTTACACTCAGCTTTCGCCGACCGAGCGGTCGGCGAAATCGGTCGGCAGTCCTCCTACAAGCAGAATGCAGAAGATGGAGTGCGGTTGAATGAGAAGCGCAGGACGATGGAGCGGGGCGAGCCGCGCGGCACGGGATGCGCGCGCGCCGGGCGGCATGCACGGGCAGGCCGCGCCGCGGTGTGGTCGCGGCAGCGCCGAGCCGCCCACGTGGCCGCGCCCGGGCCGCACGGCGTCGCGCGCGTCGGCAGGCGCCGAACTCGCGCGGTCCGGCCCGGCATCGCGTGGCGCTTTCTCGCGGTGCCGTCTCGCATGAGCCTGAGCCGTCGTTTTTCTGTTCCGGACAGTTGGCCCGTCGTTGCATTCGCACCGATCCTTTTCCCATATTTCGCGCTGCTTCATCCTGACGACATTGCGCTCGCGCACGGTAACGGGCGTCGTGCGTCGTTTTCAGGCGGATCCGCGCGATGTTGCCGGGCTCGTGGTGCACACGGTTTTTCGCGGGAAAACGAGTGTAGGCACCGCAATGCGAGATAGTTAAATTATTAACTTGTTTGAGGCCGGGAGTCGCCCGAGCGGCCCGCGGATTTTTCGAGCAGCGTTTGGAGACAACGAAAATGAAGATGAATCGATGGATGGAGGCTTTGCTTGCCGCGGGCCTCGCATGCGCGGCCGCGACGGCGTCGGCGCAGGTGAAGATCGGCGTGACGCTGTCGGCGACGGGGCCGGCCGCGTCGCTCGGGATTCCGGAAAAGAACACGATCGCGCTGCTGCCGAAGGAGATCGCCGGCAAGAGCGTGCAGTACATCGTGCTCGACGACGCATCCGACACGAGCCGCGCCGTGCAGAACGTGCGCAAGCTGATCGACGAGGATCATGTCGACGCGATCATCGGTTCGTCGGTCACGCCGAACTCGCTCGCCATGCTCGACCCCGTGTCGCAGGCGAAGACGCCGACCATTTCGCTCGCCGCGAGCGCGCAGATCATCTCGCCGATGGACGCGAAGCGCGCGTGGATGTTCAAGGTGCCGCAGAACGACCAGCTGATGGCCGATGCGATCGCCGGCTACATGGCCAAGCACGGCGTGAAGACGGTCGGCTTCATCGGCTTCGCCGACGCGTACGGCGACAGCTGGTACAACACGTTCAGCGCGGCCGCCCAGAAGAACGGCATCAAGATCGTGTCGAACGAGCGCTACAACCGCACCGACGCGTCGGTGATGGGGCAGGTGCTGAAGCTGGTCGGCTCGAACCCGGACGCGGTGCTGATCGCCGGCTCCGGCACGCCGGCGGCGCTGCCGGCGAAGACGCTGAAGGAGCGCGGCTACAAGGGCAAGGTGTATCAGACGCACGGCGTCGCGAACAACGACTTCCTGCGCGTATGCGGCAAGGATTGCGACGGCGAGCTCCTGCCGGCCGGTCCGGTGCTCGTGACCGATCAGCTGCCCGATTCGAACCCGGTGAAGAAGCCCGCGCTCGCGTACAAGGCCGCCTACGAGAAGGCGTACGGCGCCGGTTCGCTGTCGACCTTCGGCGGCCACGCGTGGGACGCAGGGCTGCTGCTGCAGCGCGCGATTCCGGACGCGCTGAAGAAGGGGCAGCCGGGCACCGAGGCCTTCCGCGAGGCGCTGCGCGCGTCGCTGGAAAGCGTGAAGGATCTGCCGGTGTCGCACGGCGTGATCAACATGACGCCGACCGATCACAACGGCTTCGATTCGCGCGCACGCGTGATGGTGCAGATCGTCGACGGCAAGTGGAAGTTGCAGGCCGAGTAAGTGTCACGTGAAATCGGCGTGCTCGAGCCGAGCGGGCCGCGCATGCCGTCGTCGCGCGCGAGCGGGTGCGTCGCGCGTCGTCGCACGAATCCTTCGGGGCGGCGCCACGATACGTGAGGCCGTGTCGCCGCGTACGCGCGCGCCGTCCCCGTCGCCGTTTCTCCGCAGCATTCTCGATACACGATACGTATGGATCTTTCGATTGCGGCGATCCTCGCGCAAGACGGCATCACGACCGGCGCCATTTACGCGTTGCTGTCGCTGGCGCTCGTGCTGGTGTTTTCCGTCACGCGCGTGATCTTCATTCCCCAGGGCGAGTTCGTCGCATACGGCGCGTTGACGCTCGCCGCGCTGCAGGCGCAGAAATTCCCCGCGACCTGCTGGCTGCTGTTTGTCATGGGCATCGCCTGCTTCCTGCTCGAAGTGGGCGGGCTGATCCGGCATCGCGAGCGGCGTCGTCCGCTCGGCCGCACGCTCGCGACGCTCGGCAGCCGCTACGTGCTGCTGCCGCTCGCGGTATTCGCCGTGACGCGCAGCTTTGCCGCCCAGCCGCTGCCGATGCTCGCGCAGATCGCGCTGACGCTCGCGATCGTCGTGCCGATGGGGCCGTTCGTGTACCGGCTCGTGTACCAGCCGATCGCCGAGGGCACGACGCTGCTGCTGCTGATCGTGTCGGTCGCCGTGCACTTCGCGATGGTCGGCCTCGGCCTCGTGATGTTCGGCGCCGAAGGTTCGCGCACGAACGCGTTCTCCGATGCGGCGCTGTCGATCGGCAGCATGACGGTGTCGGCGCAGAGCATCGTCGTGATCGTCACGGCGCTCGTGTTGATCGCGGCGCTGTACGTGTACTTCGGCCGCACGATCGCCGGCAAGGCGTTGCGCGCGACGTCGGTGAACCGGCTCGGCGCGCGCCTCGTCGGCATCGGCACGACGGAGGCGGGGCGGCTTGCGTTCACGTTCGCGGCCGGACTCGGCGTGCTGTCCGGCATTCTCGTCGGCCCGCTGACGACCATCTACTACGACTCAGGCTTCCTGATCGGCCTGAAGGGTTTCGTCGGCGCGATCATCGGCGGGCTCGTCAGCTATCCGCTCGCGGCGGCCGGCTCGCTGCTGGTCGGTGTGCTCGAATCGTATTCGTCGTTCTGGGCGAGTTCGTACAAGGAGGTGATCGTGTTCACGCTGATCATTCCGGTGCTGCTGTGGCGCAGCTTCGCGACGCCGCATGCGGAAGAGGAAGAGGAGTGACGCGATGAAGACGATGCTGCGCAACAAGACGTTCTGGGCGTTTCTCGTCGTGCTGTTCGCGTTGCCGGTGCTGCCCGGCGCGCTGCACGTGCCCGAATACTGGATCACGCTGCTCAACTACATCGGGCTCTATGCGATCGTCGCGATCGGGCTCGTGCTGCTGACGGGCGTCGGCGGCATGACGAGCTTCGGGCAGGCCGCGTTCGTCGGCGTCGGCGCCTATGCGACCGCATTCCTGACCACGCGCTACGGCGTGTCGCCGTGGCTTGCGCTGATCGTCGGCGTCGCGCTGACGGCGCTCGTCGCGCTCGTGCTCGGCGCCGTCACGATGCGGCTCTCGGGACACTTCCTGCCGCTCGGCACGATCGCGTGGGGCCTCGCGCTGTTCTATCTGTTCGGCAATCTCGAGGTGCTCGGCAAATACGACGGGATCAACGGCATTCCGGCGCTGAGCCTGTTCGGGCTCGAACTCGACAGCGGCCGCAGCCTGTATTTCCTGATCTGGGCAGTCGTGCTCGCGGCGATCGTATCGGTGCAGAACCTGCTGAACAGCCGGCCAGGGCGCGCGATTCGCGCGCTGCGCGGCGGCGGCGTGATGGCCGAGGCGATGGGCGTGAACACGGCGTGGATGCGCGTCGTGATCTTCGTCTACGCGGCGGTGCTCGCCGCGGTGTCCGGCTTTCTGTACGCGCATCTGCAGCGGGCCGTGAACCCGACGCCGTTCGGGCTGAACCACGGCATCGAATTCCTGTTCATGGCGGTCGTCGGCGGCGTGTCGCATGTCTGGGGCGCCGTGCTCGGCGCGGCGATCCTCACCGTGCTGCAGGACTACCTGCAGACGCTGCTGCCGAAGCTGCTCGGCTCCGAAGGCAACTTCGAAATCATCGTGTTCGGCGTACTCATGGTGCTGCTGCTGCAGTATGCGCGGCAGGGCGTGTGGCCGTTCGTTGCCCGACTGTTCCCGCGCGGGCCGCGTGCGCACGTGCCCGAGCACGCCGATCCGCTGCCGCAGCGCGCGAAACCGGTGGCCGGCGAGCCGCTGCTCGTCGTCGACAACGCACGCAAGCAATTCGGTGGGCTCGTGGCCGTCAACGACGTCAGCTTCGACGTGAAAGCGGGGCAGATCGTTGGGCTGATCGGCCCGAACGGCGCCGGCAAGTCGACGACGTTCAACCTCGTGACCGGCGTGCTGCAGCCGACCGGCGGCACGATCACGTTCCGCGGCGAACGGATCGACGGGCTCACGTCGCGACAGATCGTGCAGCGCGGGATCGGCCGCACGTTCCAGCACGTGAAGCTGCTGCCCGGAATGACGGTGCTCGAGAACGTCGCGATCGGCGCCCATCTGCGCGGGCATACGGGCGTATGGCGCAGCATTGCGCGGCTCAATGCGCACGAGGAAGCGCAGCTACTCGCCGAGGCTGCGCGGCAGATCCGCCGTGTGGGCCTCGAACAGCATATGTACGAAGAAGCGGGGAGCCTCGCGCTCGGTCAACAGCGAATTCTCGAAATCGCGCGCGCGCTGTGCTGCGACCCGACGCTGCTGCTGCTCGACGAGCCGGCGGCCGGCCTCCGTTACCGGGAAAAGCAGCAGCTCGCCGAGTTGCTGCGCCGGCTGAAGGCCGAAGGCATGAGCGTGTTGCTCGTCGAACACGACATGGACTTCGTGATGAACCTGACCGACCGGCTCGTCGTCATGGAATTCGGCACGCGCATCGCCGAAGGGCTGCCGCAGGACGTGCAGCAGGATCCGGCGGTACTTGAAGCGTATCTGGGCGGGGTGGAGTGATGACGGACACGACGATGCCGATTCTCGAAGTGCGCGGGCTGGCGGTCCGGTACGGCAAGGTGGAGGCGCTGCACGGCGCGGCGATCAAGGTCGGGGCGGGCCAGATCGTCAGCGTGATCGGCCCGAACGGCGCCGGAAAATCGACGCTGCTGAACGCAATCATGGGCGCGCTACCGGTGACCGGCCATGCGTCCGGTGCGGTCCTCTATCGCGGCGGGGACGTCGACGCGCTGCCGGTCGAGCAGCGTGTCGCGCGCGGGATGTGCCTCGTGCCGGAGAAGCGCGAGCTGTTCGGCACGATGACGGTGGAAGACAACCTCGTGCTCGGCGCCTATCGCCGCAAGCAGGCCGGCGAAGCGAACTTTCTCGACCAGCTCGACCCGGTGTTCGCGCTGTTTCCGCGATTGAAGGAGCGGCGCAGGCAGGCGGCCGGTACGCTGTCGGGCGGCGAGCGGCAGATGCTCGCGGTCGGGCGCGCGCTGATGGGCAAGCCGGACCTGCTGATGCTCGACGAGCCGAGCCTCGGGCTTGCGCCGCTGATCGTGAAGGAGATCTTTCATATCATCAGCGCGTTGCGCGGCACAGGCGTCGCGACGCTGCTGATCGAGCAGAACGCGCGTGCGGCGCTGCAGATTTCGGATTACGGCTACGTGCTGGAAACCGGCGAATTTGCGCTTGAAGGGCCGGCGTCCGAACTTGCACAGAATCCGCGCGTGATCGAAACGTACCTGGGGCTCGCAAGGAAGACGGCCTGATCGAACCGCTGGCAGCGGGAAACGAACGGCGTGTTTCACGTGAAACACGCCGTTTTTGTTTGCGGTCGGGCGACGTTGGGAAGGGCGGGCACAAAAGCAGGATCGGGTTGGGGACAACTTCAGGGCGATCGAGCGCGGACGCTGTGAAGCAGCGAGCGGCTCGGAGGCCCGCCGTGATCCGCCGCAGCGGCACGGTTTTCCAGGCGCATCGACGAAAAAATCGTCGAAACGTACGGACCCTACCATTCGGACGGCCGTCGGGCGAAAAGCGAACCCGCTATAATTCGCCCCATACATTTCTCAGATAGGTTCGTGCGCGGTCCTGCGTACGGAATCCACCATGCTTTATCCCACAGAATTTGACGTCATCGTCGTCGGCGGCGGTCATGCCGGCACGGAAGCCGCGTTGGCGTCCGCCCGAATGGGCGCGAAGACGCTGCTGCTGACCCACAACATCGAAACGCTCGGGCAGATGAGCTGCAATCCGTCGATCGGCGGCATCGGCAAGGGCCATCTGGTCAAGGAAGTCGATGCGCTGGGCGGCGCGATGGCGGCCGCCACCGACGAAGCGGGGATCCAGTTCCGGATCCTCAATTCGTCGAAAGGCCCGGCCGTACGCGCGACACGCGCCCAGGCGGACCGCATCCTGTACAAGGCGGCGATCCGTCGCCGCCTCGAGAATCAGCCCAATCTGTGGCTGTTCCAGCAGGCGGTCGACGACCTGATGGTCGAGGGCGATCGCGTGGTCGGCGCTGTCACGCAAATCGGCATCCGGTTCCGCGCGCGCGCGGTCGTGCTGACGGCCGGTACGTTCCTGGACGGCAAGATCCACGTCGGCCTGAACAACTATACGGGCGGTCGCGCGGGCGACCCGGCCGCCGTGTCGCTGTCTGCGCGCTTGAAGGAGCTGAAGCTGCCGCAAGGGCGGCTGAAGACCGGAACGCCGCCGCGTATCGACGGCCGCACGATCGATTTCTCGAAGCTCGAAGAGCAGCCGGGCGATCTCGATCCGATTCCGGTGTTCTCGTTCCTCGGCCGTGCCGAGCAGCATCCGCAGCAGCTGCCGTGCTGGGTCACGCACACGAACGAGCGCACGCACGACATCATTCGCGGCGGCCTCGACCGTTCGCCGATGTACACGGGCGTGATCGAAGGCGTGGGGCCGCGCTACTGCCCATCGATCGAGGACAAGATTCATCGATTCGCGTCGAAGGAATCGCACCAGATCTTCCTCGAGCCGGAAGGGCTGACGACCAACGAGTTCTACCCGAACGGGATTTCGACGAGCCTGCCGTTCGACGTGCAGCTCGAGCTCGTGCATTCGATGCGCGGCCTCGAACAGGCGCATATCCTGCGGCCCGGCTATGCGATCGAGTATGACTACTTCGATCCGCGCGCGCTGAAGGCGTCGCTGGAGACGAAGGCGATCAACGGATTGTTCTTTGCGGGCCAGATCAACGGGACGACAGGCTACGAAGAGGCGGCTGCGCAGGGCCTGCTCGCAGGCGTCAACGCGGGCCGCTACGTGCAGGAAAAGGACGCATGGTGCCCGCGTCGCGATCAGGCGTATCTGGGCGTGCTGGTCGACGATCTCGTCACGCGCGGCGTCGCCGAGCCGTACCGGATGTTCACGAGCCGTGCCGAATACCGCCTGAGCCTTCGCGAAGACAACGCGGACATGCGTCTGACCGAGATCGGCCGCGAGCTGGGCCTCGTCGACGACGTGCGCTGGGACGCCTTCTGCCGGAAGCGCGACGCTGTTTCACGTGAAACCGAACGACTGAAGACGACCTGGGTGACGCCGAAGACGCTGCCGCCGGAAGAGGCGAGCGCATTGCTCGGCAAACCGATCGACCACGAATACAGTCTGGCGGAGCTGCTGCGGCGTCCGGGCGTCGACTACGACGGCGTCTGCGGGCTGAAGGGCGGCGAGTGCGGGCCGGCGGAGCCGCTGGCCGACGATCCGGTGCTGCTCGCGCAGATCAAGGAGCAGGTCGAGATCGGCATCAAGTATCAGGGCTATATCGAACGTCAGGCGACCGAGATCGAACGCAACGACGCGAACGAGAACACGCGTCTGCCGGACGGGATCGACTATCGCGAGGTGCGTGGCTTGTCGTTCGAGGTCAGCCAGAAGCTCAATCAGTTCCGGCCTGAAACGATTGGGCAGGCATCGCGCATCTCCGGCGTCACGCCGGCGGCCATTTCGCTGCTGATGGTGCACTTGAAGCGGCGCGGGCTGGGCCGCCGTAACGGCGCGGCCGCATCGGCTGCCGAGCAGGGGGACGGCGCCGTCCCGACGCAACAATGACGGCGCGTCGCGCGCCGGCGGTTAATCGGGACGTACTTGAACGGATGCTCGTCGACGGCGCGGCGTCGCTCGACGTCGCGCTATCCGATACGCAACGCAACCGGCTGCTCGACTACGTCGCGCTGCTGGGCAAGTGGAACGCGGTCTACAACCTGACCGCGATTCGCGATCCGCAGCAGATGCTGATCCAGCACATCCTCGATTCGCTGTCGATCGTGCCGCATCTGCGCGGCCGCGCGTCGGCACGCGCGCTCGACGTCGGCTCGGGCGGCGGCTTGCCGGGCATCGTGCTCGCGATCGTCGAGCCGGACTGGCAGGTAACGCTGAACGACATCGTGCAGAAGAAGTCCGCGTTCCAGACGCAAACGCGTGCGGAACTGAAGCTCACGAATTTGTCGGTGGTCACGGGGCGCGTCGAATCGCTGCGGCCCGGCGTCGAGGTGCCGGAAAAATTCGACATCATCGTGTCGCGCGCCTTCGCGGACCTGTCCGACTTCGTTAAACTTGCTCGGCATCTCGTTGCGCCGGGCGGTTCGATCTGGGCGATGAAGGGCGTGCATCCGGACGACGAGATTGCGCGGCTGCCCGAAGGCAGCCGCGTGAAGCAGACGATGCGTCTGGCGGTTCCGATGCTCGATGCCGAACGGCATCTGATCGAGGTGGCCGTCGACGAGGCGATTTGACGGCGCGCGAACGGCGCGCCGAATGTTTGAAGGTAAGAGGAACACACCAACGATGGCAAAGATCTTCTGCGTTGCGAACCAGAAGGGGGGCGTCGGCAAGACGACGACATCGGTCAATCTCGCCGCAAGCCTTGCAGCGCAGGAGCAACGAGTCCTGCTGATCGATCTCGACCCGCAGGGCAACGCGACGATGGGCAGCGGGATCGACAAGGCCGCATGCGAAGCGACGGTGTACGAAGTGCTGGTCGACGGCGTGTCGGTGGCCGACGCGCGCATCCGGCCCGAAGCCGTCACGTACGACGTGCTGCCGGCGAACCGCGAGCTGTCCGGTGCGGAGATCGAGCTGATCGGTATCGAGAACCGCGAGCGCCAGCTGAAGGCGGCGCTCGAGCGCGTCGAGGACGATTACGACTTCGTGCTGATCGACTGTCCGCCGACGCTGTCGTTGCTGACGCTGAACGGCCTGTGCGCAGCGCACGGCGTCGTGATCCCGATGCAGTGCGAGTACTTCGCGCTCGAAGGGCTCTCGGATCTCGTCAACACGATCAAGCAGGTGCACGCGAACATGAACCGCGACCTGAAGATCATCGGCTTGCTGCGTGTGATGTTCGATCCGCGCATCACGCTGCAGCAGCAGGTCTCCGATCAACTGAAAGCGCACTTCGGCGACAAGGTGTTCGACGCGGTGATTCCGCGTAACGTGCGCCTCGCGGAAGCGCCGAGCTATGGGCTGCCGGGCGTCGTGTTCGACCGCAGCTCGCGCGGTGCGCAAGCCTATCTCCAGTTCGGTGCAGAGATGATCGAGCGCGTGCGCGCGTTCGAGGCATCGTAACCGGACATGAGCGAAGCGAGGAAGAAAGACATGAACGCCGTACCGAAGAAGAAGGGCTTGGGACGTGGCCTCGAAGCGCTGCTCGGCGGCAGCGCCGACATCACCGAAGCGGTGAAGATCGAAGGGGCGCCGAACACGCTCGCGCTCGGCAAGCTGCAGGCCGGCAAATACCAGCCGCGCACGCGGATGGACGAAGGCAGCCTGCAGGAGCTCGCGGCCAGCATTCGCGCCCAGGGCGTGATGCAGCCGATCCTGGTACGCCCCATTTCGTCAGACAAATACGAGATCATCGCGGGCGAGCGACGTTTCCGCGCCGCGCGTCTCGCGGGCCTCGAGGAAGTGCCGGTGCTCGTGAAGGAGGTGTCCGATCAGGCCGCGGCGGCGATGGCGCTGATCGAGAACATCCAGCGCGAGGATCTGAATCCGCTTGAAGAGGCGCACGGCATTCAGCGGCTGCTCGACGAGTTCGGTTTCACGCACGAGCAGGCGGCCGAGTCGGTGGGCCGTTCGCGCAGCGCGGTGTCGAACCTGCTGCGTCTGCTGAACCTCGCGGCGCCCGTGCAGACGATGCTGCTCGCGGGCGATCTCGACATGGGCCACGCGCGTGCGCTGCTCGCGGTCGATGCGGCGACGCAGATCACGCTCGCGCATCAGGTCGTCAACAAGCGAATGTCGGTGCGCGAGACCGAGAAGCTCGTCGCACAGACGACGAAGGAAGCGCCTGCCGTGAAGGCGCGCGCGAAGGACGACGGCGGCCGCGATACGCGTCGTCTCGAAGAGGAGTTGTCGGATCTGCTGGCGTCGACGGTGAAGATCAAGCTGGGCCGTCGCGGGCGAGGGCAGGTGACGATCGACTTCGGCAACCTCGATGCACTCGAAGGCATTCTCGTGCGCCTGCGCGGCAACGTCGCGGCCGAGGAATAACGCGAGCATGTCGATTAACGACACGGGCGCGCCGGCGTCGCGCCGGTGGCTCGGCTGGCTTGCACAGGAGCCCGTGCTGTCCGTGCTGGCGCTCGGCCTGATCGTGCTGGAATGGTTGCGTCCGCAACCGATTCGCGTTCTGGCCGAGCGCGTCGACTGGCAGACGGTCGCGACGCTCGCGGGCCTGCTGATGCTGACGAAGGCGCTGGAACTGTCGGGCTGCCTGATGTGGCTCGCGCACCGGATCGTGCATCACGTGCGTTCCGAGCGCGGGCTCGCGATGCTGCTCGTGGTGTTCGCGGCCGTGCTCTCGATGTGGCTGACGAACGACGTCGCGCTGTTCGTCGTCGTGCCGCTGATGGTGTCGTTGCGCGAACTGACGCCGCTGCCGTTCCGGCGCCTCGTGATCGTGGTCGCGCTGGCCGTCAATGCGGGATCGATCGCGACGCCGCTCGGCAATCCGCAGAATCTTTTTCTGTGGCAGTTGAGCGCTGTGTCGTTCGGCCGCTTCGTCGTGACGCTCGGGCCGCTCGCCGTCGCGCTGATGGTGCTGCTGCTCGCGCTGACTGCATGCGCGTTTCGCGCGAAACCGCTCGATCTGTCCGGCGACGTCGCGGGCGTCGACGTGCACCGCACGCACGCGCTGATCGCGGCCGTGCTGTTCGCCGCATTCGTGCTGCTGGCCGACGCGCATCATCCGCTGCCGGCGCTGATTGCGGTGACGATCGTGCTGCTTGCCGTTCAACGCAAGGCAGTCCTGAAGATCGACTGGCTGCTGCTGCTGATTTTCGTGCTGATGTTCGTCGTGCTGCGCACGGCCGCGGCGCTGCCGTGGATACACGACGCGATCGCGCACGCGCGGCTCGATTCGCCGCTGCGCGTGTTCGCGGCGGGCGCGATCCTGTCGCAAGGCATCAGCAACGTGCCGGCCGCGATCCTGCTGTCGGAGTTCACGCACGACTGGCGTGCGCTCGCGTTCGGCGTATCGGTCGGCGGCTTCGGATTCGCGATCGGCTCGCTCGCGAATCTGATCGCGGTTCGTCTCGCGAAGGAACCGCGCATGTGGCTGCCGTTCCACCTCGTGTCGATTCCGTTCGCGCTCGCGAGCGCCGTGCTCGGCGCATGGCTGCTCGCGCATCTCTGACGATCGCTGCACAGAATATCGGCTGGCCTCGGCGGTGGCGACGCACAGCCTGCGCTGTGCCGGCGTGCGCCGCGCGCGCGGGGTGCGGGGCGGACACGGCGGGGTGCGACGGGCCGAGTGAATCGGCTGTGGTGCGACTGCAACCGATGCGCGCGGATCTTCGAATTCGCGAATCCGGCCGAGCAGTCCGCAATGCAGCTTCACGGCAAATTTCCGCGTCCGGCGACGCACGCTTCACCCGTTCGATCGTGTGCCACGCTTTCCACCGCATCGCGACGGCGACAAACGCCGGCCGTTCGACCAACGACGTCTCCCGCCGCACGCCTGTGCGGATCGCCGCGACGATCGCATTACCACACATTTTCTTCGACCGATGACGACGCAAAAGTTGACCTTACAACTGTCATCGTACGTCCCCGAATCGCGCGTTTTCTCGCATCATGACGCGTCGTTTCACGCCGGTTTTTGTCGCGTCTAAAGCCTTGAATCAGTTGCAACTATCGCTTACAATCGCCCGGATTTGTTAGCTCGGCACCCCTGAAAGCTTTCGGAAAGCTTGGGGCCGGTTTCAGGATTTTGCGGAAGACTGCGATGGCGGGTCAGGCGCCGAACGATAGGCACGATGATCACCGCGCGCAACGCACCGCTTCAGCGGCCGGCGAGCGGCGCGAATCCGATGACGACTGGGATGTCGAGCAGCAAGATAACAACATCGTTCCGCTCACACGGGCGGAGGCCGAGAAGCTCTTCGGCCCGAACGTGAGCAAGCCGTCGCGCGTGACCCCGTACAAAGTGGTGATCGCGCAGGTGGCACTGTCCCTGGTTGCAACGCTGGCGTGGTGGCTGTTTTCAAAGTCGCCCGGCGCCGCTGCGCAATCCGCGTTTCTGGGCGGGGCGATCGGCTGGGTGCCAAGCGCGTTGTTCGTGGCACGACTGAAGGCGGGTGGCTCGGCCACCGTGATGAGCTGGGTGGCCGGCGAAGCGCTGAAGCTCGGCGTGACGATCGGCATGTTCGCCGCAGTGGCGTACGGCTATGCCGGCGTGCACTGGCCGGCGCTCCTCGTCACCTACCTCGTCGTGCTGAAGACGTACTGGATCGCGCTGGCCTGGCGGTAAGAAACAAGCAGCGTGCGGTTTTCGACACGAAATCGCACGGGCCCGTTCCCGCAATAGCGTGTTGCGGAACAGGCAAAACGATTTTCGACAATTTGGGTGGCATTAACGATATGGCAGCTAGCGAAGGCACGCGCAGTCCGGATCCGTCCGAGTACATTGCGCACCACTTGCAGAATTTTTCCACCTCGCATCAGACGTCGATTTTCGACATCCACGTCTGGAATCTCGACACGCTGTTCTGGTCGATCGTGTGCGGCATCGTGACGATCGTCCTGCTGCGTCTGGCCGCCCGCAAGGCGACGCCGGGCGTACCGGGCCGCTTCCAGTGCGCGATCGAGATGCTCGTCGAGATGGTCGAAGACCAATCGAAGGCCATCGTTCACGGCAACCGTACGTTCATCGCGCCGCTCGCGCTCACCGTGTTCGTGTGGGTCGCGCTGATGAACTCGCTCGACTTCCTTCCGGTGGACCTGCCGGGCCGCGTGATCGGCTGGCTGGGTCTGTCGAACGTGATCTCCCACCATCGCATCGTTCCGACGGCCGACCTCAACGGCACGCTCGGCATCGCGCTCGGCGTGTTCGTCCTGATGATCTACTACAGCATCAAGATCAAGGGCCCGGGCGGTTTTGCGCATGAGCTGCTGTCGGCGCCGTTCGGCGCGCACCCGCTGCTGTGGATCCCGAACCTCGCGCTCAACGTCGTCGAATACGTCGCGAAGACCGTCTCGCTCGGCATGCGGTTGTTCGGCAACATGTACGCGGGTGAGCTGTTGTTCCTGTTGATCGCCCTGCTCGGCAGCATGTGGAGCTTCGGTGGCGACGCAACGTTCCTCGGCTTCGTTGGTCATGTGATCGCGGGCAGCGTCTGGGCAATCTTCCACATCCTGATTGTTCTGTTGCAGGCATTCATTTTCATGATGCTGACGCTGGTGTATCTCGGCCAGGCGCACGACAAGCATTAAGCACGGCGTGCAAAAAAGAGTCTTCGTTTTATTTTCTTAAATCTCTAGTTCCAAGTCTTTTCACAAAGGAGTGATCATGCAAGCTTTCATCGCCAACATCCAGGGTCTGACCGCCATCGGTATCGGCATCATCATCGGCCTGGGTGCAATCGGCGCCTGTATCGGTATCGCGCTGATGGGCGGCAAGTACATCGAAGCGTGCGCACGTCAGCCGGAACTCATCAACCCGCTGCAAACGAAGATGTTCCTGCTGGCCGGCCTGATCGACGCGGCATTCCTGATCGGCGTGGGTGTCGCAATGCTGTTCGCGTTCGCGAACCCGCTCCTGTCGAAGCTCGCAGGCTAAGGTTCCTCGGAAATATGCGCCCGGCGTGAGCCGGCGCAGGGCGGAACGGAGACTTGGGGCGCTGATCGAATGCAACTCGATGAGCGCCTTACCGTTTCATTTTTCCGGAATAGCAGATAAGGAAACACCGTGAATCTCAACGCAACTCTGTTTGCGCAAATGGTCGTGTTCCTGGTCCTCGCGTGGTTCACGATGAAGTTCGTGTGGCCGCCGTTGATCAACGCCCTCGACGAACGTTCGAAGAAGATCGCCGACGGCCTCGCCGCCGCGGAAAAGGGCAAGGCGGAACTCGAAGCAGCGCACAAGCGCGTGGACCAGGAACTCGCGCAGGCCCGCAACGACGGCCAGCAGCGCATCGCCGACGCCGAAAAGCGCGCCCAGGCGGTCGCCGAGGAAATCAAGGCCAACGCCCAGGCTGAAGCCGCCCGCATCGTCGCGCAGGCGAAAGCGGAAGCAGAACAGCAAATCGTGAAGGCGCGCGAAGCGCTGCGCGGCGAAGTCGCTGCGCTGGCCGTGAAGGGCGCCGAGCAGATCCTGAAGCGCGAAGTCGATCAAACGGCCCACGCCCAACTGCTGAATCAACTGAAAGCCGAGCTCTGATCATGGCCGAACTTGCAACCATCGCCCGCCCTTACGCAGAAGCGCTGTTCCGCGTGGCCGAGGGCGGTGACATCGCCGCCTGGTCCACGCTCGTGCAAGAGCTGGCCCAGGTTGCGCGTCTGCCGGAAGTGCTGTCGGTCGCGTCGAGCCCGAAGGTGACGCGTGCGCAAGTGGCCGAGCTGCTGCTTGCCGCGCTGAAGTCGCCGCTCGCGGCCGGCGCCGAAGCGAAGAACTTCGTGCAGATGCTGGTCGACAATCATCGCATCGCGCTGCTGCCGGAAATCGCCGAGCAGTTCGAGGCGCTCAAGAACGAACGTGAAGGCGCAGCGGACGCCGAGATCGTGAGCGCGTTCCCGCTGGACGGCGCGGATCTCGACAGTCTCGTCGCGAGCCTCGAACGCAAGTTCAAGCGCAAGCTGAAGCCGACGGTCGAAGTCGATTCGTCGCTGATCGGCGGCGTGCGCGTGACGGTCGGCGACGAAGTGCTCGACACCTCGGTTCGCGCGCGCCTCGCATCGATGCAGGCTGCCTTGACCGCCTGAGCGCCACGCCGGCACGCAACAGAATTGACTATCAGGAGCGAATAATGCAACTCAATCCCTCTGAGATCAGCGAGCTGATCAAGAGCCGGATCCAGGGCCTTGAAGCGAGCGCAGACGTTCGCAACCAGGGCACCGTGATCTCCGTGACCGACGGTATCGTGCGCATCCACGGCCTGTCGGACGTGATGCAGGGCGAAATGCTCGAGTTTCCGGGCAACACGTTCGGCCTCGCGCTGAACCTCGAGCGCGACTCGGTCGGCGCGGTGATTCTCGGCGAATACGAACACATCTCGGAAGGCGACGTCGTCAAGACGACGGGCCGCATTCTCGAAGTCCCGGTCGGTCCGGAACTCATCGGCCGCGTGGTCGACGCGCTCGGCAACCCGATCGACGGCAAGGGTCCGGTCAACGCGAAGCTGACCGACGCGATCGAAAAGATCGCCCCGGGCGTGATCTGGCGTAAGTCGGTGTCGCAGCCGGTGCAGACGGGTATCAAGTCGATCGACGCGATGGTGCCGATCGGCCGCGGCCAGCGCGAGCTGATCATCGGCGACCGCCAGACCGGCAAGACCGCGGTGGCGCTCGACGCGATCATCAACCAGAAGGGCAAGGACCTGATCTGTATCTACGTCGCGATCGGCCAGAAGGCTTCGTCGATCATGAACGTGGTGCGCAAGCTCGAAGAAACGGGCGCGATGGCGTACACCATCGTCGTCGCCGCTTCGGCCTCGGATTCCGCCGCGATGCAGTACCTCGCACCGTACGCGGGCTGCACGATGGGCGAATACTTCCGCGATCGCGGCCAGGACGCGCTGATCATTTACGACGACTTGACCAAGCAGG
This sequence comes from Burkholderia multivorans ATCC BAA-247, assembly GCF_000959525.1. Classification (NCBI taxonomy): domain Bacteria; kingdom Pseudomonadati; phylum Pseudomonadota; class Betaproteobacteria; order Burkholderiales; family Burkholderiaceae; genus Burkholderia; species Burkholderia multivorans. The sequence goes on from NZ_CP009832.1 coordinate 234,678, forward strand.
CTTGGGCATACCGTCAGATCTCGCTGCTGCTGCGCCGTCCGCCGGGCCGTGAAGCGTACCCGGGCGACGTGTTCTATCTGCACTCGCGTCTGCTCGAGCGTGCGGCGCGCGTCTCGGAAGAGTACGTCGAGAAGTTCACGAACGGCGAAGTGAAGGGCAAGAGCGGTTCGCTGACGGCACTGCCGGTCATCGAAACGCAGGCAGGCGACGTGACGGCGTTCGTTCCGACGAACGTGATCTCGATTACCGACGGCCAGATCTTCCTGGAAACCGACCTGTTCAACGCAGGCATCCGCCCGGCAATCAACGCCGGCGTGTCGGTGTCGCGCGTCGGTGGCGCCGCGCAGACCAAGGTCGTGAAGAAGCTGTCGGGCGGTATCCGTACCGACCTCGCGCAGTACCGTGAACTGGCCGCATTCGCGCAGTTCGCATCGGACCTCGACGAAGCGACCCGCAAGCAGCTCGAGCGCGGCCGCCGCGTGACGGAACTGCTGAAGCAGCCGCAGTACCAGCCGCTGCAGGTGTGGGAACTGGCCGTGTCGCTGTTCTCCGCGAACAACGGCTACCTCGACGATCTCGACGTGAAGCAGGTGCTGCCGTTCGAGAAGGGCCTGCGCGAATTCCTGAAGACGAGCCACGCTGACCTCATCAAGCGCATCGAAGACACCAAGGATCTCTCGAAGGACGACGAAGGCGCGCTGCGCGCGGCGATCGAATCCTTCAAGAAGTCGGGTGCCTATTGATCCGTGAGTGACACACCGAGGCCGCGCGGGAGCCGAGGCGCCCGCGCCGTTTCGGTGAGCGGTGCATGAGCCCCGAGTAAAGCGCTGAAGTGCCAGCTCGGGGCGCAAAGGAGCAAGCTATGGCTGGAATGAAGGAAATTCGCGGCAAGATCAAGAGCGTGCAGAACACGCGCAAGATCACGAAGGCGATGGAGATGGTGGCCGCATCGAAGATGCGCCGCGCGCAGGAACGCATGCGCGCCGCTCGTCCGTACGCGGACAAGGTCCGTGCCATCGCCGCGCACATGAGCCGCGCGAACCCGGAGTACCGCCACCCATTCATGGTGGCGAACGAAGGCGCGAAGACGGCCGGCATCATCCTCGTCACGACGGACAAGGGTCTGTGCGGCGGTCTGAACACGAACGTGCTGCGTGCGTCGGTGCAGAAGTTCAAGGAGCTCGAAGAGAAGGGCCAGAAGGTCGAAGCCACCGCGATCGGCGGCAAGGGTCTCGGCTTCCTGAACCGCTTCGGCGCGAAGGTGCTGTCGCAGGTCGTGCATCTCGGCGACACCCCGCATCTCGACAAGCTGATCGGTGCGGTCAAGACGCAGCTCGATCTGTACTCGGAAGGCAAGCTGTCGGCGGTCTATCTCGCTTACACGCGCTTCATCAACACGATGAAGCAGGAAGCCGTGATCGAGCAGCTGCTGCCGCTGTCGTCGGAGCACTTCGAGGCCGACGACGGTACGCCGGCCACGTCGTGGGACTACATCTACGAGCCGGACGCGCAGGCAGTCGTCGACGAACTGCTCGTGCGTTACGTCGAGGCGCTGGTGTACCAGGCCGTCGCGGAGAACATGGCGTCCGAGCAATCGGCGCGGATGGTCGCGATGAAGGCCGCGTCCGACAATGCGAAGACGGTGATCAGCGAACTGCAGCTCGTCTACAACAAGAGCCGTCAGGCCGCGATCACGAAGGAACTGTCGGAGATCGTCGGCGGCGCAGCCGCTGTTTAAGCGCGCGCCCGGGACGACAACTGCGCCTTTGCGCGAGTAAAGAATCAGGTATTTAAAGGAAAAGCGATGAGTACTGCTGCTTTGGTAGAAGGCAAGATCGTACAGTGCATCGGCGCCGTTATCGACGTGGAATTCCCGCGCGACAGCATGCCGAAGATCTACGACGCGCTCATTCTCGATGGCTCGGAACTGACGCTCGAAGTCCAGCAGCAGCTGGGCGACGGCGTGGTCCGTACCATCTGTCTGGGTGCATCCGACGGCCTGCGCCGCGGTCTGACCGTGAAGAACACGGGCAACCCGATTTCGGTGCCGGTCGGCAAGCCGACCCTCGGCCGCATCATGGACGTGCTCGGCCGTCCGATCGACGAAGCGGGCCCGATCGAAAGCGAAACCAAGCGTTCGATCCACCAGAAGGCGCCGGCGTTCGACGAACTGTCGCCGTCGACCGAACTGCTCGAAACGGGCATCAAGGTCATCGACCTGATCTGCCCGTTCGCAAAGGGCGGCAAGGTCGGTCTGTTCGGCGGTGCAGGCGTGGGCAAGACCGTCAACATGATGGAGCTCATCAACAACATCGCGAAGGAGCACGGCGGCTACTCCGTGTTCGCGGGCGTGGGCGAGCGTACCCGTGAAGGGAACGACTTCTACCACGAAATGAAGGACTCGAACGTTCTCGACAAGGTCGCGCTCGTGTACGGCCAGATGAACGAGCCGCCGGGCAACCGTCTGCGCGTCGCGCTGACCGGCCTGACGATGGCCGAGTTCTTCCGTGATGAAGGCCTCGACGTGCTGTTCTTCGTCGACAACATCTACCGTTTCACGCTGGCCGGTACCGAAGTGTCGGCACTGCTCGGCCGTATGCCGTCGGCAGTGGGCTATCAGCCGACGCTGGCTGAAGAAATGGGCAAGCTGCAGGAACGCATCACGTCGACCAAGAAGGGCTCGATTACGTCGGTTCAGGCCGTGTACGTCCCTGCGGACGACTTGACCGACCCGTCGCCGGCAACCACCTTCGGCCACCTTGACGCAACCGTCGTGCTGTCGCGTGACATCGCTTCGCTGGGTATCTACCCGGCGGTCGACCCGCTCGACTCGACGTCGCGCCAGATCGACCCGAACGTGATCGGTGAAGAGCACTACTCGATCACGCGTCGCGTTCAGCAGACGCTGCAGCGCTACAAGGAACTGCGCGACATCATCGCGATTCTGGGCATGGACGAACTGTCGCCGGAAGACAAGCTGTCGGTCGCCCGTGCGCGTAAGATCCAGCGTTTCCTGTCGCAGCCGTTCCACGTCGCTGAAGTGTTCACGGGCTCGCCGGGCAAGTACGTGCCGCTGAAGGAAACGATCCGCGGCTTCAAGATGATCGTCGACGGCGAGTGCGACCACCTGCCGGAACAGGCGTTCTACATGGTCGGCACGATCGACGAAGCCTTCGAGAAGGCCAAGAAGATCCAGTAAGGGTTCGAGTGAGTCGCACGCCGGCGCATGCGGCCGCGCATAAGTCATCGCTGATTTATCGCCGCGGCCGACCGCGCCGATCGCAACACGCTCAACCCGCCGTGCATGAGATTGGAGCGAGGCCGAAGTGCCCGTTCCGGTCGATGGCCGACGGGCCGCGATCCGCGCAAGCGCGAACGCAGGCCCGCCGCGGCATCGGTCGGACGTCGCGCCGAAGCGCTCGCACCGATCGACAGGAGTCGATATGGCAACCATCAAAGTAGACGTCGTCAGCGCGGAAGAGCAGATCTTCTCGGGCGAGGCGAAATTCGTCGCGCTGCCGGGCGAAACGGGTGAGCTGGGTATTCTGCCGGGCCACACGCCGCTGATCACGCGGATTCGTCCGGGTGCGGTGCGCATCGAAGTCGAGGGCGGCAGCGACGAATTCGTGTTCGTCGCCGGCGGCATTCTCGAAGTGCAGCCGGGCGCCGTGACGGTGCTCGCCGATACCGCGATCCGCGGCAAGGACCTCGACGCGGCGAAGGCCGAGGAAGCGCGCAAGCGTGCCGAGGAAACGCTGCAGAACGCGAAGTCGGACCTCGACCTCGCGAAGGCGCAGTCCGAGCTCGCGACCGCGATGGCGCAGCTCGAGGCGATCCAGCGTCTCGCGAAGATCCGCAGCCGGCACTGAGCCGGCCGCGTATCGCGCGAAAAGAGAGCAGCCTTCGGGCTGCTTTTTTTTCGCCTGCAGTTTCGGTCCGCGCGCGCGCATCGTTGCGTCCGGTCGTGCTATTTCATCCCGACGCCGCGATTTGATGTCAGAGTGTCGTCAGCGGAGCGCGGCATCATCCGCGATGCGGCTCGCCGCGGTGCGCCCGCCCGCGCAGCCGGCCGGCCCGCGCCGCTCAGACAAAAACGGACGGAGACACTCATGGCAGCAGACCTTGGCGTACGGGCGCTGATTGCGCCCGAGAACGGACTGTCGTACGTGCGCGGCGCGATCGACGTGCCGCTGTCGGAAGCGACGATCGGCCGCTTCCTGCGCGACACAGCCGAGCGCTTTCCCGAGCGGCCCGCGGTCGTGTTCCGCGAGCAGCAGGTGCGCTGGACCTGGCGCGAATTCGCGGCCGAAATCGACGTGCTCGCCGCCGGCCTTGCGGCGCTCGGCATCGAAAAGGGCGACCGCGTCGGCATCTGGTCGCCGAACCGCAGCGAGTGGCTGCTCACGCAGTTCGCGACTGCGCGCATCGGCGCGATTCTCGTGAACATCAATCCCGCATACCGGCTCGCGGAACTCGAATACGCACTGAACAAGGTCGGCTGCAAGGCCGTGATCGCGGCCGAACGCTTCAAGTCGTCGGCATACGTCGAGATGCTGCAGACGATTGCGCCCGAGCTGGCGAACGCGGCGCCCGGCGAACTGCGCGCGGCACGCGTGCCGAGCTTGCGCACGGTGGTATCGATGGGCGACGTCGCGCCGCCCGGCATGTTTCGCTTTGCCGACGTGATCGCGCGCGGGCGCGCCAGCGTCGATTCGGCCGCACTCGACGCGCTCGGTGCGACGCTCGCACCGAGCGATCCGATCAACATCCAGTTCACGAGCGGCACGACCGGCAGCCCGAAGGGCGCGACGCTCACGCACCGCAACGTCGTGAACAACGCGCGCTTCATCGCGATGGCGATGCGCTTTACCGAGCAGGACGCGCTCTGCATTCCGGTGCCGCTGTATCACTGCTTCGGGATGGTGCTCGCGGTGCTCGCGTGCGTGTCGACCGGCGCGGCGATGGTGTTTCCCGGCGAGGCGTTCGACCCCGTCGCGACGCTCGCGGCCGTCGCCGAAGAGCGCTGTACCGCGCTGCACGGTGTGCCGACGATGTTCATCGCGGAACTCGATCATCCCGAGTTCGCGAAGTTCGACCTCTCGACGTTGCGCACAGGCATCATGGCCGGCTCGCCGTGTCCGATCGAGACGATGAAGCGCGTGGTGTCGCAGATGCACTTGTCGGAGATCACGATCGCATACGGGATGACGGAAACGAGCCCCGTATCGTTCCAGAGCTCGACCGACGATCCGCTCGAGAAACGCACGACGACCGTCGGACGCGTGCAGCCGCATCTCGAGGTGAAGATCGTCGATCCGAGCGGCGAGATCGTGCCGGTCGGCGTGACGGGCGAGCTCTGCACGAAAGGCTACTCGGTGATGCTCGGCTACTGGGACGACGACGCGAAGACGCGCGAAGTGCTGATCGACGGCTGGATGCACACGGGCGATCTCGCGACGCTCGACGCGGAAGGCTACTGCAACATCGTCGGCCGCCTGAAGGACATGGTGATTCGCGGCGGCGAGAACGTGTATCCGCGCGAGATCGAGGAATTCCTGTTCCGGCATCCGAAGATTCAGAGCGCGCAGGTGTTCGGCGTGCCCGATCCGAAGTACGGCGAGGAGCTGTGTGCGTGGATCGTGCTGCGCGCGGACGAGCAGATGGCCGAGGACGACGTGCGCGCGTTTTGCCAAGGGCAGATCGCGCACTACAAGATTCCGCGCTATATCCGCTTCGTCGACGAACTGCCGATGACTGTGACGGGCAAGGTGCAGAAGTTCGTGATGCGCGAACGGATGATCGACGAGCTGAAACTCGACGTGCAGAAGACCGCCTGACGATTCGGCTGAACGGGAGAGAGGGGAAACGCGGCGGCCTGCTTCGGGCCGTTGCGTTTTCGATGGACGAAAAAAAGCGGGCTTATTAGCCCGCTAAAAACCACACGCTACGGGGTTAGCGCGAGGAGACCAAAGATGAAACCGGATCCGGCGGGGGGCCGGAAACGACTCCAACAAGGATGCCCCTCGGAAGGGCTTCGGTACGTGACCGACTGGCTCGCAGCGCTTCGCGTCCGCTCACACTTGGCACACGAGACCGCATCCGTGTTGAAACCGTTGAGGCCATTGTGGGCGAATTGATGGACTATCGCGGTAACAAAGTGTTTCAGGTTGTAACGCCCGTCAGATAAGGCTTTCCGGGATTTTTTGCTGTTTTCGGCATCCTGAAAAAGGTCATTTTTACCCACCTTTTCTCATGCGTTTTCATCGCGTGCGTGCAATGCGATTTTCACGCGCATGACGCTCGATGAAATGTCGATTTGCACGCCCGAAAATGCGCGGCGTGCAAGCGACGACGATCGCCGCTTCATCCGTTGGAAAGATTTTGAAACGTGATCGTCGACGAAAACAGTCGGCCGTTCGGCCAGTTCGACGCGCGGCGATCGGCGAGGTGAGTTCGAACGCGCGTGCGGCGGCCGGCGCGCGAAGCGAAGCGCGTGAACCGAAGCACGCGCATCGCCGTCGATCATGCCGTTACTTGAGCCATTTATCGGAGATCGCCTGGTATTCGCCCGTCGACAGCGCGAGGTGCAGCCACTGATCGACGTACTGCTGGAACACGACGTCGCCGCGCGGCACCATGTACGCCTTCTCGCCGAACTGGAACGGCTTGTCCGGGTGCACCGAGCAGAGGCCCGGATTCAGCTTTTGCTGCAGCAGCGTCTCGGACGCGTCGGTCACCATCACGTCGGCCTTGCCCGCGAGGATCTGCTTGAAGATCGTCACGTTGTCGGGATAGACGGTCAGGTTCGCATGCGTGAAATACTGCTTCGCGAAACGCTCGTTCGTGCCGCCGGGGTTCACGATCACGCGCGTTTCCGGCCGGTCGATCTGCGCGACCGTCTGATATTTGTCGACGTCGCTGCAGCGCACGATCGGCGTCTTGCCGTCGACGACGTACGGCTGCGTGAAGAACGCGCGCTTCTGCCGTTCGAGCGTCGTCGATACGCCGCCGACCGCGATGTCGCATTTCGCGACGAAGTCGGCGGTCAGGTTCGACCAGCTCGTCTTCACGTAGTCGGGCTTCACGCCGAGCGATTTCGCGAGCGATTCGGCCATGTCGATGTCGATGCCCTCGAAGCGGCCGTCCGTGCGGTAGTACGAATACGGCTTGTAGTCGCCGGTCGTGCAGACGCGCAGCGTGCCGCGCGCGAGCACGTCGTCGAGCCGGGAAGCGCCGGCGCCTTCCGCCTGCGCGGCGCCGGCGCAGCACAGCATCGCAGCCGCGGCGATCGTGGCGAGTGTCTTCATCTGTCTCCTCCTGGGTTCGGTTCGATATGAGCGTCCGATCATAACGGAGCCATCGCGCGCGTCATATGGCCGCCATCGCGCGGGCACGCGCAGTCCGAGCGCGGCTGTCCGGTAAAATGCCGGTTTGCCTACGCACCGTCGCTCACACCGTGGCCCATACCCTGCTCAACGACACCTTCCTGCGTGCGCTTCTGCGCGAGCCGACCGACTACACGCCGATCTGGCTCATGCGCCAGGCGGGCCGCTATCTGCCGGAATACAACGCGACGCGCGCGCGGGCCGGCAGCTTCCTCGGCCTCGCGAAGAATCCCGATTTCGCGACCGAAGTGACGCTGCAGCCGCTCGAGCGCTTTCCGCTCGACGCCGCGATCCTGTTCTCCGACATCCTGACGATTCCCGACGCCATGGGCCTCGGCCTCGACTTCCAGGTCGGCGAAGGGCCGAAGTTCGCGCATCCGGTGCGCACCGAGGCCGACGTCGCGAAGCTCGCGGTCCCCGACATCGGCGCGACGCTCGGCTACGTGACCGATGCGGTACGCGAGATCCGGCGCGCGCTCACCGATGGCCAGGGCCGCCAGCGCGTGCCGCTGATCGGCTTCTCCGGCAGCCCGTGGACGCTCGCGTGCTACATGGTCGAGGGCGGCGGCTCGGACGATTTCCGCACCGTAAAGTCGATGGCGTATGCGCGTCCCGACCTGATGCACCGGATTCTCGACGTGAACGCGCAGGCGGTGGCCGCGTATCTGAACGCGCAGATCGAGGCGGGCGCGCAGGCGGTGATGATTTTCGACACGTGGGGCGGCGCGCTCGCCGACGGTGCGTATCAGCGCTACTCGCTCGACTACATTCGCCGCGTGGTCGCACAGCTCAAGCGCGAGCATGAGGGCCAGCGCGTGCCGGTCATCACGTTTACGAAGGGCGGCGGGCTATGGCTCGAGGAAATCGCGGCGACGGGCGTCGACGCGGTCGGGCTCGACTGGACGGTCAACGTCGGCGCCGCGCGCGAGCGTGTCGGCGGCCGCGTCGCACTGCAGGGCAACCTCGATCCGACGATCCTGTTTGCGCCGCCGGCCGTCGTGCGCGAGCAGGCGCGTGCGGTGCTCGACAGCTACGGCAATCATCCGGGCCACGTGTTCAATCTCGGCCACGGCATCTCGCAGTTCACGCCGCCCGAGCACGTCGCCGAACTCGTCGACGAAGTGCATCGCCACAGCCGCACGATCCGTAGCGGAGCCGCGCGCTGAACGCAAGCGCCGCCATGCTGCGGTGCAGCGTGACGGCGTTGCGCAGCCGGCGCTAAACAGGGCGCAACCCCGCACCGGCTGCCGATTCGATGCTTGTCAAGACTTGACTTATACACATTTTCCTCGTTGCACCGCGGTAGAGTCCGATGTCGGTCCATCCGTCCCGCTATGATTCGGGAATTTGAATAGCAGCCTTGTGGGATAAGGCTTCGCGGCGCCCGCCGAAGGTCGGGCGGAAGCAGCGGCAAGCGCGACACGGCGCGCGGCGCGCGTAAAGGACCGCAAGTTCTCAACAAAGTTATCCACAGGTCGTGCAGGGTATACGGCGATTCCTAATGAGAATCCAAAACTTAGCGCCGAATCTGAAGTTTTACTTTAAGTTCGCCGACGCGATGCGGACGCGCGCCTATACCGTCTGTGCCACCGCCGCAGCGGCCGCCGGAGCCGCGCGATGAGCGGCACGTATCTGCGCGTCGCGCTCGACCATCCGCTCGCGACGCTGTTCGACTACCGATGCGACGTCGACCCGCCGCCGGGCCCCGGCACGCTCGTGCAGGTGCCGTTCGGCAAACGCCGCGCGGTGGGCCTCGTCTGCGAAGTGACGGCTCACACCGACGTGCCGCCGGCGCGGCTGCGGGCGATCGACGCGGTCTGCACCGAGCTGCCGCCGCTGTCGGCCGACTGGCTCGCGCTCGTGTCGTTCGCGGCCGACTACTATCAGCGCGGCCGCGGCGAAGTCGCACTGCCGGCGCTGCCGCAGGCGCTGCGCGACGCGGAGCGTTGGGGGCGGCTGCTCGCGCCCGAAGTGCGATACCGGCTCACCGACGCCGGCCGAGCGGCACTGCCCGACGCATTGCCGGCGCGCGCCGCGGCGTTGCGGCGGCTCGCGCAGGCGCTCGCCGACGCGGACGCGCTGACGCTGCCCGACGCGCGCGCGCTGCATCCGAAGGCGGCCGCGACGCTCGACGACTGGGCGGCGCGCGGCTGGGTCGACGTGCAGGAGATCGGCTGGTCGGACGCGGCTGTGGGCAATCCTGTGCCCAACGGTGTGGATAACCTGTCGACAACCGGTGGAAGAACTGTGCCGCCGGCGCTGACCGACCAGCAGGCGGAAGCGCTCGACGCGATCCGCGCGGCGCGGGGTTTCGCGCCGTTCCTGCTGCACGGCGTGACCGGCAGCGGCAAGACCGAGGTTTATCTGCACGCGCTCGCGTCGCTGCTCGACACGCGCCCCGATGCGCAGGCGCTGGTGCTCGTCCCCGAAATCAACCTCACCCCGCAGTTCGAGGCCGCGTTCCGCGCGCGCTTCGCGGGCACGCTCGCCGACGACGCGATCGTCACGCTCCACAGCGGCCTGGCCGAAGGCGAACGCGCGCGCAACTGGCTCGCCGCGCATACGGGCCGCGCGCGCATCGTGCTCGGCACGCGGCTCGCGGTGCTCGCGTCGCTGCCGACGCTCGCGCTGATCGTCGTCGACGAGGAACACGAACCGGCGTACAAGCAGCAGGAAGGGTTGCGCTATTCGGCGCGCGATCTCGCGGTCTGGCGCGCGAAGCATCTCGACATTCCGGTCGTGCTCGGCTCGGCGACGCCTTCGCTCGAGAGCTGGTGGCAGGCCGAGCAGGGACGCTACACGCGGCTCACGCTGTCGCGCCGCGCGGTGGCCGATGCGGTCCTGCCGACGGTGCGGCTGATCGACCTCGAAGAGGAGCGGCGGCGCGGGCGCGCATCGACGGGCGGGCTGTCCGGGCCGCTGATCGCCGCGCTGAAGACGCGGCTCGAGCGCGGCGAGCAGAGCCTCGTGTTCCTGAACCGGCGCGGCTACGCGCCGCAGCTCGCCTGCGACGCGTGCGGCTGGGTCGCAGGATGCCCACGCTGCAGCGCCTATGTCGTGCTGCACAAACCCGAGCATGCGCTGCGCTGCCATCACTGCGGCTGGGAAGCGCGCATTCCGCGCTCGTGCCCCGAATGCGGCAACGTCGACATCGCGCCGCTCGGGCGCGGCACGCAGCGTATCGAGGAGACGCTCGCCGAAGCCGTGCCGGGCGCGCGCGTGCTGCGCATCGACGCGGACAGCACGCGCCGCAAGGGCAGCGCCCAGGCGCTGTTTTCCGACGTGCACGCGGGCGAAGTCGACATCCTGGTCGGCACGCAGATGATCGCAAAGGGGCACGATTTCCAGCGCGTGTCGCTCGTCGGCGTGCTCAACGCCGATACCGCGCTGTTCTCGCACGACTTCCGCGCGAGCGAGCGGCTGTTCGCGCAGCTGATGCAGGTGAGCGGCCGCGCCGGGCGCGCGGGGCTGCCGGGCGAGGTGCTCGTGCAGACGCGCTACCCGCGTCACGCGCTCTATCACGCGCTCGCGCGGCAGGATTACGTCGGCTTCGCGAACTCGACGCTCGGCGAGCGTCGCGACGCCCATTTGCCGCCGTTCGTCTATCAGGCGCTGCTGCGCGCGGAAGCGCGCACGCTCGATGCCGCGCTCGCGTTTCTGCAGCAGGCCGCGGCCGCGCTGCCCGGGCTGCCGGGCGCCGATCGCGTGACCGTCTACGATGCGGTGCCGATGACGATCGTCAAGGTCGCGAACGTCCATCGTGCGCAACTGCTGCTCGAAAGCGCGTCGCGTGCGGCGCTCCAGCATGCGCTGCGCGCATGGCAGCCTGAACTGCGCGCGCTGAAGGGCGTGCTGCGGTGGAGCGTCGAGGTCGATCCGCTCGACATCTGACGCGCCGCAGCGGCGCGCGCTTGCTCCCGGTGCCGCTTCTTCCTTACATCCGCCGCGGCCACGCGGCCATCCCAGTGCAACCCGTTTTCGTCGCCCGTCCGCGCACGCCGGACGGCGCGGCGGCGCGCGGACGCGCCCGATCAGGGAAAACACCGATTCGCCGACCACGGGCAACCCCTAGGTTGCGACCGGATAAGTGTCTGATTATATTGATTAAACCGATGGTGCAACCCGTCTTGAAATTCGGTTGCACCTTTTTATTGCGTGCCGTAGGATTTCGCGCATCCTCTCACACCACATTGCCGGCCTTGCGCCGGCGCATGAACCCACCATGGCAAGCACGACCCTCGGCGTCAAAGTCGACGACCTTCTCCGCTCACGTCTGAAAGATGCGGCCACGCGTCTCGAACGCACGCCTCACTGGCTCATCAAGCAGGCGATCTTCGCGTATCTGGAGCGGATCGAGCACGGCCAGCTGCCGCCCGAGCTGTCGGGCCACAGCGGCGTCGCGGATCTTGCCGACGGGCACGCGACGGACGGCGAGGACGACAACTCGCCGCACCCGTTCCTCGAGTTCGCGCAGAACGTGCAGCCGCAGTCGGTGCTGCGCGCGGCGATCACGGCCGCGTATCGCCGGCCCGAGCCGGAGTGCGTGCCGTTCCTGATCGGCCAGGCGCGTCTGCCCGCGAATCTGCAGGCCGACGTGCAGTCGCTCGCGACCAGGCTCGTCGAGGCGCTGCGCGAGAAGAGCTCGGGCGGCGGCGTCGAAGGGCTGATCCACGAGTTCTCGCTGTCGAGCCAGGAAGGCGTCGCGCTGATGTGCCTCGCCGAAGCGCTGCTGCGCATCCCGGATCGCGCGACGCGCGACGCGCTGATCCGCGACAAGATCAGCAAGGGCGACTGGCGCTCGCACGTCGGCCATGCGCCGTCGCTGTTCGTGAACGCGGCGACGTGGGGGCTGATGATCACCGGCAAGCTCGTGACGACGAACAGCGAAGCGGGGCTGTCGTCCGCGCTCACGCGCCTGATCGGCCGCGGCGGCGAGCCGCTGATCCGCAAGGGCGTCGACATGGCGATGCGCCTGATGGGCGAGCAGTTCGTCACCGGCGAGACGATTTCCGAAGCGCTCGCGAACAGCCGCAAGTACGAAGCGCGCGGCTTCCGCTACTCGTACGACATGCTCGGCGAAGCGGCGACGACCGAAGAGGATGCGCAGCGCTACTACGCGTCGTACGAGCAGGCGATCCACGCGATCGGCAAGGCGGCCGGCGGCCGCGGCATCTACGAAGGGCCGGGCATCTCGATCAAGCTGTCCGCGCTGCATCCGCGCTATTCGCGTTCGCAGCAGGAACGCACGATGACCGAGCTGCTGCCGCGCGTGCGCGCGCTTGCGCTGCTCGCGCGCCGCTACGACATCGGCCTGAACATCGACGCGGAAGAGGCCGATCGTCTCGAACTGTCGCTCGACCTGCTCGAGGCGCTGTGCTTCGATCCCGATCTCGCGGGCTGGAACGGAATCGGTTTCGTCGTGCAGGGCTACCAGAAGCGCTGCCCGTTCGTGATCGACTATCTGATCGACCTCGCGCGCCGCAGCCGTCATCGTCTGATGATCCGGCTCGTGAAGGGCGCGTACTGGGATACCGAAATCAAGCGCGCGCAGGTCGACGGGCTCGAGGGCTATCCGGTCTACACGCGCAAGATCTACACGGACGTGTCGTATCTGGCGTGCGCGAAGAAGCTGCTCGCGGCGCCCGATGCCGTGTATCCGCAGTTCGCGACGCACAATGCGTACACGCTGGCCGCGATCTATCACCTGGCCGGCCAGAACTACTACCCCGGCCAGTACGAATTCCAGTGCCTGCACGGCATGGGCGAGCCGCTGTACGAGGAAGTCACGGGCCGCGACAAGCTGAACCGTCCGTGCCGCGTGTACGCGCCGGTCGGCACGCACGAGACGCTGCTCGCCTATCTCGTGCGTCGCCTGCTCGAAAACGGCGCGAACACGTCGTTCGTGAACCGCATCGCCGACAAGTCCGTCTCGGTGAAGGAACTGGTCGCCGATCCGGTCGACGAGGCATCGAAGGTCGTGCCGCTCGGCGCGCCGCATCCCAAGATTCCGCTGCCGCGCAACCTGTACGGCGACGAGCGTCCCAACTCGATGGGCCTCGATCTGTCGAACGAGCATCGTCTCGCGTCGCTGTCGTCCGCGCTGCTCGCGAGCGCGCATCATCCGTGGCGCGCGGCGCCGATGCTCGCCGACGACGCGCTCGCCGACGCGCCGGCGCGCGACGTACGCAATCCGGCCGACCAGCGCGACATCGTCGGCACGGTCAGCGAAGCGACGGCCGAGCACGTGAGCGCGGCGCTCGCGCATGCGGTCACGGCCGCGCCGATCTGGCAGGCGACGCCGGTCGATGCACGCGCCGACTGCCTCGTGCGCGCGGCCGATCTGCTCGAAGCGCAGATGCACACGCTGATGGGCCTGATCGTGCGCGAAGCCGGCAAGTCGCTGCCGAACGCGATCGCGGAAATCCGCGAAGCGGTCGACTTCCTGCGCTACTACGCGGCGCAGATCCGCGGCGAATTCTCGAACGATACGCATCGTCCGCTCGGCCCGGTCGTCTGCATCAGCCCGTGGAACTTCCCGCTCGCGATCTTCATGGGCCAGGTCGCCGCCGCGCTCGCGGCCGGCAACACGGTGCTCGCGAAGCCTGCGGAGCAGACGCCGCTGATCGCCGCGCAGGCCGTGCGCCTGCTGCGCGAGGCCGGCGTGCCGGCCGGCGCGGTGCAGCTGCTGCCGGGCGACGGCGAGACGGTCGGCGCGGCGCTCGTCGCCGATCCGCGCACGCGCGCGGTGATGTTCACGGGCTCGACCGAGGTTGCGCGCCTGATCAACAAGACGCTGTCCACGCGCCTCGACCCGGACGGCAAGCCGATTCCGCTGATCGCCGAAACGGGCGGCCAGAACGCGATGATCGTCGACTCGTCGGCGCTCGCGGAACAGGTCGTCGCGGACGTGATGCAGTCGTCGTTCGACTCGGCCGGTCAACGGTGTTCGGCGCTGCGCGTTCTGTGTCTGCAGGACGACGTCGCCGATCGCACGCTGACGATGCTCAAGGGCGCGATGCAGGAACTGTCGCTCGGCAACCCGGACCGTCTGTCGACCGACGTCGGCCCGGTGATCGACGCGGACGCGAAGCGCACGATCGACGCACATATCGCGACGATGAAGGACAAGGGCCATGCGGTCACGCAGCTCGCGATGCCGGAAGCGTGCGCGCACGGCACGTTCGTGCCGCCGACGCTGATCGAGATCGGCAGCATCGACGAACTGAAGCGCGAAGTGTTCGGCCCCGTGCTGCACGTCGTGCGCTATCGCCGCAGCCAGCTCGACAAGCTGCTCGAGCAGATCCGCGCGACGGGCTACGGCCTCACGCTCGGGATCCATACGCGGATCGACGAGACGATCGCGCACGTGATCTCGCGCGCGCACGTCGGCAACATCTACGTGAACCGCAACGTGATCGGCGCGGTGGTCGGCGTGCAGCCGTTCGGCGGCGAAGGGCTCTCCGGTACCGGGCCGAAGGCCGGCGGCGCGCTGTATCTGCAGCGTCTGCTCGCGACGCGTCCGTCGGGCCTGCCGCGTTCGCTCGCGCAGTCGCTCGTCGCGGACGGCGCGGTGGAAGGCGGCGAGCGTGCGCACCCGGCGGCGGCGCTCACGGCACTGCGCGACTGGCTGATCGAGCAGCGCGAGCCGGCGCTGGCCGCGCGCTGCGACGGCTACCTCGCGCAGGTGCCGGCCGGCGCGACCGCCGTGCTGACGGGGCCGACGGGCGAGCGAAACACGTATACACTCGGCCCGCGCGGCACGGTGCTGTGCGTCGCAGCGACGCCGTCCGGCGCACGCGCGCAGCTCGCGGCGGTGCTCGCGACCGGCAACCGCGCGCTGTTCTCGGGCGCGGCCGGCGAGGCGCTGGTCGCCGCGCTGCCCGCCTCGCTGAAGGCGCATGCGACGGTGCGCAAGCAGGCCGACGCGGCGTTCGACGCGGTGCTGTTCGAAGGCGACAGCGACGAACTGCTGACGCTCGTGAAGGAAGTCGCGCAGCGGCCGGGCCCGATCGTGTCGGTGCAGGGCGTGTCCGCGGGCGCGTTCGAGCACGGCGACGCGGAGGACTACGCGCTCGAGCGGCTGTTGACCGAGCGCTCGGTCAGCGTGAATACGGCCGCGGCGGGCGGCAATGCGAATTTGATGACGATCGGCTGACCATCCTTGCCGCTCGGCTCAAACAATGGAAGCGGCAAGGCGATCCCGAAGCCGCTCCACTTACCCTGGTACCTAGGAGATGCTATGCAACACACGATGAAAAAGCTGGCAGGCGCGACGTTCGTCGCTGTCATGTCGCTGGCGGGGACGGCTCACGCGGACGACGTGAAAATCGGTTACGCAGGGCCGATGACGGGCGCGCAGGCGCACTACGGCAAGGATATGCAGAACGGGATCGTGCTCGCGCTGGAGGATTTCAACGCGACGAACCCGAAGATCGGCGGCAAGCCGGTCAAGTTCGTGCTCGAAACGGCGGACGACCAGGCTGACCCGCGCACCGGCACGACGGTCGCGCAGAAGCTCGTCGACGACGGCATCAAGGGCATGCTCGGCCACTTCAACTCGGGCACGACGATCCCGGCTTCGCGCATCTATGCGAACGCGGGCATTCCGGAAATCGCGATGGCAACGGCGCCGGAATACACGCAGCAGGGCTACAAGACGACGTTCCGGATGATGACGTCCGACACGCAGCAGGGTTCGGTGGCGGGCACGTTCGCATCGAAGGATCTCGGCATGAAGCGCATCGCGATCGTCGACGATCGCACCGCGTACGGCCAGGGTCTCGCCGACCAGTTCGAGAAGGCCGCGAAGGCCGGCGGCGCGACGATCGTCGACCGCGAGTTCACGAACGACAAGGCCGTCGACTTCAAGGCGATCCTGACGAAGCTGAAGGCCGCGAAGCCGGACCTGATCTACTACGGCGGCGCGGATTCGCAGGCAGCGCCGATGGTCAAGCAGATGAAGGCGCTCGGCATCACGGCGCCGCTGATGAGCGGCGAAATGGTGAAGACGCCGACGTTCCTGAAGATCGCGGGCAACGCGGCGGAAGGCACGATCGCGTCGCTGGCCGGTCTGCCGCTCGACGAGATGCCCGGCGGCAAGGCGTATGCGGAGAAGTACAAGAAGCGCTTCGGCGAAGACGTGCAGACCTACTCGCCGTACTCGTACGACGGCGCGATGGCGATGCTGAACGCGATGAAGAAGGCCGATTCGACGGATCCGGCGAAGTACCTGCCGGTGCTCGCGAAGACCGACATGGCCGGCGTCACGTCGACGCATGTCGCGTACGACGCGAAGGGCGACCTGAAGAACGGCGGCATCACGATGTACAAGGTCGAGAAGGGCGAGTGGAAGCCGCTGAAGAGCATCGGCGGCAAGTAAGCCGCACGGTGTAGCTACAGCAGCATGACGGCCGGGCCGCGGGATCCCGCGGCGCCGGTCCGGCATTCGGAACCCGTCGCGAGCGTCGAGCGCTCGCGGCGGGTTTTGTTTTTCGGCGGTCGAGCGATGGGGCGGCGACTTGACTTCGTCGAGCGCCGTATCGCCGCATCGACCGGTACCCGCGACACGCGCGCGAATTCGCGAATCGGGCGCGCCGTCACTGCGGATACGCGCGCTCGAGCAGCGCGCCGACGTCGATCGCATGCGGGTCGAACGCGCCGGCCACGCGCCCCCACGACGCTTCGCCGAGCCGCGTCGCGATGAACGCATCCGACACGGCCGCCGGCGCATCGCGTCGCAGCAGGCAGGCCTGGGCCGTTAGCGCGAGCCGCTGGGCGAACAGGCGCGCCGACGCCTCGAGCGTGTCGGCCGGCGCGGCGAGCATCGCGCGCAGCGCGTCGAGCGCCGCGCGGATGCGCGGTTCGCCGGCGCCGAGCTCGCTCAGTTCGGCGAACAGCGCGGCAGCCGAATCGGGCTCGCGCGACACCGCGCGCAGCACGTCGAGGCACATCACGTTGCCCGAGCCTTCCCAGATCGAATTGACGGGCGCCTCGCGGAACAGCCGCGCGATCGGGCCGTCGTCGACGTAGCCGTTGCCGCCGAACACTTCCATGACCTCGCCGGTCAGCTCGACCGCCCGCTTGCAGACCCAGAATTTCGCGGCCGGCGTGACGATCCGCTTCCATGCGCGCTCGCGCGGCGAGTCGTCGTGCTCGAACGCATCGGCGAGCCGCATCGCGAGCACGAGCGCGGCTTCGCTTTCGAGCGCGAGATCGGCGAGCACCGTGCGCATCAGCGGCTGCTCGGCGAGCGCGCGGCCGAACGCGTGGCGCTGGCGCGTGTACGCGATCGCCTGCACGACGCCCTGGCGCAGCATCGCCGCGCTGCCGAGCACGCAGTTGAGCCGCGTGTAGGTCGCCATGTCGATGATGGTCGGGATCCCGCGCCCTTCGTCGCCGAGCATGATGCCCCACGCGTCGTCGAGCTCGATCTCGCTGCTCGAATTGCTGCGGTTGCCGACCTTGTTCTTCAGACGCTGGATCTCGACCGCGTTCTTCGTGCCGTCCGGCCGCCAGCGCGGCACGTAGAAGCACGACGGGCTGCCGGCTTCGGTGCGCGCGACGACGAGGTGCGCGTCGCACATCGGCGCCGAGAAGAACCACTTGTGGCCGCGCAGCCGGTATTCGCCGCCGCGTCCGCCCGCGCCGGCCGGCGTCGCGAGCGTCGTGTTCGCGCGCACGTCCGAGCCGCCCTGTTTCTCGGTCATCCCCATGCCGAACCAGATCGAGCGCTTGTCGGCGATCGGCACGTCGCGCGCATCGTAGTCGTCGCTGTACAGCTTGTCGCGCAGCGCTTCCCAGAGCGCGGGCTCCTTCTGCAGCACCGGAATCGCGGCCTGCGTCATCGTCGCCGGGCACAGCGTGCCGGCCTCGATCTGCCCGTGCAGATAGAAGCCGGCGGCGGTCGCGGCCCAGCGGCCGCGCCGCGTATCGCGAAACGCGAGCGACACGAAGCCTTCGTTCCGGTACAGCCCGAGCAACGCGTGCCACGCGGGATGGAACTCGACGCGGTCGATCCGGCGGCCGCGCCGGTCGAACACGTTCAGTTCCGGCGTATGGCGATTCGCTTCGTCGGCGAGCCGCGCGGTATCGGCGCTGCCGAGCCGCGCGCCGTATGCGTCGAGCTGCGGCACGGCCCAGTCCGCGCCTGCGCGCGCGAGCGCGTCGCGCAGCGCGATGTCGGTCGCGAACGGGTTATAGTCGACCAGTTCGTCGAACTGGTTCGTGACGACGTGGGTCGGTTCGCTCATCGAATGTCTCCTGTCGGCGCGGCCGCGCGTTCGACCCGCGTGGGGCCGCGCGACGAAGCGCGTTCGTCTCGAATTCGAGGGTAGCAAATATGCCGCCGCGACATGTTCAGGTTCCCGCGCCGTCCGGCTCGCCCGCGGCGCCTTCCGCGCCGGTGCTGCGCCGCCGGCCGCGGCAGCCGCGCGCACGCGCGAGTTCGGACGCGCTGCAGCAGGCGTTCGTTCAGCTTTTGCGCGAGCGCGGCTACGCGAAGACGACGATCCGCGAGATCGCGGCGGTGGCCGGCGTCAGCGTCGGCACGTTCTACGAGTACTTCGGCGACAAGCAGAGCCTCGCGGCCTTCTGCATCCACCGTCACGTGCTTGCGCTGGCCGAGCGGCTGCGCGAGGCGGCGCACGCGCTGCGCGGCGAGGCGCGCGCCGCGCTGGCCGCCGCCTTCGTCGATCTGCAGGTCGATGCGGCTGCCGGCGACGCGGCGCTGTGGAGCCTGCTGTTCGCGCTCGAGCGGCAGGTGTCGTCGCTGGTCGCGTATCGCCGGCATTACGACGCGTATGTCGCGCTGTGGCGCGACGCGCTCGCGTACACGGCGGACCCGCCGCCGGCTGCGCGTCTCGATGCCATCGCGCGCATGGCGCATACGATCTGCTACGGCGGCATCTCGCAGGCGCTGCTGACGCTCGGCCCCGCGTGGGACGCCGCCGCGTTGCGCGGCGAGCTGCACGCGGCGCTGCGCGCGTATCTGGCCGTGCTGCCCGCCTGAGCGCGCCGGCCGTAGCCGGCAATGCCCGACGCGCATGCCGGCGCCGCCGGTGTGCCCGGCCGCTGAACCGTTTTCCTCGTTCGCCATGAGCAAAATGCATGGCCGCCATGACGAACTTTCGGTTGTCCGCCGATATTGGCTCGGGCTAAATCATGCGGAACGCGCAGGCCGCGCGAGCGTGCGGCCGGCCCGACAGACACCGGAAGGAGGAGGAGACATGCGAAGCGCCACTGCGCCCCGTTCGAAACTGCCCGACGTCGGCACGACGATCTTCACCGTGATCGGCCAGCTCGCCGCGCAGCACGACGCGCTGAACCTGTCGCAGGGCGCGCCGAATTTCGCGCCGGATCCGGCGCTCGTCGAGGGCGTCGCGCGCGCGATGCGCGACGGCCACAACCAGTACGCGCCGATGGCCGGCGTCGCGGCGCTGCGCGAGCGGCTCGCGGAGAAGACCGAGACGCTGTACGGCACCCGTTACGATCCGGCCACCGAGATCACCGTGATCGCGAGCGCGAGCGAAGGGCTCTACGCGGCGATCAGCGCGCTCGTGCATCCGGGCGACGAGGTCATCTATTTCGAGCCGTCGTTCGACAGCTACGCGCCGATCGTGCGGATGCAGGGCGCGACGCCGGTCGCGATCAAGCTGTCGCCCGAGGATTTCCGCGTGAACTGGGACGAGGTCGCGGCCGCGATCACGCCGCGCACGCGCATGATCGTCGTCAACACGCCGCACAACCCGACCGCGACCGTGCTGTCGGGCGACGATCTCGCGCGGCTCGCGCAGCTCACGCGCGGCACCGACATCGTGATCCTGTCCGACGAGGTGTACGAGCACGTCGTGTTCGACGGCGCGCTGCATCAAAGCATGGCGCGGCACCGCGAGCTGGCCGAGCGCAGCGTGATCGTGTCGTCGTTCGGCAAGTCGTTTCACGTGACGGGCTGGCGCGTCGGCTACTGTCTCGCGCCGGCCGCGCTGATGGACGAGATCCGCAAGGTGCATCAGTTCATGGTGTTCTCGGCCGACACGCCGATGCAGATCGCGTTCGCCGACATCCTCGCGCGCCCGGACAGCTACCTCGGGCTGTCCGCGTTCTATCAGGCCAAGCGCGACCTGCTCGCGCGCGAGCTCGCCGATTCGCGGTTCGAGCTGCTGCCGAGCGCGGGCTCGTTCTTCATGCTCGCGCGGTTCCGGCATTTCTCGGACGAGCGCGACAGCGATTTCGTGCTGCGGCTGATCCGCGATGCGCGCGTCGCGACGATTCCGCTGTCGGCGTTCTATACCGACGGCACCGATGCGGGCCTGATCCGGCTCAGTTTCTCGAAGGACGACGCGACGCTGATCGAAGGCGCGCGGCGCTTGCGTTCGCTGTAGGCGCGGCGCCCCCGCCGCTGCAATCGACAACAGGAGATCACGATGAAACCCACGCACTCCCTGAAACTGGCGATCGCGCTCGCATGCGCGCTCGGTTCCGCCGCGGCCGTCGCCGACGCGCAGACGCTGCGCTTCGGCCTCGAGGCGCAATATCCGCCGTTCGAGTCGAAAGCGCCGAACGGCGAACTGCAGGGCTTCGACATCGACGTCGGCAATGCGGTGTGCGAAACCGCGAAGCTGACGTGCAAATGGATCGAGACCTCGTTCGACGGGCTGATTCCGGCGCTGAAGGGCCGCAAGTTCGATGCGATCAACTCGGCGATGAACGCGACCGAGCAGCGCCGCCAGGCGATCGACTTCACGACGATCATCTACCGCGTGCCGACGCAGCTGATCGCGCGCACCGGCAGCGGGCTGCTGCCGACGCCCGAATCGCTGAAGGGCAAGCGCGTCGGCGTGCTGCAGGCGTCGATTCAGGAAACCTATGCGAAGGCGCACTGGGAGCCGGCCGGCGTCGCGATCGTCGCGTATCAGGATCAGAACCAGGCCTATGCCGATCTCGTCGCCGGCCGCCTCGATGCGACGCTCGTGCTCGCGCCGGCCGGCCAGCGCGGGTTCCTGTCGCGTCCGGACGGCAAGGGCTTCTCGTTCGTCGGTCAGCCGGTGCGCGACGACCGGATCCTCGGCAGCGGCATCGCGTTCGGCTTGCGCAAGGGCGACGACGCGCTGAAGGCGAAGCTCGACGCGGCGATCGACAAGCTGAAGGCGGACGGCACCGTGAAGTCGCTCGGCCGCAAGTACTTCGGCGACATCGACATCTCGGCGAAGTAAGCGGGACCGCACGATGTCGATGCCGGATACGGCCGCCGCGCGCGGCACGCCGCGCGCGGCGCGGCTGTCGGATACCGCGCTCGAAGCGGCGCTCGTCGCCGAGCTCGGCGACGAATGCGTGACGCGCGCGGCCGACATCGAGCCGCGCTACTTCACCGCGTACAACGAGCGGCCCGGCGTGCGGCCGCGTGCGCTGGTGCGCCCGCGCAGCGTCGACGAGGTGTCGCGCGCGCTGGCGCTCTGTACGCGACTTGTGCAGCCCGTCGTGCCGCAGGGCGGGCTCACCGGCCTCGCGCGTGGCGCGGTCGCGCTCGGCGGCGAAGTCGTGCTGTCGATGGAGCGCTTTGCGGGCATCGACGCGCTCGACGCGGCGGCGGGCACGCTCACCGTGCGCGCCGGCACGCCGCTGCAGGTCGTGCAGGAAGCAGCCGATGCCGCCGGCTTCACGTTCGGCGTCGATCTCGGCGCACGCGGCTCGTGCCAGATCGGCGGGATGCTCGCGACCAATGCGGGCGGCACGCGCGCGATCCGCTACGGGACGATGCGCGAGCAGGTGCTCGGGCTCGAAGCGGTGCTCGCGGACGGCACGGTCGTCTCGTCGATGAACCGGATGCTGAAGAACAATGCGGGCTACGACCTCAAGCAGCTGTTCATCGGCAGCGAGGGCACGCTCGGCGTCGTCACGCGCGCCGTGCTGCGGCTGCATCCGAAGCTCGCCGCGCCGGCCACGGCGCTGTGCCGCGTGCGCGACTACGAGGCCGTCGTCGCGCTGTGGAACCGGATGCGCACGTTGCCGGAACTCGTCAGCTTCGAAGCGATGTGGCCCGCGTTCTACGACTACGTCGCGCGTCATACGCCGGGTGTCGCGGCACCGTTCGCGGCCGACGGCGGCTTTGCGGTGCTGATCGAATGCGCAACGAGCGCGCCGGGGCGCGACGCGCGCGCCGCGCTCGAAACGGCGCTCGCCGATGCGATCGACGCCGGGCTTGCCGACGATGCGGCGCTCGCGACGTCCGAGCGGCAGGCACGCGACTTGTGGACGCTGCGCGAAGGGCTTGCCATCGATGCACTGCCGAATCTGGTGAATTTCGACGTCAGTCTGCCGACCGGAGACCTCGGCGCATTCGCCGCACGTTGCGACGCGGCGCTGCGTGCGCGCTGGCCCGATATCGTGTGTCTGTTCTTCGGCCATGTCGGCGACGGCAACGTGCATATCGGCGTGTCGCTCGCCGCGATGACCGACGCGGACGCCGACGAGATCGATCGCCGTACCTACGCGATCGTGCGCGAGATGGGCGGCTCGGTCTCGGCCGAACACGGGATCGGCGTGCTGAAGCGCGACTATCTCGCGCACACGCGCAGCGATTCGGAAATCGCGCTGATGCGCACGTTGAAGGCCGCGCTCGACCCCGGCGGCATCCTGAATCCCGGCAAGGTGCTGTGAGCGGCGGCGGCCGCGCGGGCGGCGCGCGTCAGGCGTCGACCCAGCGCAGCGCACCGATCTTCAGATGCTCGACGACGCTGCGCGTCCAGTCGAGCTCGGCATCGAGCAGCACCAGCGCGTGCTCGTTGTGCAGCAGGAACAGGCGCGGCACCTGATCGGCCTGCGCGGCGTGGCGCAGCGCTTCGACGCGCGCGCGCTCGGCTTCGAGCGCGGCAATGCGGCGCTCGAGTTGCTGGCGCGCATCGTCGGCGTCGAGCAGCGGCAGGAAAGCGAGACCCGCGCCGAACGCCGGAAATTCGCGCACCGGCTCCGCGAGCAGCGCGTACAGCCACGCCTGCCCGGCCGTGTGCCCGGCTTCGGTCAGCGTGTACAGCGTGCGCTCCGGAAACGCCCCGTCTCGCTCGGTGTCATGCACGACGATGAGCCCGTCGCGCAGCAGCCGCTCGATCGTCTGATAGAGACTCGTGCGCTGTCGCACGTTGACGACTTCGTCGTAGCCACGCGCCTTCAGTTGCTGGAGCATCCCGTACGGATGCATCGGTGCTTCGGTCAGCATCGCCAGCACGGCGAGCGCGAGCGGGGACGGGCGGGCAGCGGGCATGAATAGTCTCGATATATCTAGTCAAATTATGACTAGTATCAGATCGACTATCTGGTTTGACAAGGGTTTCAGCCGAGATGCGTGCGCTTCGCCGCCGGCGCGACGGTTTCCATCGTCGCGAGCCCATGCACGATCCCGCAGTCTTCCACCGAATGCTCGCCGACGCATTGCCGCCGCAGTTCGGTGAGCTGATCGCGCAGATGCGTGAGCTCCGCGAGGCGCGCGTCGACGTGTCCGATGTGTTCGTCGAGCAGCGCATTGATTGAATCGCAGCGGTCGCCCGGCGTGTCGGTGAGGCGCAGGAGCGCGCGGATTTCGTCGTGCGCCATGTCGAGCGCGCGGCAGTTGCGGATGAAGCGCAGCCGCTCGAGGTGTACATCGGTGTAGTTGCGATAGTTCGAGTCGGTACGCTGCGCATCTGGCATCAGACCCTCTTTCTCGTAGAAGCGGATCGTCTCCGGCGTGCAGCGGGCCGCTTTGGCCAGTTCGCCGATCTTCATGTCGCTCTCCCGGTCAACGGTTGACCTTGTAGTGGCTACAGGGTGTTAACTCTACACCGTCAAGTCATCGAAAGGAGAACGTCATGAGCGACGCCCAGCGTCTGCGCGAGCCGCGCGACGACACGGAGGGCAGCGGCGCGTGCTGCACCGGCCCGGCCCGCAGCGCGCCCGCGCAACGCACGGCCGACGCGGCGTGCCGCGCGCACGGCGACGCAGCGTCGTGCGGCGCGTCGTCGCACGCGAGCAGTCGCGATCATGGCGCCGCGCCGGCCGTCGGTACGGACGCGCACCGCAAGCACGAACATCACGCCGCGCACGGGCACGGGGATGACGAGGCGGGGCACGAGCACCGCCACGCTCATCCGCATGGCCACAGCCACGAGCACCAGCACGGCCACGACCACGACCACGAGGACAGCTGCTGCGCGCCGGCCGTTTCGACGCTCGCGCCGCTGCCGGCCGCCGAGGCGACCGCAGCCGGCAACGTGCGCTCCGCGTTCCGCATCATGCAGATGGACTGTCCGACCGAGGAAACGCTGATCCGCAAGAAGCTCGGCGGAATGGACGAGGTGTCCGCGCTCGAATTCAACCTGATGCAGCGGATGCTGACGGTCGAACACGTGCCGGGCGCGCAGCCCGCGATCGAGCGCGCGATCCGCACGCTCGGAATGACGCCCGAGGCCGCATCGGCCGGCACGCCGGCCTCGGCGGCGCCCGCCGAAGCGCCCGCGAAACCGTGGTGGCCGCTCGCGCTGGCCGGCGCGGCCGCGATCGCGTCCGAGGCGGCGAGCTGGGCCGGCCTGCCCGCGTGGCTGTCTGCGCTGCTCGCGATCGCGGCGGTGCTGAGCTGCGGGCTCACGACCTACCGCAAGGGCTGGATCGCGCTGCGCAACGGCAACCTGAACATCAACGCGCTGATGAGCATCGCGGTGACGGGCGCGATGGCGATCGGCCAGTGGCCGGAGGCGGCGATGGTGATGGTGCTGTTCACGATCGCCGAACTGATCGAGGCGAAGTCGCTCGACCGCGCGCGCAACGCGATCCAGGGGCTGATGCGGCTCGCGCCGGATACCGCGACCGTGCAGGACGCGGACGGCACGTGGCGCACGATCGATGCCGCGCGCGTCGTGCTCGGCGCGATCGTGCGCGTGAAGCCCGGCGAGCGGATCGGGCTGGACGGCGAAGTGGTGTCCGGACGCTCGACGGTGAACCAGGCGCCGATCACCGGGGAGAGTCTGCCGGTCGAGAAGGCGGCCGGCGACGCGGTGTACGCCGGCACGATCAACGAGTCGGGCTCGTTCGACTATCGCGTGACCGCGCTGGCGTCGAACTCGACGCTCGCGCGCATTATTCACGCGGTCGAGGAAGCGCAGGGCGCGAAGGCGCCGACGCAGCGCTTCGTCGACCGCTTCGCGCGCATCTATACGCCGATCGTGTTCGCGGTCGCGCTGCTCGTCGCCGTCGCGCCGCCGCTCGTCGTCGGCGGGGCATGGCACGACTGGATCTATCGCGCGCTCGTGCTGCTCGTGATCGCCTGTCCGTGCGCGCTCGTGATCTCGACGCCGGTGACGATCGTGTCGGGGCTCGCGGCCGCCGCGCGGCGCGGGATCCTGGTCAAGGGCGGCGTCTATCTGGAAGAAGGGCGCAAGCTTGCATGGCTCGCGCTCGACAAGACCGGCACGATCACGCATGGCAAGCCGGTGCAGACCGATGTCGACGCGCACGCGGCCGACATCGATTTCACGCGCGCGCGGCACCTCGCCGCGAGCCTCGCCGCGCGATCGGACCATCCGGTGTCGCAGGCAATCGCGGCAGCCGCGCGCGACGCGAACGCGCCGGCGTTCGCCGACGTGCAGGATTTCGAAGCGCTGCTCGGTCGCGGCGTGCGGGGCACGATCGACGGCGTGCGCTACTGGCTCGGCAATCATCGGCTCGTCGAGGAGCTCGAGCGCTGCTCGCCGGCACTCGAGGCGAAGCTCGATGCGCTCGAGCGGCAGGGCAAGAGCGTCGTGATGCTGATCGACGATGCGCGCGTGCTCGCGATCTTCGCTGTAGCCGATACGATCAAGGACACGAGCCGCGCAGCGATTGCCGATCTGCACGCGCTCGGCATCCGCACCGCGATGCTGACGGGCGACAACCCGCATACCGCGCGGGCGATCGCCGCGCAGGCCGGCATCGACGACGCACGCGGCAACCAGTTGCCGGAGGACAAGCTCGCGGCCGTCGACGAGCTCGCGCGCGGCGGCGCGGGGGCGGTCGGGATGGTCGGCGACGGGATCAACGACGCGCCGGCGCTCGCACGCGCCGATATCGGCTTCGCGATGGGCGCGATGGGCACCGACACCGCGATCGAGACGGCCGACGTCGCGCTGATGGACGACGACCTGCGCAAGATTCCCGCGTTCGTCCGGTTGTCGCGCGCGACGCACCGCGTGCTCGTGCAGAACATCGGCTTCGCGCTCGGCGTGAAGCTCGTGTTTCTCGGGCTGACGGTCGCGGGGCTCGGCACGATGTGGATGGCCGTGTTCGCCGATGCGGGCGCGAGCCTGATCGTCGTCGGCAACGGGCTGCGGCTGTTGTCGAACGCACGCGCGTTCGGCGGCGCGCCGGCCGCACGCTGAGCGCGGCGGCGACGATGGACTGGCTCAAACGACTGCTGCGCGGGCACGGTGACGGCCATCGCGCTACCTACGCCGATGGTGGCCATCACGGCCGCGATCGGCGCGGCGGGCACGGCGGCCATGACGGCCATGGCGCCCCGGGCGAACATCACGGCTGGGGCCGCGCGCCCGCGCATCGCGCGGATACGCACGCGCCGCCGCGCGACGTCATCTGCGCGACGTGCGGGGCGCCCAATGCGGCCGGCGCGCGCTACTGCATCCGCTGCGGCAGCGTGCAGCGCGGTCGCGCCTGCGTGCGCTGTCAGGCCATGCTGCCGGCCGATGCGCGCTTTTGCCCCGCATGCGGTACGCGCGCGCATGCGGGCTGACGCCGAGGCGCCGGCCCGGCCGCCTCAACGCACCGACACGTGAATCTCCGTCAGCAGATCCGCCGGCGCCGTATCGAGCGGCGTATTCAGATACAGCTCGAACGGCGGCGCGGCGGCCGGCGTGCGACCCGCTTGCTGCAGCCCCTCGCCGTATAGCCATTGATACGCCGCCTTCAGCTCCGCATACGGCCCCGTATGCAGCAGCACGGCATAATCGCCGCCCGCGATCGTCACGCGCTCCACGGGCGCATCGGGTTCGACGGCCGGCGCGTCGTCGGGCGGCACGATGCACGCATGCGCGCGCAGCTGCGCCTCCGGAACCGTATCGGGATCGTCGTAGTAGATCCCGGCCATCTTCGCGCCGCGGCCGATGAGCCCCCGACGTGCGGCCCACGCGCCGATCTGCGCGAACGCGTCGCCGACCTTCATGTACGCGCCGACATGCGCGACCGCATAACCGTGCTGCGCCGGCAGCCGACGGATTTCGACTTCGTGCTTGAACATCCGCTGTACTCCTTTTCATCGCGATGCGCACCGCGCGCGCTCGTCTGTACGCCTGTATCCGCGCGCCACGGTAGCACGACGCACCATCGCCGCGCGCATGCCAACGCGTAGTCGCCGCCGATATTCCGCCCCTTTTTATATTCCGGCGAAAAGGGTCACGTCCCCACCGATCTATGATTAAAGTTAAAGACGGTGAAATCGGGTGAAGCCGTCATTTTTCTCGAGTAAGTTGCTTGAGCGGGAAAGCGCATCTTGTCGGAGTCCGCAGGGAGTGTGTCGAAGTCCAATCACAACGCACGTTTTCGGGAGAACAAGAAATGGATGCTTCCAGCTTCATTACGTCGCTGCAGACCACGTTAGGCGGATATCTGCCGAAGATCGCCGGTGCGATCGGCATTCTGGTGATCGGCTGGCTGATCGCGGTGATCGTGCGGGCCGGCGCGCTGCGCCTGCTCGGTGCGCTGAAGGTCGATCAGCGAATCACCGAAAGCACCGGGCAGGGCGCCTGCGTCGAGCGCATCGTCGCCGGCGGGCTGTTCTGGCTCGTGCTGCTCGTCACCGCGGTGGGCATCTTCAACGTGCTCAATCTGTACGCGGTGTCCAACCCGTTCTCGCTGCTCGTCACGCACATCGTCGACTATCTGCCGAACCTGATCGGCGGCGCGGCGCTCACGCTCGTCGCGTGGCTCATCGCGTCGCTGCTGCGTAGCGTCGCGAATCGCGCGCTGAAGGCGAGCAAGGTCGACGACAAGCTGTCCGGCAGCGCCGGCATGCAGCCGATGAGCGGCTATCTCGGCGACGTGCTGTTCTGGCTCGTGATCCTGATGTTCCTGCCGGCGATCCTGTCGGCGTTCGCGCTGTCGGGGCTGCTGTCGCCGGTCCAGGGGATGATCGACCGGCTGCTCGCGATCGTGCCGAACCTGTTCGCGGCCGCGGTGATCGGCGTGGTCGGCTGGATCGTCGCGCGCGTGCTGCGCGGCCTCGTGACGAACCTGCTCGTCGCGGCCGGCGCCGACCGTCTCACGCAGCGCCTCGACAGCCCGACGCCCGTACGCGTGTCGAGCCTCGTCGGCACGATCGTCTATGTATTCGTGTTCGTGCCGACGCTGATCTCGGCGCTCGACGCGCTGAAGATCGACGCGATCTCGGTGCCCGCGACGAACATGCTGAACGAGTTCCTGAGCGCCGTGCCGGACATCGTCGCGGCGATCGTGATCGTGCTCGTCACGTTCTATTTCGCGCGCTTCGTCGCGGCGCTCGCGCAGCGGCTGCTCGAGGCGGCCGGCGCGGACGGGCTGCCGGCCGTGCTCGGCGTCGAGCGCGTGTTCAGCGGCATGCTGCAGCCGTCGGTGCTGGTCGCGCGGCTGATCGTGTTCTTCGCGATGCTGTTCGCCGCGGTCGAAGCGGCGAACCGGCTCGGCTTCACGCAGGTGCGCGACGTCGTCACGCTGTTCATCGAATTCGGCGGCCACGTGCTGACGGGCGGCGTGATCCTCGTGATCGGCGTGTGGCTCGCGGGCCTCGCGCGCCGCGTGATCGAGCAGGCCGACCGCGAGCACAGCGTGCTGTTCGCGCGCATCGCGCAGTTCGCGATTCTCGGCCTCGTGTTCGCGATGGGGCTGCGCGCGATGGGGATCGCGAACGAGATCGTGCAGCTCGCGTTCGGCCTCGTGCTCGGCGCGATCGCGGTGGCGGTCGCGCTGTCGTTCGGCCTCGGCGGCCGCGAGGCGGCCGGCAAGCTGCTCGATCGCTGGTTCAACCAGCGCGGCGGCGGTCAGTAAGCACGTCGGTCGCGCGCTGCCGCGCGGTCGCGCGCGGTCGGTCGGGCGACCAGTCGGGCGGTGCGGCCGGCGTTTCCGTCAGCGAAACGTCGGCTGCCGTCTTTGCCGAATTTCGATAACACGTCGAATAATGACTCTCTAGCATCGATTCTCAGTCGCGCGGGCCGCACGCCTCGCGCTTTTGAGGAGAGTCCGATGAAAGCAGAGTCGAAAGGCCAGCCCGCGCTGCAGCAGACGCTCGGCACCTGGCAACTGTGGGGCATCGCGGTCGGCCTCGTGATCTCCGGCGAATACTTCGGCTGGAGCTACGGCTGGGCCAGCGCCGGCACGCTGGGTTTCGTGATCACCGCGCTGTTCGTCGCGGCGATGTATACGACCTTCATCTTCAGCTTCACCGAACTGACGACGTCGATTCCGCATGCGGGCGGCCCGTTCGCGTACGCGCGCCGCGCGTTCGGCCCGACCGGCGGCTATCTGGCCGGCGCCGCGACGCTCGTCGAGTTCGTGTTCGCGCCGCCCGCGATCGCGCTCGCGATCGGCGCGTATCTGCACGTGCAGTTTCCGGGGCTCGAACCGAAACACGCGGCGATGGGCGCCTATCTCGTGTTCATGGCGCTGAACATCGTCGGCGTACAGATCGCCGCGACGTTCGAACTGGTCGTCACGCTGCTCGCGATCTTCGAATTGCTCGTGTTCATGGGCGTCGTGTCGCCGGGCTTCGCGTGGAGCAATTTCACGAAGGGCGGCTGGGCCGGCGCCGACCATTTCAGCGTCGGCGCATTCCACGGGATGTTCGCGGCGATCCCGTTCGCGATCTGGTTCTTTCTCGCGATCGAAGGCGTCGCGATGGCGGCCGAGGAAGCGAAGAATCCGAAGCGCTCGATTCCGGTCGCGTACGTCGCGGGCATCCTCACGCTCGTCGCGCTCGCGATCGGCGTGATGGTGTTCGCGGGCGGCGCGGGCGACTGGACCAAGCTCGCGAACATCAACGACCCGCTGCCGCAGGCGATGAAGTACATCGTCGGCGCGAACAGCGGCTGGATGCACATGCTCGTCTGGCTTGGGCTGTTCGGGCTCGTCGCATCGTTCCACGGAATCATCCTCGGCTATTCGCGCCAGATCTTCGCGCTCGCTCGCGAGGGCTACCTGCCGGAATGGCTCGCGAAGGTGCACCCGCGCTTCCGGACGCCGTATCGCGCGATCCTCGCCGGCGGCGTGGTCGGCATCGCGGCGATCTACAGCGACGAGCTGATCCAGTTCGGCGGTCAGACGCTGACCGCGAATATCGTGACGATGTCGGTGTTCGGTGCGATCGTGATGTATATCGTCAGCATGGCCGCGCTGTTCAAGCTGCGCCGTTCGCAGCCGAACCTCGCGCGGCCGTTCCGTGCGCCGCTGTATCCGCTGTTCCCGGCGTTCGCGATCGTCGCGGCGCTCGTCTGTCTCGGTACGATGGTGTACTTCAACGGCCTCGTCGCGCTGGTGTTCGTCGTGTTCCTCGCGCTCGGCTACGCGTACTTCCTCGCGACGCGCGCGCAGCGCGCCGCGAACGCACCGGCCGACGCACTGCTGGAGGATTGAGCATGACGAAGCCGAACGGCCGTTTCTGACGGCATCGGCGCGCCCGGCCGCAGCGGGCGCGCCGCCGGTTTTTGCAAGGAGACACGCACGATGTCCTATACGGAGACGATCGGTTCGCGCACCTACCGCTTCGCGGACCTGAAGACGCTGCTCGCCAAGGCAAGCCCGCTGCGTTCGGGCGATCAGCTCGCGGGCGTCGCGGCGGCGAGCGAGGAGGAGCGCGTCGCCGCGAAGATCGCGCTTGCCGGCGTGCCGCTGCGCGCGTTTCTCAACGAAGCCGTGATTCCGTACGAGGCCGACGAAGTCACTCGGCTGATCGTCGACGATCACGATGCGGGCGCGTTCGCGGAGATCGCGCACCTGACGGTCGGCGATTTCCGCAATTGGCTACTTTCGCCCGCCGCCGACGGCGCGGCACTCGAGCGGATCGCGCCGGGCCTCACGCCCGAGATGGTCGCGGCGGTGTCGAAGCTGATGCGCAACCAGGATCTGATCGCGGCCGCGCGCAAGCGCCGCGTCGTCACGCGCTTTCGCAACACGGTCGGGCTGCCGGGCCGCATGTCGGTGCGGCTGCAGCCGAATCATCCGACGGACGACGTGAAGGGGATCGCCGCGTCGATGCTCGACGGGCTGATGTACGGCTGCGGCGACGCGATGATCGGCATCAATCCGGCGACCGACAGCCTCGCGGCGATCGTGAAGCTGCTCGCGATGATCGACGGGTTTCGCGAGCGCTACCGCGTGCCGACGCAATCGTGCGTGCTCACGCACGTGACGAACACGATCGCGGCGATCGAGAAGGGCGCTCCGGTCGATCTTGTGTTCCAGTCGATCGCGGGCACCGAACAGGCCAATGCGAGCTTCGGGATCTCGCTCGCGCTGCTTGCCGAGGCGCGAGAAGCGGCGTTGTCGCTCAAGCGCGGCACGGTCGGCGACA
Source organism: Burkholderia multivorans ATCC BAA-247 (assembly GCF_000959525.1). Classification (NCBI taxonomy): domain Bacteria; kingdom Pseudomonadati; phylum Pseudomonadota; class Betaproteobacteria; order Burkholderiales; family Burkholderiaceae; genus Burkholderia; species Burkholderia multivorans. The sequence goes on from NZ_CP009832.1 coordinate 266,613, forward strand.
ACCTGATGTATTTCGAGACCGGGCAGGGCAGCGCGCTGTCGGCGAACGCCCATCACGGCGTCGACCAGCAGACCTGCGAAGTGCGCGCGTACGCGGTCGCGCGCAAGTTCGAGCCGTTCCTCGTCAACACGGTCGTCGGGTTCATCGGGCCCGAATACCTGTACGACGGCAAGCAGATCATCCGCGCTGGGCTCGAGGACCACTTCTGCGGCAAGCTGCTCGGCGTGCCGATGGGCTGCGACATCTGCTATACGAACCACGCCGAAGCCGATCAGGACGACATGGACAACCTGCTGACGCTGCTCGGCGCGGCCGGCATCAACTTCATCATGGGGATTCCCGGCGCGGACGACGTGATGCTCAACTATCAGAGCACGTCGTTTCACGATCAGCTGTACGTGCGCGAGGTGCTGGGCTTGCGCCGCGCGCCCGAATTCGAGGAGTGGCTGGAGACGATGGAGATCGCCGATGCGCACGGCGTGCTGCGCACGGCGACGTCGCGCGCGCCGCTGCTCGCGGGCGCGAACGACTGGATGGGGCTGTCCGCATGAGCGATGCCGTCGAAAAGAATCCGTGGAGCGAGCTGAAGTCGTTCACGAATGCGCGGATCGCGCTCGGTCGTGCGGGCAGCAGCCTGCCGACCGCGCCGCTGCTCGCGTTCAACCTGTCGCATGCGCAGGCGCGCGACGCCGTGCATCAGCCGCTCGACGCCGATGCACTGCGGCGCGAGCTCGATGCCGCCGGTTTCGCGACGCTCGGCGTACAAAGCGCGGCACCCGATCGTCAGCATTACCTGCGCCGGCCCGATCTCGGCCGCAAGCTGTCCGACGACGGCCGCGCGCTGCTCGCCGGCTACGGCGCCGCGCTCGACGATGCGCCCGATATCGTGTTCGTCGTCGGCGACGGGCTGTCGGCGTTTGCGGCCGCGAAGCAGGCGGTGCCGCTGCTGCGCGCGGTGCGCCCGCGGCTCGAGGCGGACGGCTGGCAGACCGGGCCCGTGATCGTCGCGACGCAGGCGCGCGTCGCGCTCGGCGACGAAATCGGCGAGCTGCTGCGCGCGAAACTGGTCGCGGTGCTGATCGGCGAGCGGCCGGGCCTTAGTTCGCCGGACAGTCTCGGCGTGTATCTGACGTGGGCGCCGCAGGTCGGCTGCCACGACGCGCAGCGCAACTGCATCTCCAACGTGCGGCCCGAAGGGCTGTCGTACGACGCGGCCGCGCACAAGCTGCACTACCTCGTCACGCACGCGCGCCGGCTCGGGCTGACGGGCGTCGGGCTCAAGGACGACAGCGACGCGCTGCTGCCTGCCGCGCAGCGGGCGCGCGTCGGCGCGGCCTGCGATCCGGCTACTTGAACAGCCGCTCGCACAGAAAGTCGACGAACACGCGCAGCTTCGGCGACAGCTGCCGGCTCGACGGCCACACGATCGAGAACTGGCCCGGCGCGATCCGGTAGTCGTCGAGCACGGTGACGAGTGCGCCGCGCTCGAGCGCGCCGCGCGCGAGGAAGTCCGGCATGTAGCCGATGCCGAGCCCCGCGAGCACCGCGCCGCGCAGCGCTTCCATGTTGTTGCACGTCATTGCGGTGCGCAGCTTCAGCGGCGTGCCGTCGTCCGCGGCGAGCGCCCAGTCCTGCAGCTTGCCCGTGGTCGGGAAGCAGTAGCGCACGCAGTCGTGCGCTTCGAGGTCGCACGGTGCGTGCGGCGTGCCGGCCCGCGCGAGATACGCGGGCGTCGCGCACAGCACGAACGCGAACGGGCCGAGCCGCCGCGACATCAGGCTCGAATCGGATAGCGGCCCGCTACGGATCACCGCATCGAACCCGCCTTCGACGACGTCGACCATCCGGTCGTTGAAATCGAGATCGAGCTCGACGTCCGGATAGCGCTGCCTGAATTCCGGCAGCACCGGTAGCAGGAACCGATAGCCGATCACCGGCAGGCTCACGCGCAGCTTGCCGCGCGGGCGCTGCGCGGATGCCGTCACGGTCGCCTCCGCGTCGCGAAGATCCTCGAGGATGCGCTGACAGCGCTCGTAGAAATGCCGCCCTTCGTCGGTCAGCGTGATGCGGCGCGTGGTGCGGTTGAACAGCCGTACGCCGAGCGACTGCTCGAGCCGCGCGATCGTCTTGCCGACCGCCGACGCCGAGATGCCGAGCGTACGGCCGGCCGCGACGAAGCTCAGCGCGTCGGCGGCGCGCACGAAGGCGACGATGCCGTTCAGGTTGTCCATCGACGAAACGCGCTCCGGTGTGCGAGACAGATTGCGGAATTCTAGTCCGTTATATGCGGAGCTTCGCGTGGTTTTTCGCGGATTGGATCGGATTTATCTTGTGTCGCGTTGCGGCGCCGATGCGCCGGCTTTTCGAGGAGCGATGATGGATCAACCGTTTTCCGCGGTATCGCCGCGTCGGCGCGCGCTCGTGCTGTTCGCCGTCTGCGCGGCCGCCGTCGCGCTGCCGCTGTCGTTTTCCGGCGGCGCCGTCGCGACGCCGGCGATCGGCCGCGACCTGCACGGCAGCGCGGTCGCGATGAACTGGATCACGAACGCGTTCATGCTCGCGTTCGGCAGTTTCCTGATGGCGGCCGGCGCGCTGGCCGACCAGTTCGGCCGTAAGCGCGTGTTCGCGGCCGGCGTCGGCGGCTTCACGCTGATGTCGGTCGCGCTCGCGTTCGCGCCGTCGATGCTCGCCGTCGACCTGCTGCGCGCGGCGCAAGGGCTCGCGGCGGCGGCCGCGCTGGCCGGCGGCACGGCCGCGCTCGCGCAGACGTTCGACGGCGCCGAACGCACGCGTGCGTTCAGCCTGCTCGGCACGACCTTCGGGATCGGGCTCGCGTTCGGACCGGTGATGGCCGGCTGGCTGATCGAACACTACGGCTGGCGCGCGATCTTCGTCACGGGCGCGCTGGCCGGCGCGCTGTCGCTCGCGTTCGGGCTGCCGCGCATGCAGGAGTCGCGCGACCCGCACGCGACGGGGCTCGACTGGCCGGGCACGGTCGCGTTCACGGCCGCGCTGACGCTGTTCACGTTCGGCGTGATCGAGGCGCCTGCACGCGGGTGGACGGCGCCGCTCGTCGTCGCGCTGTTGGCCGGTGCGGCGCTCGGCGCGGCGGCGTTCGTCGCGATCGAGACGCGCGTCGCGCGGCCGATGCTCGATCTGTCGCTGTTCCGGATTCCGCGTTTCGTCGGCGTACAGGTACTGCCGATCTCGACGTGCTGCTGCTACATCGTGCTGCTCGTCGTGCTGCCGCTGCGCTTCATCGGGATCGACGGCTTCAGCGAGATCGACGCGGGCTGGCTGATGCTCGCGATCTCCGCGCCGATGCTCGTCGTGCCGATCGCGGCCGCGACGCTCACGCGCTGGTGGCCGGCCGGCATCGTCTCGGGGCTCGGGCTGCTCGTCGCGGCGGCCGGCCTCGTGTGGCTCGACGTTGCGCTGCGCGGCGGCGCGGGCCCGGCCGCGATCGCGCCGATGGTCGCGATCGGCGTCGGGGCCGGGATGCCGTGGGGGCTGATGGACGGGCTCTCGGTGAGCGTCGTGCCGAAGGAGCGCGCGGGGATGGCGACCGGCATTTTCAGCACGACGCGCGTGGCCGGCGAGGGTATCGCGCTCGCGATCGTCGGCGCGCTGCTCGCGGCGCTCGCGCATGCGGGGCTGCAACGCGCCGCGCCCGGCGCGCCGTCCGACGCCGTGCTGCACGCCGCCGCGCGGCTCGCGACCGGCGATCTCGCCGGCGCGGCGGCCGCGCTGCCGGGCGTCGACCGCGGGGTGCTGCTCGCGAGCTACACGCATGCGTTCGATCGCCTGCTGATCGCGCTCGCGATCGTCACCGTGCTGTGCGCGGCGATCGTGTTCGCGTTTCTCGGCGCGCGGCAGACCGCCGACGGCACGCACGCCGACACGCGCGCGAGCCTGCCGCGGGACCGCCGCGCGCGACGGCCGGCGTGCGCGGACACGAACGGCCGCTGAGCGGCGCGGCCCGTTACGCGGCGCCGCGCCCGCGGCGCGTCACGCGAGTACGAGCGGCGGCAGCGTCGCGTCGGTGCGCGGCTGCGCGCACCCGACGTCGACGATCACATAGCGCCGCGCATCCGGCCACAGCGCGGCGAAGCGTCCCGCGTCTTCGTCGATCGTCGCGCGTCCCTGCACGAGCCACGTCGTCTGCCGGACGAAATCGACGAACAGCAGCGCGATCGCGGGGTTCACCAGCAAATTTCCGATCGTATTGAACAGGTTGTTGCCCGCGAAGTCGGGCAGCACGAGCGTGCGTGCGTCGACGATCGCAACGAGCGGCGTGGGCGTGCCGTCCGCGCGCGGCTGCCGGCCGCGATACGAGCAGTCGCTGTTGCCGGCGTCGTCGGAGGTCGCGACGATCAGGAACGCCTGTTCGTGGATGAACGCGATCGCGTCGTCGGTCAGCGGGGCGGGTGCATGCATGGAACGAATCGGCGCGGCGGCCGGCGAAGGACGATGCGCGATGCATACGCAAGCCGCATGCCACGCGATCGCGGCCGGCACGCAGGCGCGCGTTGTGAAAATTCCGAACACCGCGCGCCCGTGCTGCGCAGCCGCGGTGTTCAGTTTCGACACAGTCGCGTAGCGCATGCGCGTCGGCGCGCCGCGCGCCGCATTGCGCTACGTGCCGGCGCGACGCCGCGATCGGATGGCATGCATGTTGCGTAAACGTCGACGCGCAATCCAACCGGCGCTGCACTCACAAGCACGATGAACAGGAGACATGTATGAACCCGTTTGACCTGAAGCAACTGGGCCTCGACGTCGAATATCCGTATCGTCAGCAGTACGACAACTACATCGGCGGCAAGTGGGTTCCGCCCGTGAAGGGCGAGTATTTCGAGAACGTGTCGCCGATCAACGGCCAGCCGTTCTGCCGCGTGCCGCGTTCGGGCGCCGACGACATCGAGCTCGCGCTCGACGCCGCGCACGCCGCGCGCCGCAAGTGGGGCAAGACGTCCGTGGCCGAGCGCGCGAACCTGCTGCTCGCGGCCGCCGACCGCATGGAAAAGAACCTGAAGCTGCTCGCCGTCGCGGAAACGATCGACAACGGCAAGCCGCTGCGCGAGACGATGGCGGCCGACCTGCCGCTCGCGATCGACCACTTCCGCTATTTCGCGGGTTGCATCCGCGCGCAGGAAGGCGGGATCTCCGAGATCGACGACAACACGGTCGCGTATCACTTCCACGAGCCGGCCGGTGTCGTCGGCCAGATCATTCCGTGGAACTTCCCGTTGCTGATGGCCGCATGGAAGCTCGCGCCGGCGCTCGCGGCCGGCTGCTGCGTCGTGATGAAGCCGGCCGAGCAGACGCCCGCGTCGGTGCTCGTGCTGATGGAGCTGATCGGCGATCTGTTCCCGCCGGGCGCGGTCAACATCGTGAACGGCTTCGGCAAGGAAGCGGGCGAAGCGCTCGCAACGAGCAAGCGGATCGCGAAGATCGCGTTCACGGGCTCGACGCCGGTCGGCAAGCACATCCTGCACGCGGCGGCCGACAGCCTGATCCCGTCGACGGTCGAGCTGGGCGGCAAGAGCCCGAACGTGTTCTTCGCCGACGTGCTCGACCAGGACGACGCGTTCCTCGACAAGGCGCTCGAAGGGCTCGCGATGTTCGCGCTGAACCAGGGCGAGGTCTGTACGTGTCCGTCGCGGATCCTGATCCAGGAATCGATCTACGACCGCTTCATCGAGAAGGCCGTCGCGCGCGTCGAGCGCATCAAGGCCGGCCATCCGCTCGACATGCAGACGATGATCGGCGCGCAGGCGTCGCAGCAGCAGCTCGACAAGATCCTCTCGTATATCGATATCGGCCGCGGCGAAGGCGCGCAATGCCTGACGGGCGGCGAACGCACGGCGCCGGCCGCCGAACTGAACACCGGCTACTACGTGAAGCCGACGATGCTGCTCGGCAACAACAAGATGCGCGTGTTCCAGGAGGAGATCTTCGGGCCGGTCGCGTCGGTGATGACGTTCAAGGACGAGCAGGAAGCGATCGAACTCGCGAACGACACGTTCTACGGGCTCGGCGCCGGCGTGTGGACGCGCAACGGCACGCGCGCGTACCGCATGGGCCGCGAGATCGAGGCGGGCCGCGTCTGGACGAACTGCTATCACCTGTACCCGGCGCACGCGGCGTTCGGCGGCTACAAGCAGTCGGGGATCGGCCGCGAGACGCACAAGATGGCGCTGTCGAACTATCAGCAGACGAAGTGCCTGCTGGTCAGCTATCAGGCGGAAGCGCTCGGCTTCTTCTGATCGCCGCCACGCGGGCGCGGACGCACGGGCGCACGCCGGGCAGCCGGCGGCGCGCCCGTCCGTCTCGTGATCGCGCCGCCTTTCCGGAAATCCGGCGCAGGCCGCAGCGCATCGCGTTGCAGCCCGCGCCGGCCACGACCTCGTCCGCCGCCTGCGCGCGGCGGTTCCATCCGACATGACAGACACGCCCCGTTCGCGACATCCGGTATTTCATGCAGGCGAGCTCGACGCGCATCGCCGGTTCGGCGTCGCCGACGAAGCCGAACGGATGAGCGACGTCGTGACGACGCGGCTCAGCATCGGCGTGCGGCAGTTCGTCGAGACGCAGCCGTTCATGTTCGTCGGCACGAGCAGCGGCGGCGGCGCGCCGCTCGTCTGCGACATCGTGCAGGGCGGCCGCGATCCGAACGGCGAGCTGCTGCCCGTCGTTCGCGTGATCGATACGAAGACGCTGCGGTTCGCGCTGCCCGCCCGGTGCGACGCATGCCGGATCGATGCGGCGCGATGCGACGGCAGCGGGATCGGGCTGCTGTTCGTCGATTTCGTGCGCGCGATCCGCTACCGGATCAACGGTCGCGCGACGCTGCGCACCGATCTGTCCGACGCGGACGCCGCGCCCTGGCCGGCGGGCAGCCCGATCGTCGAACTCGCCGTCGCGCAGGCGTACGGCAACTGCAGCACGCGCGTCGTGCGGCTGCAGCCGGCCGCCGGCCGCTAGCCGGTGAACGTGCCGCGATGCACGTACGCACCGTGGCGGTGCGCGCGGCGCGCGCGCCGGGCGGGGCGTACGCCCCGCGCAGCGTTGAATCTCGGGCGTGGCCGCCTCGCGCGCGGTTCGGCACGGGACTTGCGTGACCGACGCGGTTCCGGCAGGTGAAGGAGAGCACGATGGATGCACGACAGGCACGTCACGACGAACCGACGGCCGAAGACACGCAGCGCAGCGCGCACGGCGACGATGCGTCGGCCGGGCAGGCGGTCGTCAGCGTCGCGCACGACGCTGACGAGCAGGCGCGCAACCTGATCGGCTGGCGACAGACCTACGACCAGCTCGCGGCGGGCCGCTTCGTCGGCACGCTGACCGAGCTGCCGCTCGACACGATGAAACTGTTTCGCGAATCGACGAGCCATGTGCTGCGCCAGGCGTGCGAAGTGCGCGGCGACGCGTACTGGTTCGGCATTCCGCTCGCCGGCGACGGCACCGCGCGCGTCGACGCGTGCCGGATCGGCCCCGGCGCCCTCGCGTTCCGGCCCGGCAACGTCGAATTCGAATTGCTGACGCCCGCGCAGTTCTCGATCTACGGCGTCGTCGTGCGCGGCGAGGTGCTGCGCCGCTATGCGGAGCAGGTCGAACATCGCGCGCTCGACGAGCGGCTGTTCGCGCAGCGCGTGATCCGGATCGGCGACGCGCGGCTCGCGCGCCTGTGCGCGCTGCTCGGCCGCCGGCTCGACGGCGCGGCGGTCGGCGGCGGCCCGTTGCCCGGCGCACAGCGCGATGCGCTGCAGGCCGAGGTGCTGGCCGCGCTGTTCGACGCCTGCGCGCAGCCGGCCGACGACGGCAGCGGCGCAGCGCCCTCGACGCGGCGCTGGATCGTCGAGCAGGCGCGCGACTACGTGCTGGCGCATCGCACGCGGCCGGTCGGCGTGCCGGAACTGTGCGAGCAGCTCCACGTGAGCCGCCGCACGCTGCAGTACTGCTTCCAGGACGTGCTCGGCATGGCGCCCGCTTCGTATCTGCGCGCGCTGCGGCTGAACGGCGTGCGGCGCGATCTGTGCGGCCGTGCGGCAGGCTCGGTGCAGGATGTCGCGGAAGCGTGGGGATTCTGGCATCTGAGCCAGTTCGCGACCGATTACCGCCGGCTGTTCGGCAAGCGGCCGTCCGATACGCTGCGCGAGCGCGACGCGCTCGCCGCCGGGTGATGCGCGCGCGGGCGCGTGGATCGGCGGCATAGGCCGCGTCGCGCGGATCGCGTGCAGCGTCGTTGTCGCGCGTGCTGCCGATCGCGTTGCGCACGCATCGGGCCGCTGTCCGCGCGCGCTATGGCGCCGCGGTCCGGGCAGCCGGCCACGGCACCGCATCCCAGTCGAGCGCGCCGTAGGCCGCATCGATCGCCGCGATGTCGTCGGGCTGCTCGCTGCGATGCAGCCCGCGCAGTTCGGCCGGCACGTCGAGTTCGATCGGCACGCAATGCGGGTAGTCGCGCACGCGCAGTGCCGGCTCGATCGTCGTGAAGCACGCGACGCTCGGCACATCGAAGCCGGCCGCGACGTGCAGCGCGGCCGTGTCCGGTGCGAACAGCAGGCTCGCGCCTTTCACCCAGGCGATGAAGCGCGCGGTGTCGCCGGCCGCGTCCTCGCTCACGTCGACGTAGGCCGGATGCGCGACCGGCCCGAACCCGACCACCGGCAGCCCGTAGCGCTGCGCGAGCCGGTCGACGAGCACCGCGCGCCGGGCCGGCGGCACGCTGCGCACCGCGGTGCTCGCGTCCGCGCAGAACAGGACGTAAGGCCGCCGCCATGCCGCTGGCAGCGCGGGGAGCTGCAGTCGCGCGAGCCAGCTGTTGCGCTTCGCCGATGCCGGCACGGCGGCAGGCTCCGCACCGAGCGCATCGAGGAAGAAGTCGATCATCGGCATATGCGCGAACGCCGGCCAGTACAGGTGGTTGCCGATGTCGATGCACGGTGTGTGCGCGGGTAGCGCGTCGGCTGCGCACGGCAGCGCGCGCGTCGGCGCGACGACGTCGGCCGCGAGCGCATAGAGCGCCTCGACGTAGCGCGGCGCACGCGCGGGCCGATACAGCGTGAAGCGCAGGTCCGGATGCGCTTCGCGCAGCGCGGCGAGCGCGGTCAGCCCGATTACCGAATCGCCGAGCGCGACGCCCATCCCGTTGATCACGTGTACCTGCGTCGCGTGGCTGTAGTCGAGCCGGAACGGGCGCTGCGCGGCATGCAGCAGCTGCAGCGCCGGCGCGGCCGGCACGTAGCCGGTCGCGCGCGCCATGCCGTGCTCGAGGTCGTACGGCGCGACGAGCGTGCGGTCGGGCGCGAGCAGCGTGCCGGGAAACGCGAGCGCCGCGTCGTGCGACAGCGCGGCGGCGGCCGGCGCGGCGAGCGTGGCCACCATCATGCGCCGCGCGCGCGACGGCCTTGCTCGCGGATCTGTTCGAGCGTCGCGGCCGGCGTGCTCGCGTCCTGCGGAATGCGGATCTCGATCAGCGCGGGCAGCCCGCAGGTCAGCGCGCGGTCGAGCGCCGGCGCGAATTCTGCCGTGCGCACGACCGTCTCGCCATGCGCACCGAACGCGCGCGCGTACGCCGCGAAGTCGGGGTTCGTGAGGCCCGTGCCGTGTACGCGGCCCGGATAGTTGCGCTCCTGATGCATGCGGATCGTGCCGAAATGCCCGTTGTTGACGACGATCACGACGATGTTCAGCCCGTACTGCATCGCGGTCGCCAGTTCGTTGCCGGCCATCATGAAGCAGCCGTCGCCGGCCAGCGCGACCACCGCGCGCGACGGATAGAGCGACTTCGCGGCGAGCGCGGCCGGCACGCCGTAGCCCATCGCGCCGCTCGTCGGCGCGAGTTGCGAGCGGAAGTGGCGGTACGCGAAATGACGATGCAGCCAGATCGCATAGTTGCCCGCGCCGTTGGTCACGATCGCATCGTGCGGCAGCCGCTCGCGCAGCTGCACCATCACGTCGCCGAGCTGCACGTCGCCCGGCATCGGCAGCGGCGCATGCCACTCGCGGTAGGCGCGGTGCGCGTCGGCGGCCGTGCCGGCCCACGGAAGCGCGGCGGGCGGCTCGAGCGCGGCGAGCGGCGCGGCGATCTCCGGCATCCCCGAGACGATCGGCAGATCGGCCGCATAGACACGGCCGAGCTCGTCCGCGCCCTGATGCACGTGGATCAGCGTCTGCCGCGTCTTCGGGATGTCGAGCAGCGTATAGCCGCCGGTCGTCGCTTCGCCGAGGCGCGGGCCGAGCACGAGCAGCAAGTCGGCGTCGCGGATGCGCTTCGCGAGCGCCGGATTGATGCCGAGCCCGACGTCGCCCGCGTAGTTCGGATGCGCGTTGTCGAACGTGTCCTGATACCGGAATGCGCAGCCGACCGGCAACTGCCAGCGTTCGGCGAACGTGCGCAGGTTCGCGCAGGCCTCGGGCGTCCAGCCGCTGCCGCCGACGATCGCGAACGGGCGTTCCGCGCGCGCGAGCCGTTCGCGCAGCTCGTCGATCTGGGCCGGCGATGGCGCGGCCGCGACACGCTTGGCGGCGGGCACCGGCGGCTGCGGCGCGCACGCGTCGGACAGCACGTCTTCCGGCAGCGCGAGCACGACCGGCCCCGGCCGCCCGGACGTCGCGACATGAAAGGCGTGGCTCAAATATTCAGGGATGCGGCGCGGATCGTCGATCTGCGCGACCCATTTCGCCATCTGGCCGAACATCCGCCGATAGTCGATTTCCTGGAACGCCTCGCGGTCGAGATGCTCGCGCGCGCACTGGCCGACGAACAGGATCATCGGCGTCGAATCCTGGAATGCGGTATGCACGCCGATCGACGCGTGCGTCGCGCCGGGCCCGCGTGTGACGAACGCGATGCCGGGGCGGCCGGTCAGCTTGCCGACCGCTTCCGCCATGTTCGCGGCGGCCGCCTCGTGGCGGCAGACGACCGTCTGGATGCGCGCAGTGTCGTCCGCGAGCGCATCGAGTACGGCGAGAAAGCTCTCGCCCGGCACGCAGAACACGCGTTCGACGTGATTGGCGAGCAACGCATCGACGAGCAGTCGCGCGCCGGTGGTGGCGGGCTGCTCGAGATCCTTGGAATGCGACATGGGCTGCCGTCTCCCTGGGTAGCGGGACGTACAGATTACGCTCGTTGGCGGGGCTACGGTATGCCGGCCGATGAAAAGTGTCGGAACACGGGAGGGCGCAAGCGGCGTCGTGTACACACATGGATTTACATTGGACGAAGAATGACCTAATGTACATCCATCGTACATCCGTAATGGGAGAGATGACATGCATACCACCCGGGTCTTCCGGAATGGCAACTCGCAGGCGGTGCGGATTCCTGCGGATCTTGCTTATGAGCGCAGCGATATCGAACTCGAAATCGAGCGTGTCGGTGACGAAATTCGCATCCGGCCTGCGCGGCGGCCGCTGACCGGCGTGCTCGGCAAGTTCGCGAAATTCGGGCCCGATTTCATGGCCGAGGGGCGCGGCGATCAGGAACAGGCCGAGCGCGAGGGTTGGTGATGCCGCGCTACATGCTCGACACCAACATGTGCATCTATCTGATGAAGAACCAGCCGGAGCAGGTCGCGCGGCGTTTCGCGCAGTGCTACACGGGGGACGTCGTCATGTCGGCGATCACCTATGCGGAACTCGAGTACGGCGTGACGCTATGCACCAATCCTGCCCGCGAACGCCGCAATCTCGCCGCGCTGATCGAGGATATCCCGGTGGCGCCGTTCGACGTTGCGGCTGCGCAGGCATACGGCCCCATTCGAGAGGCGACGCGCGAACGCAAGAAGGATCATCTCGACAAGCTGATCGGCGCGCACGCCGTATCGCTCGACGTCGTGCTGGTGACCAACAACGAGCGTGATTTCGCGAGTTATCCGGGCTTGAGGCTGGAGAACTGGCTGATCGGCTAGCACGCGGATGCCGCGGCCGGCCGGTTCGAACGGCCGCGACGGCGGCCGGCGTGCGACGGCCCGCCGATGTAAGGCGGGCGCGTATCGCGCGGTCGGGGCGAGCGGCCGCGACGGCCGCCGCTCAGCACTCCACGATGTTCACGGCCAGCCCGCCGCGCGACGTTTCCTTGTACTTCGTCTTCATGTCGGCGCCGGTTTCGCGCATCGTCTTGATCACCGAGTCGAGCGACACATAGTGCGAGCCGTCGCCGCGCAGCGCCATGCGCGCCGCGTTGACGGCCTTCACCGATGCCATCGCGTTGCGCTCGATGCACGGAATCTGCACCATCCCGCCGACCGGGTCGCACGTGAGGCCGAGGTTGTGTTCCATGCCGATCTCGGCCGCATTCTCGACCTGGCGCGGCGTGCCGCCGAGCACCGCCGCGAGCGCGCCGGCCGCCATCGAGCAGGCGACGCCGACTTCGCCCTGACAGCCGACTTCCGCGCCCGAAATCGACGCGTTGAGCTTGTACAGAATGCCGATCGCGGCGGCCGTCAGCAGGAAGTCGATCACGCCCTGTTCGTTCGCGCCCGGCGTGAAGCGCGTGTAGTAATGCAGTACGGCGGGGATGATGCCGGCCGCGCCGTTGGTCGGCGCGGTGACGACGCGCCCGCCTGCCGCGTTTTCCTCGTTCACCGCGATCGCATACAGGTTGATCCAGTCGACCATCGACAGCGGATCCTGCAGCGCACGCTCCGGGTTGCCGGTCAGCGCGCGGTACAGCTGCGGCGCGCGACGCTTCACCTGGAACGGGCCCGGCAGGTTGCCTTCGGCGTCCGGGTTGCCGATGCCGCAGCCGCGCGACACGCACGACTGCATCACGGCCCAGATCTTCAGCAGGCCGTCGCGCGTCTCCTGCTCGGTATGCCACGCACGCTCGTTTTCCCACATCAGCTGCGCGATCGACTTGCCGGTCGACTCGGTCAGCGCGAGCAGCTCGGCGCCGGTGCGGAACGGATGCGTCATCTGTTCGGCCGCGCTCAGCACCTTCGTGTTCGGTGCACCGGCCGTCACGACAAAGCCGCCGCCGACCGACAGATACGTGCGCTCGGCGAGCACCGCGCCGTTCGCGTCGGACGCGCGCAGCTTCATCCCGTTCGGGTGTTCGGGCAGCGCCTGCCGGTAGAACGCGATGTTCTCCTTCAGCACGAACGGCACCGGGTGCTTGCCGAGCAGCGCGAGCTGCTTCGACGTGCGCACCTGCTCGAGCCGTGCGCCGATCGTGTCCGGATCGACGGTGTCGGGCGCGTCGCCGAGCAGGCCGAGCATCACGCCGCGGTCGGTGCCGTGACCCTTGCCGGTCGCGCCGAGCGAACCGTACAGCTCGACCTTCACGTGCGCAGTCGCGTCGAGCAGTCCGTCGCGCTCGAGGCCCTGGACGAACATCAGCGCTGCGCGCATCGGTCCGACCGTATGCGAACTGGACGGCCCGATGCCGATCTTGAAGAGGTCAAACACGCTGACTGCCATTTGAATTCCTGCCTTGCGATAAAAAACTAGCGCGCCTGCAACGGCAGGCACGCGGCGAGCCATGCGGGCGGCGTTGGAGAAAGCTGCTGCGCGACGCGGGCGTAGCGTCCGTCGAGCCGCGCAGCGAGATGAAACAGTTCGGTGGCGTTTTTCGGGTCCCACTGCCCCGTATAGCCCGGCAAGCCGGCCTCGCGACGCTTCGCATCGAACGGTACCGTCGAATGCACGAATTCTTCGTGCGTCTTCTCGCCGAGCGCGTACGGTACGAGCCAGTCGAGCGCCGCGGCGAGCGTCGCGCCGTTCGTTCCGCGCTCGCGCAGCCAGTTGCGGTTGAAGCGGCGCGCGGCCAGCGCGGCCGTGACGAGCGGCTGCAGATCGTAGACCGCATAGTGCAGCGCATCGCGTTCGCCGAAATCCGAGGTCGCGCCGTCCGGGCCGATGTTGTCGGCCAGATGCTCGGCGAACAGCCGCTGCGCGGCGTTCATCATCTTCCGGTCGCCGAGCGTGAACGCGGACAGCGCGATCAGCTTGATCCGATGACTCTGCCAGTTGTTGCGCCAGATGCCGGTGAGCGGCCGCTTCTGCGCGTCGATCTGCGCGACATAGCCGGCGCCGAGCTTCGCGATGAACGCCGACGTCGCGTTGCGCGTCTTCACCGGCAGCGCGCTCGCGGTCATGTCGTACGCGAGGATCAGACTCTCGAAGCGCGTCTCGTCGATCGGATTGAAACTCGGTTGATACGTCGAAACCCACGCGGACAGGAACCGGTCAACGAGCTGCAGATACCGCGGCGTATTCGTCACGCGCCAGGCGAGCGCGGCGTCGCGCATCAGATCCATGTCCTTCAGTGCTTCGACACTCTGATCGTAGATCCCCTCGTGCGGCAGCGTGCCTTCGGTGTGCACGCGCGCCATCGCGTGCGGCTGCTCGCCGATGCGCGCGTCGACGCTGCGGATCAGCGCCTGCACGCCCGGTTCGGCATGCGTCGTCTCGCTCGCCTGCAGGGCAGGCGCCGCGCAGAAATTCATCGCCGCGTGCGCGCTGCCGGCCGCGCCGAAGCCGGCAGCGGCAAGCGACAGCGACGCGGCGAGCGTCGGCACGAAGCGGCCGGCGCGCATGCGGCGCTGCGTCTGCGTCGCGTCGTGGCCCGGAAACATCGGACGCACCATACGGAACTCCTCGTTTGGCTGGATCGCGTGATGTTAGCCGGATTGGCGGACGAATGTGAGGCGGATCGGCCTGCGGCGCGCGCCCCGCACGCTGCGCGCGGCGGCGTGCGGGGCAAGGCGTGCCGGACGATCGGACCGGCGCTGCGTTATGCGTATTCCGACATCGGCACGCACGCGCAGAACAGGTTGCGGTCGCCGTACGCGTTGTCCGCGCGGCCGACCGGCGGCCAGTACTTGTTCGTGCCGAGCGACGCGACCGGGTACGCAGCCTGCTCGCGCGAGTACGCGTGCGGCCATTCGTTCGCGGTGACGACCGCGGCCGTGTGCGGCGCGTGACGCAGCGGGTTGTCCTCGCGATCGGCGCGGCCTTCCTCGACCGCGCGGATTTCGTCGCGGATCGCGATCATCGCGTCGATGAAGCGGTCGAGTTCTTCCTTCGACTCCGATTCGGTCGGCTCGACCATCAGCGTGCCCGGCACCGGGAAGCTCATCGTCGGTGCGTGGAAGCCGTAGTCCATCAGGCGCTTCGCGACGTCGTCGACGGTGATCCCGCTCGATTCCTTGATCGGACGCAGATCGAGAATGCACTCGTGCGCGACCAGCCCGCCCGGGCCCGAATACAGCACCGGATAGTGCGGCGCGAGGCGCTTGGCGATGTAGTTCGCGTTGAGGATCGCGGTTTCCGTGGCGGCCGTCAGATTCTTCGCGCCCATCATCGCGATGTACATCCACGAGATCGGCAGGATCGACGCCGAGCCGTACGGCGCGGCCGATACCGCGCCGATGCCGTCTTCGCCGCGCGTGTAGCCCGTCGAACGCTGGTTCGGCAGGAACTTCGCGAGGTGCGCGCCGACCGCGACCGGGCCGACGCCCGGGCCGCCGCCGCCGTGCGGGATGCAGAACGTCTTGTGCAGGTTCAGGTGCGACACGTCGCCGCCGAACTGGCCCGGCGCGGTCAGGCCGACCATCGCGTTCATGTTTGCGCCGTCGACGTACACCTGGCCGCCGTGCGCATGCACGATCTCGCAGATCTCGCGCACGTTCTGCTCGAACACGCCGTGCGTCGACGGATAGGTGATCATGATCGCCGCGAGGTTCGCCGAATGCTGCTCGGCCTTCGCTTTCAGATCGGCGATGTCGACGTTGCCTTGCGCGTCGCACGCGACGACCACGACCTTCATGCCGGCCATGTGGGCGGACGCCGGGTTGGTGCCGTGCGCGGACGCCGGAATCAGGCACACGTCGCGGTGGCCTTCGCCGCGCGATGCATGGTACGCGTGAATGATCAGCAGGCCCGCGTACTCGCCCTGCGAACCCGCGTTCGGCTGCAGCGACACGGCCGCGTAGCCGGTGGCCGCGACGAGCATCTGCTCGAGCTGGTCGATCATCTCGCGATAGCCGACGGTCTGCTCGGCCGGCGCAAACGGGTGGATGCGGCCGAATTCGGGCCACGTGACCGGCAGCATCTCGGAAGTCGCGTTCAGCTTCATCGTGCACGAGCCGAGCGGGATCATCGAGCGGTCGAGCGCGAGATCCTTGTCCGACAGGCTGCGCAGGTAGCGCAGCATTTCCGTTTCGGAATGGTGGCGGTTGAACACGTGGTGCGTCAGGTACGCGCTGGTACGCACGAGCGAGGCCGGCAGCGCGGCTTCGCCGCCCAGGCCCGCATCCAATGCGTCGACGGACGGCGCGGTGCCGCCCGCTGCCTGCGCGAACACCGCGAGCAGATCGGCGAGATCGTCGCGCGTCGTCGTTTCGTCGATCGATACGCCGACGCGCGTGTCGCCGACGCGGCGCAGGTTGATGCGCTTCGCGTTCGCGAATGCGTGGACCTGCGCGGTGCGTGCGCCGGTGTCTACCGTGACCGTATCGAAGAACGTGTCGTTGACCGTCGCGAAGCCGAGCTGCTTCACGCCGGCCGCGAACAGCGCGGCGATGCGGTTCACGCGCAGCGCGATCGTCTTCAGGCCGTGCGGGCCGTGATAGACCGCGTACATGCTCGCCATGATCGCGAGCAGCGCCTGCGCCGTACAGACGTTCGACGTCGCCTTTTCGCGGCGGATATGCTGTTCGCGCGTCTGCAGCGCGAGGCGCAGCGCCGGTTTGCCCTGCGCGTCGACCGTCACGCCGACGAGGCGGCCCGGCATCTGGCGCTTGAATTCGTCGCGCACCGCGAGATATGCGGCGTGCGGCCCGCCGAAGCCCATCGGCACGCCGAAGCGCTGCGTGTTGCCGACCGCAACGTCCGCGCCCCATTCGCCGGGCGGCGTCAGGACGGTCAGCGCGAGCAGGTCGGCCGCGACGACGACGTGGCCGCCGGCCGCATGGATCGCATCGGTGAGCGCGCGGTAATCGCGCACGTCGCCGTTCACGCCCGGATATTGCAGCAGCACGCCGAACGCGTTCGACTGCGCGGCGTCGGCCGCCGGGCCCGTCTTCACTTCGATGCCGATCGGCAGCGCGCGCGTGCGGATCACTTCGAGCGTCTGCGGCAGCACGTCGTCGGCGACGTAGAACACGTTCGACTTCGGCTTGCCGACGCGCTGCAGCAGCGTCATCGCTTCGGCCGCCGCGGTTGCCTCGTCGAGCAGCGATGCGTTCGAGATCGCGAGGCCCGTCAGGTCGGTCACCATCTGCTGGAAGTTCAGCAGCGCCTCGAGACGGCCCTGCGAAATTTCGGGCTGGTACGGCGTGTAGGCCGTGTACCACGCCGGATTCTCGAGCACATTGCGCAGGATCACGGCCGGCGTATGCGTGTCGTAATAGCCCTGGCCGATATACGAGCGGAACACCTGGTTTTTGTCCGCGAGCGCACGCAGCGCGGCAAGCGCTTCGGCTTCGCTCTTCGGCTGCGAGAACGGGCCGAGCGGCAGCGTTTCGTTGCGGCGGATCGAGGCCGGGATCACGGCGTCGATCAGCGCGGCGCGCGACGCGAAGCCGAGCGTGTCGAGCATGGCCTGCTGGCTGGCGGCATCGGGGCCGATGTGGCGTTCGGCGAACGCGTCGTGCGTTTCGAGCGCGGCGAGCGAGAGGGGCGTGCGGTTCATCAGGCGGTCCGGGTGTTCGAGCTTCATGGCGTTCCTATCGGGACGGAGCGGCGTATCGGCGCCGGTCCGGCCCCATGCTGGGCGGTCGACCGGAAGCGGCGCGGCGGCCGCCTCCGGCTTGCGCGGCGCCGGATGGCTGCCGGCCCCGCGCGTTTCGGGTCGGAAAAATCAGTCGATCAGCTTGCCGTAGGCGGCCGCGTCGATCAGCTTGTCGGTCGATGCACCGTCGGCGAGCTTGATCTTGAACAGCCAGCTCGCGTATGCGTCGCTGTTGACCGAGTCCGGCGTGTCGACGATCGCCGAGTTGATCTCGACGATTTCGCCCGACACCGGCGAATAGATGTCGGACGCGGCCTTCACCGACTCGACGACGCCCACCGCGTCGCCGGCCGTCACCTGCTTGCCGACTTCCGGCAGTTCGAGGAAGACGATGTCGCCGAGCGTGCTCTGCGCGTGATCGGTGATGCCGACCGTCAGCGTGCCGTCTGCTTCGGTACGGATCCACTCGTGTTCCTCGGTGTACTTCAGATCGGCCGGGACGTTGCTCATCGGATGCTCCTGGATAAAAGTGTGATTCGTTGTGCCGGCGCGCCGTGCGGGCGCGCCGATGCGGTTGTTTTGCCGGGCGCCATATCCCGGCGAGCCGGGAGGCACTCCCGGTCGTTACGCAGCGAGGACCTTGCCGTTGCGCACGAACGGCAGTTTTACCACGCGCGCGGGAAGTTGCTTGTCACGAATCTGCACATGAACCGTGTCGCCGACCTGAACGGCCGTCGGCACGCGTGCGAACGCGATCGATTCCTGCATCGAGGGCGAGAACGTACCGCTCGTGATCTCGCCTTCGCCGTGCGGCGTGACGACCTTCTGGTGCGCGCGCAGCACGCCGCCCGCCTTGCCGTTTTCCTTTTGCAGGATCAGGCCGACGAAGGCGGCGCGCGTGCCGTCGCGCTCGAGCGCTTCGCGGCCGACGAACGCGCGCGGCGTCGACAGGTCGACCGTCCACGCGAGGCCCGCGTCGAGCGGCGACACGGTGTCGTCCATGTCCTGCCCGTACAGGTTCATGCCGGCTTCGAGCCGCAGCGTGTCGCGCGCGCCGAGCCCGCACGGACGCACGCCGTGCTGCTGCAGCGCGTTCCACAGCGCCTCGACGTGCACGGCGGGGACGATCACTTCGAAGCCGTCCTCGCCCGTGTAGCCGGTGCGCGCGACCGTCAGATCGCCGAACGGCGTGCCGGCGACCTGCGCGGCGTTGAACGGCTTCAGCTCGCTCGTCGCGGCGCGCGCGGCGGGCACGGTCGCCCAGACCTTTTCGCGTGCGTTCGGACCCTGTACGGCGACGATCGCGAAATCGCGGCGCGGCGCGATCGTGAGCCCGTAGCCGCCTTGCTCGTTGAGCTGATTGAACCAGGCGATGTCCTTGTCGGCCGTGCCGGCGTTGACGACCACGCGGAAGAAGTCTTCGGTGAAGTAATAGACGATCAGGTCGTCGATGACGCCGCCTTGCGGATTGAGCAGGCACGAGTAGAGCGCCTTGCCGGGCGTCTTCAGCTTGCCGACGTTGTTCGCGATCGCGTGCTCGAAGAAGGCGCGCGCGCGGCTGCCGGTGAAATCGACGACGCACATGTGCGACACGTCGAACATGCCGGCGTCGGTGCGCACCGCTTCGTGCTCTTCGATCTGCGAGCCGTAGTTGACGGGCATGTCCCAGCCGCCGAAATCGACCATGCGGGCATTGAGTGCGCGATGCGCGGCGTTGAGCGGGGTATGTTTCAGTGCAGTCATCGAGGCCTCAGGCAAGGCGCTTGCGCGCGGATCAGAACGGCCATGTGCCGACCGCTGCGGCGATGGGCCGGCGAGCGATCCTGTACATGCCCCTCTGTCCTCGATACCTGAGAGATTGCGCTGCGGGATTGCCCCGGCGAACGCGCGCCCCTTCGGTGGGCAGCCTGCCGGCGCTGCATGCGCAGCCGGCTACTGCCGCTCTCCAGAGTGCGGGGAGTGGTGCGGCCCGCGCGAAGCGCGGACGGGATTCCCCGACGCGGTCGGTCCTTTTGCCTGAGAGTTTGCGGGTGTGCCCCTTCGGCGGCGCGACCGGTGCTGAAACGCTGCGGTCACGCGCTCTCCCGACGCGTGCGGGCGACTGTACGCGAGCGGTCGAGCCTTGTCAATTTGAGCAAAAGAATGTCGCTTCGCGACAAGCGGCGGTGCCCGACACCGCCCCGTTTCCCAGCCGCGACGGGTGCCGGATCACTCGCCGATCGCGCGCGCGGCCGTGTCCAGTTCCTGATTCAGCACGCGCTGTTCGTCGGCCGACAGCCCGCCGCCGTGCTGGCCGGCCATGTCGCTCGATTCCTGCCGGATCACGTCGAGACGATGGTGCAGCTGGGCGCCGTACGGCGGCGGATACGCGCCGCCGTTCACGTGTGTGTCGATGCGGTGATGAAGGATGTCGATGCGGCCGAGCACCTGCTGCATCCGCTCGTTGGCCGCCGCCTGCGGATTCGGGCGCGGCGCCGGGGCCGCAGGGGCGGGCGCCGGACGGACAGGCCGCGGCCGCTCGACGACGCATGCGGCGAGCGAAGAAATCAGGACGCAGCAGAGCGCTGCGCGAACCAACCGTTGCATCGAATTCTCCTGACGATAGGGTGTCGGATCGGCTTTTTGGGAAACGCGTCAGACCGGCGTACCGCTGACTTTCGTTCCCGCGCCAGTTGTAACGGAATGTTGAGCCGGGTTGGGCCGGGCGGCAGCCGGCGCCGGCGGGACGGCCGCCGAAAGCGGCTCGCGCTTGCGCGGTGGTCGAGGCCGACCGCGCTGACGCGGCTGCCCAAGCGCGGCGGCAGGCGCCCCGAGCCGCGCTGCCGCGGCGCGTGCCGTCAGATCGTGCGCCGCACGAACGGCAACCGTCGCCCGTCGTGCTCGCTCTGTGCGGCGAGCTCGATGATCGTCATCACGTCGACCGCGTCCTGCGGTGTGACCGGGAACGGCGCCGCGTCTTGCACCGCCGCGGCGAGCGCGCGATAGAACTCCGCGTACTGGCCGTCGAGCGTCGGCACCGGCCGCTCGACTTCGATCTCGCCCTCGAGCACGCGCAGCACGCCCGGGCGGTTGCCGCCGCCGAATTCGACGTCGTCGGGCGTAAGGCCGGCCTTCAGCTGGTCTTCCTGCGTGTCGAGGCCGTATTTCTGATAGCTGCCGCGCGTGCCGTGCAGCGTGAAGCGCGCCGGCTCGATCGCCGACAGCGCGCTCGCGTGCAGCGCGACGTCCTTGTCCGGATAGCCGAGCAGCAGATGTACGAAATCCGGCGCGGTGCCGTTGTCGCGGCGCGTCTTGACGGTCGCGCTCACCGTCTCGGGCAGCCCGAACAGCGCGAGTGCCTGATCGATCAGGTGCGGGCCGAGGTCGAGCAGCAGGCCGCCGCCGCGGGCCGGCTCCTCACGCCAGCGCGTGCGCGGCGTGGGCCGGAAGCGGTCGAAGTGCGATGCGAAATAGGTGAGGCGGCCGAGCTCGCCCGCTTCGACGAGTCGCCGCACCGTGAGGAAATCGCCGTCCCAGCGGCGGTTGTGAAACGGCGCGAACAAGCGGCTGCGCGCGTTCGCGAGCCGGGCGAGCGCGAGCGCTTCGTCGGCGGTCAGCGTGACCGGCTTGTCGACGACGACGTGGCGGCCCGCCTCGAGCACGCGGCGCGCGAGCGCGAAGTGCGTGTCGTTCGGCGTGGCGATCACCACGCAATCGATGTCGTCGAGTGCGAGCAGCGCGTCGAGATCGGCGACGATGCGCGCGCCCGGATACGCGGCGCGCGCGCGATCGGGCTGACCCGTCGCGATCGCGGCGACTTCCGTGCGGCCGCTCGCGGCGATCACCGGCGCGTGAAACGTGGCGCCGGCGAAACCGAAACCCATCAGACCAATCCTGAGCAATGACGACATGGCAATTCCTGGCGACGAATGAAACGGAAGGATCGCGTGCCGGGGCGGCGCGATGACGACTGGCTATTTTGGCATGACGCCGCGGTGGGGCGCGATCGGCCGTTCGGCCGAGGTGCGAGGGCGGTGCGCGCCGGCGCTGCGCCAACCGCGCGATCGCGGGCGCGGCGTGCCGCGCCGTGCCGTGCCGGCGCTCGGCGGCGGGCTTCGCGAAACGCGCGCCGCCGACGTGTTAACATGCGCGTCCCGTCCGCGCATGCGCGTGCTTCGCAGCCTCCGGCGCGCGCGGCATCCTCCCGGCCTATCGCCGTCAACCGCAACATCATCCGACATCATGTCCGCAGGCCTGAACCCCGCTCAGAACGAAGCGGTGCGCTACCTCGACGGTCCCTGCCTCGTGCTCGCCGGCGCGGGCAGCGGCAAGACCCGCGTGATCACGCAGAAGATCGCGCACCTGATCGAAGCGAAGGGCTTCGAGCCGCGCCACATCGCGGCCGTCACGTTCACGAACAAGGCGGCCGCCGAAATGCGCGAGCGCGTGTCGAAGCTGCTCGAAGGCAAGACGCTCACGACGCCCGGCAAGGAAGGGCGCAAGGTGCCCGTGAACCAGCTGACCGTCTGCACGTTCCACTCGCTCGGCGTGCAGATCCTGCGCCAGGAGGCCGAGCACGTCGGCCTGAAGCCGCAGTTCTCGATCATGGATTCGGACGACTGCTTCGGGATGATCCAGGAGCAGATCGGCACGACCGACAAGGGCCTGATCCGCAAGATCCAGAACATCATTTCGCTGTGGAAGAACGGCCTCGTCACGCCCGAGGAGGCGATGACGATCGCCGCGAACGAGGACGAGCACCAGGCCGCGCTCGTGTACCGCAACTACGTCGCGACGCTGCACGCGTACCAGGCCGTCGACTTCGACGACCTGATCCGGCTGCCGACCGAGCTGTTCGCGAAGAACGAGCAGGTGCGCGACCGTTGGCAGAACAAGCTGCGCTACCTGCTGATCGACGAATACCAGGACACGAACGCGTGCCAGTACCAGCTGCTGAAGCTGCTCGCGGGCCCGCGCGCCGCGTTCACGGCGGTCGGCGACGACGACCAGGCGATCTACGGCTGGCGCGGCGCGACGCTCGAGAACCTGGCGCAGCTCGGCAAGGATTTTCCGAAGCTGCACGTGATCAAGCTCGAGCAGAACTACCGGTCGACGGTGCGGATCCTGACTGCCGCGAACAACGTCATCGCGAACAATCCGAAGCTGTTCGAGAAGAAGCTGTGGTC
The DNA here is from genome assembly GCF_000959525.1 of Burkholderia multivorans ATCC BAA-247. NCBI lineage: Bacteria > Pseudomonadati > Pseudomonadota > Betaproteobacteria > Burkholderiales > Burkholderiaceae > Burkholderia > Burkholderia multivorans. The sequence goes on from NZ_CP009832.1 coordinate 289,464, forward strand.
CGAGCACGGGATGGGCGACGCGATCACCGTCACCGCGTGCAACGACGAGGAGCACGAGGCCGAATCGGTCGTGTTCCGGCTGTCCGCGCACAAGTTCGAGCGGCGCGCGCAGTTCCGCGACTACGCGATCCTCTATCGCGGCAACTTCCAGGCGCGAATCTTCGAACAGGTGCTGCGGCGCGAGCGGATTCCGTACGTGCTGTCCGGCGGCCAGTCGTTCTTCGACAAGGCCGAGATCAAGGATCTGTGCGCGTATCTGCGCCTGATCGCGAACGCCGACGACGATCCCGCCTTCATTCGCGCCGTCACGACGCCGCGCCGCGGGATCGGCAACACGACGCTCGAGGCGCTCGGCGCATTTGCCGGGCAGGCGAAGGTATCGCTGTTCGAGGCCGTTTATATGGGCGGGATCGAGGCGCGGCTGTCGGCGCGGCAGATCGAGCCGCTGCGGATGTTCTGCGACTTCATCCAGCGGCTGACCGAGCGCGCGGACAAGGAGCCCGCGTCCGTCGTGCTGGACGACATGATGGAAGCGATCCACTACGAGGCGTATCTGTACGACGCGTTCGACGAGCGGCAGGCGCAGTCGAAGTGGCAGAACGTGCTCGAGTTCCTCGAATGGCTGAAGCGCAAGGGCACGAAGCCCGAGACGGAAGCCGTCGACGGCGAGGCCGACGGTTTCCACAACGCGGACGGGCTCGCCGATACCGGCAAGAACCTGCTCGGGCTGATCCAGACCGTCGCGCTGATGTCGATGCTCGAAGGCAAGGAAGAGGACCCGGACGCCGTGCGGCTGTCGACCGTCCATGCGTCGAAGGGGCTCGAGTATCCGCACGTGTTCCTCGTCGGCGTCGAGGAGGGCATCATGCCGCACCGCGGCGGCAGCGAGGACGACGGCCCGATCGACGACGAGCGGATCGAGGAGGAGCGCCGGCTGATGTACGTCGCGATCACGCGCGCGCAGCGCAGCCTGCATCTCAACTGGTGCAAGAAGCGCAAGCGGGCGCGCGAGACCGTCGTGTGCGAGCCGTCGCGGTTCATTCCGGAGATGGGCCTCGACGATGCGCCGCCGCCGACGCCCGAGGAAGCGCCGATGACGCCCAAGGACCGCCTCGCGAGCCTGAAGGCGCTGCTGCAGAAGTGATGCCGCAGCGCCGGTGCGGCGATTGCGCGGACAAACAAAAACCCGCGACGCGCAACGCGTCGCGGGTTTTTTATGGCGCGGCGTGCGTTATTTCGCTGCGTTGACCATGTAGTCGACGGCCGCCTTCACGTCGGCATCCGACGCGTTCGACCCGCCTTTCGGCGGCATCGCGCCCTTGCCGTGCAGCGCGTAGTTGTAGACGGTGTCCATCGAGTCCTTCAGGCGCGGCGCCCAGTCTTCCTTGCTGCCGAACTTCGGCGCGCCGAGCACGCCGGCTGCGTGGCAGGCCTGGCAGACCTGCGTGTACAGCGCCTTGCCGGCCGAGGCGGCGTCGGCGCTCGTCGGCGCGGCTGCCGGTTTTTCGCCGGCCTTCGGAATCGCGGCGATCGCGGCCTGCGCGGCGGCGATCTGCGCGCTGGCCGCGTCGGCGGCGCCCGATGCGCCTGCCGCGCCGCTGGCGGGCTGCGCGGCGTTGGCGGCCGGTGCGGCCGGTTCGGGGAAGTTCGCGCCGTCGTTGTTCGCCATGTAGACGATCGCGCGCGCGATCTCGTAGTCGCTGACGTCGTCGGGGTTCGTGCCGCCGCGCGGCGGCATCGCGCCCTTGCCGGCGAGCGCCGTCTTCAGCAGCGTGTCGAAGCCTTGCGCGATGCGCGGCGCCCAGTCGTCCTTGTTGCCGAACTTCGGCGCGCCCGCGGCGCCCGTGCCGTGGCACGTGACGCAGACCGCCTTGTACACCTCCTCACCCGTCTTGTACGTGCGCGGTGCGTTGGCATCCTTCACGTCGACCTGCGCGATCGGCGCGATGCGCCGCGCGACCTGATCGTCGGACAGCGCGTCCGTGCCGGCGCCCGCGCGGAACGCGTGGTTCGCATAGGTGGCAAACAGAACGATGAGGGCAATCGGAATCGCGAACGACGCGATGATGAGGGCAATCAGCTGCCCGGGGGTTTTGACGGGAGATTCGTGGGGTGCTTCGCTCATGCTTGCCTCGTCTCCGTGAATAGGAATTGTGAGCGCGGTGCAACGGCAAAATGGCTGTCCAATGAAGCACGGACGATTATAGACGGAACGTTTACATCACGGCGAGCGGCGCGATGGCGCGTGTTTACCCGCACGGGATGCGGGTGGCGGCGGGAGCCGGCGCGCAAGGTGGACGCGTCATCGGAAACAGGGTATCCTTGCCGTCTTGCCAAATCGTGGGCGATCTTGTTTATTGGGGTCGTTTCACTGTCTCAGGCGCCCGTAGCTCAATGGATAGAGTACTGCCCTCCGAAGGCAGGGGTTGCTGGTTCGATCCCAGCCGGGCGCGCCACATTGCCTGTTCAGGCTTTCCTCTCTGTCGCTTTCCGCTTCGTCGTTGTTTCCATCGCACTGATATACATCGCCGGTCTCAGCGCAGTCATGCGTGAAGGCGCGAGCACCTCACGCCGCCTCGCCGTCGCGTAAGCGCGTTATGCGAGAATCGCCCGCAACGACAACTCGAGCGACGATCGCGGCGGCCGTCTGCGCATCGCGCCCATGCCGATGGCTACCACCCCGTCTTCCCCGATCGCCGGCGACATGCCGGCCGACTGGCAGCAGGCGCTGCTCGCGCGCCTGAACGCCTATTCTCCCGACGACCCCCATGCGCCGCTGCCATACAGCCGGCGGCTCGCCGACGCCGAAGGCTGGTCGCACGATCGCGCACTGGCTGTGATCGAGGAATACAAGCGCTTCGCGTTCCTCGCGCAGGCGGCCGGACATGCGGTCACGCCGTCGGTCGCGGTCGACGCCGCATGGCATCTCCATCTGCAATACACGCGCGAATACTGGGAGGTGTTCTGTGCCGACGTATTGCAGGCGCCGCTGCATCACATGCCCGGCACAGGCGCGCCGGACGAGGCACGCGTGTACGAGCAGCGCTATCGCGACACGCTCGACAGCTATCGTCGGCTGTTCGGCTGCGAGCCGCCGGAATCGATCTGGCCGCGTCCGGCGCGTTCGCGTGCGGACACCGAATCGTCGCGCGCGGACGGCGGCTCGACCGCACGCGCGCCGGACGAGCGCGGGGCCGCGGCACCTGCGGCGCGGCGCAACTGGCGTAACCGTCTGCCCAAGCTGGCGTGGCCGGCAGCCGCCGCAAGTGTCGCGGCGACCTGCGCGTCGGCGCGGGACCTCAACGTGCTGAACTACACGGGGCCGCAGTTCCTCGCGTTCTATATCCCGGCCTGCATCGTCGCGCTGCTGCTGATCGTCGGCTTGCAGCAGGTCGAATACCGCTGCCGGCGCCGACGTGTATTCACGCGCGAAGCGGTGCCGGAGCTGAGCGCCGAGCAGCTCGCGTATATCGCCGGCGAAGAGACGCGCGTCGTGCAGGTGATGACGCTGTCGCTGATCCAGGCGGGCGCGATCGATCTGAGGCGGGCCGGCCGGCTGGGCACGCGCGTGACGCTCGTCGATGCGGCGCGCGCCGGCGCCTACGCGGACGAGTGCGAATGGCTGGCCGCTCAGCCGGACGGCGAAGTGAGCTTCGGCGCGTTCCGCCAGCTCCTCGCGCGGCGCGCGGCGCAATACGCGGATGCCGTGCACCGGCGTGAATGGCTTTGGGCGCCGGGCGAGATGCGTGCGGCGCGGCTGGCGGCGCGCGCGATCGTATTGATCGTGCTGGGCACGGGCATCGCAAAGCTCGCGGTCGGACTCAGTCGCGGCCGGCCGGTGCTGCTGCTCGGCATCGGCATGGCCGCATTCGCGATCGCCTACGGCATCATCGCCGAGCGTCTGACGGGCTTCGGGCGCGGCGGCCTGTCGGTGGGCGGCCGGGCGACGCTCGACGCGCACCGCAACGATCGCCACGACGAACGCGGTACGCCGGACGATTTGCTGTGGGCCACCGCGCTGTTCGGTGCGGGCGCGCTGGCCGGCACTGCGTGGGCCATGCATGCGAGCGCGTTGATGGAGCCGCCGCCGCTGATGGCGGCCGCGATGCGCGCGGACGGAACGAGCGGGTCGTCGCCCAGCAGCCACGCAAGCGATTTCGGGCCGAGCTGCTCGTCGTCGAGTTCGTGCAGTTCCAGTTCCTGCGCGGCGAGTTGCGGCGGGTGTTCGTCGAACAGTTGAGTCGTTGGTGTAGGCGGTGGCGGCGTCCGATGAACCGTCGATGGTGGTGGCCGCTTGCCACCGCCAACCCACCAACCCGCCACCACACCCCATCCGCCGAACAACCACGCGGAACGGGCTCATCTCCTCGCATCGCCCGTACATCCGCTTCGGTAACCTGTCATCCGAAGCCGTCCGCGCTGAAACGAAATCGTCGCGCGCACGGCCCTTTGCCTGCCTCCGATGATGACGCCCGTTTCCGCCGATTCCGCGCCCGTTCAACGTGCCGCGACCCTATGCCAGAACGGCCAGTTCGCTGCCGCGCTGTCGCTCGTCGCGCCGTTGCTCGACACGCCCGCGGCCGATGCCATGGCACTGCATGTCGCGGCCGTCTGCGCGCTCGGCCTGAACCGGCACGCGGATGCGGAGCACTGGTGGCGGCGTGCGATCGACACGATGCCGGCATTCGAGCCCCCTTACGATGGCCTCTGCGCCTTGCTCGTATCGCAGCAGCGATACGCCGACGCGGCAGACGTGCTGCGCCGGCAACTCGAGTCGGTCGAGCCGCTGCGCGCGTCGCATCATCATCGGCTCGGCAAGCTGCTCGAAATGCTCGGCCGCTTCAGCGAGGCCGAACAGGCGTTCGGGCAGGCACTGCTGCTCGAGCCGCAGTCGGCGGAAGTGCTGAACGATCTCGGCAACGTGCTGCGTGTCGTCGGACGGCAGGCCGAGGCCGAACTCGCGTATCGGCTCGCGATCGCCGTGCGTTCGGATCACGCGCTCGCCCATGCGAATCTCGGCGCGATCCTCGTCGACATGCAGCGCCTGCCCGAAGCGGAAGCCGCGAGCCGGCAAGCGCTCGCCCTGTGCCCCGATCATCCGGAGGCGCATTACAACCTCGGCGTCGCGCTGCAGAATCTCGATCGTCTCGCCGAAGCGGAAGCAGCGTATCGCGATGCGATTCGCTGCCGCCCCGGCCTGGCACAGGCGCACAACAATCTCGGCTGCGTGCTGCGCGCGCAGGGACGCCACGACGAAGCGATGGCGGTCTTCGCCGACGCGCTCGCCCTTGCGCCGCAGATGGCCGAAGTGCACTACAACCTCGGCGCGACGTTCGCGCATGCCGGTCGCTTTGCGGATGCGGAGCGCGCATACCGCCGCGCGCTCGAACTGCGCGGCGACTATGCGGACGCGCAGTTCGGTCTCGCGACGCTGCTGCTCGGCCTCGGTCGGTTCGACGAAGGCTGGCGGCGCTATGAATCGCGCTACGCGCAGTCGACGTTCGTCCATCGGCGCACGCGCGAGATACTGCGATGCGCGCAGTGGCAGGGCGAGCCGCTCGCGGGCCGCACGCTGCTCGTGTGGCAGGAGGATGGCCTCGGCGACATGCTGCAGTTCAGCCGCTATTTCAGCGAGTTTCGTGCGCGGGGCGCGGCGCGTGTGGTATTCGCGTGTCAGCCGGCGCTGCATCGGCTCATGGAAACGGTCGACGGCATCGACGCGGTGCTCGATCACGACGCGGCCATCGCGCGTTCGGCCGAATTCGATTACTGGACGAGCCCGCTCAGCGCGCCGCTGTATGCGGGGACGACGCTCGACACGATCCCGCCGCCGGTGCGGCTCGTGCCCGATCCCGAGCGCGTCGCGCGGTGGCGGGTGCGGCTGGACGCGCTGCCTGCCGGTCCGCGTGTCGGTCTCGTCTGGAAAGGCAACCCGAAGCATCACAACGACGCGCATCGTTCGCTGCCGTCGCTCGCGTTGCTGACGCCATTGTGGAGCGTGCCGGGCGTGCAATTCGTGAGCCTGCAGAAGGGGCAGGGCGAAGACGAGGCGCGCATGCCGCCGGGCGGCCTGCCGCTGCTGCATCTCGGTTCGGAGATCGGCGATTTCGCCGATACGGCGGCGATCGTCGCGCAACTCGATCTCGTGGTCTGCGTCGACACGTCGATCGCGCATCTGGCGGCGTCGCTCGGCAAACCGTGCTGGGTCCTGTTGCCGAATCAGGACGTCGACTGGCGTTGGCTGCACGAGCGCGACGATTCGCCGTGGTATCCGGGCACGATGCGGCTGTTTCGACGCGGGCGCGAGGAAAGCTGGATCAGGGTGGCCGAGCGCTTGCGGGAGGCGTTTGCGGCGTATTTTGCGAACCATCGTACCGCGGCGAACGAGCCGGCCCGTGTCGGCTGACGACGCATTGCACGTAGCGTACCGCTTGGGCACACCGTGCAAGACCGTGCGACGGCACTCATCGCATTTTTGTTTTTCCGTTCAATCGAGGCACGCGTGGACAACATCGTGATCGTGGGTTCGTCGGGGCACGCCAAAGTCGTGATCGACATCGTCGAGCAGGCCGGTCGGTACCGGATTGCCGGCTTGATCGATTCGTTTCGATCGCGCGGCGAGCAGACGCTCGGTTATCCGGTGCTCGGCGCCGAGCGCGACTTGCCGCAACTGGTCGACGCGCATCGGGTCACGGGCGTGCTGGTCGCCATCGGCGACAACCATGCGCGCGAGCAAGTGACGGCGACGCTCGCGTCGATCGTGCCGGATCTTCCGCACGTGACGGCCATTCATCCTGCCGCGCGGGTCGGCAAGGCTTCGACGATCGGCGCGGGTACGGTCGTGATGGCGGGGGCTGTGATCAATCCGTGCTGTGCGATCGGCGCAGCGTGCATCGTCAACACGAATGCGTCGCTCGATCACGACGGTGTCATGGACGACTTCTCGAGCCTCGCGCCGGGCGTCGTGACGGGCGGCAACTGCCGGATCGGACGCGGCGCGGCGATCGGCCTCGGCGCGATGCTGCGGCACCGGATCGCGGTGGGCGAGCACGCTGTCGTCGGCGCGGGCGCCGTGGTGTTACGCGACGTCGACCCGTACACGGTCGCATACGGGAATCCGGCGCGCCGGATTCGCGAACGTGCGGCGGGCGAGCGCTATCTATGAATGTCGCGGGCTCAGCCGGCGATCAGATCGACGATGCGGTGGACCATCGCATCGGTCAGCGCCGGATAGATCGGCAGGCATAGCACCTTGCGCGACGCCTCGGACGCGACGGGCAGGTTGTCGCGGTTCGCGGACGGCAAGCCGCGATACATCGGGAACTCCGAAATCAACGGATGGAAGTAGCGGCGCGCGTAGACGTCGTAGTCGCGCAGCTTGCGATAGAGCGCATCGCGGTCGAGCGGATATGCTTCGTCGACGAGGATCGCGAAATACGCGTAGTTCGCGACCGCATGGTCGCCGCGCGGCAGGCAGCGAATCCCGCGCACGTCGCTCAGCAGCGTGCGGTACAGCGTGTCGATCTCGCGGCGGCGCGCAAGCGCGGCGTCGATGTGCTGCAGCTGCAGCATCCCGAACGCGGCGTTGATCTCGCTCATTTTCCCGTTGATGCCGGGCGCGACGACCGTGACTTCGTCGACGAACCCGAAATTCTTCAGATGGTCGATCCGCTGCTTGGTCTTCGCGTCGGGGCAGATGATCGCGCCGCCTTCGAACGTATTGAACACCTTCGTCGCATGGAAGCTCAGCACCGACAAATCGCCGTGGGTCAGCACGCTGCCGGTGTCGGTGCGTACGCCGAACGCATGCGCGGCGTCGTAAATCACGCGCAGGTTGTAGTTGTCGGCGATCTTCTGAATTGCGTCGACGTCGCACGGATTGCCGTAGCAATGCACGGGCATGATCGCGGTGGTTTGCGGCGTGATGGCCGCCTCGATGCGCGCCGGGTCGAGATTGAGCGTGCCGGGCGTCACGTCGACGAATACCGGCTTGATGCCGTTCCACAGCAGCGAATGCGCGGTCGCGACGAACGAATAAGGCGTCGTGATGACCTCGCCGTTGATGCGTAGCGCCTGCAGCGCGGTCACGAGCGCGAGCGTGCCGTTGGCGAACAGCGACAGATACGGAACGCCGAGATACTCGCAGAGCGCGCGCTCGAACTGCTGGTGGAACGGGCCGCCGTTGGTGAGCGTCCTGCTTTCCCAGATCTTCTCGAGGTATGGCAGGAAGTCTTCGAGCGGCGGCAAGTGCGGTTGCGTGACGTAGATGCGTTCGTTCGGCAATTGCGCGACGGACGAGGCGGGCAGGCTGGCGGTCATGGCGGTCTCTCTCGAATGGCGCGGCGATCAGGCGTCGACCGTATCGGGCACGGCGGCCGCATCGTCGAACAACGGCGTATCGAATGCTGTGGCGGGTTCGCCTGCGCACCAGCGCCGCCACATCGTGCGCAGCGCCGACGACAGGCCCGCCGCGACGACGGCTGGCCGGAACGCAGCCGACTGCGCGCAACGTGCGCGCAGACCCGTGCGCAGCACGTGCAGCGCGGCGGTGTCGCGGCCGAGCGCGACGGCCTTCGCGACGAAGTCGTCCTCGTCCTTCGCGATATATTCGTCGAGCCGGACATGCTGCAGCCAGCCGGCGCTACCGCGCCCGGCCACCGTCGAGCCGGGGATCGTCACGGTGGGAACGCCCATCCACAGCGCATTCAGCGTGGTCGTCGAACCGGTGTACGGAAAGGCATCGAGGCAAAGGTCCACGCCGTGATGCTGCTGCATGTAGACGGGGATGTTCGAGCGCGGATGGAACGTCAGACGGCTCGCGTCGATGCCGGCCGCGGCGAACCATTCGGTCAGCGTGCGCTGATCGCCGGCATTGCCGATCGCGCCGAGCGCCATGCGTGCCGTCGGGTCCGCATGCAGCACGCGCGCCCACACCGCGACGACTCGCGGGCTCAGCTTGTTCAGGCGGTTGAAGCTGCCGTACGTCGTATAGCCGTTGTGCAACGCGGGCAGCGCATTGACCGGCGGGCAGTGCGGCGGCGGCATGAACGGCGCGATCGCGGGCAGCCGCACGATCTGCTCGACGAATTGATCATCGAATACGCCGTGCGGCGCAACGAATCGATCGGTGAGGTAATAGTCCATCGACGCGAGGCCGGTCGTCGCCGGATAGCCGATCCAGGACGCCTGCACCGGCGCCGCACGTTGCGCGAGCGCGACGAGCCGATTGCGTCCGGTGTGGCCCGACAGATCGATCGCGATGTCGATCCGGTCGCTGCGAACGCGCTCGAGGAACGCGTGATCGCTCATGCCGGCGACGTTGCGCCAGCCTGCCGCACAGGCCTTGAAGCGTTCGGATGTCTGATCTTCTTCGACATGGTTGTGATAGAAGGGCATCGCGATGCCGGTGTCGGCGGCGAGATGTTCGATCACGGGAACTGCGTAGGACGCCACCGCATGGTTGAACAGGTCGCCCGATACGAAGCCGACCCGAAGCCGGCGTGCCGGGTCGCGCGAATTCGAGAAAGCCGCCGCTCGCTTGCGCTTGCGATCTTCGTAGCGCTGGCCGAACTTGCGATGTTCGGCCACCAGCGCTTGCGGATCGAGATCGCTGCTGTGTGCAAGGCAGAACAGCATGCTGCTGTGCGTGACGCTGTCGGTCGGGTCGATTTCGATTGCACGGCGAAGCCAGCCGAGTGCTTCCTGGGTCGCACCGAGTTCGAGCAGCAGGAAGCCGAGCGTGCCGTTCGGTGCCGCGGCGTTGGGCGCGAGTTCGACCGCGCGCCGGCATGCGGCGATCGCTTCGTCTGCGCGACGCAGCGCGAACAGCACGAGGCCGTGGATGCGGAGCGCTTCCGCGTGATCCGGCCGCAATTCCAGCAGGCGTCGGCACGTGTCGTCGGCTTCCGCGAGGCGGTTCATCACGCGCAGCGTGTCGGCGAGCAGGATCCGCACGAGCACTTCGTCGGGCAGCAGCGCGATGGTGCGCAGACCGGCATCGATCATCTCGGCATAGCGGCCGCTCTTGTGCAGCGATGCGGACAGCGCGCGCCAGCACGCACCATCGTCCGGGTATTCCGCGACGAGCCGTTGTGCATGCGCGGTAGCTTCGTCGTGCTTGCCCTTCTCGAACAGTGCCGCATGCTTTTGCAGCTGATGCGCACTCGCGCGGCGAACCGCCCTGCCGGCGCCGTTCGGTGCGGCCGCTTCGGCGACAGTCTCGGCCACGATCGCCGCGCCGACGCCCGTGGGCGCAATCGCCGCAGCGGCCGTCGCGAGCCGCGCGTCCGGCATGGCCATCTGGGCGATCAGTCCGTCGAGCGCAGGACCGCGCACGCCGCGCTGCTGGGCGATCTCGACCGCAATCCAGGCGGCCGGCGTTTGTCCGCTGCGATGCAGTGCATGGATGTAGCTGACCCAGTAGTAGCCGTTCGCCGGATTCGCGCCGAGCGCGGCTTCGAAATGCGGCAGCGCGTCGGCCGGCCGGCCCGTATCGACCAGCAGGACCGCGAGGTTGTAGCGGGCGTCCGCATGCGCGGGCATCGCATCGAGGATCGCTTCGTACAGCGCCTGCGCTTCGGCAAACGCGCCGCTGCGCTGGCGCTCGAGCGCGTTTTCCATGACGAGCGCAATATCCTGCGCGAGCTGCTGTTCGGGCGTGAGCGTGGCCGGGGCGGACGGGGGCATGATCGAATCTGCGGAAAGTCGGTCCCTACGATTATGGGTAGCGGGCCGCCGCGCCGATGCCGCGAGGTGACGGTAAAAGCACGGTCAGTTTGGGCAATTGAGCGGCGAGCGGCGGCGCGGCGACACGGCGTGCGACACGCAAAAAAACGCCCGCGCGAGGCGGGCGGAGTCGAACGAGCGCGCCCTCACATCAGCGCGTTGTTCTTGTTGTCGGGTGGGCCGCACGGTCACGCGCGGCAGCCGGCGCGCGTCAGCGGCTGGCGATGTTCTGGTATTGGCCGGCGGCCTGCACGCGGCTCATCGCCGCCTGGTATTCGTCGGCGAGTTCCCGCTGTGCGCGCTGCGCATCGGCGAAGATGCGCTCGTTGCTGGCCTGCATGCGCCGGATCGCGGCGATGCCGGCGGGCGGCTGGTCGGCCGAGAGCGACAGGACGAGCGGCTCGCGCGCCGCGGCGAGGCGTACCGCCTCGGTCCAGTCGGCCATCGCGGCCGCGTGCTCGATTGCATCGGTGAGCGCGTCGAGCTGCGCGATCAGTTCGGTCTGTTCCATCGTGGCTCCCGGGTCCGGATCGCGCTCAGCTCTTGTTGCTCGACAGCGCGCCGGCGCTGTTCGTGCCGCCGAACAGCTGCGTCAGGTACTGCGAATTGTTGTTCATCGTCGCCATCAGCGTATTGAGCGCCGTGAACTGCGCCTGGTACTGGCTCGTCAGCTGCGCCGCATAGGTCGACAGCGCCGTCTGCTGCTGCGCGACGCTCTTCAGGTCGTTGCTGAGCGCGGTCGTCCGCGCGGCGATCAGTCCGTTCGTCTTCGTGTAGTTCGTGATGCTGGTCGTCAGCTGCTCGCCGATACCGTTCGTCGAGTTGAACAGCGATGCGACGCCCGTCGGATTGTTCTGCAGCGCGCTATTGAGCGCCGTGCTGTCGACCTGCAGCGTGCCGTCGGCCTGCAGCGTGACGCCGATCGACGCGAGGTTCACGGTCGAGCCGTTGTTCGTGACGCCGCCGGCGACGATCGACGCCAATGCATTGCGGATCGTATTCAGCGTCGAGTCGCCCAGCAGCGGGCCCTGCGACGACGCGCCGGACGTGAAGCTCGACAGCGAGCCCATCGTCGTGACGAGCGTGTTGTAGAGCGTCGCGAAATTGCTGATCGCGTTGGCCTGGCTCTTCGTATCGGCCGCGACGGTCAGCGTCATCGGCTGCGTCGCGCTGACGGCCGCGGCGGTCAGGTTCAGCGTGACGCCCGTGATTGCGCCCGTCACGGCATTGGTCGCGCTCGTGCCGGCAATCCCGTTGATCGTGAACGCGGCGTCCTGCGCGGCGGTACTTTGCTTCCACGCTGCGCTGCCGTTCGCGGACGTGACCGTCGACTGCCCGCCCGTCGTGCTGGCCGTCGACGTGACACCGAGGCTCGACAGCCCTTTGTCGTTGGCGACGTTGCTGAGCGAGACGCTGATCGTGTTGGCCGCGCCCGTCGGCGTCGAGCTGAGCACGAGATGCGCGCCGTCGCTGCCGTTGACGACCGACGCGACGATGCCCGGGTTGCCGGTCGCGTTGTTGATCGCGGCGGCGATGCCGGACAGCGTGTTGTTCGCGCCGTTGACGTCGACGGTGAACGACTGGCTGCCCAGCGACAGCGTCATCGTGCCGGTGCCGAGCGCGGTCGACGCGCCGAATGCGGCCGAGGACAGCGACTGCGACGTCGCGATCTGCGTAACGCCGACCGAGTAGCTGCCCGCAACGGCGCCGGCGCCAGCGGTCGCGGTGAGGCCGGTGCCGCTTGCGGTGGCGGTGAAGGTGTTCTGCAGCGAGCCGTTCGACAGTGTCGTGAGGCCGGCCTGCAAGGCGCTCAGCGCGGCCGACAGGGCGCCGAACGCGGAAATCTGGGTGTTGTCGCTGGTCTGCTGCGCGGTGAGCGCGGCGGCCTGACCGGCGGTCTTCGCATTGACGAGCGCCGTCACGAGCGAGTTCACGTCCATCGACGAGTTGCCGGTCGAACCGCTGATGATCGATTGCGCAGCTTGCTGCAGCAGGCTGTTGGCCGAGTTGGTGGCGGAAGTGACGGCGGAGTTGATCGTCGACATCGTAGTGCTCCGTGCGGCGGTGAATGCGTGAAATCGGTGAAGAAGGTCCGGCGGCGACAGGTGCGGTCGCACGCCGGATGCAGGCAGCCGGGCCGCGCATTGCGCGGGCCCGGCCGTCGGTTGCTACGCGATTACTGCAGGAGCTTCAGGACCTGCTGCGGCAGCGAGTTCGCCTGTGCGAGCACCGAGATGCCGGCTTGCTGCAGCACCTGGTTCTTCGACATGTTCGCGGTTTCCTGCGCGAAGTTCGCGTCGGTGATCTGCGACTGAGCGGACGACAGGTCGGTCGACTCGGCCTGCTGCGCGGTTGCGATCGCCGTGAAGCGGTTTTGTGCGGCGCCGAGCGCTGCCTGCAGGTTGTTCACCGTTTGCAGTGCGTTGTCGATCGAGACCATCGCGACGTTCGCGCCGCTGACCGTGCTGATGTCGAGGTTCGACACGGTCGCCGGCTTGTTGACGGCGTTGATTTGCGCAACGGCATTCGAGATCGCCGTGAGCGAAGCTTGCGACATGCTCGCGTTCGTCGCGCCTGCGCTGATCGAGATTTGCTCGACCGTTGCGCCGTTCGATGCTGCGGCGGTGGACGTCGCGAAGATCGCCGCTGCCGTTGCGCCGGTGATCGCCGTGCCGTTCTGGTCGGTGAACGTGAAGCCGCCCTTGCCGTCGGACAGCACGTTGACTGCCGTGATGACCGCACCCGACGACGTGTATGCGCCGCTCGAGTCGAGGCTCAGACCCGTGACCGTGCCGACCGTCTGGCCTGCCTGCACAAGGCCGCCGCCGATTTGTGCTGCCGACATGCTCTGGCTCAGATCCAGCGAGATCGTCTGACCGACGTTCGCGCCGACCTGGAACGACACGATGCCGGCGTTGCCGTTCAGGATGTTCGTGCCGTTGTACGTCGTTTGCGACGCGATACGGTTCACTTCCTGAATCTGTTGCGCGACTTCCTGTTGCAGCGCGGCCTGGTCGGTCGACGACATCGTGCCCGTCGATGCCTGCACGGCCAGCTGGCGGATACGCTGCAGGCTGTTCGTCAGCGACGACAGCGCGCTCGATGCGGTCTGGATCATCGACACGCCATCGTTTGCGTTCGACACGCCCTGATTCAGGCCGTTGATCTGCGTTTGCATCCGCGTCGAGATCGCGAGACCCGCTGCGTCGTCCGCTGCGCTGTTGATGCGCTTGCCCGACGACAGACGCGTGATCGCTTGCGACAGCGCGTTCTGCGAACCGTTCAGGTTCTGCTGTGCGACCAGCGAGTTGATGTTGCTATTGATTCCGAGCATGGAAAAATCTCCTGTTAAGCCGAAAGCCTTGGAAAGCCGTTTTGGCGTCGGCGGAAGCACTCGTTCATTGCTGGCCGCCTCAGAGCAGGATTTCGGCGGCACAAAACAAAACTTGAGGGGATCGAGGAGATTCGGCCCGATTTTTATGTCGAGGGGTCGGATTGCTGTGCCGCGATGGCGGTCGGACGTTGAGCGCGCCGTGGCGTGAGCCCTTTCGTCGCTCGCCCACGCGCGGACGACAAAAGGGTGGTTTTGTCTGTGATTCCCTGCTATGATGGCGGGCTGAATTGAGATTTCTGTCACGCCTTTGCCGTTTTCGGCATGTCTGCTGGCAGTCAAACGCGGCGCTGCACGCGGCTTGTGAAGCGTACTCGCGGTGCTTTCCGCCTCTCTTTTCCGGCCTCCGAGGCCGTATTTCCGCTCGTTTCGCCTGTTGTGGGAACGCCCGGATGGCCGGTGCGTGGCGCTTGGCCGCTACGTTTTTGACCGTTTAAGCAATTTAGGAACGACATGACGACGATTCTTCTGAAAGAAAACGAGCCGTTCGAAGTGGCGATTCGCCGCTTTCGTCGCGCTATCGAAAAAAATGGCCTGATCGCTGAACTGCGCGAGCGCCAGTCCTACGAAAAGCCGACCGCAGTCCGCAAGCGCAAGAAGGCAGCAGCCGTCAAGCGCCTGCACAAGCGTCTGCGCAGCCAGATGCTGCCGAAGAAGCTCCACTAAGAGCATCGACGGTTCGCCGCGAAACGGCGGAGCGTGCTTCGAAAGAAGCCGCTCCGCCGTTTTGCTTTTGAGGCGCGGAAAGCGTCTGCTCGATCGGCCGGGCGCCGGTGTGGAGTCATCGCAACCACGGTGTCGCGCGACGCAAAGCGGTTCACGCGAACGGAACGAAAGTAAGAATCATTTGCATTGCGTTAGAATGTCGCGCGTTGTCACTCCATCCGCAACACGCGCAACACTGCGATGCCGCGCCCGTCAGTCGCTGCCGCAAACGCCGCTGCGTGTGCGTAGCTTCCATGATCCGCAATCCGTCCCTTCCGGGCCATCGTCCGATTCGGCCTGCTCGTCATCCGCGGTGCGCGCGATGAATGCGTTCGTGCGACCGCTGTTCGTCCGCCTGCATCGATGGTTCGGCCTCGCGACCGCGCTGTTTTTGTTCGTCGCGGGGCTCACCGGCGCGCTGATCGCCTGGGATCACGAGCTCGACGCGGCGCTGAACCGCGACTTCTACGTCGCGCGCAGCGGCGGGAAGCCGCTTTCGCCGCTCGTGCTCGCCGCGCGGATCGAAGCGGCCGACCCGCGCGTGCAGGTGACTTATCTGCCGCTCGCCGTCGAGCCCGGCCATACGCTGCAGGCCGGCGTGATGCCGCGTACCGATCCGGCGACGGGGCAGCCCTATGCGATCGATTTCAACCAGATCGCCGTCGATCCGGCGACCGGCGCCGTGCAGGCGCGCCGCGAATGGGGCGCACTGTCGCTCGCGCGGCTCGATCTGATTCCGTTCATCTACCGGCTGCATTACTCGCTGTTCCTGCCCGTGTACGGCGGCGTGAACTTCGGCTTCTGGGTGATGGGCGTCGTCGGCATCGTATGGGCGTTCGACAGTCTGATCGCGCTCGTGCTCGCCTTTCCGAGCATGAAAAGCTGGCGCAAGTCATTCGCGTTCCGCGTGCGGCGCGGCGGCTACCCGCTCGTGTTCGACCTGCATCGGTCGGGCGGCGTGTGGGTGTGGGGGCTGCTGCTCGTCGTCGCGATCACGTCGATCTCGATGAACCTCGGCAACCCGGTCGTGCGTCCGCTCGTGTCGCTGTTCTCGCCGCTGTCGGAGACGCCGTATACAAACCCCGAGCATTTCCCGCCCGCGCCGCCGGGCAGCAAGGTGCTGGCGCGCGAGCGCATCGTCGAACTTGCCGGCCCGGCCGCCCGCGACGCGGGAATCGCGGCGCCGCCCGGTGCGCTGCTCTACGCGCCGGCGATGAACGTCTATGCGGTCGGCTTCTTCGAGCCGGGTAACGATCACGGCGATGCCGGCCTCGGCAACGCGTGGCTGTACTGGGACGCCGTCACGGGTAAGCCCGTCGCGGCCCAGCTGCCGGGGCGCGGCTCGCTCGGCGACCTCTTCATGCAGGTGCAGTTTCCGCTGCATTCGGGACGCATCGCCGGCGTGGCGGGGCGCGTCGCGGTCAGCGTGCTCGGCATCGTCATCGCGATGCTCAGCGTGACGGGCATCTGCATCTGGGTGAAGAAGCGCAGTGCACGCGTGCGGGCGGCGCGCGGCGCGTCGCGGACAGCCGTGCCCGCTTCGTCGCGGCCCGCGCGCTGAGCGCCGAACGGCGGCTGCCCGCGCGCCGCCGATTCGTCAGCCCGCTTTGCGCGCGCGCGCCGGCTGTTTGCCGCCGAGCGCCGCGCATCGCGCATGGCACGGGCAGCCGACTTCATGATCGTTGACCATTCCGGTTGCCTGCATCAGCGCGTAGCAGATCGTCGAGCCGACGAACTTGCAGCCGTACGCCTTCAGCGCCTTGCTGAGCGCATCGGAGCGCTCCGTCGACGCCGGTGCGTCGCGGTACGACTGCCACGCGTTCTGGATCGGCGTGTGATCGACAAACGACCAGAGGAAGTGCGCGAGCGAACCGTGCTCCTCGCGGATGCGCTGCACCGCGCGCGCATTGGCGACGGCGGCTTCCACCTTCGCGCGGTTGCGCACGATGCCCGGATTTTCCAGCAGCTTCTCGATACGCTTCGGCGTGAAGCGCGCGACGGCGTCGACGTCGAAATCGGCGAATGCGTCGCGGTAACCGGCGCGCTTGTTCAGGATCGTCGACCACGACAGCCCGGCCTGCGCGCCTTCGAGGATCAGCATCTCGAACAGGTGACGATCGTCGTGCGACGGCACACCCCACTCGGTGTCGTGATAGTGAGCGTCCGCTTCGGTTTTGACCCAGTTGCATCGCTGCGACATCGTCTGCCTCGCTTCCCGTATCGATTCGATCGCGCCAGCATAGCGGAAGGCCCCGGCGCGGGATAGCTGGCCGTACGGCAGATGGGCGCGCGCCGCCGATCCGGTTAAGCTTGGCGCCTGTTCGAATCAGCGGGATGAAGGCATGACGGCATTACCTTTTGCGATCGGCATCGACGGCGGCGGCACGGGCACGCGCGCGGTGCTCGCCGATCGGCACGGGCGCGAACTCGCGCAGGGGCGCGGCGGCCCGTCGGGGCTGGGGCTCGGCATCGAGCGTGCGTGGGCGTCGATCGCGGCCGCGTGCGCGGACGCATTCACGCGCGCCGGGCTCGCGTTCGACTGGGCGCAGTGCGCGCTTGGCTGCGGGCTGGCGGGCGTCAACAACGCGGCGTGGCTCGCCGCTTTCCGGGCGCAGGCACCGCTCGCGGCGCTCGCGATCGAGAGCGACGCTTATACGACGGTCCTCGGCGCGCACGGCGGCGCACCGGGGCTGATCGTCGCGCTCGGCACCGGCAGCATCGCGGCCGCGCTCGATGCCGACGGCGCATGCCGGATCGCCGGCGGCTTCGGCTTCCCGTCCGGCGACGAGGCGAGCGGCGCGTGGCTCGGCATGCGCGCGCTCGCCTATGCGCAACAGGCGCTCGACGGACGCGCGCCGCGCGACGCGTTTGCGGAGGCGCTGCTCGCGGAAACCGGTGCGCAGGATCGCGATGCGCTCGTCCAGTGGTCGTGCGACGCGAACCAGACGGTCTATGCGCGGCTTGCCCCGATCGTGTTCGCGCACGGTGCGCATCCGGTTGCGCGCGCATTGATCGCGCAGGCCGGCGACGAGATCGGCAAGATGATCGACGCGCTCGATCCCGGGCAGACGCTGCCGGTCGCCTTGTGCGGCGGCCTGGCCGATGCGCTCTCGCCGGCCGTGCCGGCCCGGCACACGGCGCGGTTGCGCGCGCCGCTCGAGGACTCCGCACACGGCGCGTTGCAGCTCGCACTACGGACGTTGCGCGCGGCGGGCGACGGCGGCTGAGGGAGGCGGAGCGCGACGGGGCTAGGGCGGGACGCAAGAGCGCAGCCGGGGCGGAACGAGGACGGGGCGGTGACGGACGGACCGGCACGAGGACAACGCGCGACAGGCGCAGGCGGTGCGCGCGCTCGCTATAACGGCGACACGCGCCGCAGCCCCGCAGACGCCCAAGGCGCAAGGCCCGAGGCCCGAGGCCCGAGGCCCGAGGCTCGAAGCCCGAAGCCCGAGCACTGAGGCCCGAGCACCGAGCAGCGAGCACCGAGCAGCGAGCACCGAGCCCGAGCCCGAGCCCGAGCCCGAGCCCGACGCCCGACGCCCGAGCCCGAGCCCGAGCCCGAGCCCGACGCCCGACGCCCGACGCCCGAGCCCGACGCCCGACGCCCGAGCCCGAGCCCGAGCCCGAGCCCGACGCCCCACCACCCACCCCCGCCCGACGCTAAAATGACGGCTCCGCAGCGCGCTGCGCGCCTTCCTTGCTCCCCATGTACAAAGTCATCGCCACCGATCTCGACGGCACCCTGCTGAACAGCGACCACCAGCTCGATCCGTACACGATCGAGACCGTCCGCCGGCTCGACCGCGACGGCGTGCAGTTCGTGATCGCAACGGGGCGCCACTACGCGGACGTCGCCGGCATCCGCGACGTGCTCGGCATCCGCCCGTACCTGATCACGTCGAACGGCGCGCGCGTCCATGCGCCGGACGACACGACGATCCACGCGCAGGACATCGATCCGGCCATCGTCCGCCGTCTGGTGCTGCCCGAGATTGCCGGCGCGCACGGCCGCGTGATCGTCAATCTGTTTACCGAACACGGCTGGCTGATCGACCGCGATGCCCCGCACCTGCTCGAATTCCATCAGGACTCGGGCTTCCGGTACGAAGTAATCGACATGCTCGCGCACGACGGCGCGGACATCGCGAAGGTGCTGTATATCGGCGAACCGGCCGATCTGGCGGTCGTCGCCGAGCAGATGCGCGTGCAGTTCGGCGATGCGCTGTACGTCACGTACTCGCTGCCCGACTGTCTCGAAGTGATGACCGCGAACGTGTCGAAGGGCCGCGCGCTGCGCGCGGTGCTCGGGCGGCTCGGCGTCGACGCCGGCCATTGCGTCGCGTTCGGCGACAACATGAACGACATCGACCTGCTCGAAACGGCCGGCCATGCTTTCATGATGAACAACGCAAACCCGGATCTGATCGCGCGGCTGCCGCACATCCCGCGGATCGGCAACAACTTCGACGCGGGCGTCGCGCGTCATCTCCGTACGCTGTTCGCGCTCGAGGATCTCGCCGCGTCCCGAGTCCCGACATGAAAAACGGGCGCCAGCGGCGCCCGTCAAATGGCTTGCCTCTATCTTCTTGTGCAGCGTGAGGCTCGCTGCTCTGCTCGCATGACCCCGTAGTGGTTATTCGCTTGTGCGAGCGGATGCCGTCGGCAGCAGGTCGAGCGCGTCGTCGCGGCCCGCTACCAGCGGGTAGATGACCCCGGCGAGCGCCGCACCGATCAGCGGCGCGATCCAGAACAGCCAGAGCTGGCCGATCGCATCGCCGCCGACGAACAGCGCCGGGCCGGTCGAACGAGCGGGGTTCACCGACGTGTTGGTGACCGGGATCGAGATCAGGTGAATCAGCGTCAGGCACAGCCCGATCGCGATCGGCGCGAAGCCTGCCGGCACGCCGCGCTTGTCGGTCGCGCCGAGGATCACGAACAGGAAGAAGCCCGTCATCACGACTTCGCAGATGAACGACGCCGCGAGCGAGTAGTGGCCCGGCGAGCGCTCGCCGAAACCGTTCGTCGCGAAACCGCTGCCGACGACGTCGAAGCCCGGCTTGCCGGTCGCGATCAGATACAGCACGAACGCGCCGATCGTTGCGCCCACCACCTGTGCGACGATGTACGGGACGAGGTCGCGTGCCGGGAAGCGCCCGGCGACCGTCAGGCCGACGCTCACGGCCGGATTCAGATGGCAGCCCGAAATGTGGCCGATCGCGAACGCCATCGTCAGGACGGTGAGCCCGAATGCGAGCGCGACGCCGGCAAATCCGATGCCGAGGCCCGGGAAGGCGGCGGCCAGCACGGCGCTGCCGCACCCGCCGAGCACCAGCCAGAACGTGCCGAATACCTCTGCAGCGAGCCGCTGAGAAAGATTCATGGGAGGACCTCGTTCAAGTGGGTTGAAGACAAACCGGCGACGGTTACGATTTAGCCGCCGTCCGGAATTGGTCTGGATTATAGGAAATGAAACGCCGCATCGTGGTCAACGATTGTTAAATTTGAGTAGCTGACAAATCGCTTTATTAGAATAAGTCCGCATTCTCGATATATGCGGACCGGTTAAAAATGTCGGCATTAATTTCGATTGGCACGGCGCAGGACGGATTGAGCGGGGGCCGTGTCGCGGCGGATGCGCCGGGGCGCATCATGGAAAGGGGAGTCAAAAAATGTCTCAATACGCAAAACTCAAGGCCCAGATCGCCGAATTGCAGGCCCAGGCGGACGAGGTGCGGCGTCAGGAAGTCGAAGCCGTGATTGCCGATATCCGGCGCCTGATCGACGAATACGGGCTGACCGCGCAGGATCTCGGCTTTGCCGAGCGCGCGCGCCGCGGCCGTCCGCCCAAAAAGGCGCCGCTGCCGCCGAAATACCGCGATCCGAAGACGGGCGCGACCTGGAGCGGTCGCGGCAAGCCGCCGAATTGGATCGTCGGCAAAAACCGCGACCGTTTCCTGATGGAGTGACCGACAGCCAAAAAGAAAGAGCCGCATCGTCGATGCGGCTCTTTGGTTTTACGCGCCGGATTTCGGCGCGATTTTCACCGGCTATTTCGCGCGGATTTCAGCGTTACGCGCCGGCCACGCGGCGCAATGCCGGCCGTCGGGCGTTGGCGCAAAGCGATTCGTAAGTTTCGACGTAGCGCTGCGCCATCGCCTTGGCGCTGAATCGCGTATCGAAACGCGCGCGAATCGCGTCGCGCGACAGGCAGTCGATCCTGTGCAGCGCGCCGACCGCGCCTTGCACATCCTCGACGATAAAGCCCGTCACGCCGTCCTCGATCACCTCCGGCACCGAGCCGCGGTTGAACGCGACGACCGGCGTGCCGCACGCCATCGCCTCGATCATCACGAGGCCGAACGGCTCCGGCCAGTCGATCGGGAACAGCAGCGCCTTCGCGCCCGACAGGAACGCCGGCTTCTGCGCCTCGTTGATCTCGCCGATGAACTCCACGTGCGCCTGGCCGAGCAGCGGCTCGATCACTTCCTTGAAGTAATCGGCGTCGGCCTTGTCGACCTTCGCGGCGATCTTCAGCGGCAGCCCGCTTTGCGCAGCGATCCGGATCGCGGTGTCGACGCGCTTTTCGGGACAGATGCGGCCGAGGAATGCCAGATATTCGGGCTTCACGTCGGGCTGCGGCGTGAGCAGCGTCTCCGGCAGCCCGTGATAGACGGTGCCGGCCCACGCGGCCTGCGGCAGCGGCTTGCGCTGCGAATTCGAGATCGACACGACCGGCGCGTTCGGGAACGCGTCGAATACGGGCTGCAGCTCGGGCAGGTCGAGGCGGCCGTGCAGCGTCGTCACGTACGGCGTGTCGAGCCGCGACATCAGCGGAAACGGCAGATAGTCGAGATGGAAGTGCAGCACGTCGAATTCATGCGCGACGCGCGCCACCTGCTCGATCAGCCGCATATGGGGCGCCATCGAATCGCGGATCGACGGATCCAGCCGCAGCGCGCGCGGCCATGCCGCTTCGAGGCGCGCGGACGTCACCGAGTCGCCGCTGGCGAACAGCGTCACGTCGTGGCCGAGCTCGACGAGCGCCTCGGTGAGATAGGACACGACGCGTTCGGTGCCGCCGTACAGTTTCGGCGGGACGGCTTCATACAGCGGCGCGATCTGGGCAATGCGCATGGACGTTCTCCTGTGTCGACCCGGATTCGCGCCGCAGCGCTGGCCGGGTCCCATGTACCACGGTCGACCCGGGAGCGTTCGGCCCTGGCTCCGGGTCCCTTGTAAAACGGTCGGCCCGAACCGGCCGCCTCGACGTTGCTCGGGCCCTGCAAGACGGTCGATGAGGACCGGAAGCGGCGCCCCGGTTCGTCGTTCGGTCCGTCCGAGCCGCGGGATGCGGCTCGCTCGGTCCCGTACTGCGGTTGCGGAAAGTGCCGACGCTACGGTCGGCGGGTGTGGCGGGCCGGTTCGACGAGAACGGCGGGCCGGCGCCACGCGATGCCGGGGCGGTGCGACACGCGTCGTGTCGACGCCCGTTGGAGTCCATTATCGGGATCGCTCGGCGGGGTTCGAGTGTTTTTTCAAACACTTAAGGCTTGTTACACGATGAAATACGCGAAAACCCGAATAAAAAGGGCACGGAAACACGAATGGAGATGGTCAACGCGATTGTTGCACCATCATGAAAAACCACTATAATTTTTACCGATTCGCGTCCCGGCATGCCTTGCCGGACGGCCCTCCGCGGCGTATCGGCGCAGGTCTCGCCAAATCGCACGCCGCATTTGTCCTCATTCAAGCTTTCAATTCGCCTTGTCGGAAAAATTCCTACACGGTTTACAGACAAATCCTGCACTGCATACGCCACTTCGCTGATACCGGTGCCATTCCCGTTTGGCCAAAATTCGCGCTGTAAGACTATAAACATGCCGACCGAGTGCATCAGGTGCGCCGGATCGAGCAAACGTTTCCATAAACATGAATGGCCAAAGCAACGCTTCTCACGGGGGAATCATGAGCGCCACCAGCGAAATGCTAGGCGAGATCAAAGAGGTCAACCTGTCGTACCTGCTGCTCGCGCAGCGCCTGCTGCGCGAAGACAAGGCAATGGGCATGTTCCGGATGGGCATCTCCGAGGAACTGGCCGACGTGCTTGCAAACCTCACGCTCGCGCAGACGGTCAAGCTCGCCGCGTCGAATCAGATGCTGTGCCGCTTCCGCTTCGACGATCACGCGCTGCTGTCGTCGCTCGCCGACAAAGGCCGCAGCGACGTCGTCGCACGCGCGCACTCGGCGATCCTGATGGCCGGACAACCGGTCGAAAGCGTCCGCTGATCCTTCCTGTCCTGCGTTCGAGCCGGCGCGCCGCGCCGGCGCCGGCGCATGGGCGCAGCATCCGAACAACGACACGCGAACGTTATCACCATGGCAAGCAAAAGCGTCGTGATCGAGGTGAAGGAAATCACCCTCGCCATCGAACTGATCGAACTGGGCGCCCGGCTGCAGCTGCTGGAGGCGGAGACGAGCCTGTCGCGGGATCGTCTGATCAAGCTGTACAAGGAACTGAAGGGCGTTTCGCCGCCGAAGGGAATGCTGCCGTTCTCGACCGACTGGTTCATGACGTGGCAGCCGAACATCCATTCGTCGCTGTTCTACAACATCTACCGCTTCATGCAGGATCACGGCCGCTGCGAGCCGATCCACGCGATCGTGAAGGCGTACCGGCTCTATCTGGAGCACGTCTCGCTGTCCGGCGACGAAGCGGCGCTGAGCCTCACGCGCGCCTGGACGCTCGTACGCTTCTTCGATTCCGGGATGCTGCAGATGACGCCGTGCACGCGCTGCGGCGGGCATTTCGTCGCCCATGCGCATGATCCGCAGCAAGGTTTCGTCTGCGGGCTGTGCCAGCCGCCGTCGCGCGCGGGCAAGACGCGCAAGGCGGCAGCCGCGCGCGCCGAGCTGGCCGCCGCGGCCGCCTGACGCGCGCCGCGCGGCGCATTGGCCGTGCCGCACGGCCGTCCGGCACGCGTGCGTGCGGCGTCGTGCGCGCCGCGCCGCCCCCGGCGGATTGCTGGTAAACACCGTCCGCGTGTGCCCGCGCGGCCGCGAAAGTTTTCCTGCCCACTGCCGTAAACCACTTAACGGCGGTCTCCCCGCCGGTCTTTCGTGAGGGACAGGCAGTGCTGATTATCGTAGGAACACTCGTGACGCTGTTGTCCGTCTTCGGCGGCTATGCGCTGGCGGGCGGGCATCTGGGCGCGCTGGTCCAGCCCCTCGAAATCCTGATGATCGCGGGCGCCGGCCTCGGCGCGTTCATCCTCGGCAACGGCACCAAGACGATCAAGGCGACGGTGCGCGTGCTGCCGACGCTGTTCAAGGGCTCGAAATACACGAAGGACGTGTACATGGAGCTGATGGCGCTGCTGTACGTGCTGCTCGCGAAGGCGCGCAAGGAAGGCACGCTGACGCTCGAGGCCGACATCGACGATCCGGAGAAGAGCCCGATCTTCACGCAGTACCCGAAGATTCTCGCCGATCGCCACATCGTCGAATTCCTGACCGATTACCTGCGCCTGATGGTCGGCGGCAACATGAACGCGTTCGAGATCGAAAGCCTGATGGACGAGGAGATCGAGACGCACCACGCGGAAGGCGAAGGCCCCGCGCATGCGTTGATGCGCGTCGGCGACGCGATGCCGGCATTCGGGATCGTCGCGGCGGTGATGGGCGTCGTGCACACGATGGCGTCGGCCGACAAGCCGCCCGCGGTGCTCGGCGCGATGATCGCGCAGGCGCTGGTCGGCACGTTCCTCGGGATCCTGCTGTCGTACGGGCTGATCGGGCCGCTCGCGAGCCTCGCGGAGCAGCGCGTGGCCGAGTCGACGAAGATGTTCCAGTGCATCAAGGTGACGATCCTCGCGAGCCTGAACGGCTATGCGCCTGCGATCGCGGTCGAGTTCGGGCGCAAGGTGCTGTTCTCGCCGGAGCGCCCGTCGTTCGCGGAACTCGAAGAGCACGTGCGCCGCGTGAAGGCGAAATGACGCGGAGCGAGCGATGAGCAAGGGCAAGGAACGCGCGATCGTCGTCAAGCGGGTGGCCCCGCAGAAGAAGGGCCATCACGGCGGCGCATGGAAGCTCGCGTATGCGGACTTCATGACGGCGATGATGGCCTTCTTCCTGCTGATGTGGCTGCTGAGCTCGGTCACGCCGGTACAGCTGAAGGGAATCGCCGAATACTTCAACACGCCGCTGAGGGCGGCGCTGTTCGGCAGCGGCGATCGCAGCTCGCAGGACTCGAGCATCATCAACGGCGGCGGGCGCGACCTGTCGAGCGTCGACGCGGGCACGCTGCGCCGCACCGACGGCACGACGCAGCTGGCCGAGCGCGTCGCGAAGCCGACCGACGATACCGCGCAGGCGCGGATGCAGGGCGCGCTCGAGCGGCGTGAGCAGGTGCGGCTGCACGACCTGCAGATCAAGCTGATGGCCGCGATCGAAGCGAACCCGACGCTGCGCCAGTTCAAGCAGCAGATCCGCATCGACTCGACGCTGATGGGGCTGCGCATCGAGATCGTCGATACGCAGAAGCGGCCGATGTTCGCGATGTCGAGCGATCAGGTCGAGCCGTACATGCGCGACATCCTGCGTGAAATCGGCAAGACGCTGAACGACGTGCCGAACCGGATCATCGTGCAGGGCCACACCGATGCGGTGCCGTACGCGGGCGGCGAGGGCGGCTACAGCAACTGGGAGCTGTCCGCCGATCGCGCGAACGCGTCGCGCCGCGAGCTGATCGCGGGCGGCATGGACGAGGCGAAGGTGCTGCGCGTGCTCGGCCTCGCGTCGACGCAGAACCTGAACAAGGCCGATCCGCTGGACCCGGAAAACCGCCGGATCAGCGTGATCGTGCTGAACCGCAAATCCGAAGAGGCGCTGACGCGCGACGACACGACGACCACGACGCTGTCGGCCGACGCCGCGGGCTCGACGCAGCTCGCGCAGCAGCTCGCCGGCGCGCATCCGGCGCCGGTCGCGCCGGTGTCGCCCGTTGCGGCCGCGCCGAAACCCTGATGTTGATTCGATTCGAGACACCCATGAAACGATCTTCACGCGCACGACGTCCGTTGCCGCCCGACAGCGCGGCCCGCCTTGCCGGTGCGGCAGGCCGGAGGCACGCATGATCCGGACCATTCTCGCGATCGACGATTCCGCGACGATGCGCGCGTTGCTGCACGCGACGCTCGCGCAGGCCGGCTACGAGGTGACGGTGGCGGCGGACGGCGAAGCCGGCTTCGACTTCGCGGCGACGACGCCATACGACCTCGTGCTGACCGACCAGAACATGCCGCGCAAGAGCGGGCTCGAGCTGATCGCCGCGCTGCGTCAACTGAGCGCGTATGCGGACACGCCGATCCTCGTGCTGACGACCGAAGGCAGCGATGCGTTCAAGGCGGCGGCGCGCGACGCGGGCGCGACCGGCTGGATCGAAAAGCCGATCGACCCGGGCGTGCTCGTCGAGCTTGTCGCGACGCTGTCCGAGCCGGCCGCCAATTGACATGAACGCGATGAACCCAACCGGTGACCGGGCATGACTCTCGACATCACTCAGTTCTACCAGACATTCTTCGACGAAGCGGACGAGCTGCTCGCGCAGATGGAGCAACTGCTGCTGAACCTCGACGTCGGCTCGCCCGACGCCGAGGATCTCGCTGCGATCTTTCGGGCCGCGCATTCGATCAAGGGCGGCGCGGCGACGTTCGGGTTCTCCGCGCTGACCGACACCACGCACATTCTCGAATCGCTGCTCGACCGCGCGCGCAACCACGAGCTGACGCTGACGAAGGAAATGGTCGACGCTTTCCTCGAGACGAAGGACGTGCTGTCCGACCAGCTTGCCGATTACCGCGCAAGCGCCGAACCCGACGCGGCGGCCGCCGCGGCGATCTGCGCAAAGCTCGAGCGGCTGCAGGCCGATAGCGGCGGCGCGGCGGCATCGGTAGCCGCACCGGCGGCGGTCGCCGTCGCGGCGCCCGCGCCCGCCACGCCGGCCGTTGCGTCCGCAGCGGCGGCCGGCCAGCGCGCGCCCGACCATGTCGTCGAGCAGGCGGTCGCGGCCGCGCATCCGTCCGCGGCCGGCGCACCGGCGCCGCAGGCCGACGCCGCCGCCGACGGCGACGGCCCGCACCTGAAGATCACGCTGACCGGCGTGGACGCGAAGGATCAGGCGCTGCTCGTCGAGGAACTCGGCAATCTCGGCCGGATCGTCGGCCGCACCGAAGTCGGCGACGCGCTGACGCTGTGGCTCGAATCCGACGTGCCGTCCGACGACATCGTCGCGGTGTGCTGCTTCGTGATCGACGAAAGCCAGATCCGGATCGCGCGCGGCGCCGCGCCGGCCGCCACGCAGCCGGCTGCGGCTGCGGCTGCACCGGTCGTCGCCGAGCCGCCGCCTGCCGCGCCGGCAGCGGCGTCCGCGGCAACTGCCGCCGCACCGGCACCGGCGCCTGCCGCATCGACCACATCCGCCGCAGCGGCCGCCGCGCCTGCCGCGCATGCCGAATCGCCCGCGCCGTCCGCGGCCGCGCAGCCGGCCGCCCATCACGACGACAAGCGCGCACGTCCGGCCGCGGCCGCCGCGGCGGGCGCGGAAGGCAGTTCGATCCGCGTCGGCGTCGAGAAGGTCGACCAGCTGATCAACCTCGTCGGCGAACTCGTGATCACGCAGGCGATGCTCGCCGAGACCGCGAGCGCGTTCGATCCGGCGCTGCACGACCGTCTGTTCAACGGGATGGCGCAGCTCGAGCGCAACGCGCGCGATCTGCAGGAAGCGGTGATGTCGATCCGCATGATGCCGATGGACTACGTGTTCAGCCGCTTCCCGCGCCTCGTGCGCGATCTCGCGGGCAAGCTCGGCAAGCAGGTCGAACTGGTTACGTTCGGTCAGGCGACCGAACTCGACAAGAGCCTGATCGAGCGGATCATCGATCCGCTCACGCACCTCGTGCGCAACAGCCTCGACCACGGCATCGAGACGGTCGACAAGCGGATCGCGGCCGGCAAGGATGCGGTCGGCCAGCTCGTGCTGTCGGCCGCGCATCACGGCGGCAACATCGTGATCGAGGTCAGCGACGACGGCGCGGGCCTGAACCGCGAGCGGATCCTCGCGAAGGCCGCGAAGCAGGGCATGCAGATCCCCGAGAACATCAGCGACGACGAAGTCTGGCAGCTGATCTTCGCGCCGGGCTTCTCGACTGCCGAGACGGTGACCGACGTGTCGGGCCGCGGCGTCGGGATGGACGTCGTGAAGCGCAACATCCAGTCGATGGGCGGCCACGTCGAGATCTCGTCGCAGGCCGGGCGCGGCACGACCACGCGGATCGTGCTGCCGCTCACGCTGGCGATCCTCGACGGGATGTCGGTGAAGGTCGGCAGCGAGATCTTCATTCTGCCGCTGAACTTCGTGATGGAGTCGCTGCAGCCGTCGAACGACGACATCTACACGGTCGGCAACGGCGAGCGCGTGGTGCGCGTGCGCGGCGAGTATCTGCCGCTCGTCGCGCTGCACGAGGTGTTCTCGGTCGAGGGCGCGCGCACCGATCCGACGCAGGGGATCGTCACGATCATGGAAACCGAGGGGCGCCGCTTCGCGATGCTGATCGACGAGCTGGTCGGCCAGCAGCAGGTCGTCGTGAAGAACCTCGAGACCAACTACCGCAAGGTGCACGGCATCTCCGCGGCGACCATCCTCGGCGACGGCAGCGTCGCGCTGATCGTCGACGTCGCGGCGCTGAACCGCGAAACCCGTGCGACGCACGGCGCCCGGGCGGGCGCCGAGCTCGCGATGTTCTGACTCTCGCCATCAACCGATTGGGGGCAAACGTGTCTGCTGAAGTCCAAATGATCAATCCGGCCGCGGCGAACGCGGCCAACGCGACGACCGGCCGCCGCGACGCGGAACATGGCGACGCGACGGGCCAGGAATTCCTGGTGTTCACGCTCGGCGACGAGGAATACGGGATCGACATCCTGAAGGTGCAGGAGATCCGCGGCTACGACAGCGTCACGCGGATCGCGAACGCGCCCGATTTCATCAAGGGCGTGATCAACCTGCGCGGCATCATCGTGCCGATCGTCGACATGCGGATCAAGTTCCACCTCGGCCGCGTCGAGTACGACCACCAGACGGTCGTAATCATTCTGAACGTCGCGCATCGCGTCGTCGGGATGGTCGTCGACGGCGTGTCGGACGTGCTCACGCTGTCGGCCGAGCAGATCATGCCGGCGCCCGAATTCGGCGCGACGCTGACCACCGAATATCTGACGGGCCTCGGCACCGTCGACGGCCGGATGCTGATCCTGATGGACATCGAGAAGCTGATGTCGAGCCGGGAAATGGCGCTGATCGAAACGCTCGGCGCATAAGCGCGCGATACGCGCGCACGGAACTTCGGGAGAATCTGCGATGTTGCAAAACTGGTCGATCCGCACGACGCTCACGGCGGTCGGACTCATCCTCGTCTGTCTTGCCGCCGCGATCGGCGGCCTCGGTCTGTTCGCGCTGAATCACGCGAGCCGCTCGCTCGACGAGATCGCGCACGTCGATCTGCCGGCGATCCACGCGCTCGACGATACGTCGTCGTATCTGCTGCGCGCGCGCGTGTCGCTCGACCGCTTCCGCTCGCTGACCGAGGCCGGCAACGCGGCCGAGGCCGCGAAGGTGCTCGATCGTGCGCAGGAGCTGTTCGCGAAGTCGAACCAGAACTGGCAGACGTTCCAGTCGACGCCGAAGCTCGGCGTCGAGCAGGCGCTCGTCGACGAGCTCGCCGCGCGCTACGCGACGATCGTGAAGGAAGGCGTCGAGCCGGAGTTCGCGGCCGCGCGCGCGGGCGACATGGCCGCCTACCACGCGGTCGCCGATACGAAGATCAGCCCCATGTTCGTCGCGTACGACCAGGCCGCCGCGGCCGTGATCGCGTCGCTGCAGCAGCGCGCGAACGACCGCCACGCGTCGACGCAATCGCAGATCTCGCTGATGATCGCGCTGATCGCGGCCGGCATCGCGATCGCGTTCGTCGTCGTGATCGCAATCCGCTTCGCGCTGCGCGGGCTGATCGTCAAGCCGCTCGAGGACGCGATCGCGCATTTCGAACGGATCGCCGGCGGCGATCTCACGCAGCCGGTGCACGTGTTCAGCAAGAACGAGATCGGCCGGCTGTTCGGCGGTATCAAGCGCATGCAGGATGCCGTGACCGCGATGGTGCAGGCCGTGCATCGCGGCACCGAATCGATCGACGTCGGCGCGCGCGAGATCGCGACCGGCAATACGGACCTGTCGCAGCGCACCGAGGAACAGGCCGCGTCGCTGCAGGAAACCGCATCGAGCATGGAGCAGCTGACGGGCACCGTGCGGCAGAACGCGGAGAACGCGCGGCAGGCGAGCCAGCTCGCCGTGAACGCTTCGGACATCGCGACGCAGGGCGGCGAGGTGGTCGGCCAGGTCGTGTCGACGATGCAGGACATCGCGGCGAGCTCGGGCAAGATCGTCGACATCATCGGCACGATCGAAGGGATCGCGTTCCAGACCAACATCCTCGCGCTGAACGCGGCGGTCGAAGCGGCGCGCGCAGGCGAGCAGGGCCGCGGCTTCGCGGTGGTCGCCGGCGAAGTGCGCTCGCTCGCGCAGCGCAGCGCGACGGCCGCGAAGGAGATCAAGCAGCTGATCGGCGATTCGGCCGCGAAGGTCGATAGCGGCTCGGCGCTCGTCGCGCGCGCGGGCTCGACGATGGACGAGATCGTGCAGGCCGTGCGCCGCGTGACGGACATCATGGGCGAAATCAGCGCCGCGTCGGACGAGCAGTCGACCGGCATCGAGCAGGTCAATCGCGCGGTCGGCCAGATGGACGCCGTCACGCAGCAGAACGCGGCGCTCGTCGAGCAGGCGGCCGCTGCGGCCGCGTCGCTCGAGGAGCAGACGCGTCAGATGAAGGCGATCGTGTCGAGCTGGCGCGTCGCGGGCGGCACGGCGCTCGCGCCGATGCGTACCGCGCGTGCGGTCGAAGCGGCGGCCGTGCCCGCGCTGCCGGCCGGCACGCCGCGCGACGACGCGCCGGTCGCCGCGCTGCCGGCGCCGGGCGCATCGAACGCATCGCATGCTGCATCGAACGGATCGAACGCATCGAACACCGCATCGCAGCCGGCTCGACGTGCATCCGGCTCGGCCGCATCGTCGAGCGCCGCCCGCACGGCCGCCGACTCGGCCGCGCGCACGCCGGCGGCGAAGGACGCGCCGGCCGCGTCGGGCTACGGCCCGCGCGTCGCGAAGGCGGCCGCACCGGCGGACAAGCCGGCCGCGAAGCCCGCGCTCGTGCGTCCGGCGCTGAACGGCGAGAAGCCGGCGCTGGCGACGGCCGGCGCGTCCGACGACGATTGGGAGACCTTCTAAATCATGCAGGCCGCGCGCGTGCCGTTTCGACCCGATGCACCGGATGCCTCGCCTCGCGCGGGCGAGCCGGGGCGCGACTTCGCGTTCACGGGCGCGGATTTCGCGCGCATCCGCGCGCTGATCCATCGTCGTGCGGGCATCTCGCTGTCCGATCACAAGCGCGACATGGCGTATAGCCGGCTCGCGCGGCGGCTGCGCGCGCGCGGGCTCGACTCGTTTCGCGAGTATCTCGACCTGCTCGAACAGGAGAACGACGCGGCCGAGTGGGAAGCGTTCACGAATGCGCTGACGACGAACCTCACCGCGTTCTTTCGCGAGTCGCACCATTTCCCGATCCTCGCGGAGTTCGTGAAGGGCCGCGCGGCGCCGGTGTCGGTGTGGTGCTCCGCCGCGTCGACTGGCGAGGAGCCGTACTCGATCGCGATCACGCTGATCGAGGCGCTCGGCGAATCGGGGGCGCGCAGCGCGTCGATCCTCGCGACCGACCTCGACACGCAGGTGCTCGCGAAGGCCGAGGCCGGCATCTATACCTACGATCAGGTCAAGCATCTGTCGCCGGAGCGGCTGAAGCGCTTCTTCCTGAAGGGCACGGGCGCGCAGGCGGGCCGCGTGAAGGTGCGGCCCGAACTGCGCGCGATGATCCGCTTCGAGCAGCTGAACCTGACCGATGCCGACTACGGGATCGCGAAGCCGTTCGACGCGATCTTCTGCCGCAACGTGATGATCTATTTCGACAAGCCGACGCAGAGCCAGGTACTCGCACGCTTCGAGCCGCTCGTGAAACCGGGCGGGCTGCTGTTCGCCGGCCACTCGGAGAACTTCACGTACGTGACGCAGGCGTTCCGGCTGCGCGGGCAGACCGTCTACGAGCTGACGCGCGATGCGGCGGGCGGCGCACGCCCGCGCGGCGCGCCGCCGGCCGACGCCGCGCCGCCGCGCCTGCGCGCGCACGCCGCCGCCGCCGCGGGCGTGTCCGGAGGCCGCGGATGAGCGCGCTGCCGATTGCGACGAACCGCTACTTCGACAACCACTTCGGCCTGCCCGGCGTGAAGCTGCTGCCGAACGAGTTCTATACGACGGCCGACGACATGGTGCTGACGACCGTGCTGGGCTCGTGCGTCGCCGCCTGCCTGCACGATCCGTTCGCGGGCATCGGCGGGATGAACCATTTCATGCTGCCCGACGACGGCGCGGACGCCGGCGCGCCCGCATCGGAATCGATGCGCTACGGCGCGTACGCGATGGAAGTGCTGATCAACGAACTGATCAAGGCCGGCGCGCGCCGCGATCGCTTCGAAGCGAAGGTGTTCGGCGGCGCGGCCGTGCTCGCCGGCATGACGACGATCAACATCGGCGATCGCAACGCCGACTTCGTGCGCCGCTACCTCGCGCTCGAACGCATCCGCATCACCGCCGAGGATCTGCAGGGCGTGCATCCGCGCAAGGTCGCGTTCATGCCGCACACCGGCCGCGCGATGGTGAAGAAGCTGCGGCTGCAGGTGCCGGGCGTCACCGAGCGCGAAGCCGCGCTCGCGCGCGAGGCCGAGCGGCTGCGGGCGGCGCGCGCGCACGTCGAGCTGTTCCGGACGAAGCCGCCGGCTGCGCCGCAGCCGGCGCGGCCGCGCATCGAGCTGTTCGGCGCGCGCGGCGCGAGCACGAGGGCGGGCGCGAGCGGCACGGCAGGCGCTGCGCGGACCGGCAGCGCAAGCGGCGGCAGCCCGTACGCCGGAAGCCCGTATGCCGGAAGCCCGTATGCCGGCAGCCCGTTTGCCGGGGCCGCGCACCCCGCGACCCCATCGAAAAAGCAGGAGGCGTGAACGTAGTGCAGAAGATCAAAGTGTTGTGCGTCGATGACTCGGCGCTGATCCGCAGCCTGATGACCGAGATCATCAACGGCCAGCCGGACATGATGGTATGCGCGACCGCGCCCGATCCGCTCGTCGCGCGCGAGCTCATCAAGCAGCACAACCCCGACGTGCTGACGCTGGACGTCGAGATGCCGCGCATGGACGGGCTCGACTTCCTCGAGAAGCTGATGCGCCTGCGGCCGATGCCGGTCGTGATGGTGTCGTCGCTGACCGAGCGCGGCTCGGAGATCACGCTGCGCGCGCTCGAACTCGGCGCGGTCGATTTCGTCACGAAGCCGCGCGTCGGGATTCGCGACGGGATGCTCGACTACGCGGAAAAGCTCGCGGACAAGATCCGCGCGGCATCGCGCGCGCGCGTGCGCCACACGCCGCAGCCGCAGGCGGCCGCCCGCGCGGCGGGCGGGCACCCGGCCGCGCCGATGGTCAACAACCCGCTCGTCAGTACCGAGAAGCTGATCATCATCGGCGCGTCGACGGGCGGCACCGAGGCGATCCGCGAGGTGCTGACGCCGCTGCCGCCCGATGCGCCGGCCGTGCTGATCGCGCAGCACATGCCGCCCGGCTTCACGAAGTCGTTCGCGCAGCGGCTCAACGGGCTGTGCCGGATCGCGGTGAAGGAAGCCGAGCACGGCGAGCGCGTGCTGCCGGGCCATGCGTACATCGCGCCCGGCCATGCGCACCTGCTGCTCGCGCGCAGCGGCGCGAACTACATCGCGCAGCTCTCGGACGAGCCGCCGGTAAACCGTCACCGGCCGTCGGTCGACGTGCTGTTCCGCTCGGCGGCGACGCATGCGGGCAAGAACGCGCTCGGCGTGATTCTGACGGGGATGGGCCGCGACGGCGCGGCCGGCTTGCTCGAGATGAAGCGTGCGGGCGCGCATACGTTCGCGCAGGACGAGGCGAGCTGCATCGTATTCGGGATGCCGCGCGAGGCGATCGCGCTCGGCGCCGCCGACGAGGTCGCGCCGCTGGCGGAAATGAGCCGCCGCGTGATGGCGCGGCTCGCGACGATGGGCGATCGCGTGCAGCGCGTCTGAATGGAATGTCGCGGGACGCGTGCGATGACGCGCGCCCGGACGGAAACGAATCTGGAAAGGAACGACGATGGACAAGAGCATGAAAATCCTGGTGGTGGACGATTTCCCGACGATGCGCCGGATCGTCCGCAACCTGCTCAAGGAACTGGGCTATACGAACGTCGACGAGGCCGAGGACGGCGCGGCCGGTCTTGCGCGGCTGCGCGGCGGCGGCTTCGATTTCGTGATTTCGGACTGGAACATGCCGAACCTCGACGGCCTCGCGATGCTGAAGGAAATCCGCGCGGACGCGTCGCTCGCGCATCTGCCGGTGCTGATGGTCACCGCGGAATCGAAGAAGGAGAACATCATCGCGGCCGCGCAGGCCGGCGCGAGCGGCTACGTCGTGAAACCGTTTACGGCCGCGACGCTCGACGAGAAGCTGAACAAGATCATCGACAAGATGGCCAAGGCCGGGAGCTGACGTGAACGAGCCGATCCATGCCGCGCCGGGCGATGCGCCGTTCGGCGGCGACAGCCAGCCCGAAGGCGCCGATCTCGCGAGCGACCGCATCCTCGCGCGCATCGGCCAGCTCACGCGCACGCTGCGCGACTCGATGCGCGAGCTCGGGCTCGACAAGCACGTCGAGCGCGCGGCGGAAGCGGTGCCCGATGCACGCGACCGGCTGCGCTACGTCGCGACGATGACCGAGCAGGCCGCCGAGCGCGTGCTGAACGCGATCGAGATCGCCAAGCCGGTGCAGGAGCGCGTCCAGAACGAAGCGGAGGCACTGGACGCGCGCTGGGCGCAGTGGTATGCGGCACCGATCGAGCATGCGGAAGTGCGCGAGCTGATGGACGACACGCGCGCGTTCCTGCGCGCGCTGCCCGACGCGACCTCGGCGACCAACGCCCAACTGCTCGAAATCATGCTCGCGCAGGACTTCCAGGATCTGACCGGCCAGGTGATCAAGAAGATCATGGACATGGTCTACCTGATCGAGCAGCAGCTGTTGACCGTGCTGGTCGAGAATATTGCGCCGGAACGGCGCGAGCAGTTCGCGGCGACGGCCGCTGCGCTCGCGGCCGAGAAGACGAGCGCGACCGGCAGCCCCGAGTCTCTGCTGAACGGCCCGCAGATCGCGCCGGAAGGCAAGCCCGACGTCGTGCAGGACCAGGCGCAGGTGGACGACCTGCTCGCCAGCCTCGGCTTCTGACGCAGCGCGCGTCGAGCGTCGCGGCCGCGCCGTCCCCCCCCCGGCGGCGGCCGCGCGTCGGCATTTCCGTGCGGAATTGACACTTGGACACACTCCGCGGGCATACTACGCGTCAGCAGCAACGCAGCGTCATTCATACGATCATCGCGATCGCGGGCGGCGGCGCCCGCGTCGACGCCAGTCCCTGGGGGGGAACGTGAAGCTGAAACGTTTGGGTAGGGCTGCCGCGCACGCGGCAGTTGCAACGGGCGTGCTGTGGGCGACCCACGCGTACGCCGAACTGGGCGGGGCGCCGATGTCGCCGCCCGCCAACGATCCGGCGGCCACCGTGCGCGCGATGCAGCGCGCGATGCGCTCGGCCGACGGCGCGCCGACGAGCGCGGCCGCGTACACGATGCGCGAGATCACGCTCGGTTCCGGCACCGTGATCCACGAATACACCTCGAGCGCGGGCACCGTGTTCGGTCTCGCATGGCGCGGGCCGACGGTACCGGATCTCGCGTCGCTGCTCGGCAGCTATTTCCCGCAGTACACGGCCGGCGTCGAAGCCGCGCACGCGGCACGCGGCTGGCGCGCGCCGGTGTCCGTCGCGACCAGCGGGCTCGTGATCCGCACGGGCGGCCACATGGGCGCGTTCTCGGGCCAGGCATGGCTGCCGAACGCACTGCCCGCCGGGCTGACCGGCAACGACATCCAGTGACTGCGGGAGAACGATCTTGCGAATTCCTCGTACTTTCATCCGCTGGGTCGGCGTCGCGGGTCTGGCGATCGCGACGGCGTTGACGGTCGTCGCGTGCGGCGGCGGCGATGGGGACGGCGGCGGTAGTGCCGCAGGCGGCGGCAGTTCGACGGGCGGCGGCAATACCGGCGGATCGGGCGGCACCGGCGGCTCCGGCTCGGGCGGCGGCACGGCCAACACCGCGAACACGGCCGTCATCACGGTCAATTCCGGTGTCGCGAGCGTCATCAACATTCCGACGGTCAGCGTGACGGTCTGTGCGCCGGGCACCACGAATTGCCAGGTCGTCAACAACGTGCTCGTCGACACCGCGTCGTACGGCCTGCGGCTCGTCAGCACCGCGGTATCGGGCCTGCTCGGCAGCCTGCCGCAGACGACGAGCGGCGGCGCGCCGCTCGCCGAATGCGGCAAGTTCGTGTCGAGCTACACGTGGGGTTCGGTGCGCACGGTCGACCTGTCGATCGGCTCCGAACAGGCATCGTCGCTGCCGGTGCAGATCATCGGCGATCTCGGCACCACGAACGTGCCGACGTCCTGCACGAACGGCAACACGTCGGCGAACTCGGCCGGCACGCTCGGCGCAAACGGGATTCTGGGCATCGGGCCCGCACCGTACGACTGCGGCGACAACTGCGTGACGTCGACATCGTCCGACTACAACAACTACTACGCGTGCCCGAACGGCAATGCGAGCTGTACGGTCACGCTCGTGCCGCTCGCGCAGCAGGTCGCGAATCCGGTCCATCGTTTCGCGACCGACAACAACGGCGTGATCGTGCAGATGCCGAACATCTCGAACAGCGGGCAGGCGAGCGCGACGGGCCTGCTGACGTTCGGCATCGGCACGCAGAGCAACAACGCGCTCGGCGCTTCGTCGACACTGACGTCGACGACGGCCGGCGACGTCACCGCGACGTTCCTCGGCCGCACCGTGACGGCGTTCTTCGATACGGGCTCGAACGCGTATTTCTTCGACGACGCCTCGCAGGCGGTCTGTTCGCGCAACACGTCGTTCTACTGCCCGACGTCGACGACGACCTACTCGGCGACGCTGACCGGCCAGAACGGCACGTCGGCCGGCGTGACGATGCCGGTCGTGAACGCGGATGCGGTGTTCGCGAACACGTCGACGTTCGCGTTCAACGACATCGCCGGCCCGTTCGGCTCGTCGCAATGGCTCGATCTCGGCCTGCCGCATTTCTACGGCAAGACGATCTACTTCGGCATGGACCGCCGGTCGATGGGCGGCGCAGCGCCTTACGTCGCATTCTGAGCGGCCCGGCCGGCCGTACCGAAAAGGGGGGCGACTCGGTCGCCCCCTTTTTTCATCCGCGCGCGACACGCAGGCACCCGCCGTCGAGCCGCGCCGGGCGGGCGATCGCGCCCGTCCGATTCGCAGAAATACCCCCCTTTCCCGGCTTTGCTCGACCGATCGGCGGTTGACGCGTCCATCAATAATCGCTGTCAGTGAAAAGCGGCATTCCGCCGTAGCCGTAGCCGACTGGAGGCCCCGTGGCAGACGAGAGCGATCTCGACCGGACCGAAGCCGCCACTCCGAGACGCCGCGAGAAGGCGCGCGAGGAGGGGCAGGTCGCGCGTTCGCGCGAGCTGGCTTCGTTCGCGCTGCTCGCGGCGGGCTTCTACGGCGCGTGGCTGCTCGCGGGACCGGCGGGCGCGCATCTGCAGGCGATGCTGCGCGGCGCGTTCGCGTTCGACCGCGCGACCGCATTCGACACGCACCGGATGCTGTCGGCGGCCGGCAGCGCGAGCCTCGAGGGGCTTGCCGCGCTGCTGCCGATCCTCGCACTGACCGGCGCGGCCGCGCTGCTCGCGCCGATGGCGCTCGGCGGCTGGCTGATCTCGCCGAAAACCTTCGAGCTGAAGTTCGACCGGCTCAATCCGGTCGCGGGTCTCGGCCGCATCTTCTCGATCCAGGGGCCGATCCAGCTCGGCATGTCGATCGCGAAGACGCTCGTCGTCGGCGGCATCGGCGGCGTCGCGATCTGGCGCAGCAAGGACGAACTGCTCGGGCTCGCGACGCAGCCGCTCGATACGGCGCTCGTCGACGCGCTGCATCTGGTCGCCGTGTGCTGCGGCACGACGGTGGCCGGGATGCTGGTCGTCGCCGCGCTCGACGTCCCGTATCAACTCTGGCAGTACAACAAGAAGCTGCGCATGACGAAGGAAGAAGTGAAGCGCGAACACCGCGAGAACGAAGGCGATCCGCACGTGAAGGGGCGGATTCGCCAGCAGCAGCGCGCGATCGCGCGTCGCCGGATGATGGCGGCCGTGCCCAAGGCGGACGTCGTCGTCACGAACCCGACGCACTTCGCGGTCGCGCTGCAGTACGCGGACGGCGAGATGCGCGCGCCGAAGGTCGTCGCGAAGGGCGTGAACCTCGTCGCCGCGCGCATCCGCGAGCTCGCGGCCGAGCACAACGTGCCGCTGCTCGAAGCGCCGCCGCTCGCGCGGGCGCTCTATCACAACGTCGAACTCGAACGCGAGATTCCGGGCGCGCTGTATTCGGCCGTCGCCGAAGTGCTCGCGTGGGTCTATCAGCTCAAGCGCTTCCGCGCCGAAGGCGGCGCGTTCCCGGCCGCGCCCGTCGATCTCGACGTGCCGGCCGAGCTCGACAAGGGCGCGACGGTGTCCGCCGACGACGCGCGCGACGAGGCCGAAGACGCGCTCGGCACGCACGGAGGCGCCGCATGAGCACGCCGACCACGGGGCTCTTCGCGAAGCGCGCGAACCTGCTTGCCGGCACCAACCTGCGCGCGCTGGCCGGGCCGATCCTGATCTGCATGATCCTCGGGATGATGATCCTGCCGCTGCCGCCGCTGCTGCTGGATCTGCTGTTCACGTTCAACATCGCGCTGTCGGTGATGGTGCTGCTCGTCAGCATGTACACGATGAAGCCGCTCGACTTCGCGGCATTCCCGAGCGTGCTGCTGTTCTCGACACTGCTGCGGCTGTCGCTGAACGTCGCGTCGACGCGCGTCGTGCTGCTCGAAGGCCACACGGGCCCGGACGCGGCCGGCCAGGTGATCGAGGCTTTCGGCCACTTCCTCGTCGGCGGCAATTTCGCGGTCGGCATCGTCGTGTTCGTGATTCTGATGATCATCAACTTCATGGTGATCACGAAGGGCGCGGGGCGCATCGCCGAAGTGTCCGCGCGCTTCACGCTCGACGCGATGCCCGGCAAGCAGATGGCGATCGACGCCGATCTGAACGCGGGCCTCATCAACGAGGAGCAGGCGCGCAAGCGCCGCCAGGCCGTCGCGCAGGAGGCCGAGTTCTACGGCTCGATGGACGGCGCGTCGAAGTTCGTGCGCGGCGATGCGATCGCCGGCCTGATCATCATGGCGATCAACGTGATCGGCGGCCTGATCGTCGGGATGATCCAGCACGACATGAGCTTCGCGGCCGCGGGCAAGAACTACACGCTGCTGACGATCGGCGACGGCCTCGTCGCGCAGATTCCGTCGCTCGTGATCTCGACCGCGGCCGGCGTGATCGTGTCGCGCGTCGCGACCGACGAGGACATCGGCACGCAGATCACCGGCCAGCTGTTCACGAACCCGCGCGTGCTGACGATCACCGGCGCGATCATCGTGCTGATGGGGCTGATCCCCGGCATGCCGCACTTCGCGTTTCTCGCGCTCGGCGCCGGCGCGATCTGGCTTGCGCGCACGCAGACGAAGCGCGCGGCCGCACGCAAGGCGGCCGGCGACGTGACCGAGATCGCACCGCCCGCCGCGCTGCCGTCCGACAGCCACGAAGCGACGTGGGACGACGTGCAGCTGATCGATCCGCTCGGCCTCGAAGTCGGCTATCGGCTGATTCCGCTCGTCGATCGCAACAGCGACGGCGAGCTGCTCAAGCGGATCAAGAGCATCCGCAAGAAATTCGCGCAGGAAATCGGCTTCCTGCCGCCGGTGATCCATATCCGCGACAACCTCGAACTGCGTCCGAACGCGTACCGGATCGCGCTGAAGGGCGTCGAGATCGGCACGGGCGAAGTGTTTCCGGGCCAGTGGCTCGCGATCAATCCGGGGCAGGTGACGGCCGCGCTGCCGGGCGCCGCGACGCAGGATCCGGCGTTCGGGCTGCCCGCCGTGTGGATCGACGTCGCGATGCGCGAGCAGGCGCAGGTGTACGGCTACACGGTCGTCGATGCGAGCACCGTGGTCGCGACGCACCTGAACCATCTGGTCGTCCAGCACGCGGCCGAGCTGCTCGGCCGGCAGGAAGTGCAGGCGCTCGTCGAGCGCACCGGCAAGGACGCGCCGTCGCTCGTCGAGGATCTGGTGCCGAAGACGGTCTCGCTGACGACGCTGCAAAAGGTGCTGCAGAACCTGCTCGACGAAGGCGTGCCGATCCGCGACATGCGCACGATCCTCGAGGCCGTGTCCGAGCATGCGGGCCGCGGCGACGCATACGAGATCACGGCCGCCGTGCGCCTCGCGCTCGGCCGCGCGATCACGCAGCAGTGGTATCCGGGCACGGGCGACATGCAGGTGATGGGGCTCGACGCGAATCTCGAGCGCGTGCTGTCGCAGGCGCTCGCGACCGGCGCGAATCCGGGCCTCGAGCCCGGCCTCGCGAACACGCTTCTGACCGGCACGCAACAGGCGATGCTGCGTCAACAGAATCTCGGGCTGCCGCCCGTGCTGCTCGTGCAGCACGCGTTGCGCGCGATGCTTGCGCGCTTCCTGCGCCGCAGCCTGCCGCAATTGAAAGTGCTGTCGTATGCGGAAGTGCCGGATACACGCACGATCAAGGTTGTTAACGTCATCGGGGGTTCCGCTTGAACATTCGCAAATTCACCGGCGCGACGAGCCGCGACGCGCTTCGTCTGGTGCGCGAGGCGCTGGGCGCCGACGCCGTCGTGCTGTCGAACCGCGCGCTCGATGACGGCAGCGTCGAAATCGTCGCACTCGCCGACGCCGAACTGGCCGCGGTCGCACCGTCGGCCGCCGCTGCCGTGCGAGCGCGCCTGCCGGAATCGGCGCTGCCCGCCGCCGTGCCCGCGGCCGCCGTGCCCGGTATCGTCGCGCGGCCCGCCGCGCCCGCACGCGCGGTCGCGAATCCGTATGCGACGGACGAACACGGGCTGCCGGACGTGTTCTCGTCGGTGTTCGGCGCGAGCGCCGATACGACGCAGGCGGCCGCCGGCCCTGCCGCGCCGGCCGCGGACGAGCCGGGCGCGGTGCGCGCGAATGCCGCTGCGCCGGCGCCGGCACATGCGGCGGCGCCCGCCGCGAGCGGCGAACCGGCCGCATGGCTCGTCGAGCACGCGAAACGCCTGACGCAGCAGCGCGATGCGCTGCGCGCCCGTACGCAAACCGCGCCCGCCGCGTCGGCCGGCGCCGCACACGCGCCGCAGGACGCAGCGCCCGCGGCGTCGCCCGACTGGATGCGCGATGTCGCACGCGAGGCGGAACGGCGCGCGCCGGCCGCCGCGCGCACGACCGACGCGGCTGCCGCGAAAGCGGCCGACCGCGCGCGGCTGTCCGCCGATACGGCGGCTGCCGTCGCCGACGCGGTGAAGTCCGGCGTCGAGCGCATCGTCAACGACACGGTGATGCACGAGCTCGGCGCGCTGCGCGGGATGATGGAAGCGCAGTTCGACAACCTGATGTGGCACGACCGTCAACGCCGCAGCCCGGTGCACGGCGCACTGTCGAAGCATCTGTTCGCCGCCGGTTTTTCCGCGCAGCTCGTGCGGATGCTCGTCGATCGTCTACCGGCCGGCGACGGTGCGCAGACGTTCGACGCGGCGCTCGAATGGGCGCAGTCGGTGCTCGCCGCGAACCTGCCGGTGCTCGGCAGCGAGGACGCACTGATGGAGCGCGGCGGCGTATTCGCGCTGATGGGGCCGACCGGCGTCGGCAAGACGACCACGACCGCGAAGCTCGCCGCACGCTGCGTGATGCGCTTCGGCGCGAGCAAGGTCGCGCTGCTGACGACCGACAGCTACCGGATCGGCGGCCACGAGCAGCTGCGCATCTTCGGCAAGATCCTCGGCGTGCCGGTCCACGCCGTGAAGGACGCCGGCGATCTGTCGCTCGCGCTGTCCGAGCTGCGCAACAAGCACATCGTGCTGATCGACACGATCGGGATGAGCCAGCGCGACCGCGCGGTGTCCGACCAGATCGCGATGCTGCACGGCGCGAGCACGCCGGTGCAGCGGCTGCTGCTGCTCAACGCGACGAGCCACGGCGACACGCTCAACGAAGTCGTGCAGGCGTATCGCAGCGCCGGCGACCGCGCCGATCTCGCGGGGCCCGACCTGGCCGGGCCTGACCTGGCCGGCTGCATTCTGACGAAGCTCGACGAGGCGACGCATCTCGGCGGCGCGCTCGACACCGTGATCCGCTACAAGCTGCCCGTGCACTACGTGTCGACCGGCCAGAAGGTGCCGGAAAACCTGTACGTCGCGACCACGCGCTTCCTGCTGAAGAGCGCGTTCTGCGTGCCGCGCGACGGCTCGCCGTTCGTCCCGCAGGACGACGACATGCCGCTGCTGCTGTCCGCGCTGACCGCCCGCGCGGCCGCCGATCTGCACGAGGTGCGATTTGGATAAACGAACGATCGACCAGGCCGAAGGACTGCGGCGCCTGCTGGCCGGGCGCGGTTCGCGCATCGTCGCGGTGACGGGCGGGCCGACCGGCGTCGGCTGCACGTCGACCGTCGTGAACGTCGCTGCCGCGCTCGCGGCGCTCGGCAAGGACGTGCTCGTCGTCGACGAGCGCGCGGACGTGCATTCGGCCGCCGCGACGCTCGCCGGCGCATGGCTGCGCGACGGCGAGCGCACGCGCGTCGCCGCCGGTTTCTGGCTGTGCGCGAGCGCGCAGGCCGCGCGAGCGGGCTACGGCGATGCGCAGCTGAGCGACTTCGTCGACGGCCCGGCCGACATCGTGCTGATCGACGCGCAGCGCGGCGCCGACGGCACGCTGTCGACGCTCGCGCGCGAAGCGCACGACGTGCTGATCGTCACGCGCGTGGCCGCGCACGCGATCACCGAAGCGTACGCGTGCATGAAGCGGCTGCATTTCGCGCACGCGACCGCGCAGTT
This sequence comes from Burkholderia multivorans ATCC BAA-247, assembly GCF_000959525.1. Taxonomy (NCBI): domain Bacteria; kingdom Pseudomonadati; phylum Pseudomonadota; class Betaproteobacteria; order Burkholderiales; family Burkholderiaceae; genus Burkholderia; species Burkholderia multivorans. Next base: position 332,599 of record NZ_CP009832.1, read on the forward strand.
CCGCGTGCTCGTGAACCACGTCGGCAGCCATGCCGATGCGAAGACCGCGCTCGACAATCTCGCGGGCGTCGCGAGCCGCTATCTGACCGTGTCGATCGCCGATGCCGGCTGCGTGAGCGCCGATCCGCTCGTCGAGCACGCGCGTGCACTGACGCGCTCCGCGGTCGACGCGTTTCCGTCGTCGCCCGCGGCGCGCGACTACCGAAAGATCGCGGCCGACCTGCTGTACTGGCCGATGCGCCCGCGTGCGGGCACAGGTTCCGCGCGCGAGCTGCGCGCGGGCGGGCAGCCGTCGTACCGGACGGGCGCGGCGCACGCCGCATGAGCGCCACCGGAAGGAGAGAGCCATGATGTACAACGCTCAGGGAAAGATCTCGCAGGCCGACGTGCTCGCGCAGTACGCGCCGCTCGTGCGTCGTCTCGGGCTGCAGCTCGTCGCGAAGATGCCGGCGAGCGTCGATCTCGACGACCTGATCCAGGCCGGCATGATCGGGTTGATGGATGCGGCCGGCCGCTACAAGGAAGATCAGGGCGCGCAGTTCGAGACCTACGCGACGCAGCGGATCCGCGGCGCGATGCTCGACGAGCTGCGCAGCAACGACTGGCTGCCGCGCAGCCTGCGCAAGACCTCGCGCGAGGTCGAACTCGCGGTGCACCAGGTCGAGCAGCGGCTCGGCCGCGCCGCGAGCGAGGCCGAGATCGCGCAGCACCTGAACATGCCGCTCGACGAATACCAGGCGATGCTGCAGGACCTGCACGGCAGCCAGCTCATCTACTACGAGGATTTCGACCGTGCGGCCGACGACGAGCCGTTCCTCGACCGCTATCGCGTCGATCACGCCGATCCGTTGTCGGCGCTGCTCGACGAGCATCTGCGCGGCGCGCTCGTCGAGGCGATCGAGCGGCTGCCCGAGCGCGAGAAGCTGCTGATGTCGCTCTACTACGAGCGCGGACTGAATCTGCGCGAGATCGGCGCCGTGCTCGAGGTCAGCGAATCGCGCGTGTGCCAGCTGCATAGCCAGGCGGTCGCGCGATTGCGCGCGCGGCTGCGCGAGCAGGCGTGGGTCGGCGCGGAAAGCTGAAGCGCGCGCGGCCGGCGGCGCATCGCGCCGTTCGCCCGGCCGTTCCTCGATCGGACGCGGCCTGCTCAACTGCAGCATGGTGAGATTGCGCGCGTCGAGAATCGGTGCGACCGCGTCGGCAGCACGAGTCTCCCGATCGATCGGCCAGCCGATCGCGCGTGCGAGCATCGCGACCCAGAGCGCCCGCGCGCATCTCGATAAAGGGGCGCGCTTCGCTCTGCGCGCCCGTCGCGACGGCGATCGACGCGGCCGACGCAAGAAATTTCCGTCGCGATTTGCTACAATCGCAGCCGTTTTCCGAGGAGCGTTGCGACGGACCTTCTGCGTCCGCCAGGCTCGGAAGGCTTCACCAGGCAGCCGTGCGGCGACATTCGCGCCGGCCCGCCTCCTGAACGGCGCTCACGTCATCAATTTCTAGAACTTTTTTAGAAAGGAGGGCGTGATGAGCGCCGTTATCGATTCGAAAGCTTCCCAGGATTACGTCGTCGCCGACATGGCACTTGCCGGCTGGGGCCGCAAGGAGCTGAACATCGCCGAGACCGAAATGCCGGGCCTCGTGCAGATCCGCGACGAATACAAGGCGCAGCAGCCGCTGAAGGGCGCGCGCATCGCCGGCTCGCTGCACATGACGATCCAGACCGGCGTGCTGATCGAGACGCTGAAGGCGCTCGGCGCCGACGTGCGCTGGGCATCGTGCAACATCTTCTCGACGCAGGACCACGCGGCCGCCGCGATCGTCGAGGCCGGCACGCCGGTGTTCGCGTTCAAGGGCGAATCGCTCGACGAATACTGGGAGTTCTCGCACCGTATCTTCGAATGGCCGAACGGCGAATTCGCGAACATGATCCTCGACGACGGCGGCGATGCGACGCTGCTGCTGATCCTCGGCGCGAAGGCCGAGAAGGATCGCTCGGTGATCGCGAAGCCGACCAACGAGGAAGAAGTCGCGCTGTACAAGTCGATCGCGCGCCACCTCGACATCGACGCGAACTGGTACTCGAAGCGCCTCGCGCACATCAAGGGCGTGACCGAAGAAACGACGACCGGCGTGCACCGCCTGTACCAGATGGAAAAGGACGGCCGCCTGCCGTTCCCGGCGTTCAACGTGAACGATTCGGTCACGAAGTCGAAGTTCGACAACCTGTACGGCTGCCGCGAGTCGCTCGTCGACGGCATCAAGCGTGCGACCGACGTGATGATCGCGGGCAAGGTCGCGGTCGTCGCCGGCTACGGCGACGTGGGCAAGGGCTGCGCGCAGTCGCTGCGCGGCCTTGGCGCGACCGTGTGGGTTACCGAAATCGATCCGATCTGCGCGCTGCAGGCGGCGATGGAAGGCTACCGCGTCGTGACGATGGAATACGCGGCCGACAAGGCCGACATCTTCGTGACCGCGACCGGCAACTATCACGTGATCACGCACGATCACATGAAGGCGATGCGTCACAACGCGATCGTCTGCAACATCGGCCACTTCGATTCGGAAATCGACGTCGCGTCGACGCGCCAGTACCAGTGGGAAAACATCAAGCCGCAGGTCGACCACATCATCTTCCCGGACGGCAAGCGCATCATCCTGCTGGCCGAAGGCCGCCTCGTGAACCTCGGCTGCGCGACCGGCCACCCGTCGTTCGTGATGTCGAACTCGTTCGCGAACCAGACGCTCGCGCAGATCGAACTGTTCACGCGCGGCGACCAGTACGAGAACAAGGTCTACGTGCTGCCGAAGCATCTCGACGAGAAGGTCGCGCGTCTGCACCTCGCGCGCATCGGCGCGCAGCTGTCGACGCTGTCGGACGAGCAGGCCGCGTACATCGGCGTGCAGAAGGAAGGTCCGTTCAAGCCGAACCACTACCGCTACTGATGCGTGCCGCCGCTGCCACGCCGCATGCGCCTCGCGCGCACGCGGCGCGGCAGCGCGGCGTCATCCGGCCGGGCGGCCTGCCGCACGCATTTGCGCGCGGGCCGCTCGCGCCGGCGGCCACCGATCGACAACCGAAGAACCGGAGCACACCATGAGCCTCATCCTGACCTGGGTCATCAATGCCCTCGCGCTGCTGATCATCACGTACCTCGTGCCGTCGATCCACATCAAGAGCTTCGGCACCGCGCTGATCGTCGCGGTCGTGCTCGGCCTGATCAACACGGTGATCCGTCCGGTGCTGATCCTGCTGACGCTGCCCGTGACGGTCGTCACGCTCGGGCTGTTCATCCTCGTCGTGAACGCGCTGTGCTTCTGGTTCGCGTCGTCGCTGCTGAAGGGCTTCGAGGTGTCCGGGTTCTGGTCCGCGTTCTTCGGTTCGATCCTGTACAGCATCGTGTCGTGGCTGCTGTCCGCACTCATCTTCGGTCAGCGCAACCTCGGCTGAGGGCTGAACCCTCCGAATCATGAAACCGATCGAACTCTCGTTTGAATTCTTTCCGCCGAAAACGGCGGACGGCGTCGAGAAGCTGCGCGCGACGCGTGCGCAGCTGCTGCCGCTGAAGCCGAAATTCGTCTCCGTGACGTTCGGCGCCGGCGGCTCGACGCAGCAAGGCACGCTCGATACCGTGCTCGACATGCAGAAGGACGGCCTCGACGCCGCGCCGCACCTGTCGTGCATCGGCTCGTCGCGCGACAGCCTGCGCGCGATCCTCGACCAGTACCGCTCGTGCGGCATTCGTCACATCGTCGCGCTGCGCGGCGATCTGCCGTCCGGGATGGGCTCGGTGGGCGAGCTGCGCTACGCGTCGGAACTCGTCAGCTTCATCCGTGCGGAGCACGGCGACTGGTTCCACATCGAAGTCGCCGGCTATCCGGAATACCATCCGCAGGCGCGCTCGCCGAAGGCCGATCTCGAGAACTTCGCGCGCAAGGTGAAGGCCGGCGCGAATTCCGCGATCACGCAGTACTTCTTCAACGCGGACGCGTATTTCCGTTTCGTCGACGACGTGCGCAAGCTCGGCGTCGACGTGCCGATCGTGCCGGGCATCATGCCGATCACGAACTTCTCGCAGCTGATGCGCTTCTCGGAAATGTGCGGTGCCGAAGTGCCGCGCTGGGTCGCGCGCCGGCTCGAGAGCTTCGGCGACGATCGCGAATCGATCCGCGCGTTCGGCGCCGACGTCGTCACCGGCCTGTGTCAGCGTCTGATCGACGCGGGCGTGCCGGGGCTGCACTTCTACACGCTGAACGCGGCCGCCGCGACGAAGGCGATCTGCGAACGCCTCGACGTGTAAGCGTCGCGCACGCGGCCTGCCGCTGCATGCCCCATCGGCTTCGGCCGGCGGGGCTTTTTTTCGTCCGTCAGCGCTGCGCCTGCAGCAGCGGCGGACGGCGATCGAACCACGGCCGCGCCTGCTCGAGCTGCCGCGCGAGCTGCAGCAGCAGCGCGTCGTCGCCGTGACGCGCGACGAACTGCACGCCGATCGGCAGCCCGCGCGCGTTCCAGTAGAGCGGCACCGACATCGCCGGCTGGCCCGTCAGATTGAACAGCTCGGTGCAGCCGGCCCACGCGAACGCCTTCTGCGACGCCTTCGCGAGCAGCTCGCGCAGCAGCGGCTTCGCGGGCAGCGCGGCCACGAGCTTCATCTGCGCGGCTTCGAGCGGCGTCGGCTGCAGTTCGCCGATCTTCACCGGCGGCCCGGCCAGCGACGCGCAGAGGATCGCGTCGTAGCGCGACACGAAACCCGACACCTGCACGGTCAGCTGCCGCTGCCATTCGAGCACGTCCTGCAGCCGCGCACGCGCGAGCCGCCGGCCGACCACGGCCATCGCCCAGGTCGCCGCCTCGAACTCGCCGCGCCGCGGCGTGCGGCCGGTCAGTGCGCGCGCGCCGAGGACGATCTCCTCGGCGATCGTCGCCCACAGCGTCAGGAAGGTTTCTGCCGCGCGCGCGTAGTCGACATGCAGCGTCGCCGGTTCGACGTGATGGCCGAGCGATTCGACGAGCGCGGCCGCGTCGTCGAGCGCCGCGCGCGTATCGTCGGCGAGCGCCGGCGCGAGCATCGGATCGGTGACGAGGCCGATCCGCAGCGGGCCGGGCGGCGTATCGAGCGCCGCGAGGAAGGTGCCCGGCGCACCGGGCGGCCGCGTCGCGCCGGTCGTCACGTCGAGCAGCAGCGCACTGTCGCGCACGCTGCGCGACACCGCATGATTGACGACGAGATCGCCGTGGGTCGGCAGATCGACGAGCGCGGGATGGCGGCTCGGCTTCAGGCCGAACAGCCCGCAGCACGAGGCGGGAATGCGGATCGAGCCGCCGCCGTCCGATGCATGCGCGAGCGGCACGACGCCGGCCGCGACGGCGGCCGCCGCGCCGCCGCTCGAGCCGCCGCTCGTATGGTCCAGGCTCCACGGATTGCGGCACGCGCCGAACAGGTCGGGCTCGGTGTAGGGCATCTGGCCGATCTCCGACGTGTTGGTCTTGCCGAACACGTTGAGCCCGGCCGCACGGCTTTTCGCGATGAACGGCGAATCGTCGCCGGGCACGAAGTAGCGGTAGTGGCGGCTGCCCATCGACAGCGGCAGCCCGGCGACGGCCGCGCCGAGATCCTTCACGAGATACGGGACGCCCGCGAACGGCGCATCGGCGGTTGCCGCCGACGCAGCCGCCGCACGCGTGCGCGCGGCATCGTAGTCCTGCAGCACGATCGCGTTGATCGCGCCGTTGACGGCCTCGGCCTGGCCGATGGCCGCGTCGAGCAGTTCGAGCGGACTTGCCTGGCGTTCGCGCACGAGCGTCGCGAGGCCGATCGCATCGTGCGCGAGATAGTCGTCATGCATCGCGGTCACTCCTGTTGTGACGTATGGCGATGGGCCAAGCATAACGCGGGCGCGGCACGCGGCGGTGCGGGCCCGCGGCGGGCCGGGCTTACAGGTGCTCGGCGAGGAACGTCAGCGTGCGGCCGTGCGCGAGCGCCGATGCGCGCTGCTGGTACGACGCGCGCTCCGGGCAGTTGAAGCCGTGCTCGGCGCCCGGATAGACGTGAAACGCGGCGTTGTCGCGGCCGGCGAACGCGGCCTTCACCTGCTCGACCGCATCGAGCGGAATCGCGTGGTCGTTTTCGGCGTAATGGAACAGCATCGGCTGCGCGATCTTGCCGGCGAGGTCGAGTGCGTTCTGGATGCCGCCGCCGTAATACGCGACCGCGGCGTCGACCTTGCCGGCCGCAGCCATGCGATAGGCGAGGTGGCCGCCGAAGCAGTAGCCGATCGCGGCGACCTTGCCGGTCGTTTCGGTCCGCGCGCGCAGCGCGTCGGCGGCCGCGCCGAGATCGGCGACCGCGAGGCCGATGTCGGTCTTTTTCAACAGCTCGATGCCTTTGTCGCGATCGGCGCCGTCGTACGTCAGCTCGACGCGCGGCTGCGTGCGCCAGAACACGTCGGGCGCGAGCGCGACGTAGCCGTCGGCCGCGTACTGGTCGGCGACCGCACGAATGTGCGAATTCACGCCGAAGATTTCCTGAATGATGATGACGGCAGGACCCTTGCCGCGCTTCGGCAGCGCGAGATAGCCGCCGAAGCTGTCGTTACCGGTCGGGATGTCGATCCATTGGGCAGTCACGTGGGAACTCCTGGCAAACGAGGCGCATGCGGCCTCGGGGACGATAGAGGCGGCTTAGTGTGCCACCAATCGCGTGCCGTTGCAGTGCGCGCACCGTGCGCGTCGCGCGCTTCTCGCGCAGCGATCGATTCGATCTCGATTATTCATTTTTCGGCCGCGCGGTGCTTCGCTACAGTCGATGCACAGGCTTTTACAAAGCGCTTTCGCGCATCGTTTTCGAAGGATCCGCCATGTCCGCTCGTCCGTTTTCCACTCCGTTCGCCGAACGCTTCGGCTTGCGCGTGCCGCTCGTGCAGGCGCCGATGGTCGGCGCGACCACGGCCGCGATGGTCGCCGCCGCGTCGAACGCCGGCGCGCTCGGCAGCCTCGGCGCCGGCGCATTCGACCCGGATCGCATCGCCGCCGAAGTCGACGCGATCCGCGCGGCGACCGATCGTCCGTTCGCGGTCAACCTGTTCGTGCTGCCCGACACCGCAGCCGATGCGGCGACCGTCGCGCGTGCGCTCGCCGCGATCGATCCGCTGAACGCGGCGCTCGGCCTGCCGCCGGGCACCGCGCCCGCACGGTACGCGCCCGACTTCCGCGCGCAGCTCGATGCGCTCGTCGCACTGCGCGTGCCGGTCGCGAGCTTCACATTCGGCGTGCTCGAGGCGGCCGACGTCGCGCGCCTGAAGGCCGCGGGCACGTACGTGATCGGCACCGCGACGCACGTCGCCGAAGGGCTCGCGTGGCAGGCGGCCGGTGCCGACGCGCTGTCCGCGCAGGGCGCCGAAGCGGGCGGCCATCGCGGCACGTTCATCGGCCCGGCCGAACACGCGCTGATCGGCACGCTCGCGCTCGTGCCGCAGCTCGTCGATGCGACCGGGCTGCCGGTGCTCGCGGCGGGCGGCATCATGGACGGCCGCGGCATTGCCGCGGCGCTCGCGCTCGGCGCGCAGGCCGCGCAGCTCGGCACCGCGTTTCTGCCGTGCGCGGAAAGCGCGATCGCGGCGGACTGGAAGGCGCGGCTGCTCGCGTGCGACGACACGTCGACGCAGGTCACGCGCGCGATCACCGGGCGCCACGCACGCGGGCTGCGCAACGCGCTGATGACGCGCCTCGGCGAACGGCTCGACGACGTCGCCCCGTATCCCGTGCAGAACGCACTCACGCAGCCGCTGCGCCAGGCGGCCGCGCGCGCGAACGACGGCGACTATCTGTCGCTGTGGGCCGGGCAGGGCGCGGCGCTCGCACGCCGGCGCGGCGATGCGCTGACGACCGCGCAACTGGTCGATGCGCTCGCGGCCGAATGGCGCGCGGCAGCCTGAATGCGTTCGTATCGGACGCCGAAACGCGCGTGCCGTCACGCGCGTTTCATTCAATGAACGCGCGCACCCAATACCGATTCGAAAAGGCGCGGAAACGCTTTAAAAGTCCCTTTCAAAAGCCCTCGGGTAATTAGCGGAAACCCTTATCCGGCGGGGCTTCCAGCCGTTTTCGAGCGAGCCCTCCAGTGCGCTCGTGGCGGTAGTGTTACCACTAACTCAAAAAAGTCCCACAAATTAATTTGATCACCTACACTGCGCGCAAGCACGGGCGGCCAGCTGCTAAAAGCGGCTGTTTCACGTGCTTGAGGCCAAGTGCATGAACGATGCAACCGGCGAATCGTCCAGTGATGCAAACACAGGGATGGCAGCGGGGCACCGGGCGATGGCGTTTATTGGGACCGAAACTGGAGACTTACATGAATATCAAGATGCAAAAGCTGTTGCCGATCACCGCGGCGGCGATGCTGTGCGCTGCAGCCGCAAGCAACGCGTCCGCCGATCAAGTCGTCAAGATCGGCCACGTCGCGCCGTTGACGGGCGGCATTGCACACCTGGGCAAGGACAACGAAAACGGTGCACGTCTCGCAGTCGAGGAGATCAACGCGAAGGGACTGACGATCGGCGGCCAGAAGATCACGCTGCAGCTCGACCCGCAGGACGATGCGGCCGACCCGCGTCAGGCGACGCAGGTTGCGCAGAAGCTCGTCGACGACAAGGTCGTCGCGGTCGTCGGCCACCTGAACTCGGGCACGTCGATCCCGGCATCGAAGATCTACAGCGATGCGGGCATCGTGCAGATCTCGCCGTCGGCGACGAACCCCGCCTACACGCAGCAAGGCTTCAAGACGACGTATCGCGTCGTCGCGACCGACGCGCAGCAGGGCCCGGCACTCGCGAACTACGCGCATTCGAAGGGCATCAAGAGCGTCGCCGTGGTCGACGATTCGACGGCCTACGGCCAGGGCCTCGCGAACGAATTCGAGAAGAAGGCGAAGGCGCTCGGCCTGAAGGTGGTGTCGCACGACGCGACGAACGACAAGGCGGTCGACTTCCGCGCGATCCTGACGAAGATCAAGGGTGAAAACCCCGACGCGATCATGTACGGCGGCATGGACGCGACCGGCGGCCCGTTCGCGAAACAGGCGAAGCAGCTCGGCCTGCGCGCGAAGATCTTCGCGGGCGACGGCGTGTGCACGGAAAAGCTGGCCGACCTGGCCGGCGACGCGACCGACAACGTCGTGTGCTCGGAAGCCGGTGCATCGCTCGAGAAGATGCCGGGCGGCGCCGCGTTCAAGGCCAAGTACGAGAAGCGCTTCGGCCAGCCGATCCAGATCTATGCGCCGTTCACGTATGACGCCGTGTACATCATCGTCGACGCGATGAAGCGCGCGAACTCGACCGATCCGGCGAAGATCGTCGCGGCGATGCCGGCGACGAACTACACGGGCGTGATCGGCACGACGACCTTCGATTCGAAGGGCGACCTGCGGCACGGCGTGATTTCGCTGTACAACTACAAGAGCGGCAAGAAGACGCTGCTCGACGAAGTGAAGATGTAACGCGACAAGCGGTCAACAGCAGGGGTGAAAACGCGCATGCGGCGACGCATGCGCGTTTTCTTTTGTGCCGGCGCGCCGCTCAGATCTTCAGATGCGCGAGCACCTTCGGCGCCACGATCGCGACGAGCGCCGCGCAGAGCGCGACGACGGACAGGCCGATGGACAGATTCGCGGCCTGCGCGACCGCGCCGATCACGACCGGCCCGAACAGCAGTCCGAAGTACGCGAGCCCGGCGACGTGCGCGAGGCCTTCGGCCGCGTGGATGCCTTTCACGCGCGCGGCGGCGGCAAACAGCACGGGCATCATGTTCGCGAGGCCGAGCCCCATCAGCGTGAAGCCGATCAGCACGGCCGCCGCGTGCGGCACCAGCAGCGCGCCGATCATCCCCGCGCAAGCGAGCGACGCGCTCGCGAACACGAGCTGCGGCGCGCCGAATCGCGCGCGCACCGCGTCGCCCGCGAAGCGCGCGGCGGCCATCCCGCCGGAGAACGCCGCGTACGCGGCGCTCGCCGCAGCGGGGCTCGCGGCGACGACGTCGCGCATGTAGACGGTCGCCCAGTCGTACATCGCGCCTTCGGCGATGAGCGCGACGAGTGCGATCCCGCCGAGCATCCACAGTGCGGGCGAGCGCCAGCGGTTGCCGCTGCCGTGCGCTTCGTCGTGATGCGGGACGTGCGGCAGCACGGCCGGGCTCGCCGCGACGAGTACGGCCGCACAGGTGGCGGCCGCGAGTGCGAGATGCACGGCCGGCGACATCCCGGCCGACAGCAGCGCGCCGCCGGCCGCGGCGCCCGCCATCCCGCCGATGCTGAACATCCCGTGCAGCGACGACATGATCGGCTTGCCGAGCGCGAGCTCGACCGCGCTCGCTTCCGCGTTCATCGCGACGTCCAGCGTCGCCATCGAGAAGCCGAACAGCGCGAGCACGACGAGCAGCATCGGATAGTCGGGCACGACGAGGATCAGTGCCGCGCACGCGGACATTACAAGCCCGCCCGCGAGACACGCGACGCGCGAACCGACGCGCGCGATCCAGCGCGCGATCGTCAGCATCGCGGCGATCGATCCGCCGGCGACCGCGAACAGCGCGATCGACAGCAGCGCGGGGCTCAGCGCGAACTTGTCGCGCACGGTCGGCACGTGGACGCCCCAAGACGCGTACATCATGCCGGCAACGAAGAACAGCGCCATCGTCGCGGTGCGCGCACGCTGGCGAACGGGAAGCGACAGCATGCGGTGCGCGTCGGGCGCGGCGGCGAGATCGGAGGAAGATGGGGACACGGAACGCTCGTTGGAAGTCTGAATGCGCCGGATGACGGGCGCTCGTCTGATTGGTCCGATTCTATCGAACCGCTTGCGCGCTTGCCGAGCGGCGCCGTCCCGCGCGATGCTGCACCGGTTTGGCGCATGACGGCCGGACGGGCCGACGGCCCATGCGCGGTACGCTCGGCCGCGAGTAACATCGGAGCGCAGGCGGCGCGCCGACGCGCCGCGCGTTCATCGTGGAGCCATCTTGAACATCGATCCCGCCCTCGCCCTGCATCTGCTGCACCGCTGCGCGCTCGGTACGCTCGCGACCCATGCGCGCGAGCCGCAGGGATTTCCGTATCCGACCGTCGTGCCGTTCGCCCCCGACGCCGGCCACCGGCCCGTGATTCTCGTCAGCGCGCTTGCCGAGCACACGCGCAACCTCGTCGCCGATCCGCGCGCGGGATTCCTGGTCGTCGATGCGCGCGACGGCGACGTGCTGAACGCCGAGCGCGCGACGCTGCTCGGCCGCTTCGTCCCGCTCGACGACGATCCGCACGTCGCCGCGCGCTACTGCCGCTACGAGCCGGACGCCGCGCGCTATCTGGCACTCGGCGACTTCACGTTCTGGGCGTTGGACGTCGAGCGGCTGCGCTATATCGGCGGCTTCGGCCGCATGGGATGGGTCGACGGCACGGGCCTCGACACGCTGCCGCCGCTCTCGTTCGACGACGAGCAGGAACTGTGGGCCGCATACGAAGCCGGCGCCGAGCGCCGCGACGGGCTGGAGCTGCTCGGCGTGGACCGTTACGGCGCGGACTGGCGATACGACGGGCGCCGCATCCGGACGTCGTTCGACATGCCGCAAGCCGACGTGCGCGCCCTGCGCGAACGGCTGCTCGACTGCGCGCGAAATGCGGCGTGATGTCGCGGCGTGCCGGCTCGTACGCGGTGCAACGATTTTCCGAAATTGTCGCCGGATGAAAGTTTTGATTTTTACGCATGTCGGGTAATTGCGTATGTTGATAGACCGAATCGACAACCGGTAATGTCCTAATCTCGACACCGGTTCGTAACATTTTGAGAAAGTTCGTAGCCGGTCAAAATGACGGGCCTGAATTACAATCGACATCGGGATTTTCATGAATCCCTCTTCTCTCAATTCTTTTTTGTGCTAATCTCTGCCTTCAAAATCCGAGGCACATATATTTCATGAGTGGTGAGCCGGCTGCAGACCGGCGCCATTGGTCAGATCGAAAGGAAAACTATGTCTTCTTACAAGGACCTGCTGGCCCAGCGGGAGAAGCTGGAGAAGCAAATCGAAGAAGCGAAGGCGCGTGAATACGCCGAAGTGCTCAACGACGTGAAGCAGAAAATCGCCGACTACGGCTTTTCGCTCGCGGAACTCGGCCTGAGCCGCGCGAAGGCCGGCAAGGTCGGCCGCCCGCGCGCCGGTGTGGCGGCAAAATATCGCGATCCGGAAACGGGCGCGACGTGGTCGGGCCGCGGCAAGCCGCCGCGCTGGATCGCCGGCAAGAATCGCGAACAGTTTGCGATTTAAACACGCGCTTACATCGCTCATTCAAGCAGAAGAGCCGCGTGCCGTTGAGGCGCGCGGCTCTTTTGTTTTCAAGGCGTCCGGCTGCGGCTGTCGTGATTTGTAACAAAAATGTCACAAAGCGGCGTGAATGAAAATGCGATGCGTTCGCATAAGCAATTGATTTGAATGGGAAATTTCGTGTTATCGAGATATGGAGCGGGTCGCGTTTGATAGAATCACGTATCCACACCGATATCTCGTATTCCATGTCTACCTTTACCGGCGACGCGCAAAGTGCGGATAAGCACGCGGTCGCGCGCAAGAGTACCTTCGTCAGTATCGTGCTGAATGTCGTACTGGCGACATTTCAGATCGCGGTCGGCGTGATTGCACATTCGCAGGCATTGATTGCCGACGGCGTGCATTCGATTTCCGATTTGATCTCCGATTTTGTCGTGCTGGTTGCGAATCGGCACAGCGGCGCGGTGCCCGATGCCGACCACAATTACGGACACAGTCGCTACGAGACCGTCGCTTCGCTGTTTCTCGGCGCGATCCTGATCGCGGTCGGAATCGGCATGTTATGGCGCGGCGGCGAGCGCCTCGTGCATCTCGAGACCATTCCGCCCGTGCATTTTTCCGCGCTGCTCGTCGCGCTGACGGTACTCGTGTCGAAGGAAGCGCTGTTCCGCTACATGCTGCGCGAAGCGCGACGCGTGCGCTCCGCGATGCTCGTCGCCAATGCGTGGCATGCGCGTTCGGATGCCGCATCGTCGCTCGTCGTCGCGATCGGCATCGTCGGCAGCCTGTTCGGCTTCCGGCTGCTCGACCCGATCGCGGCCGCGATCGTCGGCTTCATGGTCGCACGCATGGGCTGGACGTTCGGCTATGACGCGCTGCAGGATCTGTCCGATCGCGCGCTGAGCCTGGCGGAGACTGCCGAGATCCGCGCGCTGCTCGCGGCGACGCCCGGCGTGCGCGACGTGCACGATCTGCGCACGCGCAAGATGGGCGACGCGGCGCTCGTCGACGCGCATATCCTCGTCGATCCGATGATTTCCGTGTCCGAAGGCCACTACATCGCCGAAACGGCGCGTGCGCGCGTGCTGGCCGATCCGCGCGTGCTCGACGCGCTGATTCACGTCGATCCGGAGAACGACGCGGCACGCCGTCCGGCGCTCGCGCTGCCGCCTCGCGACGAAATCGCGACGCGGCTCGAAGCGGCGCTCGCGCAGCGCGGGCTGCGCGCCACCGCGATCAATCTGCATTACCTGAGTACGGGCCTCGAAATCGACGTGACGCTGCCCGCGGAGACAGGCTCCGACGCGGCGCTCGCCGACAAGCTCGACATCGACGCGCTGAAGCGCCAGTTCGGCGCGCGCCGGATCGGCTTCACGCGCGCGCTGCCGGCGCACGCATGAACGACGGGCCGCGCGGCGCAGCGCCGCGCGCGGCCCGCCCGCCGATCAAAGCGGCAACTGCGTATCGAACTTGATTTCGCGCAGCACGACGCTCGTGCGGACCTGCGAGACGGCGGGAATCTTGAAGATGCGTTCGTGCAGGAACACGTCGTAGGCCTTGATGTCGGGCGCGACGATCTTGAGGATGTAGTCGGCTTCGCCGGTCGTGCTGTAGCACTCGGTGACTTCCGGGCAGGTCGCGATCTCGCGCTCGAACTGCTCGACGCCGCCCTCGTTATGGCGCGTCAGATGCACGTGCGCGAGCGCGCAGACGTGCAGCCCGAGCTTCTCGCGATCGAGCAGCGCGGTGTAGCGCTGGATCACGCCCGACTGTTCCATGTCCTTGATGCGGCGCCAGCACGGCGTGCTCGACAGGCCGACCTGGTCGGAGATTTCCTGCACGGAGCGGCGCGCGTCGAGCTGCAACAGGCGAAGGATTTTTTGCGAAAAGGAATCGAGCGTCACCTGCGCCTCCATGCGGCAGCTACAACACGCTGAATGTTAGAGGGCCGCGAAAGGAAAGGCAATCTGACGTGCCGTCGGTGAGCGAGATTCCCTAATTTGTCCGTGGATCCGTGGGAGATCGTCCCGCGCCCGCGTCGTCGGACCGATCGGTGTCCGATACGGCGAGGCCCGCAAGCGCGGCCTGCTGGCGGCGCAGGTCGGCCAGCATGTTGCAGAACAGCGCGCCTTGCTCGATCGCATCGTCGAGCGCGACGTGCGTGTGCGGATGATCGTCGAACCAGTGCTTCGGAAAGCGCGGCTTGATCGCCTTGCGGTACGGCAGCCCCGTCATCGCGAACGCGAGCGTCTTGATGTCGAGCGCCGACCACGAGAACGGGCAGCGTCCCGCGAAGCGCATCATGTACCAGAACATGAACGTGAAGTCGAAGCCGGCGGGCATCGCGACGAACACCGGTTTGCCGGGCAGCGCCTCGACCCATTCGACGTACGCGACGAGCGCCGTTTCCGGCGCCTGCAGGTTCTGCCGGCACGCGGCCCAGGCGTCGGGCTCCGTCTTCCACCACGCTTCCTGCACGGGATGCGCGTGCGCGCCGGGCAGCGTCTCGAGGTTCGCCGAGAAGGTGGCGATCAGCTGTTTGTCTTCCGTATAGGCGGCCGACGCGAAGCTCAGCATCGAGTGCGGGCCGGGGATCGGGCCGTCCGCTTCGACGTCGGTGCTGACGTAGATTTCGGGAATCGCGGTCTGGTTCATCCGAACACCTTGTCCGACACGAACGGGTTCGTGCGGCGCTCGTCGCCGAACGTCGACACGGGGCCGTGGCCCGGCACGAACGTCACGTCGTCGCCGAGCGGCCACAGCTTCTCCTTGATCGAGCGGACGAGGTCCGCATGATTGCCGCGCGGAAAATCGGTGCGGCCGATCGAGCCGGCGAACAGCACGTCGCCGACGATCGCGACGCGATGCGCGCGACTGAAGAACACGACGTGGCCCGGCGTATGGCCCGGGCAGTGATAGACCTCGAGCGTTTCGTCGCCAAACTGCACGGTGTCGCCGTCGTTCAGCCAGCGATCGGGCTCGAACGCTTCCGCGGCCGGGAAGCCGAAGCGCTCGCTCTGCGTCGGCAGCTTCTCGATCCAGAAGCGCTCGTCTTCCTGCGGCCCTTCGATCGGCACGCCGTAGTGCGTCGCGAGCGTCTTCGCGCCCGCGCAGTGATCGATGTGCCCGTGCGTGAGCAGCACCTTGTCGACCTGCACGTTCTGCCGCGCGATCTCCTGTTCGATCCGTTCGAGGTCGCCGCCCGGATCGACGACGGCGGCGCGGCCCGTCTTCTCGCAGACGAGCAGCGAGCAATTCTGCTGGAACGGCGTGACCGGAATGAGCGTGACTTTCATGGAAGCACCGGCGGCTAAAAGGATCGATTGTACCGGTCGGGCGCGTGGGCTGCCGGCCGTGCGGCGGCGTGCAGGGCCGTTGTTCGGGCAATCCCGCAGCATCCCGATGGTTACCGCCATAGAGAGAATCAATGGTCCGCGCGGGGCGCTTTTCGAGACGCGATTTTGATTTATGTATAATGCGGCCCATTGCGCGTGAATTTCACGCAATTCGCTGGTGTTCCGGCCCCGTCAGAGAGGGGCGTCGGGTTCACCGTCAAGCATCAGCCGCCGGGGGTTTCCGGCGGTGTATCCAGCACCGTGCATTCGGTGCTCACGTCTTGTCCGGCCGGGCGCTGCGCGCCCGCCTGCGGCCTTGCTGCCGCGCCGCCGGACGGGGCCTGTGCCGCCGTTCCTGTGCGTCATCGTATCGACGCGCGCGAACGTGAAAGCCATGTTCGATGGCGGCATGTGGGGTCTGGTCAGGCTGCCGGGGACAGGTTGCGCCAGACGTGAAAGCTAATCAGGACGGTTGCGGCACAGACGAAAGCCGCGCCCATGCAAGCCGCCCGCTCGCGCTCGAGCGGGACGTGCACGCATTTGCCGTCCGGGCCGCGTATCCGCGTCGCGAAACAGCGTCAGGAACAGGCGGCCCGAACCAGAAGGCGACACGTCGATGAATTTACGACTTCCGAATCGATTCGGGACCATTGCTTTATTTTTTGCGCTCGCGGGCTGTGCGGTGCCACCCAGCCAGACCACCGGGAGCGCGTCGCAGAAGAACGCGGTCGACAAGACGGCCGCGGCCGCGAAAGCGGACGATCAGCAACCGCTCAATTTCGATTCCGCGCTGGCATCGATGCCGGCCACCGGCAGCGACGACGCGAAGAAATCGTCGCTGGCCGACGCCGAGCCGATCGACGGCAAGGACGTCTCCGATTTCCGCCAGACCGGGCGCGCATCGTGGTACGGGAAGGGCTTCCACGGCCGCCGCACGGCGAACGGCGAGCGCTTCAACATGAACGCGTTCACGGCCGCACACCGGACGCTGCCGCTGTCGTCGTACATCAAGGTGACGAACGCGTCGAACGGCAAGTGGGTCGTCGTGAAGGTCAACGATCGCGGGCCGTTCAAGCGCGGCCGCGTGCTCGACCTGTCGTATGCGGCCGCGAAGGTGATCGGCCTCGTGCACGCCGGCACCGGCCGCGTGAAGATCGAAGGGCTCTCGCCGCAGGAAGCGCGCGAGGCGCGCGACGAGATGCTCGCGTCGATCTCGTCGAAGTAACGTCGCGGAGCGTTTCCGCGTGCAGAAGGGCTGCCGTCGGCAGCCCTTCGTCATTGATGCGCGGTGCGTGTGCGCCCGCCGTCAACCTTCCTTCAGCGCCAGTGCGCGCGCATACAGCGCGTTGCGCGACGCGCCCGTCAGCGCAGCCGCGAGTTTCGCCGCGCTCTTCACCGGCACTTCTTCCAGCAGCAGCTTGAGCAGCGCGTCGTGCGCGGTGTCGTCTGCGTCGTCGCGCGCGGCCGGCGCGCCTTCGACGACCAGCACGAATTCGCCGCGTTGCCGGTTCGCATCGCCGGCGAGCCAGCTCTGTCCTTCGGCCAGCGTGCCGGCGAACAGCTGCTCGTGTAGCTTCGTCAGTTCGCGCGCGATCAGCAGCCGGCGCGCGGGGCCGAACGCGCCGGCGAGCGCGTCGACCGTTTCCGCGATCCGGTGCGGCGCTTCGTAAAACACCAGCGCGTACGGATGCGACGCGAGCGCCTGCAGTGCGGCCGCGCGCTGCTTCGCCTTCGTCGGCAGGAAGCCTGCAAACGTGAACGCGCCGGCCCAGTCGCCGGCCACGCTGAGCGCCGTCACGGCCGCGCTCGCGCCGGGCAGCGGAATCACCGCGAAACCGGCGGCGCGCACCGCGTCGACGAGCCGCGCGCCGGGGTCCGAGATGCCGGGCGTGCCGGCGTCCGATACGTACGCGACGCGCTCGCCGGCGCGCAGCAGCTCGATCACGCGCAGCGCGGCTTCGCGCTCGTTGTGTTCGTGCACGGCGACGAGCGGCTTCGAGATGCCGTAACGCGCGAGCAGCTGGCCCGTGTTGCGTGTGTCTTCGGCGGCGATGCGATCGACGAGGCCGAGCACGTGCAGCGCGCGCAGCGTGATGTCGGCGACGTTGCCGATCGGCGTCGCGACGACGTAGAGGGCGGCTTCCGGGTAGTGCTGCGTGTGCGCGAGTTCGAGGAGGGCAGTCATGGCAGGCAATGCGCGCGATCGCCGCGCAAGCGGAACAAGGACGGCATTGTGCCACGCGCGCGCCGCGCGGCCGGACGACGCGTGCGCGGCCGACAACTTTTCCTGCGCGGCGCGATCCAAGCCGATCGGCGCCGCGTTCGAGTTGCGCGCGCGGCAGTTCCTCGCGCGCCGCGGGCTCGCGTTCGTCGCGGCGAACGTGACGATGCGCGGCGGCGAACTCGATCTCGTGATGCGCGACGCCGACGGCACGCTCGTGTTCGTCGAAGTGCGCGCGCGACGCAGTACGCGGCACGGCGGCGCGGCCGCGAGCGTCGGTGCGCGCAAGCGGCAGCGGCTCGTCGCCGCGGCGCTGCGCTTCTGGGCGCATCACGATCCGGCGGCCGCGTGCCGGTTCGACGTGATCGCGTTCGAGGCCGGGCGGCTCGTCTGGCTACGCGATGCATTTCGTGCCGACGATGCGTAGCCGCCAGCTGTGACGAGATGTAAAGAGTTCTTGCCGGACCGCGGGACACGGTGCCGGAGTACGGTAAACTCGCCGCACTCACGATGTGTCGCGCGACGCGCCGAAGCGTGCTGCGCGCCCAGTTCACCAGGAATCGATGTCAGTCGAACGTATTCAGCAACATTTCCGCGACAGTGCCGCGCTTCATGCGGAAGCCGCCGACGCGCTGTCGCTGCCGATCGCAGCTGCGGTCGACGCGATGTTCGCCGCACTGGCGAACGGCAACAAGATCGTCGCGTGCGGCGACGGCCCGTCGGCCGCCGCAGCGCACTACCTCGCCGTGTCGCTGGTCGGCGGCTTCGAGCGCGAGCGTCCGGGCCTGCCCGCGATCGCGCTCGGCACCGATGCGTCGCAGGCCGGCCTCGCCGGCGCGGCGGCCGCCGATCAACTGTTCGCGCAACAGGTGCGCGTGCTCGGCCAGACCGGCGACATCCTGCTGGTGCTCGATTCGGGCGGCGCCTCGCCGCGCGTGCTCGCGGCGATCGACGAAGCGCACGAGCGCGAGATGACCGTCGTCGCGTTGACGGGCGGCAGCGGCCATGCAGTCGCGGCCGCGCTGTCCGACACCGATATTGCGATCAGCGTGCCCGCCGTCCGGGCGGCGCGCATTCACGAAGTCCATCTGCTGACCATCCACTGCCTGTGCGACGGCATCGACGCGATGCTGCTGGGTGAGGATTGAACGAAGGAGAGCCGTCGATGAATCAAAGCCGCGTCAAACAGACGCTCGTCAGAACCACGCTGCTCGCCGCGCTGACGGCGGGCCTCGCCGTGTCGCTGCAGGGCTGCGTGCTCGGGGTGGTCGGTGCGGCAGCCGGCGGCGGCGCGCTGATCGCGACCGACCGCCGCACGCTCGGCGCGCAGACCGAAGATCGCGAGATCCAGGTCAAGGCGCTCACGCAGATCAACAACGGGCTGCCCGATCAGTCGCACGTGAACGTGACGGTGTTCAACCGCCGCGTGCTGCTGACCGGCGAAGTGCCGAACGATGCATCGAAGCAGCGCGCCGAGGAGATCGTGCGCGGCATCAACAACGTGAACGGGATCGTCAACGAGCTGTCGGTCGAGCCGGCGGCGTCGCTGTCGTCGCGCGCGAACGACTCGTATCTCGAAGGGCGCGTGAAGTCCGAGCTGATCGCGACGAAGGGCATCTCGGCGAACAACTACAAGGTCGTCAGCGAGCGCGGCAACATCTATCTGATGGGCCTCGTGACGGTCGACGAAGGCAATCGCGGCGCCGAGGCGGCGAGCCAGGTGCCCGGTGTCGAGAAGGTCGTGAAGGTATTCCAGTACATCAAGCCGCAGGATGCGCAGGCGCTGCAGGCCGCGGCGCCGAGCGACGCGTCGGGCACGCAGGCCGCGGCCGCGCCGGCCGACGCGGCGACCGTCGGCGCGGTGCCCGATGCGTCGGTGCAGTCCACGCCGCTGCAGCCGCCCGCGCCGATCTCGAATTCGTCGGGCGTGCATCCGGGCAACCCGAAGGCGACGCCGCAATGAGGGCTGCGCCGATGAAGTCGTTCAGGCAGGTGGCACGCCGCATCGTGCAGGGCGCCGTGGCGGCGTCGCTCGTCGGTGCGTGGGGCGCGAGCGCGCACGCGCAGGTCGGCGACGGGCTCAGGGTCGCGCGCAGCAACGCCTGCCTGGGCTGTCACGCGGTCGACCGGAAGCTCGTCGGCCCGTCGTTCAAGGACATCGCCGCGCGCTACAAGGGCGATCCGCAGGCCGTCGCGAAGCTGTCGAAGAAGGTGAAGGACGGCGGCTCGGGCGTCTGGGGCGCGATTCCGATGCCTGCGCACCCGCGGATGAGCGATGCCGATCTGCGCTCGGTCGTCGAATGGGTGCTGGCCGGCGCGCCGCAAAAGTAACGTTCGGCGGGCCGCCGCGCGCGATCTTGCGCGGGCGCAAGCGCTTGGGGGCAACCCTATTGCCAAGCGCGGAAATGCGTGTGTATGATGACGGTTTGTTGGGGCGGTAGCTCAGCTGGGAGAGCGTCGCGTTCGCAATGCGAAGGTCGGGAGTTCGATCCTCCTCCGCTCCACCAACGAATTCGAAGGGCTCGATCGCAAGATCGAGCCCTTTTTGTTTATGCGCGCCGCCGTCCTAGCGCCGCCCGAAACTCGGCCGCTTCGGATCGTACGTCCAGCCCGGCACGAGATACCGCATCGCAACCGCATCGTCGCGCGCGGTGCCGCCCACCTGCCGGTACAGCGCATGCGCAGCCTCGACCTGCGCGAGGTCCAGCTCGATGCCGAGCCCCGGCCGCTCCGGCACGGCGACCTTGCCGCCGACGATCTCGAGCGGTTCGCGCGTGAGCCGCGCATCGCCTTCCTGCCAGATCCAGTGCGTGTCGATCGCGGTGATCGTGCCCGGCGCCGCGGCTGCCGCATGCGTGAACATCGCGAGCGACACGTCGAAGTGATTGTTCGAGTGCGAGCCCCACGTGAGCCCCCAGTCGCGGCACAGCTGCGCGAGCCGCACCGAGCCCTGCATCGTCCAGAAGTGCGGGTCGGCGAGCGGAATGTCGACGGCCTGCAGCCGCACCGCATGATCCATCTGCCGCCAGTCGGTCGCGATCATGTTGGTCGCGGTCGGAATGCCGGTCGCGCGGCGGAATTCGGCCATCACCTCGCGTCCCGAATAGCCGGCTTCCGACCCGCACGGATCTTCCGCATACGCGAGCAGGTGGCCTTGCCCGCGGCACAGCGCGATCGCTTCGTCGAGCGACCAGGCGCCGTTCGGATCGAGCGTCACGCGCGCGTCGGGAAAGCGCGCCTTGATCGCCGCGATCGCTTCCATCTCGTCGGCGCCGTCCATCACACCGCCTTTCAGCTTGAAATCGGCGAATCCATAGCGTTCGACCGCGGCCTCCGCCTGCCGCGCGATCGCGGCCGGCGTCAGCGCCTCGCCGTTGCGCAGCCGGAACCAGGGCTCGCTCGCGTGCGCCTCGTCGCGGTACGGCAGATCGGTGCGGCGCCGGTCGCCGATATAGAACAGATACGCGAGCATCGGCACCGCGTCGCGCTGCTGACCTTCGCCGAGCAGCGCGGCAACCGGCACGTCGAGATACTGGCCGAGCAGGTCGAGCAGCGCGGCCTCGATCGCCGTGATCACGTTGTCGAGCCGCAGGTTGATCTCGTGCGGCTGGCGCAGCACCGCGGCTTCGCCGGCCGACGTGACCTCGTGCCGGATCGTGCGCCCCGCGCCCGCGGCCGGGCCGGACAGCGCCGCGCGCACCGCGTTCAGCGTCGCCTGGTAGCGGCCGATCGGCTGGCCGACGACGAGATCGGTCATGCGCTCGAGCGCGTGCCGGATGCCTTCGCCGCCCGGCACTTCGCCGACCCCGGTGCGTCCGCTGCTGTCGTCGAGTATCACGAGGTTGCGCGTGAAATACGGTGCGTGCGCGCCGCAGAGATTGAGCAGCATGCTGTCGCGACCGGCGACGGGAATCACCTGCATCCGCGTGACGCGCGGCGTGCCGGCATGACGGGCTTCGGACATCGTTCGGGGTTCCTCTCGAAAGCGGGCGGCCGGCCGCGCCGGCTCGGCCCGCGTCGGTTCAACGAAGCTCGACGCGGCGGATCTCGCCGACGACGAACAGATAACAGATCACCGCGACGAGCGCGTGCGCGCCGACATAGACGAGCGCGCCGTTGAACGACCCGCTGCGGTCGACGATATAGCCGATCGCGATCGGCGTCGTGATGCTCGACAGGTTTCCGCAGGTGTTCAGCAGCGCGCCGCTGAGCCCGGCGATCTGGCGCGGTGCGGTATCGGCGTTGACGGCCCAGCCGAGCGCGCCGAGCCCCTTGCCGAAGAACGACAGCGCCATGAACAGCACGACGAGCACGTGAGAATCCGTGTAGTTGCAGACGATCATCGACATCGACAGCAGCATCCCGATCACGATCGGCACCTTGCGCGCGATCGACAGCGAGCGGCCGTGCCGCAGCAGCGCGTCGGAGACGATACCGCCGAGAATGCCGCCGAGGAACCCGCACACCGCCGGGATCGACGCGACGAGCCCCGCATTGAGAATCGACATCCCGCGCGCCTGCACGAGATAGACGGGAAACCACGTGATGAAGAAGTAGGTGAGCGCGTTGATGCAGTACTGCGCGACGTAGACGCCGATCAGCATCCGGCTCTTCAGCAGCGCCTTCACGTGCCGCAGCGACGGCCCGCCGTCGCGCGCGCCGCTCGTCTGATCGATGTTGACGAGCGCGCCGCCGTCCGCGAGATAGTCGAGTTCGGCACGGTTGATCTGCGGATGGTCCTTCGGATCGTAGACGGTGCGCCGCCAGACCGCGACGAACGCGAAGCCGAGCACGCCCATCACCGCGAATACCGATTGCCAGCCGAACGCGTGCACGAGCCAGCCCATCAGCGGCGCGAACACGACGGTCGCCGCATACTGCGCGGCATTGAAGATGGCCGACGCGGTGCCGCGCTCGGCGGCCGGAAACCACGCGGACACGATCCGGCTGTTGGCGGGAAACGACGGTGCTTCCGCTGCGCCGACGAGAAAGCGCAGCCCGAACAGCAGCGCGAACGCGGCCGCGCCGCCGAAGAAGCCGATCGCGCCTTGCAGCAGCGTGAACAGCGACCAGAAGAAGATGCTGAACGCGTAGACGATGCGCGAGCCGTAGCGGTCGAGCAGCCAGCCGCCGGGCAGCTGCGCGACTACGTACGACCAGCCGAACGCGGAGAAGATGAAGCCGATCTGCACGTGGTTCAGATGCAGGGCGCGCGCGAGGCTCGGGCCGGCGATCGAGATCGCCGCGCGATCCGCGTAGTTGATCGTCGTGACCGCGAACAGCACGGTCAGCACGAGCCAGCGCACGCGTGTGCGCCGGGCCGTTGCCGACGCGGACGCCGGCAGCGCGTGAAGCGGATTCATGCTGTCTCCTCCGAGGCGGAAGGCGGGCCGTCCTGCGGCCGGCGCGTCGGTGTGCGCGCGATCTGTCGTGTCGCGACGCCCGGGCCGGGCGAGCGGGCGGGCGTCCGGGTCATTCTGTCACGGCGACATTTGCACATTCATGCCAATTGCTGACTTGATCGATTCAGCAATTGAATCGTTCGCGACGACGGCGACCGGCGCGAACGATTTTTATCCGGGTGATATTGACATCCGATTTATACCCGGATAAAAATGTCGCTACTCCGATTTTGCATCCAAGGCGACCGCGATGACTGCGACTTCGTTTCTCCCTTCCTATACCGCGTTCGACGGCCATCGCCGCATCGCGTCGGGCCCGCTCGCGACGGTGGCGGTCGCGGTCAAGCGCATCGCCGGCGACGGCATGGCCGGCACGGTCCTGATCTTCGACGATGCGACGGGGCGCTCGATCGACCTCGACCTGCGCGGCACGGCCGACGAAGTGCGCGCGCGTCATGCGCCGCCGGCGCGCGATGCCGCGCACGACGCAGGCATCGCCCGCGATCCTGTCGGCGCGGCCGAACAACGCGGCCGCGGCCGGCCGAAGCTCGGCGTCGTATCGCGCGAGGTCACGCTGCTGCCGCGCCATTGGGACTGGCTCGCCGCGCAGCCGGGCGGTGCATCGGTCGCGCTGCGCAAGCTCGTCGAAGACGCGCGCCGCACGCATGCGGCCGCCGACCGGCGGCGCGACGCGCAGGCGCGCGCCTATCACTTCATGTCGGCGCTGGCCGGCGATCTGCCCGGTTTCGAGGAAGCGGCGCGCATGCTGTATGCGAACGATCTCGCGCGGATGGCCGAACTGATCGCCGGCTGGCCGGAGGATGTGCGCGACCACGCGCTCGCGCTGGCGCGCGGCGAGCTGCCGCCGTCGACGGAAACGTGCTGAGCGCGCGCGCCGTGCATCACCGCGCGCGCAACGCATCGACGATGTTCAGCCGCGCGGCGCGCAGCGCCGGCAGGAAGCCGCCGACGAGCCCCATCACGAGCGAGAACAGCAGCGTCTTGACGACGATCGCCGGCGTCAGCACGAAGCGGAACGACAGGTCCGAGAAGGTCTGGAAGTTGGTCGTCGAGAACGAGGCGAACTGCATCAGCGACGCGCAGGCGAGCCCCGCGACGCCGCCGACGAAGCCGAGCAGCAGCGCTTCGAGCAGGAACGCCGCGAGCACGTTCGCGCGCTTGAAGCCGAGCGCGCGCAGCGTGCCGATCTCGGCGGTGCGGTTCGCGACCGACGCATACATCGTGATCGTCGCGCCGATCATCGCGGCGATCGAGAAGATCGTCGACAGCGTGATTCCGAGGATGTTGATGAAGGTCGACAGCGCCTTCGACTGATCGCCGTAGAACGTCTGCTCGCGCTTGGCTTCGTCGGTCAGCCGCGGATCGACGTCGATGTCGGCCTTGAAGCGCGCGAAGCCGTCGGCGCTCGGAATGCGCAGCACCATCGACGAATAGCTGGTGCGCCGGAACGACTGCATCAACTGATCGACGTCGCCCCAGATTTCCGAATCGAAGCCGCTGCCGCCCGCGTCGAACGCGCCGACGATGGTCCAGTCGCGCTGCGCGAAATGCAGGCGGTCGCCGAGCTGCGTGTCGCTGAAGCCTTTCGCGACCGCGCTGCCGACGATGATTTCCGACGAGCCCGGCGCGAACATGCGGCCCGCCTTGAGTTGCACGCGCGGGCGCAGCGCGAGCCCGGCCGGCGACACGCCGCGGATCACGACGTTCGACGGCTTGCCGGTCGACGTCTTTACGAGCGAGATCAGCACGACGGCTTCCTTCGACACGAGCGGCCGGCCGTCGGCGCCGAGCGCGACGGCCGGATGCATCTCGAGCGCGTTCGCCTGCTGATGATCGATCGCGCTCTGGATTTCGGTCTCCGCGCCCTTGCGGATCACGACGACGTTGTCGGGCTCGCCGGTCGACACGAGCGTCTGCGTGAGCCCGGCGTCGAGCATCAGCACGGTCGCGAACACGAAGATCACGAGCGCCATCCCGCCGGCGGTCAGCGCGGTGGTGAGGCGGCGCGCCCACAGGTTGCGCGCGATGTAGGTGAGCGGGATCGCCATGCCGCGCCCGTCAGCCGATCGCCCGCAGGCCTTCGACGACGCGCACGCGCGCGGCCTGCCAGGCGGGCACCAGCGCGGCCGCCACGCCGACCGCGACCGAGCAGGCGGCCTGGAGCGCGAGCGTGCGCGCGGACACGTGGAACACCGGGAAGATCCCGCCGGCCGCCTGCTTGAACAGGCTCGCGGCCGGCGGCGTCGCGAGCATGCCGAGGCTGCCGCCGATTGCCGCGATCACGGCCGATTCGCCGAACACGAGCAGCGCGAGGAAGCCGGGCCCGAAGCCGAGCGCCTTCAGCGTTGCGTATTCGGCCGTGCGCTCGCGCGCGCTCATCGCCATCGCGTTCGCCATCACGGCCATGATGATCAGGATCACGACGTAGGACACCAGCCGGATCGCCGCGATGATCTGGTTCGACATCGCGACGAAGCCGAGCTGGAACGCCTGCTCGGTTTCGGTCAGCGTTTCGGCGAGCGAGTTGCGGAACGTCGCGTCGACGTTGCGCGCGATCGCCGCGCCGTCGTCCGGGTTCGCGACGCCGAGCACGAACACGCCGACCTGATCGGCCTGCTTCGGCGTGCGCTGGCGGACCGTTTCATTGAGATAGTCCCAGTGGAACACCAATTGCCGCGTGATCGTCGATTCGTCGCGCCCGTCGAGGATGCCGCGCACGACGAAATCCCACGTGCCCGGATAGATCGTGCCCTTCAGCGGGATCACGTCGCCGACCTTGAAGCCGAACTGCGTCGCGAGCTGCCGCCCGACGAGACAGCCGCGGCGGTCGCGCGCATAGTCGGCGCGCTGCTGCGCCGGCACGATGAACTCGGGATACAGATCGAGATAGTTGTCCGACACCGCGAAGCTGGCGAAGAAATTCTTCGGATCGCGGTAGATGCCGCCGAACCAGTTCGAGCGGACGATCGCCGTCACGCCGTCGACACCGCGGATCCGGTTCTCGTAGCTGACCGGCAGCGGAAACACGAGCGAGATCGCGTTGCGCGTGACGAGCCGGCCGCTCGACGCGGCGGCCGCGCCCGCGTACCACGCGTCGACGACCGTATGCAGCAGCCCGAATGCGAGCACCGCGATGGTCAGGCCGAGCACGGTCAGCAGCGTGCGCAGCCGGTGCCGCAACGCGTTGCGCGCGATCAGCTTCAGCACGAACATCGCGCGCGCCGGGGCGAACGGTCAGCGGGCATGCCCATCGATCAGCTCCCCTTTTTCGAGATGCACGAGCGATTTCGCGGCCGCGGCCGCATGCGCGTCGTGCGTGACCATGATGATCGTCTTGCCGAGTTCGGCGTTCAGCCGCTGCAGCATCGCGAGCACGTCGGTGGCCGAGGCGCGGTCAAGATCGCCGGTCGGCTCGTCGGCGACGATCAGCGCGGGATCGGTGATCAGCGCGCGCGCGATCGCGACGCGCTGCTGCTGGCCGCCCGACAGCTCGGACGGATAGTGCGCGGTCCGCTCGCCGAGATTCACCATGTCGAGCACGAGTTCGACGCGCTCGCGCCGTTCGCGGCGCGACAGCGGCGTCAGCATCAGCGGCAGCTCGACGTTCTCGAACGCGGTCAGCACCGGCATCAGGTTGTAGAACTGGAAGATGAAGCCGACGTTCGCCGCGCGCCATTCGGCGAGCTGCGCTTCCGCGAGCTGCGTGATGTCGAGCCCGCCGACGCGCAGTTCGCCGGCATCCGGCCGGTCGATGCCGGCCACGAGATTGAGCAGCGTGCTCTTGCCGGAGCCGGACGGTCCCATCAGCGCGACGAAGTCGCCTTCGCCGATGTCGAGCGTGATGTCGGTCAGCACGGGCACGATCTGGCTGCCGCGCCGGTACGACTTCGCGACGTGGCGGATCTCGACGAGGGGCGGCGGTGCGGCGCTCACGCTACTTCTTCGCGACGGTCACTTTCGCGCCGTCCTTCAGCGCCGCGCCGGGCGCGAGCACGACCGTGTCGCCGGGCTTCACGCCGCGCACCGCGACCAGCTCGCCGATGCGCGCGCCGCGCGCGACGGGCACCGCGTGCACGGTGTCGTCCTGCAGCGCGAACACGACCGGCCGGCCGTCGCGCTCGACGACGGCGCTCGCCTGCACGGCCGTCACCGGCTGGCGGTCCTGCGCCGAGACGGGCTTCGACAGGAACGCGATCTTCGCGCTCATGTCGGGCAGCACGCGGTCGTCGCGATCGACAAAGCGCACCTTCACGAGCACGGTCGCCTTCGAGCGGTCGACGGTCGGCACGATCCGCGACACGCGGCCCGCGAAGCGCATGTCGGGCAGCGCGTCGAGCTGGATTTCGCACGGCTGCCCGGCGCGGATCTTCGCGATGTTCGATTCGGCGACGTCGGCCTCGACTTCGAGCGTATCCATGTCGGCGATCGTCACCACCGCACCCTTGCTGTCCGATGCGGACGAGAACGGCGTGATGTTGTCGCCGACGTTCGCGTGCTTCGCCAGCACGATCCCGTCGAACGGCGCGCGGATCACCGTCTGGTCGACGGCGACCTGCGCGGCGCGGGCATTCGCTTCGGCCGACGCGACGGCGGCCTCGCCGCTGTTCACCGACGCGCGCGCCTTGTTGACGCGCGCGGTGTCGGTGTCGAGCTGCGCAGCCGGCACGGCGCCGCGCGGCGCGAGCGCCGCGGTGCGGCGCAGCGCGATCTCGGCATCCTTCAGCTCGGCCTGCTGCACGCCGAGGTTCGCGCGTGCCACCTTCACCTGGGCAAGCGCCTGCGCGAGCGACGCTTCGACGTCGCGGCTTTCGAGCCGCGCAATGATTTCGTCCTTCTTCACGCGCGTGCCCTCGAGCACGCCGAGCCACTCGACGCGTCCCTGGCCCTTCGATGCGACGGCTGCCTTGCGCTGCGGAACCACGTAGCCGGTCGCGTTCAGTTGCGTGTCGTTCTGATAGGGATACGCGGACGTGACGGCCGTCGTGTCGACGGTCGGCCGGCGTGTGACGGCGAGGCCTATGGCGAGCGCGACGAGGGCGAGCGCGGCGGCCGCCGCATAGCGAACCCAGCGTCGCCGGCGCGGCGCTGCGATCGGGCCTCGGTCGATCTTCAGCTTGTCCAGATTGTGATCGGGCAATTGGGTGCCTCTTGGCGGCCGTCTCGGGGCCGCGGTCCGGTGCCGGGAGCGTGTCCGGGAAAGGGACGGAAGGTCGCTCAGTATAGCGTCGCCGCGAACGGTCGGCGCACCGGTTCGCCGGCATGCGGATGGCGGTCGCGCGTGCGCCCCCGGGAAAACCCGGTAAACGCCGCGCACGTGTCAACTGGCCGCGAAGCCGGTGCGTTATCGAGCCAGTGCGTCAGGATTCCAGCGCGGCGGAACGGTGCAAGCCGGCCGGCGTGACTGACGCTCCGATGCGGATGCCTCGCATCTTTTCGTACCGGCACGTTTGAATTTTTTCTCCGCTAAAGGAAGAACAATGAAGAAGACGCTCGCTTCGATCATGACCGCAGCATTCGCTCTCGCATCGGTTTCGGCATTCGCACAGGCTTCGGCGCCGGCCGCCGACACGTCGGCTTCGGCTCCGGCACCGGCCAAGAAGGATCACAGCAAGCCGAAGCACCAGCTGAAGCGCCACGGTTCGGCAAAGGGCAAGGCGAAGGCCGCAGCGGCTTCGGCAGCCGGCACGAACGACGCAGGCACGCAGAACTAAGCACGCGGTGCAGGCCGGCCCGGCCGGCCAGCCCGTCGCGAAACCCCGTTTGCTTCGGCATACGGGGTTTTGTTTTTTTAGCCCCCGCTCGCGGCGGGCTGCGCGCGCATCGCCTCGACGAGCGCCTGCATGCGCCGCCAGTGCGAGCCTTCCCAGAACACGCGCCGGCACACGTCGCACGCGGCGAAGCGCCGGTGCCGCTGCCGCACGCCGGGCGGCACGCGCGGCGCGGCCGCCGCGGCATCGAGCGCATGCAGCGGCGCGTTGCAGCGCAGGCAGAGCCGGAACGGCTGCATGTGCGGCGCGAGATCGAGCCGCGCGAACAGCTCGCGCAACTGCTCGGCCGGCTGCTGCGCATGGACGTAGCAGCCGCGCACGATCGCGCGGCGCTTCAGCAGCTCGCGGTCGCGCGTCAGCACGATGCGGCCCTCGCGCTCGGCGAGCGCCGCGATCTCGTCGTCGCGGAAGTGGTTGTCGTAGCGCGTGTCGAAACCGGCGAGCCGCAGCAGTTGCGCGAGCCCGCCGAGATGGGCGTCGGCGACGAAGCGCCACGCGTCGGGCGGCGGCGCGCTCGCGGCGCCGCCTGCGCGCTCCGGGTACACGTCGATGCGGTCGCCGTCGTCGACGCGCCGCTCGAGCGCGGCCGCCGCACCGTTGACCGACAGCCGGCCGATTTCCGTGTGCGGGATGCCGAGCGCCTCGATCGCATGCTTGACGGTCGCGTCGCGCGCGCACGCATGCGCGAACGCGCGCTCGCGCTGCTCGCGCGCGAGAAACGCGTTCAGTTCGCCGTGGAAGCGGAAGGTCGCGGTCGCCATCCGCGCAGTATCGCATCGCGAGCCGCGCGGCGTGCGGCGTGCGCCGTCAGGCCTGAGGCGTGCGCTGCGCGTTGCACGCATCTGTGTTTAACTCGCGGCTTGACGATCGAAGGAGCGGGCAATGGATCTCGGATTTATCGGGCTGGGCGAAATGGGGCAGGCAATCGCGACGAACCTGCTGAAGGCCGGACATACGGTGCGCGTGTGGAACCGCTCGCGCGATCGCGCGGCGCCGCTGGCGGAGCTCGGCGCCCGGATCGTCGATGCGCCGGCCGACGCGTTTCGCGGCGACGCGGTGTTTTCGATGCTGGCCGACGACGCCGCCGCGCGCGCCGTGTTCGACGACGCGCTGCTTGCGCAGGCGCCGCGCGGCTTGATCCACGTGAACATGGCGACGATATCGGTCGCGCTCGCGGAATCGCTCGCGCACGCGCATGCGTCGCGCGGCCTGCAGTACGTCGCCGCGCCGGTGATGGGCCGGCCCGACGTCGCGGCCGCCGGCCGCCTGACGATCATGGCCGGCGGCCCGGCCGAGGCGATCGACCGCGTGCAGCCGCTGTTCGATGCGATCGGCCAGAAGACCTGGCGTTTCGGGTCGCTGCCGCAGCACGCGAACGTCGCGAAGATCGCGGCGAACTTCACGCTCGCCTCGGCGATCGAGACGCTCGGCGAGGCGTCGGCGCTGCTCGGCGCGCACGGCGTCGCGATGCGCGACTTCCTCGACGTGATCACGCACAGCGTGTTTCCGGGGCCGGTCTACGAAGGCTACGGCGCGATGATCGCCGAACGCCGCTACGAGCCCGCGCGCTTCAAGGCGCGGCTCGGGCTGAAGGACGTGCGGCTCGCGCTCGAAGCCGGCGACGCGGCGTCGGTGCCGCTGCCGGTCGCGAGCGTCGTGCGCGACAGCCTGCTCGACGTGCTCGCGCACGGCGGCGGCGATCTCGACTTCGCCGCGCTCGGCGACGCGGCACTGCGCCGCGCGGCCCGTTGAGGGCGCGCGCGACAGCGGCGTCGCGCGCACGGCATAATCGACGTTTCGTTTTGACGACTTCACGCAGAGGCGCGCAATGAACCTGCATACCTGGTGGCTTTTCGTGGCGACGGTGTTCGTCGTGTCGGCGATTCCCGGACCGAACATGCTGCTGGTGATGACGCACGGTGCGCGCCACGGCCTGCGGCGCTCGGCGGCGACGATGGCCGGCTGTCTGAGCGCGCTCGTGCTGATGCTGTCGGTGTCGGCAGCGGGCCTCGGCGTGTTCCTCGAGGCGTGGCCCGCGATGTTCAACGCGCTGCGCTTCGCGGGCGCCGCCTATCTGATCTACCTCGGCGTGAAGGCGTGGCGCGCAAGCGCCGACGACGTGCCGGCCGCCGATGCCGAGCCCGCGCTGCGCCATGCGGCCAATGCGTCGCGCTGGGCGCTGTTCCGCAACGGCTTCCTGGTGGCGGGCAGCAACCCGAAGGCGATCCTGTTCGCGGCCGCGCTGCTGCCGCAGTTCATCAACGCGGCCGAGCCGACGCTGCCGCAGTTCGGCATCCTCGTCGTCACGTTCGCGGTGATCGAGGTCAGCTGGTATCTCGTCTATGCGTCGTTCGGCACGCGCATCGGCGCGACGCTGAAAAGCCGCAGCGTCGCGAAGATCTTCAACCGGCTGACGGGCGGACTGTTCGTCGGCTTCGGCGCGATGATGGCGCTGGTCCGTCACTGATTCGCGCCGCCGCCGCGCGCCGAACGCCCCACACCGGACGCCCCGTGCCTCGCCAGAGGGCGGGGCGTTCGTCTTTCAGGCCTGCGTGTCGGGCAGCGCCGCGCGGCCGGTCACGCGCGCGGCGGACCGCCCGGCCAGGCCCGATGCGCCGGCGAAGACGAGCGCGACCGTGCACACGGCGCTCCAGCCGCCCCAGGCCCATGCGCTGCCCGCGAGGGCCGCGCCGATCGCGCCGCCGACGAAGAACAGCCCGACGAAGAGGCCGTTCAGGCGCCCGCGCGCGGCCGGATTCAGCAGGTTGATCGCGCGGCGGCCCAGCGTCTGGTCGACGATCACGCCCGCATCGAGCAGCGCCGCGCCGCCGGCCAGCAGCGCCAGCGCGAGGCCGCGGTGCGCGTGCGCGTCGAAGCCGAGCCAGCCGGCGCCCGCGATGCCGAGCACGACGAGCGCCGCGAGCATCGCGCCGAACGCGGCGCGCTGCGCGAGCGGCCCGCGCCCGCTGTCGCCCGCGCGACCGGCGAGCGGCGTGACGATCGCGCCGCTCGCGCCGGCGAACGCGAACAGCGCGATTCCATGCAGGTCGAGGCCGAACGGCGGCTGCGCGAGCCGCAATCCGATCGCCGTCCAGAACGCGCTGAACGCCGCCATCGCGAGCGCGGCCGACAGCGCATGCCGCCGCAGCACGGGTTCGTCGGCGAGCAGCTGTCCCATCGATGCCAGCAGCGCGCGGTAGCTCGCCGTGACGGGCGGTGTGCGTGTCGGCAGTCGCAGCGCCAGCACGGCTGCGATCGCGACGTCGGCCGCGGCGGCGAGCGCATAGAACGCGCGCCAGCCGATCGAGCCCGCGATCAGGCTCGCGAGCGGCCGCGACAGCAGAATGCCGAGCATCAGCCCGCTCATCACGTTGCCGACGGCGCGCCCGCGCTGCGCTTCCGGCGCCATCGACGCCGCCATCGGCACGAGCATCTGGATCACGCTCGACGCGGCGCCCGCGATCAGCGTCGCGCACAGAAACACCGTGCCCGAGTGCGTGACGGCCGGCAGCGCGAGCATCGCCGCGCATACGGCGAGCGTCGCCACGATCACGCGGCGGTTCTCGAGCAGATCGACAAGCGGCACGAGCAGCGCGAGCCCGGCCGCGTAGCCGAGCTGCGGCAGCATCGCGACGAGCCCGGCGAGGCTCGCGGGCAGCTGCAGGTCGGCGCTGATCGGGCCCGTCAGCGGTTGCGCGGCGAACAGGTCGATCACGATCACGCCGACCGTCGCCGCGAAGAAGAGCGTCATGCCGGCGCTCAACGTCGGCCGGGCGTCGTGCGCCGCGCGCGCGGCGCCGGGACGGGAAGGGGCAGGGCAGTTCATGGAAGGGCCACCGGAATAGTCGAAGGAAACCCCATCGTAGGCGGCGTCACGTTATGCGACAATTGAAATATCTCTAAAATCATTATGCGAGTTTGCTTTGAATACACGCGATCTCCAGGCGTTCGTCGCGGTGGTGGACAGCGGCTCGATGGTGGCCGCGGCGACGCGGCTTCATCTGACGCAGCCGGGGCTGACGCGGCGCGTGCAGAACCTCGAAACATTGCTCGGCGTGCCGCTGCTCGACCGGCAGAGCAAGCCGCTGAAGCCGACCGCGGCCGGGCGCGACGTATACGTGCTCGCGCGCAACGTGCTGAGTGCGGTCGATGCGCTGTTGGCGGCCGGCACGCCGGATAGCGAGCCGACCGGCGAACTGCGGATCGGCGTGCCGCCGTTCCTGTCCGAACTGGCGCTCGAGCAGCCGATCGACCGGCTGCGCGAAGCGTTCCCGCGCCTCACGCTGCGCGTGACGGCCGGCTGGTCGCCGGCGCTGCTGCAGGGCGTCGAGCGCGGCACGCTCGACATGGCGACCGTGATGGTGCCGGTCGGCACGGCGCTGCCCGACACGCTGAGCGCAACGCGGCTCGGCACGCAGCCGACCGTGCTCGTCGCCGCACGCGAGTTTCCGCTGCCGGAGGGGCCGCTGACGCTCGACGCGCTGTCGCGTTTTCCGTGGGTGCTGAGCCAGGACGGCTGCGGGATGCGTTCGGCGCTGAGCCGAGCGCTCGGTGCGGCCGGGCTGCCGTTCGACGTCGCGGTCGAGGCGTTCGGCTCGGAGCTGCAGTTGTCGCTGGTGGCGCGCGGCGCGGGGATCGGCATCGCGCCGCCGAACGCGCTCGCGCGCAGCGCGCATCGCGACGCGCTGAAGATCGTGCCGACCGACGGGCTCGATACGCGGATCGGCGTCTGGATGGTGCACGGCGCGTTGCCGGGCCGGCTGATGCGGCCCGCCGCGCTGCTGCGGGAAGCGCTCGGCGCCGTGCTGGCGCGGGAGATTGAAACGGGGTCAGCTGTAAGCGCGGCGGCCTAGCACCCGCCGGACAGCGTTAGAGGCGCCATTCGAGGGAAAATCCTTATTTTCTCTACGGAAATGTTGCGCTGCGCAAATCGATTCGCTATAGTTACACCTGTCTCCTCCATGTCTCCTCTGATATGGATTCAGCCCGCCTCTCAAGGCGGGCTTTTTTTTGCCTGCGCGCCGGCCGCGGGGGAGCCGCTGCGCCGCCACCGGTGCGGCCGGGCATCAGAACTTGTAGGTCAGCCCGACGTAGCTGATGATCGGATCGGCCTTCAGCTCCGACTTCGATTCCGCGAGCACCGTGCCGTCGGCCGCCTTGATCGTCACCGTCGACGTCGTCTTCAGCGGGATGTAGGTCACCGACGCGATCAACCCGAAATGCTCGGTCATGTTGTACTGCACGCCCGCGTTGAACACCGGCTGCCATGACGACGAGGCCTTCGCTTCCACGGATGTCGTGCCCGGCTTGCCGGCGCCTGCCGCGAGAATCGCGCCGAGGTTGTCCTGCGTCTGCTTGATGAAGTTCGAGTTCAGCTGCAGGTCGCTGAACCAGTTGTACGACACGCCGAGCCCGAGGAACGGCCGGAACCGCGCGGTGGCCTGCCCGAAGTAATACTGCAGCAGCACCGCGGGGCTCCATTGCCGCACGCTTTTCACGATCGGATTGACCGCCGCGATCCCGATGTTCTGCGTGCCGAGTGCGCCGGCCGGGCCCGGCGGATTGATCGTGCCTTTGCCCGACACCTTGAACACCGGCGGTACGCCGGCGACCGACGTGACCGCGATGTGGTCGGTCAGAAAGTGGCTGACCGTCAGCCCGACGGTGTCCGCGCCGCTCGTGTGCAGCCCGGTGCCGGGCGACGTGAACGAAGGCGGCAGCCGCAGCGGCGTGTTGATCGGCGTCGGCGCGACATTGGTTGTCATCGGCGTGCTGCTCTGCTGCGGCATCACGTGGAACCAGCCGAGCGTGACGACGTTGCTGCCGGCGCTCTGTGCGTGGGCCGCGAGCGGCGCCAGCGCGGCGGCGCCGGCCGCCGCGCACAGGAAGGTCTTCTTCATCACGGCAGCCTCCGCTTACTGGACGAACGCGCCGATCGTGAAATACGGCGTCGAACCCGCGTTGTCGAGGAAGCCGAACACACCGCCCGTGAAGATGAACTTGCCGGTCGGCGACGTGCTGCCCGAGCCCGTATGAATCGTCGTGACCGTGCCCGGCACCTTCTGCGTGTAGTCGAGGTCGAGCGCGGTCGCGAGCGACGCCTGCGACGGCTGGAACGGATCGAGCAGCGTCGCCTGCGTGTTGATCAGCGCCGTCGTCCGATAGTCGAACTGGCTGTCGACGCCGATGTACTCGCCGTTCTGGGAGCCGACCGACACGGCCGTCTGCGGGGCGAGGATCGAAATGCTCGACTCGTCGTCGGCGGTGAGGCCGGGCACGCCGTTGCTGTCGGGTGTCGGGTTCGGGTTCGCGACGCCCGTGCGCACGAGGATCGGCACGAGCTGGTTGCGCAGCTTGCCGACGACCATGAAGCCCTTGCCTTGCGGCGTCGCCGACAGCGTCGGCTTGATCTGGCTCTGATAGTGGTCGGTCTCGAACGCGCCGCTGCCGTCGGCCGACTGCACGAAGTTCGTGCCGCGCTGCACGCAGGCGCCGCCCGCGAACTGGCCGGTCGAATCGCACTTGCTCCACGTGCCGTCGGCGTTGATCGTCACCTTCGCGTCGATCGACACCGGCGCGAAGTTCTGCGACGGCACTTCGCCGAAGCCGACGTGGCTGTATGTGCCGGCCACGTTGGCAATGTTCGTCTCGATCTGCGAGAAGCCGATGAACGGGTAGTACGGGAATTTCGTGTCGGGCACCGCGGCCTGGCCGAGCACGCCGCCGAACTGGATCTCCTTGCCGGGAATCGTGCCGCCCGCGACGCCGTAGCCGACGAAGATGCGCGCCGGGCGCGACGCGTCGAGGCTCGCGCCGTTCAGCCGGAATGCGCACTGATTCAGCTTGTTGGTCGGCAGCAGCGTTTCCTGCGTCAGCGTGCCGCTGTCGACGGTGCCCGCGCGCGTCGGCGTCACCGTGCCCGTCGTGCGCGGCACCGGCGATTCGATGTACGTGACCTGCCAGGTCATCTTCGTCGTGTCGAGCTGAAGCTTCACGAGTTCGCCGCTGCCCGCGCCGCCCGTGTAGACGGTGTTGTAGTCGAGCGTCGCGGGGCAGAGCCGCTCCTCGACGAGCGGCGGTGGATTGTCGCCGTCGCCGCCGCCGCCGCAGGCCGAAAGAAGGGGGGCGGCAAAGGCCGCCGCCAGAACGAGGTTGCGCTTCATGTTGCTCCTCCGGATTTGTCTTGTACGGCGGCCGGCTCCCTGTCGACCGCTTCTGTTGCTTGTGCTCGTGCTGCCGGCGCCGTGCCGGGCGCCTTCGTGCGTCGCGCGGCGGCGTGCATGCGCCGCCGCGTCCCCGACCGCTACTTGCTGATCTGCGCGCCCACGCCGAAGTACGGTGCCGACGACGTCGTCGCGTTCGCCGACGTCGACGTGACGCCGCCGTTCACCGTGCCCTGCACGAGCGCCGCGTACAGCCCGCCCGTCGCGATCACGACGCCCGACGCGGACGGATAGCTCGCGCCGCTCGCCGGCGTCGTCGTCGCGGCCAGCAGGCCCGGCGTCGACTGGCCGTAGTCGAGCGTGAAGCCGTCTTCCTCGGCCTGCGTGGACGGATTGATGAACGATGCGTTGCTGCCGCGGATCAGCGCAGCCGTGTACTTGAAGTTCGAGTCCGCGCCTGCGTAGCCGCCGTCGATCGCGCCCGACTGGATCGTGCTCGCCGCGCCGAGCACCGCGATGCCCGATTCGTCGTCGACCTTGGCGTCGGTATGCAGCGGCGGCGAGCCGAGATTCACGTCGCCCGTCCGCACGATCACCGGCACCGTCGCGCCGTTGAGCTGGCCGATCACCATGTGCGCGGTGGCCGACTTGCCGGTCGCGCCGACGATCGGCAGCTGCGTTTGCGGCAGGATCTGCGGGGCGTTCTTGCTATCGAGGTAGCCGCGGTTCGCGGCATTTACGGTCCAGGGATTGCCGGTCGTCTGGCAGCTGCCCGACGTCGACGTGCATGCGCCGTTCGCGTCGAACGTCTCGCTCGAATTCGTGCCCTTCGTCGCGTAGTTGCCGGACGGCACGAGGTGGTAGCTCAGCGCGTTATAGGTGCCCGGCAGCTTCGACAGATCGGTCGTCGTGCTCGCGAAGCCGAGGAACGGATAGAAGTCGAAGTGGCGGTTCGGCACCTTGCCGACGTTCTCGGCGATCACCGGAACGATCGTGAGCCCGTCGTACTGCACCGTCGCACCCGGAATGCCGCCGCCCGCGACGCCCATACCGACCAGCAGCATCGGCGGGTTCGCCTGGTTGAAGTCGGCGGCGGTCGAGTAGGTCGAGCCGTCCGCTGCGGTGCCGGTGCCGGGCGTCAGCACGAAGGCGCAGCGTGTTTGTTCGGCCGTCGGCAGCGTGCCCGCGGGCGGATGCACGACCTTGCCGGTGATCGTCGTGCCGGCGCGGCTCGGCGTGACGGTGCCCGTTTTCAGCGGGATCGGCGATTCGAGCCACTTGAGCGTGTAGGTCATTGCGACCGCATCGATGTTCACGCTGACGATCTCGCCGCTGCCCGCGCCGCCGAGATACGTGCTCTTCACGATATCGGCGTTCGCCGGGCACAGCGCGCCGTTCACCGGCTGCGACGGTGGCGGCCCTTGCGTGCCGCAGCTCGAGCCCGAGCATTGAGGCGCGTCGATCGGCGCGAGCGAACCGCCGGAATCTCCGCCGCCACAGGCAACCAGCAAAGGGGCAATGGCAAAGGCCGTTGCCACCCCCTTCGATAAGGTGTGCGACATGCCGCTGTCTCCAGTCGTTTAATTGTGCGAGCTAATGTCGCCGCGTGGATTTTTGCTGTCAATTGACGAACTCGTCTAAAAAAGGCGATTGAAACGAAAAGCGCTTTTAAAGCCCTTTACGGATAAGGCCTGCGGTAAGAAATTTAAACGCGCGGGACGGCGGGATAGGGCGAGGAAGTCGGCTCGGCGCCACGCCGGTCGGGCGTCTGCGCCGCTGTGCACGTCGCCGCGAAGCGTTTAAAGCGAACGGTATCCGGTTTATCCCTATCCGGGATGAAAGGGAGAGCGGCGGCGCGCGAAATTAATTAACCGGCAATGAGCTAATCGAAAGCTTGTAAATATTTGTAAATACCGGCGCGCGCGTTTTATTGATTGCCGGCCGTGAATGAAAAAAGCCGGCCAACGGCCGGCTTTGCATCGCGTGCGATGACGATCAGCGCTTGAGGCCCGTGTCTTCGGCTGCGCCGATGTTGATGTTCATGCACTGGATCGCGGCGCCCGACGCCCCCTTGCCGAGGTTGTCGAGTCGCGCGACGGTCACGAAGCGCTCTTCGTTGCCGAATACGAACAGGTCGACGCGGTTCGTGTCGTTGTTCGCCTGCACGTCGAAGAAGCCGCCGTCGAGGTTCGCATCCGCGTTGAACGGTGCGACGCGCACGAACGGTTCGTCCGCGTAGTACTCGGCGAACACGCGCTGCACGTCCTGCGGCGTCGCGCGCTTCGCGAGCTGCTCGGGCGTGAAGTACGTCGTCACCGCGAGGCCCTTCAGGAACGGGCCGACGATCGGCGTGAAGATCGGCGGGTTCGCGAGGCCCGTATGGGCGGCCATCTCGGGCAGGTGCTTGTGCGTGAGGCCCAGTGCATACGCGCGCGGGCTCGCGAGCTTGCCGCCCGGCGCCGCGTTCTCGTAGTCGGCGATCATCGACTTGCCGCCGCCGCTATAGCCCGTGATCGAATAGCTGTGCGCGGCGAACGTCGGTGCGACGATGCCGGCCTCGACGAGCGGGCGCATCGCGAGCACGAAAGCCGACGCGTGGCAGCCCGGCACCGCGATGCGCTTCGACGTGCGGATCTTCTCGCGCTGGCCGCGCGCGAGTTCCGGCAGCCCGTACGCCCAGTCGGCATGCGTGCGGAATGCGGTGCTCGCGTCGATCAGCGTCGTGGCCGGATTCTCGACGAGCGACGCCGATTCGCGCGACGCGACGTCGGGCAGGCACAGGAACGTGACGTCGGACGCGTTGATCAGGCGGCGGCGTTCGTCGACGTCCTTGCGCTTCGCTTCGTCGATCCGCAGGATTTCGATGTCGTTGCGCGCCGACAGGTATTCGAAGATCTTCAGGCCGGTCGTGCCTTCCTGACCGTCGACAAAAACTTTGGTGCTCATTTCGCTCTCACTGAAACGGGGGCGCCGCGGCCCGAAAACCGACATTTTAAGACGTCATCCGCTGCACCTGCAGCGCACCGGGGAAAAAAAGCGGCCTGCGCGGCGCGCAGGCGCCGTCACCGCCGCGCGGCGCGCCGCCCGAAGCGGCAAGACGCAGTCTAGCGAGCCGACATGACGGAAAGGCATCGGATGCGTCACTGTCCGTAGCGGACGACGAGCCGCGCGGTGCCGATCGTCTCCGTGCCGATTTCGTGCTCGAACATCGGCGCCGGCCGGCCTTGCGCGACGCGCAGGTCGGTCGCCTTCAGCGCATAGACGGTGATCACGTAGCGATGCGGCCTGCCGGGCGGCGGGCACGGGCCGCCGTAGCCGTCGGTGCCGAAGTCGTTGCGCGCCTCGCTCGCCCCGATGCGCCGCAGGAACCCGGACGCGCTCGCGTCGGCCGGCAGGCTCGTGACGGTACGCGGAATGCCGGTCACGGCCCAGTGCCACCAGCCGCGGCCCGGCGCGTCTGGGTCGAACATCGTGACGGCGTAGCCTCGCGTGCCGGGCGGCGGATTGCGCCAGCTCAGCTGCGGCGAACGGTTCTCGCCCTTGCAGTCGCCGCGATCGAACAGGTTCGCGGTGCCGACGCGGCCGCCCGGCGTCAGATCGTCGCTCGATACGGTGAACGGCGCTTGCGCATGCGCGAACGCGCAGGCCAGCATCGCGCAGGCGGCGGTGACGACGAACGCACGCGGACGACCCGATGGCGCAGGCGGAGCGATCCGGCGATCGACACGCATATGGCGCTTCTCCCGTCACGTGGCGCGGGCCGAGCGGCCCGGCATTGTTGGTGTGTGCGTGGCCGGCGCAAGGGCAGGCGGCGACGTATGAAGTCTAGCATTCGGGGTTGGATGCACGAAGCGGATGCCACGCCGTGACGCACGGCACGTACGGACGAAAAAAAACCGCTCGCGATCGCGAGCGGTTCGTGCGTGCGGCGTACCGGCATCGACGCCGGCGCAGCATTACTCCTGGGCGCCCGTCGCGCCGCCGTGCGCGGCTGACCACTCGGCCGGCGCGTGCAGGAATTTCTCGACTTCGTCGAGCGTCTTCGTCTCGAAGTAGCCCGATGCCTTCGCGACGCGCAGCACGTCCCACCAGGTCGCGAGCGCGTGCAGGTCGACGTCGATGTCCTTCAGGACCGACACGCTTTCCTTGAAGATGTTGTAGTGAAACAGCACGAAGCAGTGATTGACCTTCGCGCCGGCCGTGCGCAGCGCGTTCACGAAATTGATCTTGCTGCGGCTGTCGGTCGTCAGATCCTCGACGAGCAGCACGCGCGAGCCTTCTTCCAGATGACCCTCGATCTGCGCGTTGCGGCCGAAACCCTTCGGCTTTTTGCGCACGTACTGCATCGGCAGCATCATCCGGTCGGCGATCCACGCCGCGAACGGGATGCCGGCCGTCTCGCCGCCCGCCACCGAGTCGATCTGCTCGAAGCCGACGTCGCGCATGATCGTCGTTTCCGCCATTTCCATCAGCGCACGACGCACGCGCGGATACGAGATCAGCTTGCGGCAGTCGATATAGACGGGGCTCGCCCAGCCCGACGTGAAGATGAACGGTTTTTCGGCGTTGAAGTGCACCGCCTGCACTTCGAGCAGGATTTTGGCGGTCGTATCCGAGATCGACTGACGATCGTAGCCTGTCATGGGCATTCCTTGGGTGATGAGCGAGGAGCGGGCGCGGGCCCGGTGGCGCAGCAAGGGGAACCCGGCCGGGAGCCGGGCGCGACCGGGAGGCCGATCGCACCGCTGCGCGCGTAGCCCGCAATTTTACCCGATTCAGGGCGGTTTTCGGCGGAATTCGCGCAGGTTCGCCCGACTGCTCGCCACCGGTGAAACAAGCGGGCCGCCCGCGCCGGCGGCTGATGGCGGGCATGCCGTGGCGCAGCAACGCGCGTCATTCTCCGGGGTGTACACTAGGCGACCCTTAGAAATCGTTCCGTACTTTGCATCTGCTTCTTGCCACCCGCCAAGGTTCGAGGGCGTGCCGATCCGGCGCGCCGCGGCCGTCTCGCAGTCGACCATCCCCTCGATTCACGCAGACGCGGCTCAAGGTGCTGTGTACCGGACCGTCAACATTTCGCATGTCTCTCGCAGGTCAATCATGGACGAACAACTGAAGCAGGCCGCTCTCGCCTATCACCAGAACCCGAAACCCGGCAAGATTTCGGTCACGCCGACCAAGCCGCTGTCGAATCAGCTCGACCTCTCGCTCGCGTATTCGCCGGGCGTCGCGGCCGCGTGCGAGGCGATCCACGCCGATCCGCTCGACGCGCAGAAATACACGTCGCGCGGCAACCTCGTCGGCGTCGTGACGAACGGCACGGCCGTGCTCGGGCTCGGCAACATCGGCCCGCTGGCCGCGAAGCCGGTGATGGAAGGCAAGGGCTGCCTGTTCAAGAAGTTCGCCGGCATCGACGTATTCGACATCGAACTCTCGGAATCCGACCCCGACAAGCTCGTCGAAGCGATCGCGATGCTCGAGCCGACGCTCGGCGGCATCAACCTCGAGGACATCAAGGCGCCGGAATGCTTCTACATCGAGCAGAAGCTGCGCGAGCGCATGAAGATTCCCGTCTTCCACGACGACCAGCACGGCACCGCGATCATCGCATCGGCCGCGATCCTGAACGGCCTGAAAGTCGTCGGCAAGAACCTCGCGGACGTGAAGCTCGTGT
Source organism: Burkholderia multivorans ATCC BAA-247 (assembly GCF_000959525.1). NCBI lineage: Bacteria > Pseudomonadati > Pseudomonadota > Betaproteobacteria > Burkholderiales > Burkholderiaceae > Burkholderia > Burkholderia multivorans. The sequence goes on from NZ_CP009832.1 coordinate 374,484, forward strand.
GCTCGGGCGCCGGCGCCGCGGCGATCGCGTGTCTGGACCTGCTCGTGAACCTCGGGCTCACGAAGTCGAACATCCTCGTGACCGACTCGAAGGGCGTGATCTACGAAGGGCGCGGCAATCTCGATCCGTCGAAGCAGCGCTACGCGGCGACGACCGACGCGCGCACGCTCGCCGACGCGATCGTCGGCGCGGACGTGTTCCTCGGCTGCTCGAGCGCAGGCGTGCTGAAGCAGGACATGGTCAAGGCGATGGCCGACAAGCCGCTGATCCTCGCGCTCGCGAACCCGGAGCCCGAAATCCGCCCGGAAGACGCGAAGGCCGTGCGCCCGGACGCGATCGTCGCGACCGGCCGTTCGGACTACCCGAACCAGGTCAACAACGTGCTGTGCTTCCCGTTCATCTTCCGCGGCGCGCTCGACGTCGGCGCGACGACGATCACGGAAGAGATGAAGCTCGCCTGCGTGCGCGCGATTGCGGAGCTGGCGCAGGAAACCGACCAGAGCGAGGAAGTCGCGAAGGCGTATGAAGGCCATTCGCTCGAATTCGGGCCGGAATACCTGATTCCGAAGCCGTTCGATCCGCGCCTGATCATCAAGATCGCGCCGGCCGTCGCGCAGGCCGCGATGGATTCGGGCGTCGCGACGCGTCCTATTCAGGACATGGACGCGTACCGCGAACAACTGGGCGCAACGGTGTACCGCACGGGCATGGTGATGCGCCCGGTGTTCGCGACCGCGAAGAAGGCCGCGGCACGCATCGTGTTTGCCGAGGGCGAGGACGAGCGCGTGCTGCGCGCCGCGCAGTTCGTGCTGCTCGAGAAGATCGCGAAGCCGATCATCATCGGCCGTCCGTCGGTCGTCGAGATGCGCCTCGCGAAGATCGGCTCGAAGCTGAAGGCGGGCGTCGATTTCGAGATCGTCAATCCGGAAGACGACACGCGCTACCACCGCTACTGGCAGGCGTATCACGAGATCGGCGCGCGCGACGGCGTGACGCCGGAAGTCGCGAAGGCCGCGCTGCGCAAGTTCAACACGCTGATCGGCGCGATGCTGGTGCACCTGGGCGATGCGGACGGGATGATCTGCGGGATGATCGACACGTACCACAGCCACCTGAAGTTCATCGAGCAGGTGCTGGGCCGCGCGAAGGGCGCCGAGCACTTTGCGGCGATGAACCTGCTGATGCTGCCGGGCCGCAACCTGTTCGTCTGCGACACGTACGTGAACGAACTGCCGAGCGCCGAACAGCTCGCCGACATGACGATCCAGGCCGCGGCCGAGATCGAGCGCTTCGGGATCGTGCCGAAGGCCGCGCTGCTGTCGAACTCGAACTTCGGCAGCGCGCCGTCGGCGTCGTCGCGCCGCATGGCCGAGGCCCGCAAGCTGATCGTCGAACGTGCGCCGAACCTCGAGGTCGACGGTGAAATGCACGGCGACGCCGCGCTGTCCGAAGCGGTCCGCAAGGCCGCGTTCCCGGGCACGACGCTGTCGGGCGAAGCGAACCTGCTGATCATGCCGAACGTCGAAGCGGCGAACATCGCGTACAACCTGCTGAAGATGGTCGGCGGCGAAGGCGTGACGGTCGGCCCGTTCCTGCTCGGCGCGGCGAAGCCGGTCCATATCCTGACGCCGGCCGCGACCGTGCGCCGGATCATCAACATGACGGCCGTTGCCGCCGCGAACGTGAACACGAAGTAAGCGTGCGCGTCTGCCGCGCCCGCTGCGCGGCGCAAAGAAAAAGCCACGGAACCTGGCGTTCCGTGGCTTTTTTATCGCGATCGGCCGGTACGGCGAGCGCGGCGGACGTCCGGCGCGCGAACGCCCGCCGCGCGTCGGCGGCTACGCGACCTGCTGACGCGACTGGCCGCCCGTCGGCGAACGCCACTGCGCGAGCAGCGTGTTCCACTTCTGGCGGACGGCGCGCAGGTTGTTGTCCTTCACGTGACCGTAGCCGCGGATGCCGTCCGGCAGCGACGCGAGCTCGACCGCGAGCGGCCGGTTGCCCGCAGTCAGCTTCGCGAGCACCTCGTCGATCAGCGCTTCGTACTCGCCGATCAGCGCGCGCTCGGTGCGGCGTTCTTCGGCGCGGCCGAACGGGTCGAACGCCGTGCCGCGCAGGAACTTCGCCTTCGCGAGCAGCCGGAACGCGGACATCATCCACGGGCCGTACGCCTTCTTCACGAGATGGCCGTGCGCGTCCTTCTTCGCGAACAGCGGCGGCGCGAGATGGAATTTCAGCTTCCAGTCGCCTTCGAACTGCGCGGACAGCCGTGCGAGGAACGCCGGGTCGGACTGCAGCCGCGCGACCTCGTATTCGTCCTTGTACGCCATCAGCTTGAACAGGTTGCGCGCGACCGCTTCGGTCAGCGGCTCCTGCATCGCGTCGCCGTCGGCGAGCGCACGCTCGGCTGCGCGGACCTTGTCGACGAACGCCGCATAGCGTGCCGCGTAGCCGGCGTTCTGATACGCGGTCAGGAACTCGACGCGCTTCGCGATCAGCGCATCGACGGCCTTCTTCGTGTGCAGCGCGATCACCGTCGCGCCCTGGGCGGCGCGCGGTTCGCCGGCCGCGGCCTGCTGCACGCTAGCGAGATCGTGCGCGGCGCGCCGGCCCCACTCGAATGCCGCGCGGTTCTTGTCGACCGACACGCCGTTCAACTCGATCGCGCGCTGCAGCGACGCGAGCGTCAGCGGCAGCCAGCCCTTCTGCCATGCGTAGCCGAGCACGAACGGGTTCGTGTAGATCGCGTCGCCAAGCAGCGCGACCGCGAAGCGGTTCGCATCGACGAAGTCGACCATGTCGCCGGCCGCGGTGCGGATGTCGTGCTCGGCGGACACGCCCGGGAACGCCCAGTTCGGGTTCTTGATGAACTCGGCGGTCGGCGTTTGCGCGCTGTTGACGACCACGCGCGTCGCGCCGTGCCGCATCCGCGACGTGCATTCGTCGCCGGCCGTCACGATCGCGTCGCAGCCGATTACGAGATCGGCTTCGCCCATTGCGATGCGCGTCGCGTGGATGTCGGTCGGCGTGTGCGAGATCTGCACGTGGCTCATTACCGCGCCGCCTTTCTGCGCGAGACCCGTCACGTCGAGCACGGTCACGCCCTTGTTTTCGAGGTGCGCGGCCATCCCGAGCAGCGCGCCGATCGTGACGACGCCCGTGCCGCCGACGCCGGTGACGAGGACGCCGTACGCGCGATCGATCGCCGGCAGCGCCGGCTCGGGTATCGGCGGCAGCGCGCTGCCGTCGACGGCGACGGCCTTCGGCTTCTTCAGCTGGCCGCCTTCGACCGTGACGAAGCTCGGGCAGAAGCCCTTCACGCACGAGAAGTCCTTGTTGCAGCTCGACTGGTTGATCTGGCGCTTCGTGCCGAATTCGGTTTCGAGCGGCTCGACCGACAGGCAGTTCGACTGCACCGAGCAGTCGCCGCAGCCTTCGCACACCGCGTCGTTGATCACGACGCGCTTGGCCGGATCCGGATACGCGCCGCGCTTGCGGCGGCGGCGCTTTTCGGTCGCGCAGGTCTGGTCGTAGATCAGGATCGTCGTGCCTTCGATCTCGCGCAGCTCGCGCTGCACGTCGTCGAGCTGGTCGCGGTGATGGATCGTCACGCCCGGCGCGAGCAGCGCCTTCTGGCTGTCGTACTTCTCGGGCTCGTCGGTGACGATCACGATCTTCTTCGCGCCTTCGGACGCGAGCTGGTGCGTGATCTGCGGCACGGTCAGCACGCCGTCGACCGGCTGGCCGCCCGTCATCGCGACGGCGTCGTTATACAGGATCTTGTACGTGATGTTCGCCTTCGACGAGATCGCCGCGCGGATCGCGAGCAGGCCCGAGTGGAAATAGGTGCCGTCGCCGAGGTTCGCGAACACGTGCTTTTCGTCGGTGAACGGCGCCTGGCCGATCCACGGCACGCCTTCGCCGCCCATCTGGCTGAAGGTGCTCGTGTTGCGGTCCATCCAGACGGTCATGTAGTGGCAGCCGATGCCGGCGATCGCGCGCGAGCCTTCCGGCACGTTGGTCGACGTGTTGTGCGGGCAGCCCGAGCAGAACCACGGCTTGCGCTCGGTCTGCACGTGCGGCTTCGCGAGCGCCATTTCCTTCGCGTTGATCACCGCGATGCGCGCGGCGATCCGCGCACGCACGTCGGACGGCAGCTCGAACTTCTCGAGGCGCGTCGCGATCGCCTTCGCGATGATCGCGGGCGACAGCTCGTAGTGCGCGGGCAGCAGCCAGTTGCCCATCGGCACCGACCATTCGCCGCCGGCGCCGTCCTTTTCGTCGAACTTGCCGTACACGCGCGGGCGCTGCGCGTCCGGCCAGTTGTACAGCTCTTCCTTGATCGCGTACTCGAGGATCTGGCGCTTTTCCTCGACGACCAGAATTTCGTCGAGGCCGCGCGCGAACGCCTGCGCGCCCTGTGCTTCGAGCGGCCAGACGCAGCCGACCTTGTAGAGCCGGATGCCGATCCGCGCGCAGGTTTCGTCGTCGAGGCCGAGGTCGGTCAGCGCCTGGCGCACGTCCAGATACGCCTTGCCGCCCGTCATGATGCCGAAGCGCGCGTGCGGCGAATCGATCTCGATGCGGTCGAGCTTGTTCGCGCGCACGTAGGCGAGCGCCGCGTACCACTTGTAGTCGAGCAGCCGCGCTTCCTGCACGAGCGGCGGGTCCGGCCAGCGGATGTTGAGCCCGCCTTCCGGCATGACGAAGTCGGTCGGCAGCAGGATTTCGGTGCGGTGCGGGTCGATGTCGACCGACGCCGACGATTCGACGACGTCCGTCACGCATTTCAGCGCGACCCAGAGCCCCGAGTAGCGGCTCATCGCCCAGCCGTGCAGCCCGAAGTCCAGATATTCCTGTACGTTCGACGGGAACAGCACCGGCAGCCCGCAGGCCTTGAAGATGTGCTCGGACTGATGCGCGAGCGTCGAGGATTTCGCCGCATGGTCGTCGCCGGCGAGCACCAGCACACCGCCGTGCTTCGACGAGCCGGCCGAGTTCGCGTGCTTGAACACGTCGCCGGTGCGGTCGACGCCCGGGCCCTTGCCGTACCACATGCCGAACACGCCGTCGTACTTCGCGCCGGGATACAGGTTGACCTGCTGCGAGCCCCACACGGCGGTCGCGGCGAGATCTTCGTTGAGGCCGGGCTGGAAAACGATCTGATGGGCGGCCAGATGCTGCTTGGCCTTCCAGAGCGACAGGTCGAGGCCGCCGAGCGGCGAGCCGCGATAGCCGGAGATGAAGCCGGCCGTATTGAGGCCGGCGGCGCGGTCGCGTTCCTGCTGGAGCATCGGCAGGCGCACGAGCGCCTGGATGCCGCTCATGTAAGCGCGGCCGCGCTCGAGCGTGTATTTGTCGTCAAGCGTGACGGACTTTAGCGCGGCTTCGAGCGACGCGCGTTGGCCTGCGTCTAGCGGGGCATTCATTAACAGTCTCCTCCACCCAGTTTGGGATCACCAAAACTTCGAGTGCGTCGGCGTCTTGTGAACGCGTCGGCAGTGGCCGGCATATTGGCCGGTTTTAAGTGATGGTAGCACTGGGATAAACCCGCCGCCCATCCGCGATACTGCCGCACTGCATCAACGGGCGAGGGCCGGCGCACCCGTTACAGCATGTAAAAGCATGTAAAGCTGGCCCCATCTTCGCGCAAACGCCGTTAATCTTGTCGGCCTGCCGGAGGTGCCCGGTCGCGTCGACACGCTGTCGAGGCACGGGGAGGCGCCGGCAGTCTTAAAAGGAGGTGCAATGAACACGCGTCATATCCAGAGTTTCCTGATCGTGTCGGCCGCATTTTTCGCGATGACCGGCCCGGTGCGCGCGCAAGGCGCGAGCGCACTGGCGGCAGCCGGCGCGCAGATGCGTCAGACCGCGTCGGCGCAGAACGCCGATGCGCAGCCGGCCGTCGCGCGCGCCGCGGCGTCGAAGGCGAGCGTGCGTTGATGCGATCGCGCGGCAGCGCGCCGCGCCGAAAACGAACAAAGGGCGGGAATCGTGCGATTCCCGCCCTTTTTGTTTGTGCGGCCGGGCCGGACGGCGGCGTGCGGCCGCGCGCACGGGCCCGTTCCGTCAGGCCTTGTCCTGCACGACGCCGCGGCGGATCTGATCGAGCTCGATCGATTCGAACAGCGCCTTGAAGTTGCCTTCGCCGAAGCCCTGATTGCCCTTGCGCTGGATGATCTCGAAGAAGATCGGCCCGATCTGGTTTTCGGTGAAGATCTGCAGCAGCAGATCGTCGCGTGCGCCGTCGATCAGGATCTTGCGCTTCTTCAGCTCTTCCAGCGATTCGCCGTGGTTCGGCACGCGGCGATCGACCAGTTCGTAATAGGTGTCGATCGTGTCGAGCAGTTTCACTTCCTTGCTGCGCAGGCCGTCGACGGCCCCATAGATGTCGTTGGTGCCGAGCGCGATATGCTGAATGCCTTCGCCGTGGTACGCGTCGAGGTATTCCTGGATCTGGCCGGCCGTGTCCGAGCCTTCCTCGTTGATCGGGATGCGGATCTTGCCGCACGGCGACGTCATCGCCTTCGACTTCACGCCCGTCACCTTGCCTTCGATGTCGAAGTAGCGCACTTCGCGGAAGTTGAACAGGCGTTCGTAGAACTCTGCCCATTCCTGCATGCGGCCGCGATGCACGTTGTGCGTCAGGTGGTCGATGTACGTGAGTCCGTGGCCGACCGGGTTCGGCTCCGCGCCGGGGATCGGCTCGAAGTCGACGTCGTAGATGCTGATGTCGCCGATCGCGCCCGGCTGCGCGCCGTTCTTGCCGCGCCAGCGGTCGACGAAGTAGATCAGCGAATCGCCGATGCCCTTGATCGCCGGGATGTTCAGCTCCATCGGGCCGGTCTTGTTGTCGAAGCCCCATGCGCCGAGTTCGAGCGCGCGCTTGTACGCCTTCGCGGCGTCCTGCACGCGAAACGCGATCGCGCAGATCGACGGGCCGTGCAGCCGCGCGAAGCGCTGCGCGAACGAGTCGGGCTCGGCGTTGATGATGAAGTTGATGTCGCCCTGGCGGTAGACCGTCACGTCCTTGTGGCGGTGACGCGCGATCGCGGTGAAGCCCATCCGTTCGAACAGTTGTCCGAGCGCCTTCGGGTCCGGTGCCGTGTATTCGATGAATTCGAAGCCGTCGGTGCCGACGGGGTTGTCCCAGGTGGGGATCTGCATGCGTGTCTCCTGAGTCGGCCGCGGCGATGCGGAGCGCCGTCGGTCCTGTGTCGAGGGTGGTGCGCGCCGACGGCGCGCGAAACGATCGAGTACGTGCGACAAAGTGTAGCGGGCCGCGTGGAGCGTAAACTTGCGAACTTGGTCGCGCGATCCTACGATGGCGCAATTTCCAGTCTCGAAACGACTTTCGGAGGGCAGAAGATGGCGCAGGTCGAATTGGACGCGATCGACCGGCGGATCCTCGCGATTCTTCAGGAGAACGGGCGCCTGTCGAACCAGGAGATCGCCGAACGCGTGAACCTGTCGCCGAGCCCGTGTCTGCGGCGAATCCGCCGCCTCGAGGAGATCGGCGTGATCACGGGCTACGTCGCGCTGCTCGACCCGCAGAAGCTCGGGCTCGATCTGCTCGCGTACGTGAGCGTGCGGCTCGAGAAGCGCGGCGGCGTCGTGCCGGTGCGCGCGGACGAAACGGCGGCGCGCGCGGGCGCGACGCACGCGGAGCTGTTCCGCGCGGCCGTGCAGGCCTGGCCGGAAGTCGTCGCGTGCCACGCGATGACGGGCGATATGGATTATCTGCTGCGCGTGCAGGTGGAGGACATGGCGCATTTCTCCCGCTTCGTGCAGGAGCAGTTGCTGCACCATCCGTCGGTGATCGACGTGAAAACGAGCTTTTCGCTCGAATGCTTCAAGGAGACGACGGCGCTGCCGATCCGGTCGATGCGCTAGCGCCGATGGGAAGGCGGGTGGGAAGCGAGAACCGCCGGGCGCAAGCGACGCGCCGCGGCGGCGTACCGGCGTTACGCGCTGAGCGCAGCGGGCATCAGCGACTCGATGAACTTCGACGCCCGGTGCGCCTGGCGCTTCATCGCATAGTCGAACACGGCCGCCTGTTCCTGCAGCATCTCGGCGAGGATCGTCGAGTGGTCGGCCGGCGGCAGCGACAGATACGCGTCGGCTTCGCCGTACGCATGCTCGATGCGCATCCCGGACTTCTTGGCGATGTGCATCATCGTCGCGTTGCGCGACAGGCAGTGCATGTAGAGCGTCGTCACGCGCGTGTTGCGGCTGCGGATCGCCGCGCGCTCGAACAGCTTCGTGCCGACGCCGCGGCCGCGCGCGCGTTCGAGCACCGACACGCCGAATTCGGCCGTTCGCTTGTCGCCGTCGGCCGGCAGATAGGCGAGGTGACCGACGCCGATCAGCTCGAGATCATGGTCGAACACGCCGAACACGGTATCGCGGCCGAAGTCGATCGTGCGCACGTAGTTTTCGATCACGTGGTCGGGCACCATCTGGCCGAAGCGCAGCAGGCGGTCGTCCTCGTTCAGCGACAGAAAATGGGTGAGCATCTGCTCACGGTCTTTGGAAGCCAGTTCCCTGACGAGAACCGGCGCATTACCGGCGGTGCCGACGACATCGGCCGAGCCGTGGAATTGCGTGTTCATCGTGGGTTCCTCAATGGTGACCGTACAGCGGGTTGTGCAATGCAGCAGCATTTTACCCGAGTGTTTGGGTCAGGATTGGGGAAAACCCGTATATTCTGTCGAGGGTGAATTCTAAATGCACTTAGTTCATAACATAAGCCACTGATTTTAAACGCATTAAAAATTCATCATATGAAATGCCGAGAGGGCGGTGTGGCTGTGCACACCGCGCAACGGATGCTGCCCTGCGACATCACGCGGCCGACGACAGCCCGCGCTCGATCATGTCGATCACCTGTTCGGCGAAGTCGCGGTAGCCGAGGCGGCCGCCCGGCTTCAGCCACGTGAACGTCCAGTTGATCATCCCGAACACCATCATCGTCACCGACGTCTGGTTTTCCTTCGAGATGCGATCAGGATAGGCGCGCGCGAGCTGCCGCGCGAAGGCTGCGACGATGTCGCGCTGGCGGTCGAGCACGATTTCGCGCTGTGCATCCTCGAGATACTTAACGTCGTTGAGCAGCGCGACGTGCCGGCTGTGCGACGTCTCGTATTCGGCGAGGAATGCGCGCACCAGCTCGGCGAACGCCTCGCGCTCGCTGAGCCCGCGCCGCTGACTCGTCCCTTCGACTTCCGCGATGATCAGCATCAGCCGCTTCGTGTAGCGGTCGAGCAGGTCGAACAGGATCGCTTCCTTGCTCTCGTAATAGTGATAGAGGCGTGCCTTCGACGTGCCGCTCGCGGTCGCGAGATCGGACATCGACGTGCTCGGATAGCTCGTCTGCGCGAACTTTTCGGCGGCGAGATCGAGGATCTGCTCGCGCTGGGATTCGTGGTCGGGCGCTCGGGTACGGGCCATGGTCGAATGCGGAAGATTAGCGGGATGCGTTTACCGCGCGGGCGGCGCGCACGTGCGTGAAGGAGAGGGCGGCGGGCGCATCGTCCCGCAGCTCGAGCCGGCCGGCCGCGGCCAGTTCGCGGCAGCGCCACCACGCGACGGCGTCGCTGACGAACAGTCCGCCGCGATCGGCCTCGGCCATGATGCGGCCGACGAGCTGCCGCGCCGGCTGCCAGTCGGTGCTCGCGCGCGCGACGATCAGCGCGTCGAGGTCCGCATAGTGGCCGCTCTTGATCGTGTTGCTGATCCAGTAGCGCAGCTCGGCGTTCAGGTGTTTGGCCTCCTGCCATTCGAGCGCGAGCCGGCCGATCCGCAAGACCGAGATCGGCGCGGCGGCAGGCCGCCGCTTGCCGAGCTGCGCCGGCGAGAACATGCCCGTCGAACAGGCGTGGTCCGCGCGTGCGAGTGCGGCGCGCTGCGTCGCGTCGAGGTCGGCGGCAGACAGCCGCACTTCGTTCAGCCGTTGCGGGACACTGCGCAGGTGATAGGCGACGCGGCGCAGCAGCAGCTTGTCGCCGACGCATGGCGCGTGCCACACGACGACCTGGCCGGTGTCCGTGGCCAGCTGGTCGAGTCGCGCGAATTCGCCTTCGATCTCCGCTTTCCAGTCGGGGATCTGGTCGCCGAGCACACGTTGCCAGAACGCGGCGCGCACGTCCGGCGTCTCGTCGGCACCCTTCAACGGGCCGACGCCGAGGTCGTCGAGCAACCCGACGACGCGCTCGTCGCGTCCGGCTGCCGCGAGCGCTTCGCGCAGCGACGCGGCGGCGGTGCCGCCCTGAATCACGTGAATGGTACTCATCGGCCTGTCGTCAACAAAAGAAAACCGCCGGCCGGGCGGACGCTGCAAGCTGTCCGACCGGCCGGCGGCCCCTAGTGTAAGCGAGATGTGTGACGACGAGAAACCGGCGCCGCGTCTCGACGCGCAGCCGATCAACGCTCGTCGAAGCTCACCACGATCCTGTCGCTGACCGGATGGCACTGGCACGTCAGCACGAAGCCGTCGTTCACCTCGTGCTCCTCGAGCGTGTAGTTCTTCTCCATCCGTACTTCGCCTTCGAGCACCTTCGCGCGGCACGTGCAGCACACGCCGCCCTTGCACGCATACGGCAGCGCGAGGCCGGCGCGCAGGCCGACGTCGAGCAGGCTCACGCCTTCGTATGGCAGACGCAGCTTGCGCTTCTTGCCGTCGAGCACGATCTCGAGATCGGCGGCCGGCGTCTGTTCGGTGATCTCGACGACCGGCACGCCCGCCTGCGGCAGCGGCGTGCCGAAGCGCTCGACGTGCACCTTCGCGGGCGGCACGCCGGCCGCCTTCAGCGCGGCTTCGGCCGCATCCATCATCGGCGCCGGGCCGCAGATGAACGCTTCGTCGATCGAATCGGCCGGCACCAGCGTGTCGAGGAACGCCGCGCACTTCGCCTGGTCGAGCACGCCGTTGAACAGCTCGACGTCCTGCAGATCGTCGGACAGCACGTGATAGAGGACGAAGCGGTTCATGTAGCGGTTCTTCAGATCCTCGAGCTCTTCCGCGAACATGATCGCGTCGACGCTACGGTTGCCGTAGATCAGCGTGAACGTGCTGCGCGGCTCGAGTTCGAGCGTCGTTTTCACGATCGCGAGCACCGGCGTGATGCCCGAGCCGCCCGAGAACGCGACGTACTGCTTGCCATGATCGGCGTTCAGATGCGTGAAGAAGCGGCCGTCCGGCGTCATCACGTCGATCGTGTGGCCGGGCTTCAGCGTGTCGAACGCGAAGTTCGAGAAGCGGCCGCCGCGCACGCGCTTGATGCCGATGCGCAGCTCGCCGTCGCGATCGTAGTCGGTCGTGCCCACGCAGATCGAATACGAGCGGCGCGTCTCCTCGCCGTCGATATGCGTCTTCAGCGTGACGAACTGGCCCTGCGTGAAGCGGTATGCGTCGCGCAGCTCCGGCGGCACCTCGAAGGAGACGGTCACGGCGTCGGCGGTCTCGGGCCGCACGTCGCGGATACGTAGCGGATGAAATTGCGGGGTCGCCATATCAGTAAGGTTTGAAGTAGTCGAAGGGTTCGCGGCAGTCGACGCAGCGGTACAGCGCCTTGCAGGCCGTCGACGCGAACTGCGCGAGACGCTCGGTGTTCGCGGAACCGCAGCGCGGGCAAACCGGCGCCGCGACCGGCCGCGGCACGAAGCGCACGACGTTTTCGCGCGGCGCGGCGCTGCCGCACTGGCCGACGGGCGGCGCGATGCCGTAGGCGCGCAGCTTCTCGCGCGCGTCCTGCGTGATCCAGTCGGTCGTCCACGCGGGCGCGAGCACCGTCTCGATCCGGTGCGGCGGCAGGCCGGCGCCCTGCAGCGCGGCCGCGATGTCTTCGGCGATCTGCGACATCGCCGGGCAGCCCGAGTAGGTCGGCGTGATCACGACTTCGAGCGTGCCGTCGGCGGCGCGGCGCACGTCGCGCAGGATGCCGAGCTCGCGGATCGACACGACCGGAATCTCCGGATCGGGTACGGCTTCGAGCACGTCCCACGCGCGCGCGAGCAGCGGATCGGCGTGGTGCGCGCCGGGCGCGCCGTGCGTGGGGGCGGCGGTCTCGATGGACATGCGTCGGCTCCGTCGTCGCGGGTTACCAGGTCGCGCCCGGATGCTGGCGCGCAAGGCTCTGCATTTCGGCGAGCAGGTAACCCATATGTTCCGAGTGTTCGCCCTGCTTGCCGGTCGGCACGTGCTGCACGGGCGCGGGCAGCGCGAGCGTCGCTTCCGCCAGTGCCGCTTCGACGTCGGCGCGCCACGCGGGTTCGAGCGACGCCGGCGCGGGCCCGACGCCCTGCGCGGCGACCGCCGCGTCGATCGCGTCGGCCGCGAAGAATTCACGCGTGTACGGCATCAGGTACTCGAGCGCGGCCTGTGCGCGGCGATGCGATTCGTCGGTGCCGTCGCCGAAGCGCACGAGCCATTCGCGCGCGTGCTGCACGTGATAGCGCGTTTCCTTCACCGACTTCGCGGCGATCGCGGCGAGCTGCGCGTCGGTCGACGTTTCGAGCGCGCTCCATACGTGCAGCATCAGCGTCGCGTAGAGGAAATTGCGTACGATCGTCACCGCGTAGTCCTTGTCGGCGTGCGCGGTGCCGGCGAGCGGTCCGTAGTGCGGCAGCTCGGCCAGCGTGAAGTTCGCGAACTCGCGTTCGGTGCGGAAGTAGGCGTAGTCGTCCTCGGTTTTCGTCGCGCCGTTCAGCTGGCGTTCGAGTTCGGCCGCGTGCGTGTACAGCATGCGCGCCTGGCCGATCAGGTCGAGGCTCATGTTGGTGAGCGCGATGTCTTCCTCGAGGACCGGGCCGTGACCGCACCACTCGGCGTTGCGCTGACCGAGGATCAGCGCGTTGTCCGCGAGGCGCAGCACGTAGGAAAGGTGTTCGGGCGTGATCGTCATGGCGCGCGTTACATATGGTTGACTTCGTCGGGCAGCGTGTAGAACGTCGGATGGCGATAGATCTTGTCGCCGGCCGGTTCGAACATTTCGGCCTTCTCGTTCGGATCCGATGCGGTGATCGCCGACGACGGCACCACCCAGATGCTCACGCCTTCCTGGCGGCGCGTGTAGACGTCGCGCGCCATGCGCAGCGCCATCGTCGCGTCGGCCGCGTGCAGGCTGCCGCAGTGCTTGTGGTCGAGGCCCTGCTTGCTGCGCACGAACACTTCCCAGATCGGCCATTCCTTGTTCATCTTTCTCTCCTGTGGGCCGGCTTCGCGCGCGCGGCGCGAGCCGGTCCGATGCAATGCTGTGTTGAATTCGATCGGCGGCCGGCACGCACGGTGCCGGCGCGTGCCGCTTATGCCGCGTGCTGTTCGGCGCGCGCGCGGCGTTTCGCTTCGTACGCGAGCGCGGCTTCGCGGACCCACGCGCCGTCTTCGTGCGCCTTCACGCGCGTTGCGAGGCGTTCCTTGTTGCACGGGCCGTCGCCGTTGACGACGCGCCAGAATTCGTCCCAGTCGATCGCGCCATAGTCGTAGTGGCCGCGCGCCTCGTTCCATTTCAGGTCCGGGTCGGGCAGCGTGACGCCGAGCACCTTCGCCTGCTCGACCGTCGCGTCGACGAACTTCTGCCGCAGATCGTCATTCGAGATCCGCTTGATGCCCCATTTCGCGGACTGATGGCTGTGGACCGAATCGGCGTCGCTCGGGCCGAACATCATCAGCACCGGCCACCACCACCGGTTCACGGCCTGCTGGACCATTGCGCGCTGCGCGTCGGTGCCCTTCATCATCGTCAGCAGGGCATCGAAGCCCTGGCGCTGATGGAACGACTCCTCCTTGCAGACGCGGATCATCGCGCGCGCATACGGGCCGTACGTGCAGCGGCACAGCGGCACCTGGTTCATGATCGCGGCGCCGTCGACGAGCCAGCCGATCACGCCGACGTCGGCCCAGGTCGGCGTCGGGTAGTTGAAGATGCTCGAATATTTGGCCTTGCCCGCATGCAGCGCGTCGATCAGCGACTCGCGCGAGACGCCGAGCGTTTCGACCGCGCTATACAGATAGAGGCCGTGGCCCGCTTCATCCTGCACCTTGGCAAGCAGGATCGCCTTGCGCTTCAGGCTCGGCGCGCGCGTGATCCAGTTGCCTTCCGGCAGCATGCCGACTACTTCCGAGTGCGCATGCTGCGAGATCTGGCGGATCAGCGTCTTCCGATAGGCGTCCGGCATCCAGTCCTGCGGTTCGATCTTGCCGTCCGCGGCCATCACCGCGTCGAACCGCGCCTGCTCGGGCGACTCGGCTGCGGCGTCGAGCGGCGCGACGTTGCCGGGAATGTCGAGGGATTGCGTGTACATGGCGAGCGCTCTCGTCCGGTTGAATGTGTGCGAAGTATAAACCAACCGACCGGTCGGTTAATAAATTTGTTGTGGAAATTCGGCGAGGTGCGGGTAAACCACGGGCGTCAGGGTGCGATCGCATGGCGGCGCGCGATCGGTCGCGCTTCTTCTGCGGCACAATGCCCGCTTTCCGATGAGGATTTGCCGATGTCATTCCGAAGCAGTCTGGCGGCGACCGTGCTGGGTGCCTCCGTTCTTCTTTCGCCGTTCGCCGTCTGCGCGGCGCCCGCCGGCTGGGTGGCCGCGTGGGCGACCGCGCTGCAGCCGATTCCCGAGCTGGCCTCGCCGCCGCCGTTGTACCGAGCACCGGACGTCGCGGGGCGGACCGTCCGCCAGATCGTCTATCCGACTGCATCGGGCCGCGCGGCGCGTATTCGCGTGAGCAACGCGTATGGCCATGCACCGCTGGTGATCGAGGCGGCGAGCCTCGGCCGTGCCGGCGAAGGCGCGGCGCTCGCGGACGGTGCGGCCGCGCCGGTGCGGTTCGGCGGCAAGGCCTCGGTGACGCTCGCGCCGGGGCAGGAGCTCGACAGCGATCCGCTCGCGCTGGACGTCGTGGCCGGTCGGCCCTATGCGATCAGCTTCTATATGGGACCGAAGCAGCGGATGACGGTTTGGCACCGCGTGTCGAACCAACTGAATTACGTGTCCGGTCCAGGCGACCATGTGAACGATGCCGGCGCCGCGGCGTTTCGCACGCGGTTTACGCAGTACGCGTGGGTGACGGAGCTGGCGGTTGAGGCGGGCGGTGCGCATGCGAGCGTCGCGGCGATCGGTGATTCGATTACCGACGGCTTGCGGTCGAGCCTGAATCGGAACCGCCGTTGGCCGGACGCGTTCACGCGCCGGCTGGCGGACACCGGTACGACGTCGGTCGGCGTCGTGAACCTCGGGATCAGCGGCAACCGGCTGCTCAGCGATTCGCCATGCTACGGCGTGGCGCTGGCGTCGCGATTCGAGCGCGATGCGCTGTCGCGCGCCGGCGTGAAGGCGGCAATCGTGCTGATCGGGATCAACGACATCAATTTCGCGGCGATGCCGCCGCGCGCGGGGCTCGATTGCGACGATCCGCACACGCAGGTCACGGCCGCGGCGCTGGTCGACGGCTATCGCGGATTGATCGACGCGGCGCATCGGCGCGGCGTAAAGGTGTTCGGCGCGACGTTGACGCCCGCCGACTTGCCGCCGGCGCGCGAGGCGATCCGTTTGGAGGTAAACCGATGGATCCGGAGCGGCGGCGCGTTCGATGGCGTCGTCGACTTCGACGCGGCGTTGCGCGACCCGGCGCGTCCGAGCGTGCTGCAGCACCGGTACGACAGCGGCGACGGGATTCATCCGAGCGACGCCGGCTACGCGGCGATGGCCGAGGCGGTGCCGCTGGAGCGGTTGAAGGCGATTGCGGCTGGCGAGTAGCGCGCTCCTGTATATATGGGACACGAGGCGGCGCAATGCCGACCAGACTCGGTGCCGAATCTTAAGCTCGAGCGAGCGTCCGGAGGACGCGGCCCCGCGCTCTAGTTTGCGAATTCGCCGAACCCGCGCGTCGTTGCCCCGAAGCCACCGTGCGCGGCAGCGCACGGAGGCTTTTAAAAATATTTTCACAAACCGCTTGCGTGTTGGACGTGGGCTGCATAGAATCACGCCTCTTTCGCGCTAACGGAAACGCGGCGTGAAAGGGGAAGCGAAGTCGGACGTGTGCTGTAGTGTGAGCGCCCGCCCGGCGAAGGAAGAAGAACCGCGCAGTCGCAACGATGTAGTGAAAAAAGTTGTTGACGAGCTGCGAAACAGTGTTCATAATCTCGCTTCTCTGCTGCTGACAACGCAGCGCTGCTGAGCAAGACGATCTGCTCGCAGACATGTTCTTTAAAAACTAACAGCCGATAAGTGTGGGCGCTTGATGTGAGCGAGACCTGATCTTCGGATCGGGATAGCAAAAGTATCAAGAGTCTCACACTAAAGTAAGTCAGGTTTATGAAGCAATTCATATGACCTGTCAGCTTTGAGTGAGCGACCGGTTCGAGAGAACCGAAAACAGTAACAGGTTTGAACTGAAGAGTTTGATCCTGGCTCAGATTGAACGCTGGCGGCATGCCTTACACATGCAAGTCGAACGGCAGCACGGGTGCTTGCACCTGGTGGCGAGTGGCGAACGGGTGAGTAATACATCGGAACATGTCCTGTAGTGGGGGATAGCCCGGCGAAAGCCGGATTAATACCGCATACGATCCACGGATGAAAGCGGGGGACCTTCGGGCCTCGCGCTATAGGGTTGGCCGATGGCTGATTAGCTAGTTGGTGGGGTAAAGGCCTACCAAGGCGACGATCAGTAGCTGGTCTGAGAGGACGACCAGCCACACTGGGACTGAGACACGGCCCAGACTCCTACGGGAGGCAGCAGTGGGGAATTTTGGACAATGGGCGAAAGCCTGATCCAGCAATGCCGCGTGTGTGAAGAAGGCCTTCGGGTTGTAAAGCACTTTTGTCCGGAAAGAAATCCTTGGCTCTAATACAGTCGGGGGATGACGGTACCGGAAGAATAAGCACCGGCTAACTACGTGCCAGCAGCCGCGGTAATACGTAGGGTGCGAGCGTTAATCGGAATTACTGGGCGTAAAGCGTGCGCAGGCGGTCTGTTAAGACAGATGTGAAATCCCCGGGCTCAACCTGGGAACTGCATTTGTGACTGGCAGGCTAGAGTATGGCAGAGGGGGGTAGAATTCCACGTGTAGCAGTGAAATGCGTAGAGATGTGGAGGAATACCGATGGCGAAGGCAGCCCCCTGGGCCAATACTGACGCTCATGCACGAAAGCGTGGGGAGCAAACAGGATTAGATACCCTGGTAGTCCACGCCCTAAACGATGTCAACTAGTTGTTGGGGATTCATTTCCTTAGTAACGTAGCTAACGCGTGAAGTTGACCGCCTGGGGAGTACGGTCGCAAGATTAAAACTCAAAGGAATTGACGGGGACCCGCACAAGCGGTGGATGATGTGGATTAATTCGATGCAACGCGAAAAACCTTACCTACCCTTGACATGGTCGGAATCCTGAAGAGATTCGGGAGTGCTCGAAAGAGAACCGGCGCACAGGTGCTGCATGGCTGTCGTCAGCTCGTGTCGTGAGATGTTGGGTTAAGTCCCGCAACGAGCGCAACCCTTGTCCTTAGTTGCTACGCAAGAGCACTCTAAGGAGACTGCCGGTGACAAACCGGAGGAAGGTGGGGATGACGTCAAGTCCTCATGGCCCTTATGGGTAGGGCTTCACACGTCATACAATGGTCGGAACAGAGGGTTGCCAACCCGCGAGGGGGAGCTAATCCCAGAAAACCGATCGTAGTCCGGATTGCACTCTGCAACTCGAGTGCATGAAGCTGGAATCGCTAGTAATCGCGGATCAGCATGCCGCGGTGAATACGTTCCCGGGTCTTGTACACACCGCCCGTCACACCATGGGAGTGGGTTTTACCAGAAGTGGCTAGTCTAACCGCAAGGAGGACGGTCACCACGGTAGGATTCATGACTGGGGTGAAGTCGTAACAAGGTAGCCGTATCGGAAGGTGCGGCTGGATCACCTCCTTTCCAGAGCTATCTCGCGAAGTTGAGCGCTCACGCTTATCGGCTGTAATCAAGACAGACTCAGGGGTCTGTAGCTCAGTCGGTTAGAGCACCGTCTTGATAAGGCGGGGGTCGTTGGTTCGAATCCAACCAGACCCACCAAGTTGTCTGGCGAGAAGAAACCTGGGTGGTCTCTGTACATGGGGGCATAGCTCAGCTGGGAGAGCACCTGCTTTGCAAGCAGGGGGTCGTCGGTTCGATCCCGTCTGCCTCCACCAATCACCAACGCTAAGAGTTTGCTGAAAATTCAGCGAGCGCTTTGCATTGGCGATTGAGCCAGTCAGAGTGATGCAGGAAACTGTATCGGCTGTCGTTCTTTAACAATCAGGAAGAAGTAAGTAATTTGGATAGCGGAAGCGTCTTATGAGATGGACGTGGAAACTATCCGGGTTGTGATTGTATCGATGTATCTCAAGATGATTCGAACTTCATGTTCGACTCAATTGGAATACGGCACAACGCGAGAACTCAACCTGTAGCGACTGTCCATGAGACAGACTCGTTATAGGGTCAAGCGAACAAGTGCATGTGGTGGATGCCTTGGCGATCACAGGCGATGAAGGACGCGGTAGCCTGCGAAAAGCCCCGGGGAGCTGGCAAACAAGCTTTGATCCGGGGATGTCCGAATGGGGAAACCCACTCCGTATGGAGTATCCATGACTGAATACATAGGTCATGTGAAGCGAACGCGGTGAACTGAAACATCTAAGTAACCGCAGGAAAAGAAATCAACCGAGATTCCCAAAGTAGTGGCGAGCGAAATGGGATGAGCCTTGTACTCTTTATTCGTATTGTTAGCCGAACGCTCTGGAAAGTGCGGCCATAGCAGGTGATAGCCCTGTAGGCGAAAACAGTATGAAAGAACTAGGTGTACGACAAGTAGGGCGGGACACGTGAAATCCTGTCTGAAGATGGGGGGACCATCCTCCAAGGCTAAATACTCGTGATCGACCGATAGTGAACCAGTACCGTGAGGGAAAGGCGAAAAGAACCCCGGGAGGGGAGTGAAATAGATCCTGAAACCGCATGCATACAAACAGTCGGAGCCTCGTAAGGGGTGACGGCGTACCTTTTGTATAATGGGTCAGCGACTTACGTTCAGTAGCAAGCTTAACCGTATAGGGCAGGCGTAGCGAAAGCGAGTCCGAATAGGGCGTTCAGTTGCTGGGCGTAGACCCGAAACCAGGTGATCTATCCATGGCCAGGATGAAGGTGCGGTAACACGTACTGGAGGTCCGAACCCACTAACGTTGAAAAGTTAGGGGATGAGCTGTGGATAGGGGTGAAAGGCTAAACAAACCTGGAAATAGCTGGTTCTCTCCGAAAACTATTTAGGTAGTGCCTCGTGTCTCACCTTCGGGGGTAGAGCACTGTCATGGTTGGGGGGTCTATTGCAGATTACCCCGCCATAGCAAACTCCGAATACCGAAGAGTGCAATCACGGGAGACAGACATCGGGTGCTAACGTCCGGTGTCAAGAGGGAAACAACCCAGACCGCCAGCTAAGGTCCCCAAATATGGCTAAGTGGGAAACGAAGTGGGAAGGCTAAAACAGTCAGGAGGTTGGCTTAGAAGCAGCCACCCTTTAAAGAAAGCGTAATAGCTCACTGATCGAGTCGTCCTGCGCGGAAGATGTAACGGGGCTAAGCCATATACCGAAGCTGCGGATGCGAGCTTGCTCGCATGGTAGGAGAGCGTTCCGTAAGCCTGCGAAGGTGCCTTGTAAAGGGTGCTGGAGGTATCGGAAGTGCGAATGCTGACATGAGTAGCGATAAAGGGGGTGAAAGGCCCCCTCGCCGTAAGCCCAAGGTTTCCTACGCAACGTTCATCGGCGTAGGGTGAGTCGGCCCCTAAGGCGAGGCAGAAATGCGTAGCTGATGGGAAGCAGGTCAATATTCCTGCACCGTCGTTAGATGCGATGGGGGGACGGATCGCGGAAGGTTGTCCGGGTGTTGGACGTCCCGGTCGCTGCATTGGAGAAGGCGCTTAGGCAAATCCGGGCGCAGGATTCAAGGGTGTGGCGCGAGCGACTTCGGTCGCGAAGCAATTGGAAGTGGTTCCAAGAAAAGCCTCTAAGCTTCAGTCTAACGATGACCGTACCGCAAACCGACACAGGTGGGCGAGATGAGTATTCTAAGGCGCTTGAGAGAACTCGGGAGAAGGAACTCGGCAAATTGGTACCGTAACTTCGGGATAAGGTACGCCCTTGTAGCTTGACCAGCCTGCGCTGGAAGGGTGAAGGGGTTGCAATAAACTGGTGGCTGCGACTGTTTAATAAAAACACAGCACTCTGCAAACACGAAAGTGGACGTATAGGGTGTGACGCCTGCCCGGTGCCGGAAGATTAAATGATGGGGTGCAAGCTCTTGATTGAAGTCCCGGTAAACGGCGGCCGTAACTATAACGGTCCTAAGGTAGCGAAATTCCTTGTCGGGTAAGTTCCGACCTGCACGAATGGCGTAACGATGGCCACACTGTCTCCTCCCGAGACTCAGCGAAGTTGAAGTGTTTGTGATGATGCAATCTACCCGCGGCTAGACGGAAAGACCCCATGAACCTTTACTGTAGCTTTGCATTGGACTTTGAACCGATCTGTGTAGGATAGGTGGGAGGCTATGAAACCGGAACGCTAGTTTCGGTGGAGCCGTCCTTGAAATACCACCCTGGTTTGTTTGAGGTTCTAACCTTGGTCCGTGATCCGGATCGGGGACAGTGCATGGTAGGCAGTTTGACTGGGGCGGTCTCCTCCCAAAGGGTAACGGAGGAGTACGAAGGTACGCTAGGTACGGTCGGAAATCGTGCTGATAGTGCAATGGCATAAGCGTGCTTAACTGCGAGACCGACAAGTCGAGCAGGTGCGAAAGCAGGTCATAGTGATCCGGTGGTTCTGTATGGAAGGGCCATCGCTCAACGGATAAAAGGTACTCTGGGGATAACAGGCTGATACCGCCCAAGAGTTCATATCGACGGCGGTGTTTGGCACCTCGATGTCGGCTCATCTCATCCTGGGGCTGTAGCCGGTCCCAAGGGTATGGCTGTTCGCCATTTAAAGAGGTACGTGAGCTGGGTTTAAAACGTCGTGAGACAGTTTGGTCCCTATCTGCCGTGGGCGTTGGATATTTGAAGGGGGCTGCTCCTAGTACGAGAGGACCGGAGTGGACGAACCTCTGGTGTACCGGTTGTGACGCCAGTCGCATCGCCGGGTAGCTATGTTCGGAAGAGATAACCGCTGAAAGCATCTAAGCGGGAAACTCGCCTTAAGATGAGATATCCCTGGAGGCTTGACCTCCTTGAAGGGTCGTTCGAGACCAGGACGTTGATAGGTCGGGTGTGTAAGCGCAGTAATGCGTTCAGCTAACCGATACTAATTGCCCGTAAGGCTTGATCCTATAACAAGTCTGCCTTGTAGATCGGCGCCGTGCGACAGCACCGGCTGCGATCCAAAGCGACATGTTGGATTCTCGTGTGCGATACGCACAACCCAAAATTACTGCTTCTTCCCGATTGGTTGCGCTGCGAAGCGGCGCAACAACCCTCTTTGCCTGATGACCATAGCGAGTCGGTCCCACCCCTTCCCATCCCGAACAGGACCGTGAAACGACTCTACGCCGATGATAGTGCGGATTCCCGTGTGAAAGTAGGTAATCGTCAGGCTCCCTAAGCCAAGAACCCCCGCCCAGCAGGCGGGGGTTTTTGCATTTGTGGCGCTGGAAATGCGCTATCGGCCCGAGCGCCGGCCGGTCTCCGCGCGATGCGAATCCTCGCAGGATACGCGTCCTCTTTCTGGGGCATGCCTTCTTTCAACCGGCCGAGCCCTAGACTCGGCGCGGCGAGCCGCCTCACGGCAAATGAGCCGTCGCCTATCCTCTGGCGCGCCGTGACACGCCGACAGACGCTGCCATCGACACCGCCTTGCAGTTGGTGCCCTGCGGCCCGCCTTCGTCGATCGACGGACATCGCTCGACAGCTGGCTGACAGCGGTCTTTGCTGACGCCCCACCGGTCCGCAGATCGACCCATGCGGCGTCGGGGCAACTGAAATGTCCCCCCGTCGCGCGCTCTGTGCGATTGCCTGTTCCACGTTGCAGCCTCGCTGCGTTCCTCAGCTCACGCGCGCCCATCGACAATCGTCTGCTCGTAGCTCCTATTCCGACCGTTCCGCGCGGTGTGGCTGCGCTTTCCGGGCGTCTTGACCCTTCCGGCCAAGGGTGCCCGTCGCGCCCGGGCGCCGATACCGGGCGCGGCGGCGAACAAGCAGCAAGCAGTTGGGCAGGGCGCCGCACCGGTCGACAGCCATGTGCGCAGCGGAGAAGCGGTCCCGAAGAGTCCGCGCGTCAGGCCTGAGCGCGGTCGCCGGCGCCGCGTCCGAGGCCGTTCAGTCCGGGCCGTCGCTCCCCGGCGCTGCGACTGCCTCGCGGGGCAACGGCGCGATACGCCCGACAACCGTCCCCTGAAGTCCCCAATTCGTCGCCCAAAGGACGCCCGGCACGAATATTGCAAAAATTTTCCGCCTACCCGCTTGGCATTCTGCCCGAGAGGCCGTATGATGGCGGTCTTTCGTTTCCAGCATGCAACATTGCTGGAAGCGGAGTCTGACGAAGGTGTGGGCGCCGAATGGCGAACCTCTCGTCGCCATCGTAGTCGGCGGCGGATGCCTGGTGGTCGAGCCGGCGCTCGGGAAGAAAATGAAAATAATCTTCTCGCAGTGCTTGACAAGAGTTCGATGCACCCCCATAATCGTCAGTTCTCTACGGAGGGGTGCCCGAGTGGCTAAAGGGGGCAGACTGTAAATCTGTTGGCTTACGCCTACGTTGGTTCGAATCCAACCTCCTCCACCAAGACATCAGCGCAGAGAGCGGTAAGGAATCGTTAGTGGCCCGTGCGGGTGTAGCTCAATGGTAGAGCAGAAGCCTTCCAAGCTTACGACGAGGGTTCGATTCCCTTCACCCGCTCCAGTCCGCGAAGTTGAAGCGTAAAAGCGCCCATGTGGCTCAGTGGTAGAGCACTCCCTTGGTAAGGGAGAGGTCGGCAGTTCGATCCTGCCCATGGGCACCAGCAGTAAAGTCAGTGTCTGTTTGCGCGCGGCGCAACATGTGAAATTCCTTTCGGGAGTTGAAAATGGCCAAGGAAAAATTCGAGCGGACCAAGCCGCACGTGAACGTTGGTACGATTGGTCACGTTGACCACGGCAAGACGACGCTGACGGCAGCGATCGCGACGGTTCTGTCGTCGAAGTTCGGCGGCGAAGCGAAGAAGTACGACGAAATCGACGCGGCGCCGGAAGAAAAGGCACGCGGCATCACGATCAACACCGCGCACATCGAGTACGAAACGGCGAACCGCCACTACGCGCACGTCGACTGCCCGGGCCACGCCGACTACGTGAAGAACATGATCACGGGTGCAGCGCAGATGGACGGCGCAATCCTGGTGTGCTCGGCCGCAGACGGCCCGATGCCGCAAACGCGTGAGCACATCCTGCTGGCACGTCAGGTTGGCGTTCCGTACATCATCGTGTTCCTGAACAAGTGCGACATGGTGGACGACGCTGAACTGCTCGAGCTGGTCGAGATGGAAGTTCGCGAACTGCTGTCGAAGTACGACTTCCCGGGCGACGACACGCCGATCATCAAGGGTTCGGCAAAGCTGGCGCTGGAAGGCGACAAGGGCGAGCTGGGCGAAACGGCGATCATGAACCTGGCCGACGCGCTGGACACGTACATCCCGACGCCGGAGCGCGCGGTGGACGGTACGTTCCTGATGCCGGTGGAAGACGTGTTCTCGATCTCGGGCCGCGGTACGGTGGTGACGGGTCGTGTGGAGCGCGGCGTGGTGAAGGTCGGTGAGGAAATCGAAATCGTCGGTATCAAGCCGACGGTGAAGACGACCTGCACGGGCGTTGAAATGTTCCGCAAGCTGCTGGACCAGGGTCAGGCAGGCGACAACGTCGGTATCCTGCTGCGCGGCACGAAGCGTGAAGATGTGGAGCGCGGTCAGGTTCTGGCGAAGCCGGGTTCGATCACGCCGCACACGCACTTCACGGCCGAAGTGTACGTGCTGAGCAAGGACGAAGGCGGCCGTCACACGCCGTTCTTCAACAACTACCGTCCGCAGTTCTACTTCCGTACGACGGACGTGACGGGCTCGATCGAGCTGCCGAAGGACAAGGAAATGGTGATGCCGGGCGACAACGTGTCGATCACGGTGAAGCTGATTGCGCCGATCGCGATGGAAGAAGGTCTGCGCTTCGCTATCCGTGAAGGCGGCCGTACCGTCGGTGCCGGCGTCGTCGCAAAGATCATCGAGTAAGCCAGTTATTCGTTGATCGACAGTTTTGGGGCTGGCGATAGCCGGCCCCAACATGGTCTAGGGGTATAGCTCAACTGGCAGAGCGTCGGTCTCCAAAACCGAAGGTTGGGGGTTCGATTCCCTCTGCCCCTGCCAAAAAATAGCCACGTGTCCTACGTGGCATTTGTTTTAAGGTGTTATGGCGAATCCATCCGTCGAAACTGTAAATACCTCCGGCGATAAGCTGATGCTGGCCCTGGGCGTATTGCTGGTCTTGGCCGGATTCGTGGGCTTCTTCTGGCTGGGCAATCAGCAGTGGTATGTCCGCGGCGCCGCGTTGGCGGTCGGGATCGTCGCCGGCGTGGCCGTCGGGCTGATGTCCGCTCCAGGCAAAAGCCTCATCGCGTTTGCCAAGGACTCGTACAAGGAAGTCCGAAAGGTCGTTTGGCCCACCCGTAAGGAAGCAACGCAAACCACGCTCGTCGTGTTCGGTTTCGTGCTTGTGATGGCGATTTTCCTCTGGTTGAGCGACAAATCGATCGAATGGGTGATTTTCTCGGTGATTCTGGGTTGGAAATGATATGAGCGATACTCCGGCATCTCCGAGCGGAAAACGTTGGTACGTCGTGCACGCCTACTCCGGCATGGAGAAGAGCGTGCAACGTGCGCTTCAGGAGCGCATCGAACGGGCCGGCATGCAGGATAAATTCGGTCAGATCCTGGTCCCGACCGAAGAAGTGGTCGAAGTCAAAGGCGGCCACAAGGCTGTGACGGAACGTCGTTTCTTCCCGGGCTACGTGCTCGTGGAAATGGAAATGACGGACGAAACGTGGCACCTCGTGAAGAACACCGCGAAGGTCACCGGTTTCGTCGGCGGCGCACGCAACCGCCCGACCCCGATTTCCCCGAAGGAAGTCGAGAAGATCATGTCGCAGATGCAGGAAGGCGTGGAGAAGCCGCGCCCGAAGACCCTGTTCGAAGTGGGCGAGATGGTACGGGTCAAGGAAGGCCCGTTCACGGACTTCAACGGCACCGTCGAAGAAGTCAACTACGAAAAGTCGCGCGTGCGCGTGTCGGTCACCATCTTTGGCCGTTCTACCCCGGTCGAACTCGAATTCGGCCAGGTCGAAAAAGTCTGATCCTGATTCGGTGGGCAGCCTCGGCTGCCCACCTTCGCGCTTACGGCCCGCGTCATGGTCGTTGAGGAGCGTCAGTAGCCAGCGGCGAACGCGCGTTATCACTCACCGAACGCCGCTTGGCGTTCCAACGAGGTTTTCAAATGGCAAAGAAGATTGTCGGCTTTATCAAGCTGCAGATTCCTGCAGGTAAAGCCAACCCGTCGCCGCCGGTCGGTCCGGCACTGGGCCAGCGCGGCCTGAACATCATGGAGTTCTGCAAGGCGTTCAACGCGCAGACTCAAGGTATGGAGCCGGGTCTGCCGGTGCCGGTCGTCATCACGGCATACGCTGACAAGAGCTTCACGTTCGTGATGAAGACGCCGCCGGCGACCGTCCTGATCAAGAAGGCGGCGAAGGTGGACAAGGGCTCGAGCAAGCCGCACACCGACAAGGTCGGTTCGATCACGCGCGCTCAAGCCGAAGAGATCGCAAAGACGAAGATGCCGGACCTCACGGCAGCTGATCTGGACGCAGCCGTTCGCACCATCGCTGGTAGCGCACGCTCGATGGGCATCACTGTGGAGGGCGTGTAAATGGCTAAGATCTCCAAGCGCCGTCAGGCATTTGCCGCCAAGGTCGATCGTCAGAAGCTGTACGCGATCGACGACGCACTGGCACTCGTGAAGGAATGCGCGAGCGCGAAGTTCAACGAGTCGATCGACGTCGCAGTCCAGCTCGGCATCGACGCGAAGAAGTCGGACCAGGTCGTTCGCGGTTCGGTCGTTCTGCCGGCCGGTACGGGCAAGTCGGTTCGCGTCGCCGTGTTCGCGCAAGGCGAGAAGGCCGAGCAGGCACGTGCAGCAGGCGCGGAAGTCGTCGGTATGGAAGACCTGGCCGAGCAGATCAAGGCTGGCCAGATGGACTTCGACATCGTGATCGCTTCGCCGGACACGATGCGTATCGTCGGTACGCTCGGTCAGATCCTCGGCCCGCGCGGCCTGATGCCGAACCCGAAGGTCGGCACGGTCACGCCGGACGTCGCGACCGCGGTCAAGAACGCGAAGGCTGGTCAGGTGCAGTTCCGCGTCGACAAGGCCGGTATCATCCACGCGACGATCGGCCGTGCATCGTTCGAACCGGCTGCGCTGCGTTCGAACCTGTCGGCGCTGATCGAAGCACTGCAGAAGGCCAAGCCGGCAACGAGCAAGGGCGTCTACCTGCGCAAGATCGCACTGTCGAGCACGATGGGCGTCGGCGTGCGTGTCGACCAGGCTACGCTGGCCGCGCAGTAAGCATGAAATTCAGGCCGCTTCGTTCGCGAAGCGGTCTTCAAGGGCTTTGGGCGGTTGTTCGTGCAGTCCGCGGGCAACCGGTTATCAAAGACCGTTGGTGGGAGGCAGCAGTCGGGCATCCCTTAATTCAAGCCAACGCAGATGGCGAACCCGAAAAAGTTTTGTAGTGGTGAAGCCGCAGGTCGCGAAGCAGTTCGCGGCGTGAGGTGGAAATACTCCTAACGAGGTCGGACGCCGTTGTTGAACGAGGTACGTGAGGTCGAGCCATACCGGCTAGCCGAGCGTATCGTTTCTGGAGGCTAACCGTGCCGCTTAATAGAGAAGACAAGCAAGCCGTCGTTGCTGAGGTCGCCGCACAAGTTGCGAAGGCCCAGACCGTTGTGCTGGCTGAGTATCGTGGAATTGCGGTTGGCGATCTGACCACGCTGCGCGCGAAAGCGCGCGAGCAGAAGGTTTACCTGCGCGTTCTGAAGAACACGCTGGCGCGTCGCGCTGTTGAAGGTACGCCCTTTGCTCCGCTGGCAGAGCAGATGACTGGTCCGCTGATCTACGGCATCTCGGAAGATGCAATTGCCGCTGCTAAGGTCGTCAACGACTTCAGCAAGAGCAATGACAAGTTGGTCATCAAGGCTGGTTCGTTCGATGGCAAGGTGATGGATAAGGCTGGCGTGCAAGCGCTGGCAAGCATCCCGAGCCGTGAAGAACTGCTCTCGAAGCTGCTGTTCGTCATGCAAGCGCCTGTTTCGGGCTTCGCGCGTGCTCTTGCCGCGCTGGCCGAGAAGAAGCAAGCAGAAGCTGCGTAATCGAACACGCATCAGCGTTACTGATCGCTGGCTGTATCCGAATTCAATTTAGGAGTATTTCAAATGGCAATCGCAAAAGAAGACATCCTGGCAGCAGTCGAAGGGATGACCGTTCTCGAACTGAACGAACTGGTCAAGGCGTTCGAAGAGAAGTTTGGCGTGTCGGCAGCTGCAGTCGCAGTCGCTGGCCCGGCAGGCGGCGGCGCAGCTGCTGCTGCTGAAGAGAAGACCGACTTCACGGTCGTTCTGGCTGAAGCAGGCAGCAACAAGGTCGCAGTCATCAAGGCCGTTCGCGAAATCACGGGCCTGGGCCTGAAGGAAGCGAAGGACCTCGTCGACGGCGCACCGAAGCCCGTCAAGGAAGGCGTCGACAAGGCTGCTGCTGAAGAAGCGAAGAAGAAGCTGGAAGACGCAGGCGCGAAGGTCGAACTCAAGTAAGTTCCGACGCGCTGTGCGAAGGCTGGCGGTATTTTCACCGCCGGCCTTTTTGTGCTTTGTGGGGACGTTATTCTGGCACTCTTTCGGGAGGCGGGATAATCGGCCCCAGAAGCCAAAGATAAACGTCAAATCGTGGCTGCTGCACGGCGATTGGCGATTCTCTTTGTCTTCTGAAGCGACTGCAGAAGGCAAGTTTGGTCGGGTAGCGGGCAACACAGGCATCCGCTGCCGTCAGCCAGCGGTTGGTAGCGGCCAACCACCAAGCTTCTCGGCTCGTTCAAGCCGTCGGACGGCCATCGGGTCTCAGTCGGTGAACACTCGGGTTTGAAACGTCCAGGTATTCCGCCTCGATAGCACCCGCCGTGATTCGGAGATCGTATGCAATATTCCTTCACCGAGAAGAAGCGCATTCGCAAGAGTTTCGCGAAGCGCCCCATCGTTCACCAAGTTCCTTTCCTGCTGGCCACCCAGCTTGAATCATTCAGCACGTTTCTGCAAGCCGATGTGCCGGCGACGCAACGCAAGCCTGAAGGTTTGCAGGCCGCTTTCACATCGGTATTTCCCATTGTTTCGCACAACGGCTTCGCGCGCCTCGAGTTCGTGAGCTATGCGCTGTCCGCGCCGGCATTCAACATCAAGGAATGCCAGCAGCGCGGCCTGACGTACTGCTCCGCGCTGCGCGCGAAGGTCCGCCTCGTCATCCTCGACAAGGAATCGCCGAACAAGCCCGTCGTCAAGGAAGTGAAGGAGCAGGAAGTGTACATGGGCGAAATTCCGCTCATGACGCCGACCGGCTCGTTCGTCATCAACGGCACCGAGCGTGTCATCGTCTCGCAGCTGCACCGTTCGCCGGGCGTGTTCTTCGAACACGACAAGGGCAAGACGCACAGCTCGGGCAAGTTGCTGTTCTCGGCACGGATCATTCCGTACCGCGGCTCGTGGCTAGACTTCGAATTCGATCCGAAGGACATCCTGTACTTCCGCGTCGACCGTCGCCGCAAGATGCCGGTCACGATCCTGCTGAAGGCGATCGGCCTCACGCCGGAACAGATCCTCGCGAACTTCTTCGTGTTCGACAACTTCACGTTGATGGACGAAGGTGCGCAGCTCGAGTTCGTGCCCGAGCGCCTGCGCGGCGAAGTCGCGCGCTTCGACATCACGGATCGCGACGGCAAGGTCATCGTCCAGAAGGACAAGCGGATCAACGCGAAGCACATCCGCGACCTCGAAGCCGCGAAGACGAAGTTCATCTCGGTGCCGGAAGACTATCTGCTCGGCCGCGTGCTGGCGAAGAACGTCGTCGACGGCGAGACGGGCGAAGTGATCGCGAACGCGAACGACGAGATCACCGAAAGCGTGCTCGAGAAGCTGCGCGAAGCGGGCATCAAGGAAATCCAGACGCTCTACACGAACGATCTGGACCAGGGTCCGTACATCTCGTCGACGCTGCGTGTCGACGAAACGACCGACAAGACGGCCGCGCGCATCGCGATCTACCGCATGATGCGTCCGGGCGAGCCGCCGACCGAAGAAGCGGTCGAGGCGCTGTTCAACCGTCTGTTCTACAGCGAAGAAGCGTACGACCTGTCGAAGGTCGGCCGCATGAAGTTCAACCGTCGCGTCGGCCGTGACGAAATCACGGGCCCGATGACGCTGCAGGACGACGACATCCTCGCGACGATCAAGATCCTCGTCGAGCTGCGCAACGGCAAGGGCGAAGTGGACGACATCGACCACCTCGGCAACCGTCGCGTGCGTTGCGTCGGCGAACTGGCGGAAAACCAGTTCCGCGCGGGTCTCGTGCGCGTCGAGCGCGCGGTCAAGGAACGCCTCGGCCAGGCCGAAAGCGAAAACCTGATGCCGCACGACCTGATCAACTCGAAGCCGATTTCGTCGGCGATCCGCGAGTTCTTCGGTTCGTCGCAGCTGTCGCAGTTCATGGACCAGACCAACCCGCTGTCGGAAATCACGCACAAGCGCCGCGTTTCCGCACTGGGCCCGGGCGGTCTGACGCGCGAGCGCGCAGGCTTCGAAGTTCGCGACGTGCACCCGACCCACTACGGCCGCGTGTGCCCGATCGAAACGCCGGAAGGTCCGAACATCGGTCTGATCAACTCGCTCGCACTGTACGCGCACCTGAACGAGTACGGCTTCCTCGAGACGCCGTACCGCAAGGTCGTGGACGGCAAGGTGACCGACCAGATCGACTATCTGTCGGCGATCGAGGAAGGCCGTTACATGATCGCGCAGGCGAACGCGGCGATCGACGACGAAGGCCGACTGACCGACGAACTCGTGTCGTCGCGTGAGGCCGGCGAAACGATGATGGTCACGCCGGACCGCATCCAGTACATGGACGTGGCGCCGTCGCAGATCGTGTCGGTCGCGGCATCGCTGATTCCGTTCCTCGAGCACGACGACGCGAACCGTGCACTGATGGGCTCGAACATGCAGCGTCAGGCCGTGCCGTGTCTGCGTCCGGAGAAGCCGGTCGTCGGTACCGGCATCGAGCGCACCTGCGCGGTCGACTCGGGCACGACGGTTCAGGCGTTCCGCGGCGGTGTCGTCGACTACGTCGACGCAGGCCGTATCGTGATTCGCGTGAACGACGACGAAGCGGTCGCAGGTGAAGTCGGTGTCGACATCTACAACCTGATCAAGTACACGCGTTCGAACCAGAACACGAACATCAACCAGCGTCCGATCGTGAAGATGGGCGACAAGGTCTCGCGCGGCGACGTGCTGGCCGACGGCGCCTCGACGGACCTGGGCGAGCTCGCGCTCGGCCAGAACATGCTGATCGCGTTCATGCCGTGGAACGGCTACAACTTCGAGGATTCGATCCTGATCTCGGAGAAGGTCGTGGCCGACGATCGCTACACGTCGATCCACATCGAAGAGCTGAACGTCGTTGCACGCGACACGAAGCTCGGGCCGGAAGAAATCACGCGCGACATCTCGAACCTGGCGGAAGTCCAGCTCGGCCGTCTCGACGAATCGGGCATCGTCTACATCGGTGCGGAAGTCGAAGCGGGCGACGTACTGGTCGGCAAGGTCACGCCGAAGGGCGAGACCCAGCTGACGCCGGAAGAGAAGCTGCTGCGCGCGATCTTCGGCGAGAAGGCGTCGGACGTGAAGGACACGTCGCTGCGCGTGCCGTCGGGCATGAGCGGCACCGTGATCGATGTCCAGGTGTTCACGCGTGAAGGCATCCAGCGCGACAAGCGTGCGCAACAGATCATCGACGACGAACTGAAGCGCTACCGTCTCGACCTGAACGACCAGCTGCGTATCGTGGAAGGCGACGCGTTCCAGCGTCTCGCGCGCATGCTGGTGGGCAAGGTCGCGAACGGCGGTCCGAAGAAGCTCGCGAAGGGCACGAAGATCGACCAGGCGTACCTGGAAGATCTCGACCACTACCACTGGTTCGACATCCGCCTCGCGGACGACGAAGCAGCGGCGCAGCTCGAAGCAATCAAGAACTCGATCGAAGAGAAGCGTCACCAGT
This sequence comes from Burkholderia multivorans ATCC BAA-247, assembly GCF_000959525.1. NCBI lineage: Bacteria > Pseudomonadati > Pseudomonadota > Betaproteobacteria > Burkholderiales > Burkholderiaceae > Burkholderia > Burkholderia multivorans. The sequence continues at coordinate 405,887 of NZ_CP009832.1, forward strand.
TCGATCTGGCGTTCGAAGAGAAGCGCAAGAAGCTCACGCAAGGCGACGAACTGCCGCCGGGCGTGCTGAAGATGGTCAAGGTGTACCTGGCGGTGAAGCGCCGCCTGCAGCCTGGCGACAAGATGGCGGGCCGTCACGGCAACAAGGGTGTCGTGTCGAAGATCGTGCCGATCGAAGACATGCCGTACATGGCCGACGGCCGTCCGGCAGACGTCGTGCTGAACCCGCTCGGCGTGCCGTCGCGGATGAACGTGGGTCAGGTTCTGGAAGTGCACCTCGGCTGGGCCGCGAAGGGCCTCGGCTGGCGTATCGGCGAAATGCTGCAGCGTCAGGCAAAGATCGAAGAGCTGCGTGCGTTCCTGACGAAGATCTACAACGAGTCGGGTCGCGCGGAAGATCTGGACAGCTTCTCCGACGACGAGATCCTCGAACTCGCGAAGAACCTGCGCGAAGGCGTGCCGTTTGCGACGCCGGTGTTCGACGGTGCGACCGAGGACGAAATGGCGAAGATGCTCGACCTCGCGTTCCCGGACGACATCGCGAAGCAGCTCGACATGAACCCGTCGAAGAACCAGGTTCGCCTGTACGACGGTCGCACGGGCGAGCCGTTCGAGCGTCGCGTGACGGTCGGCTACATGCACTACCTGAAGCTGCATCACCTTGTCGACGACAAGATGCACGCGCGTTCGACGGGCCCGTACTCGCTCGTCACGCAGCAGCCGCTGGGTGGTAAGGCGCAGTTCGGTGGTCAGCGTTTCGGTGAAATGGAAGTGTGGGCGCTCGAAGCGTACGGCGCATCGTATGTGCTGCAGGAAATGCTGACGGTGAAGTCGGACGACGTGACGGGCCGGACCAAGGTGTACGAGAACCTGGTCAAGGGCGATCACGTGATCGATGCAGGCATGCCGGAATCCTTCAACGTGCTGGTGAAGGAAATCCGCTCGCTCGGTATCGATATCGATCTCGACCGCAATTAATCGGACTACGGAGAGAAAGCAATGAAAGCTCTGCTCGATCTATTCAAGCAAGTCCAACAGGAAGAAGTTTTCGACGCGATCAAGATCGGTCTGGCCTCGCCCGACAAGATCCGTTCGTGGTCGTTCGGCGAAGTGAAGAAGCCGGAGACCATCAACTACCGTACGTTCAAGCCGGAACGCGATGGTCTGTTCTGCGCGAAGATCTTCGGTCCGATCAAGGACTACGAGTGCCTGTGCGGCAAGTACAAGCGCCTGAAGCACCGTGGCGTGATCTGCGAGAAGTGCGGCGTTGAAGTGACGCTGGCGAAGGTGCGTCGCGAGCGCATGGGCCACATCGAGCTCGCGTCGCCGGTCGCGCACATCTGGTTCCTGAAGTCGCTGCCGTCGCGTCTGGGCATGGTGCTCGACATGACGCTGCGCGACATCGAGCGCGTGCTGTACTTCGAAGCGTACGTGGTGATCGATCCGGGCATGACGCCGCTGAAGGCGCGGCAGATCATGACCGAAGAGGATTACTACAACAAGGTCGAGGAATACGGCGACGAATTCCGTGCCGAAATGGGCGCGGAAGGCGTGCGCGAACTGCTGCGCGCGATCAACATCGACGAGCAGGTCGAACAGCTGCGCACCGAGCTGAAGAACACCGGCTCGGAAGCGAAGATCAAGAAGTACGCGAAGCGCCTGAAGGTCCTCGAGGCATTCCAGCGCTCGGGCATCAAGCCCGAGTGGATGATCCTCGAAGTGCTGCCGGTGCTGCCGCCGGAACTGCGTCCGCTCGTGCCGCTGGACGGCGGCCGTTTCGCGACGTCGGATCTGAACGACCTGTATCGCCGCGTGATCAACCGTAACAACCGGTTGAAGCGTCTGCTCGAGCTGAAGGCACCTGAAATCATCGTCCGCAATGAAAAGCGGATGCTGCAGGAAGCCGTCGACTCGCTGCTCGACAACGGTCGTCGCGGCAAGGCGATGACGGGCGCGAACAAGCGTCCGCTGAAGTCGCTCGCCGACATGATCAAGGGCAAGGGCGGTCGTTTCCGTCAGAACCTGCTGGGCAAGCGCGTCGACTACTCGGGCCGTTCGGTCATCGTGGTCGGCCCGACGCTGAAGCTGCATCAGTGCGGTCTGCCGAAGCTGATGGCGCTCGAGCTGTTCAAGCCGTTCATCTTCAACAAGCTTGAAGTGATGGGCGTCGCGACGACCATCAAGGCGGCGAAGAAGGAAGTCGAGAACCAGACGCCGGTCGTGTGGGACATCCTCGAAGAGGTGATCCGCGAGCACCCGGTGATGCTGAACCGTGCGCCGACGCTGCACCGTCTCGGCATCCAGGCGTTCGAGCCCGTGCTGATCGAAGGCAAGGCGATCCAGCTGCACCCGCTCGTCTGTGCGGCGTTCAACGCCGACTTCGACGGTGACCAGATGGCCGTCCACGTGCCGCTATCGCTCGAAGCGCAGATGGAAGCGCGCACGCTGATGCTCGCGTCGAACAACGTGCTGTTCCCGGCCAACGGCGATCCGTCGATCGTGCCGTCGCAGGATATCGTGCTGGGTCTGTACTACGCGACCCGCGAAGCGATCAACGGCAAGGGCGAAGGCCTCACGTTCACCGGCGTGTCGGAAGTGATCCGCGCGTACGAGAACAAGGAAGTCGAGCTCGCCTCGCGCGTCAACGTGCGGATCACCGAAATGGTCCGCAACGAGGACAAGTCGGAAGGCGCGCCGGAGTTCGTGCCGAAGATCTCGCTCTACGCGACGACGGTCGGCCGCGCGATCCTGTCGGAAATTCTGCCGCCGGGCCTGCCGTTCTCGGTGCTGAACAAGCCGCTGAAGAAGAAGGAAATCTCGCGCCTGATCAACACCGCGTTCCGCAAGTGCGGTCTGCGCGCGACGGTGGTGTTCGCCGATCAGCTGATGCAGTCGGGCTTCCGTCTCGCGACGCGCGCCGGCATCTCGATCTGCGTGGACGACATGCTCGTGCCGCCGCAGAAGGAAACGATCGTCGGCGACGCCGCGAAGAAGGTGAAGGAATACGACCGTCAGTACATGTCGGGTCTCGTCACCGCGCAGGAACGCTACAACAACGTGGTCGACATCTGGTCGGCGACGTCGGAAGCGGTCGGCAAGGCGATGATGGAGCAGCTGTCGACGGAGCCGGTGATCGATCGCGACGGCAACGAGACGCGCCAGGAATCGTTCAACTCGATCTACATGATGGCCGACTCGGGCGCCCGCGGTTCGGCGGTGCAGATTCGTCAGCTGGCCGGTATGCGCGGCCTGATGGCGAAGCCGGACGGCTCGATTATCGAGACGCCGATTACCGCGAACTTCCGCGAAGGTCTGAACGTGTTGCAGTACTTCATCTCGACCCACGGTGCACGTAAGGGTCTGGCTGATACGGCACTGAAGACCGCGAACTCGGGTTACCTGACGCGTCGTCTGGTCGACGTCACGCAGGATCTGGTGGTCGTCGAGGACGATTGCGGCACGTCGAACGGCGTCGCGATGAAGGCGCTGGTCGAAGGCGGTGAAGTCGTCGAAGCGCTGCGCGACCGTATCCTCGGCCGCGTCGCGGTCGCGGACGTCGTGAACCCGGAAACGCAGGAAACGCTGTACGAAGCGGGCACGCTGCTCGACGAAACGGCGGTCGAGGAAATCGAACGCCTCGGCATCGACGAAGTGCGCGTGCGCACGCCGCTGACCTGCGAAACGCGTTACGGCCTGTGCGCATCGTGCTACGGCCGCGACCTCGGCCGCGGCACGCTCGTGAACGTCGGCGAAGCAGTCGGCGTGATCGCGGCGCAGTCGATCGGCGAGCCGGGCACGCAGCTGACGATGCGTACGTTCCACATCGGTGGTGCGGCATCGCGTGCGGCAGTCGCGTCGTCGGTCGAGGCGAAGAGCAACGGCACCGTCCGCTTCTCGCCGTCGATGCGCTACGTGACGAACGCGAAGGGCGAGCAGATCGTCATCTCGCGTTCGGGCGAGGCGCTGATCACCGACGACATCGGTCGCGAGCGCGAACGTCACAAGATCCCGTACGGCGCGACGCTGCTGCAGCTCGACGGCGCGGCGATCAAGGCCGGCACGCAGCTGGCGACGTGGGATCCGATGACGCGTCCGATCATCACCGAGTACGGCGGTACGGTGAAGTTCGAGAACGTCGAGGAAGGCGTGACGGTCGCGAAGCAGATCGACGACGTGACCGGCCTGTCGACCCTCGTCGTGATCGACGCGAAGCGTCGCGGTTCGCAGGCATCGAAGAGCGTGCGTCCGCAGGTGAAGCTGCTCGACGCGAACGGCGACGAAGTGAAGATCCCGGGCACGGAGCACTCGGTGCAGATCGGCTTCCAGGTCGGCGCACTGATCACCGTGAAGGACGGTCAGCAGGTGCAGGTCGGTGAAGTGCTCGCACGTATCCCGACCGAATCGCAGAAGACGCGTGACATTACCGGTGGTCTGCCGCGCGTGGCCGAGCTGTTCGAAGCGCGTTCACCGAAGGATGCGGGCATCCTCGCGGAAGTCACCGGTACGGTGTCGTTCGGCAAGGATACGAAGGGCAAGCAGCGTCTCGTCATCACGGATCTCGAGGGCAACCAGCACGAGTTCCTGATTGCGAAGGAAAAGCAGGTGCTGGTCCACGACGGTCAGGTCGTCAACAAGGGCGAAATGATCGTGGACGGCCCGGCCGATCCGCACGACATCCTGCGTCTGCAGGGTATCGAGGCGCTGTCGCGCTACATCGTGGACGAAGTGCAGGACGTGTATCGTCTGCAGGGCGTGAAGATCAACGACAAGCACATCGAGGTGATCGTTCGCCAGATGCTGCGTCGTGTGCAGATCACCGACAACGGCGATTCGCGCTTCATCCCGGGCGAGCAGGTCGAGCGTTCGGACATGCTGGACGAGAACGACCGCATGATCGCCGAGGGCAAGCGCCCGGCGTCGTACGAGAACGTGCTGCTCGGTATCACGAAGGCGTCGCTGTCGACCGATTCGTTCATCTCCGCGGCATCGTTCCAGGAAACGACCCGCGTGCTGACCGAAGCGGCGATCATGGGCAAGCGCGACGATCTGCGCGGCCTGAAGGAAAACGTGATCGTCGGCCGTCTGATTCCGGCCGGTACGGGTCTCGCGTTCCACAAGGCACGCAAGGCGAAGGAGATGTCCGACCGCGAGCGTTTCGACCAGATCGCAGCGGAAGAGGCATTCGACTTCGGCACGCCGAGCACGCCGGCGGAAGAGCCGCAACACCCGGCAGCCGAGTAACGGCGCGCGGCGCGAGCCGCGTCTGCTTTGCTGTCATCGAAACCGCCCGGTTTGCCGGGCGGTTTTTTTTGTTCGTCCCGTTGGCGGGCGTGCGTGCGGCGTATCGGCACGCGCTGCGCGCGAGCGCACGCTGTCCGAACGGCGAACGTCGTGCGATTTGCCGCGCGCCGCGCGGGGCGGGTTGTTAAAATCGCGGTCATCGTTCCGCCGTCCTCGTTCTCATCATTCATGTCTCGCGCCCTCGAAATCCTCGACGAAGTCTTCGGTTATTCCGCCTTTCGCGGCCAGCAGGGCGAGATCGTCGAGCACGTCGCGAGCGGTGGCGACTGTCTGGTGCTGATGCCGACGGGCGGCGGCAAGTCGCTGTGCTACCAGATTCCCGCGCTAATGCGCCGCGAGGCCGGCCATGGTGCGGGCATCGTCGTGTCGCCGCTGATCGCGCTGATGCAGGATCAGGTCGCCGCGCTGCGCGAAGTCGGCGTGCGTGCCGCGTATCTGAACTCGACGCTGTCGGGCGCCGAGGCAGCGGCGACCGAGCGCGCGCTGCGCGAAGGCGAGATCGACCTGCTGTATGTCGCACCCGAACGGCTGATGACGGGGCGTTTCCTCGAACTGCTCGAGCGCGCGAAGATCGGGCTGTTCGCGATCGACGAGGCGCACTGCGTGTCGCAGTGGGGGCACGACTTCCGTCCGGAATACATCCAGCTGTCGGTGCTGCACGAGCGGTTCCCGGCGGTGCCGCGCATCGCGCTGACGGCGACCGCCGATGCGATCACGCGCGACGAAATCATTCACCGTCTCGCGCTCGACGACGCGCGCGTATTCGTGTCGAGCTTCGATCGGCCGAACATCCGCTATCGGATCGTCGAGAAGGACAACGCGCGCGCGCAGCTGCTCGATTTCATCCGCGCCGAACACACGAACGCCGACGGCACGACCGACGCCGGCGTCGTCTATTGCCTGTCGCGCCGCAAGGTCGAGGAAACGGCCGAGTGGCTGAAGGCGCAGGGCATCCGCGCGCTGCCTTATCACGCCGGCATGGAATTCGAGGTGCGGCAGAAGCATCAGGAGATGTTCCAGCGCGAGGAAGGCATCGTGATGTGCGCGACGATCGCGTTCGGGATGGGCATCGACAAGCCCGACGTGCGCTTCGTCGCGCACCTCGATCTGCCGAAGAGCGTCGAAGGCTATTACCAGGAGACCGGCCGCGCGGGGCGCGACGGGCTGCCGGCGAACGCGTGGATGGCGTACGGGCTCGGCGACGTCGTCCAGCAGCGCAAGATGATCGACGAGTCCGATGCGGACGACGCGCACAAGCGCGTGCAGACGTCGAAGCTCGACGCGTTGCTCGGCCTGTGCGAGACGATCTCGTGTCGCCGCGTGCGGCTGCTCAATTACTTCGGTGAAGCGAGCCAGCCGTGCGGCAACTGCGATACGTGCCTCGAGCCGCCCGCATCGTGGGACGCGACGCGCGAAGCGCAAATGGCGCTCTCATGCGTGTTCCGTGCGCAGCGCGCGAGCGGCTTCAACTTCGGCGCGAGCCATCTGATCGAGATTCTGCGCGGCGCGCGTACCGAAAAGGTACTGCAGCGCGGGCACGATCAACTCAGTACGTTCGGGATCGGTGCGGCGCTGTCGGAGCCCGAGTGGCGCGCGATTTTCCGGCAACTCGTCGCGTACGGCTATCTCGCGGTCGATCACGGCGGATTCGGCGCGCTCGTGCTGACCGAAGCCGCGAAGCCCGTGCTGAAGGGCGACGAGAAGGTCACGCTGCGACGCTACGTGAAGCCGCAGCGCACGCGCCAGTCGTCCGGCCGCAGCGGCACGCGCGTCGATCCGACGGCCGGCATGGGCGCACGCGAGCGCGCGCGCTGGGACGCGCTGCGCGCGTGGCGCGCGGAGACGGCGAAGGCCGACGGCGTGCCGGCCTACGTGATCTTCCACGACGCGACGCTCGCGGAGATCGCGCGCAATGCCCCGGAGACGATCGACGATCTCCGCCATATCCCCGGCATGGGCGTGCGCAAGCTCGAGCGGTTCGGCGACGAGATCATCGACGTCGTCGAATCGGCCTGACACAGGCGTTCCGACCCTTCGGGTCAACGGGCGCGACCGGCGGAAAATCACGCAAGCCGTTGACTTAGTTGGTATTTCCGGAATATCATGCTGGGTTCCGGTCTTCGGTGGGTCGACACACGTTCGAAAGTTCGTGCCCGCTTCGCCGCGCCGGGAGTCAACTGTGCGTCGATTTTCGCTTTGCCCGAAATCGAAGTGCGGATTTTGTTCAATTTCAGGAATAAACAATGCCAACCATCAACCAACTGGTTCGCAAAGGCCGTCAGTCGGAAACGACGAAGAGCAAGAGCCCGGCCCTGCAGGACTGCCCCCAGCGTCGCGGCGTGTGCACCCGTGTGTACACGACGACGCCGAAGAAGCCGAACTCGGCACTCCGTAAGGTCGCCAAGGTTCGTCTGACGAACGGCTTCGAAGTGATTTCGTACATCGGCGGTGAAGGCCACAACCTGCAGGAGCACTCGGTTGTGCTGATCCGCGGCGGCCGTGTGAAGGACTTGCCGGGTGTGCGTTACCACATGGTTCGCGGCTCGCTGGATACCCAGGGCGTCAAGGACCGTAAGCAAGCGCGCTCGAAGTACGGCGCGAAGCGTGCAAAGGCTGCCAAGTAAGCAGCGTTTGATCAGGGATCGCCTCAGGGCGGTCAAGGCGGTGGTGCCGGATTGCCGGTGCTGTCGAGTAAGTGGTCACCCGGCCAAGCTGGTTAGTCGTGAAGATGTGATCGGGTTAGTTGGTGGCCGCGGGGCTGAACACAGCTCCAACTGAACAGGTAAAGGAAGAATCATGCCGCGTCGTCGCGAAGTCCCCAAGCGGGAAGTGTTGCCGGATCCGAAGTACGGCAACGTGGATGTAGCCAAGTTCATGAACATGCTGATGCTGTCCGGCAAGAAGTCGGTCGCTGAACGCATCGTTTATGGTGCTTTCGAACAGATCCAGACCAAGGGTGGCAAGGACCCGCTGGAAGTGTTCACGGTTGCGCTCAACAACGTCAAGCCGGTGGTCGAAGTGAAGAGCCGCCGCGTTGGTGGTGCCAACTATCAAGTTCCGGTCGAAGTGCGCCCGTCGCGTCGTATGGCATTGGCGATGCGCTGGCTGCGCGAGGCTGCGAAGAAGCGCAGCGAGAAGTCGATGGCTCTGCGCCTGGCAGGTGAACTCTCCGAAGCGGCCGAAGGCCGTGGCGGCGCGATGAAGAAGCGCGACGAAGTTCACCGCATGGCAGAAGCCAACCGCGCGTTCTCGCATTTCCGTTTCTAAGCGCCTGGCTGGGCTGTTAGCGGAAATAAATTCCGGGCGGGTGCGCTTTTCGAGCGCCTCGCCCGTTTGTGTTGAGGCGCGATGCAGCAGGGCTGCGTCGCGCCATCCCAGTAGAGGATCAAAGTGGCTCGCAAGACTCCCATCGAGCGCTACCGCAATATCGGTATTAGCGCTCACATCGACGCCGGCAAGACGACGACGACCGAGCGCATTCTGTTTTACACCGGTGTGAACCACAAGATCGGTGAAGTCCACGACGGCGCAGCAACGATGGACTGGATGGAGCAGGAACAGGAGCGTGGCATCACGATCACGTCCGCTGCTACCACCGCCTTCTGGAAGGGCATGGGCGGCAACTATCCGGAACACCGCATCAACATCATCGACACGCCGGGGCACGTCGACTTCACGATCGAAGTGGAGCGTTCGATGCGCGTGCTGGACGGCGCGTGCATGGTCTACTGCGCAGTGGGCGGCGTGCAGCCGCAGTCGGAAACGGTGTGGCGCCAGGCGAACAAGTACAAGGTGCCGCGTCTCGCGTTCGTCAACAAGATGGACCGTACCGGCGCGAACTTCTTCAAGGTCTACGACCAGCTCCGTCTGCGCCTGAAGGCGAACCCGGTTCCGGTCGTGGTGCCGATCGGCGCGGAAGAAAACTTCAAGGGCGTCGTCGATCTGCTGAAGATGAAGGCGATCATTTGGGACGAGGCGTCGCAGGGCACGAAGTTCGACTACGTCGACATCCCGGCCGAGCTCGTCGACACGTGCCAGGAATGGCGTGAAAAGATGGTCGAGGCGGCTGCGGAAGCCAACGAAGACCTGATGAACAAGTACCTGGAAGAAGGCGATCTGCCGGAAGCCGACATCATCAAGGCGCTGCGCGACCGTACGATCGCGTGCGAAATCCAGCCGATGCTGTGCGGTACCGCGTTCAAGAACAAGGGCGTGCAGCGCATGCTCGACGCCGTGATCGACTTCCTGCCGTCGCCGGTCGACATCCCGCCGGTCAAGGGCGAGCTCGACAACGGCGAAACGGCCGAGCGCAAGGCGTCGGACGACGAGAAGTTCTCGTCGCTCGCGTTCAAGATCATGACTGACCCGTTCGTCGGCCAGCTGATCTTCTTCCGTGTGTACTCGGGCGTCGTCAACTCGGGCGACACGGTGCTGAACTCGACCAAGGGCAAGAAGGAACGCCTCGGCCGTATTCTGCAGATGCACGCGAACAACCGTGAGGAAATCAAGGAAGTTCGCGCGGGCGACATCGCCGCGGCGGTCGGCCTGAAGGAAGCGACCACGGGCGACACGCTGTGCGATCCGGCCAACCCGATCGTGCTCGAGCGCATGGTGTTCCCGGAGCCGGTGATTTCGCAGGCTGTCGAGCCGAAGACGAAGGCCGACCAGGAAAAGATGGGCCTCGCGCTGAACCGTCTCGCGCAGGAAGATCCGTCGTTCCGCGTGCAGACCGACGAAGAGTCGGGCCAGACCATCATTTCGGGCATGGGCGAGCTCCACCTCGAAATTCTGGTCGACCGGATGAAGCGTGAGTTTGGCGTCGAAGCAACCGTCGGCAAGCCGCAGGTTGCGTACCGCGAAACGATCCGTTCGACGGCGAAGGACGTCGAAGGCAAGTTCGTCAAGCAGTCGGGCGGCCGCGGCCAGTACGGTCACGCAGTCATCACGCTCGAGCCGAACGAACAGGGCAAGGGCTACGAGTTCTTCGACGAGATCAAGGGCGGCGTGATTCCGCGCGAATACATCCCGGCGGTCGACAAGGGTATCCAGGACACGCTGAAGTCGGGCGTGCTGGCCGGCTTCCCGGTCGTCGACGTGAAGGTTCACCTGACGTTCGGTTCGTACCACGACGTCGACTCGAACGAAAACGCGTTCCGCATGGCCGGTTCGATGGCGTTCAAGGAAGCGATGCGCAAGGCGAATCCGGTGGTGCTCGAGCCGATGATGGCTGTCGAGGTCGAGACGCCGGAAGAGTACATGGGCAACGTGATGGGCGACCTGTCGGGCCGTCGCGGCATCGTTCAGGGCATGGAAGACATGGTCGGCGGCGGCAAGATCGTTCGCGCCGAAGTGCCGCTGTCGGAAATGTTCGGTTACTCGACCTCGCTGCGCTCGCTGACGCAAGGCCGTGCAACGTACACGATGGAGTTCAAGCACTACGCTGAAGCTCCGCGCAACGTTGCCGACGCGATCATCAGCGCGAAGTCGAAGTAAATCTGCATCTACCAACTGATTATTTTTTGAAAGAAGAGAATCATGGCAAAAGAGAAGTTTGAGCGGACCAAGCCGCACGTGAACGTTGGTACGATTGGTCACGTTGACCACGGCAAGACGACGCTGACGGCAGCGATCGCGACGGTTCTGTCGTCGAAGTTCGGCGGCGAAGCGAAGAAGTACGACGAAATCGACGCGGCGCCGGAAGAAAAGGCACGCGGCATCACGATCAACACCGCGCACATCGAGTACGAAACGGCGAACCGCCACTACGCGCACGTCGACTGCCCGGGCCACGCCGACTACGTGAAGAACATGATCACGGGTGCAGCGCAGATGGACGGCGCAATCCTGGTGTGCTCGGCCGCAGACGGCCCGATGCCGCAAACGCGTGAGCACATCCTGCTGGCGCGTCAGGTTGGCGTTCCGTACATCATCGTGTTCCTGAACAAGTGCGACATGGTGGACGACGCTGAACTGCTCGAGCTGGTCGAGATGGAAGTTCGCGAACTGCTGTCGAAGTACGACTTCCCGGGCGACGACACGCCGATCATCAAGGGTTCGGCAAAGCTGGCGCTGGAAGGCGACAAGGGCGAGCTGGGCGAAACGGCGATCATGAACCTGGCCGACGCGCTGGACACGTACATCCCGACGCCGGAGCGCGCGGTGGACGGTACGTTCCTGATGCCGGTGGAAGACGTGTTCTCGATCTCGGGCCGCGGTACGGTGGTGACGGGTCGTGTGGAGCGCGGCGTGGTGAAGGTCGGTGAGGAAATCGAAATCGTCGGTATCAAGCCGACGGTGAAGACGACCTGCACGGGCGTTGAAATGTTCCGCAAGCTGCTGGACCAGGGTCAGGCAGGCGACAACGTCGGTATCCTGCTGCGCGGCACGAAGCGTGAAGACGTGGAGCGCGGCCAGGTTCTGGCCAAGCCGGGTTCGATCACGCCGCACACGCACTTCACGGCCGAAGTGTACGTGCTGAGCAAGGACGAAGGCGGCCGTCACACGCCGTTCTTCAACAACTACCGTCCGCAGTTCTACTTCCGTACGACGGACGTGACGGGCTCGATCGAGCTGCCGAAGGACAAGGAAATGGTGATGCCGGGCGACAACGTGTCGATCACGGTGAAGCTGATTGCGCCGATCGCGATGGAAGAAGGTCTGCGCTTCGCTATCCGTGAAGGCGGCCGCACCGTCGGTGCCGGCGTCGTCGCAAAGATCATCGAGTAAATTCGGCGATCCGCGGCTTCCCACGGGGGCCGCGATTCCACGGTAAGCAGTCGTACCGTCCGAAACCGGGCGTCCAGTTCCGCTGGCGCCCGGTTTCGTTTTGGCCGGGCGGCGGCGCGGTATCGACAAACGCGCACCACCGCTCGACAAAATCGTGTAGAATCGCGGGCTTAGCAGTGGAAGTACCGTCCCGGGACATCGTGCCTCGCACCCCGCAGGTGCGCTGTCTTGCGTTCTTTTAGTGTCCGGCGATGCAATATCGCCTCGCTCTTTTCAAGGAATCGTCATGCAGCAACAGAAAATCCGCATTCGCCTGAAGGCTTTCGACTATCGCCTGATCGATCAATCGGCCGCCGAGATCGTCGATACCGCGAAGCGGACTGGTGCAATCGTCCGTGGCCCGGTGCCGCTGCCGACGCGCATCCAGCGTTTTGACATCCTGCGTTCGCCGCACGTCAACAAGACGTCGCGCGACCAGCTCGAGATCCGTACCCACCAGCGTCTGATGGACATCGTCGATCCGACCGACAAGACGGTCGACGCGCTGATGAAGCTCGACCTGCCGGCTGGCGTCGACGTGGAAATCAAGCTGCAGTAAGGCTTTCGGCGCCTTCCGGGGTTCCGGAGGGTGCTAAGTCTTTGATTGCTTGCAGAAAACGGGAAGCCTTGCTACAATGCTAGGCTTTTCGCGCATTCGCGTAAAAAAGTCGGGTCTTGCGTACCCGGCATTTTGTAAATCAGCCCCGACCAATCGCAGTCGGGAATGGAGAAAACGATGAGCCTTGGACTCGTAGGTCGCAAGGTTGGCATGACCCGTATCTTCACGGCTGAAGGGGATTCGATTCCCGTCACCGTGGTGGACGTGTCGGACAACCGCGTGACGCAGATCAAGACTGTTGAAACCGACGGCTACACCGCCGTTCAGGTTGCATTCGGCTCCCGCCGCGCATCGCGCGTGACGAAGCCGCTGGCAGGTCATCTCGCCAAAGCCGGCGTTGAAGCCGGTGAAATCCTCAAGGAATTCCGCATCGATGCGGCCAAGGCAGCCGAGCTGTCGAATGGCGCCATCGTTGGCCCGGATCTGTTCGAAGTGGGCCAGAAGGTCGACGTGCAAGGCGTGTCGATCGGTAAGGGCTACGCCGGTACCATCAAGCGTTACAACTTCGGTTCGGGTCGTGCTTCCCACGGTAACTCGCGCTCGCACAACGTGCCGGGCTCGATCGGTATGGCGCAGGATCCGGGTCGCGTGTTCCCGGGCAAGCGCATGACGGGTCACATGGGTGACGTGACGGTGACGGTGCAAAACCTCGAAATCGCTCGTATCGACGCAGAGCGCAAGCTGCTGCTCGTCAAGGGTGCGATTCCGGGTGCGAAGGGCGGCAAGGTTTTCGTGACGCCGGCCGTGAAGACCAAGGGGGCGAAATAATGGAACTCAAGCTCCTGAACGAAAATGGTCAGGAAGGTGCAGTGGTCAACGCATCGGACGTCGTGTTCGGTCGTGACTACAACGAAGCGCTGATCCACCAGATCGTCGTCGCTTACCAGGCGAACGCTCGCCAGGGTAACCGCGCGCAGAAGGACCGCGAGCAGGTCAAGCACACGACCAAGAAGCCGTGGCGTCAGAAGGGTACGGGCCGCGCTCGTGCCGGTATGTCGTCGAGCCCGCTGTGGCGTGGCGGTGGTCGTATCTTCCCGAACTCGCCGGAAGAAAACTTCTCGCACAAGGTCAACAAGAAGATGCATCGCGCAGGTCTCTGCTCGATCTTCTCGCAGCTGGCCCGCGAAGGCCGTCTGTCGGTCGTCGAGGACATCGTTCTCGAAGCGCCGAAGACCAAGCTGCTGGCCGACAAGTTCAAGGCCATGGGTCTCGATTCCGTGTTGATCATCACCGACACGGTCGACGAAAACCTGTACCTGGCTTCGCGCAACCTGCCGCACGTGGCAGTTGTCGAGCCGCGCTACGCTGACCCGCTGTCGCTGATCTACTTCAAGAAAGTGCTGGTCACGAAGGCTGCGGTCGCCCAGATCGAGGAGTTGCTGTCATGAGCGAGATTCGCAAGAACGATCATCGTTTGATGCAGGTCCTGCTCGCACCGGTGATTTCCGAAAAGGCGACGCTGGTTGCCGACAAGAACGAGCAAGTCGTGTTCGAAGTCGCACCGGATGCCACGAAGCAGGAAGTGAAGGCGGCTGTCGAGCTGCTGTTCAAGGTTGAAGTTGATTCCGTCAACGTGCTGGTTCAGAAGGGCAAGCAAAAGCGCTTCGGCCGTTCGATGGGCCGCCGCAAGGACGTGAAGAAGGCATACGTGTGCCTGAAGCCCGGCCAGGAAATCAACTTCGAAGCGGAGGCCAAGTAATCATGGCAATCGTGAAAGTTAAACCGACCTCGCCGGGCCGCCGCGCGATGGTCAAGGTGGTCAACAAGGACCTGCACAAGGGCAAGCCGCACGCGGCACTGCTCGACACGCAGAGCTCCAAGGCTGGCCGCAACAACAACGGTCGCATCACGACGCGTCACCAGGGCGGTGGTCACAAGCACCACTACCGCGTGATCGATTTCCGTCGCACGAAGGACGGCATTCCGGCGAAGGTCGAGCGTCTCGAGTACGACCCGAACCGCAGCGCGAACATCGCGCTGGTGCTGTACGCCGACGGCGAGCGCCGCTACATCATCGCGCCGAAGGGCGTGACGGTTGGCCAGCAGCTCATGTCGGGTTCGGAAGCGCCGATCCGTGCAGGCAACACGCTGCCGATCCGCAACATCCCGGTCGGTACGACGATCCACTGCATCGAGATGCTGCCGGGCAAGGGCGCGCAAATGGCGCGTTCGGCCGGTACGTCGGCCATGCTGCTCGCACGCGAAGGCGTGTACGCGCAGGTCCGTCTGCGTTCGGGCGAAATCCGCCGCGTGCACATCGAATGCCGTGCGACGATCGGTGAAGTCGGCAACGAAGAGCACAGCCTGCGCCAGATCGGCAAGGCCGGTGCGAACCGCTGGCGCGGTATCCGCCCGACGGTGCGTGGCGTGGCAATGAACCCGATCGACCACCCGCACGGTGGTGGTGAAGGCCGTACCGCTGCGGGCCGCGACCCGGTGAGCCCGTGGGGCACGCCGACGAAGGGCTTCCGTACGCGTCGCAACAAGCGCACGACGACGATGATCGTCCAGCGCCGTCACAAGCGTTAAGGAGTAGGCAATGGCACGTTCTGTTAAAAAAGGTCCGTTCTGCGACGCCCATTTGCTGAAGAAAGTTGAGGCGGCTGCAGCTTCGCGCGACAAGAAGCCGATCAAGACCTGGTCGCGTCGCTCGACGATCCTCCCGGATTTCATCGGCCTGACGATCGCCGTTCACAACGGCCGTCAACACGTTCCGGTGTACATCTCGGAAAACATGGTCGGCCACAAGCTTGGCGAGTTCGCACTGACCCGTACGTTCAAGGGTCACGCGGCCGACAAGAAGGCCAAGAAATAAGGGGCTATCAAGATGGAAGTGAAAGCAATTCATCGCGGTGCCCGCATCTCGGCGCAAAAGACGCGCCTTGTGGCTGACCAGATCCGCGGTTTGCCGGTCGACAAGGCGCTGAACGTTCTGACGTTCTCGCCGAAGAAAGCGGCTGGCATCGTGAAGAAGGTCGTGCTGTCGGCGATCGCGAATGCGGAGCACAACGAAGGCGCCGATATCGACGAGCTGAAGATCAAGAGCATCTACGTCGACAAGGCTGCATCGCTCAAGCGTTTCACCGCGCGCGCCAAGGGCCGCGGTAACCGCATCGAGAAGCAATCCTGTCACATCACTGTGACGGTCGGGAATTAAGGAGCCATACGATGGGACAGAAAATTCATCCGACTGGCTTCCGCCTGGCTGTCAGCCGCAATTGGGCTTCGCGTTGGTACGCGAACAACAACAATTTCGCGGCGATGCTGCAGGAAGACATCGGTGTTCGTGAGTATCTGAAGAAGAAGCTGAAGAACGCTTCGGTCGGTCGCGTCGTCATCGAGCGTCCGGCAAAGAACGCGCGCATCACGATTTTCAGCTCGCGTCCGGGCGTCGTCATCGGCAAGAAGGGTGAGGATATCGAACTGCTGAAGACGGAACTGCAACGCCGCATGGGCGTTCCGGTTCACGTCAACATCGAAGAGATCCGCAAGCCGGAAACCGATGCGCAGCTGATCGCCGACTCCATCACGCAGCAGCTCGAGCGCCGGATCATGTTCCGGCGCGCGATGAAGCGTGCGATGCAGAACGCGATGCGTCTGGGTGCCCAGGGCATCAAGATCATGAGCGCAGGCCGTCTGAACGGTATCGAAATCGCGCGTACGGAGTGGTATCGCGAAGGTCGCGTGCCGCTGCATACGCTGCGTGCCGATATCGACTACGCGACTTCGGAAGCGAAGACGACCTACGGGATCATCGGCGTCAAGGTGTGGGTGTACAAGGGCGATACCCTTGGCCGCAACGACGCGCCGGTGGTGGAAGAAGTAGCCGAAGACAAGCGTCCGCGTCGCAATGCGCGTCCGGGCGACCGTCGTCCGCGCCGTGACGGCGAAGGCGGCGCTCCGGGTGCTCGTCGTGGCGCACCGCGCCGTGGCGCCGGCAAGCCGGAAGACGGCAAGACTGGAGAATAACGATGCTGCAACCGAAACGCAGGAAGTATCGCAAAGAGCAGAAGGGTCGTAACACCGGCAAGGCGACGCGCGGCAACGCGGTGTCGTTCGGTGAATTCGGCCTGAAGGCGATCGGTCGCGGCCGTTTGACCGCGCGTCAAATCGAAGCGGCGCGTCGTGCCATGACGCGTCACATCAAGCGTGGCGGCCGCATCTGGATTCGCATTTTCCCGGACAAGCCGATTTCGCAGAAGCCGGCCGAAGTACGTATGGGTAACGGTAAGGGTAACCCGGAGTACTACGTCGCCGAGATTCAGCCGGGCAAGATGCTGTACGAAATGGACGGCGTATCCGAAGAACTGGCGCGTGAGGCGTTCCGTCTGGCTGCAGCGAAGCTGCCGATCCAGACCACGTTTATCGTTCGCCAGCTCGGCGCCTAAGGAGAAAACATGAAGGCTTCCGAACTTCTCCAGAAAGACCAGGCCGCGCTCAACAAAGAGCTGGCGGACCTGCTGAAGGCGCAATTCGGCCTGCGCATGCAACTCGCGACCCAGCAGCTCACGAACACGAGCCAGCTGAAGAAGGTTCGTCGCGACATCGCACGTGTGCGGACCGTCATGACTCAGAAGGCGAACCAGAAATGAACGATAGCGTGAAAACCTCGCTGAAGCGGACGCTGATCGGTCGGGTCGTCAGCAACAAGATGGACAAGACCGTCACCGTGCTGGTCGAGCACCGCGTCAAGCACCCGATCTACGGCAAGTATGTCGTGCGTTCGAAGAAGTACCACGCGCACGATGAAGCGAACACCTACAACGAAGGCGATCTCGTCGAAATCCAGGAAACCCGTCCTGTTTCGAAGACGAAGGCCTGGGCGGTGGCGCGTCTCGTCGAGGCAGCCCGCGTTATCTAAGCGGGTCAGAGCAGTAGAGCAGTAACGGGCACTTCTCCACGAAGTGCTTGAAATCGCAAAGTTTTTGCTTGCGTGACCGGGATTATTTGTTATAATCCCGGTCTTCCCTCTTTATGGGAGCCCCGTCGCGGGCGAAGTTGGTGGGGGAAGCGGACAGGCGCCAGCCTGCTCCGAAAGATTCACCGAATTGCGATGGCGGGTTTCGTTTGCCGTCGCTGCTGTTCCAACCCAAGCAGCCGATCGGCTGACGGGACCAAGACTGACCGTATGCATCATGGTGGTGCATCCGGATTAAGTTGGGAAAGACAAACCATGATCCAGACCGAATCTCGGCTTGAAGTAGCCGACAACACGGGTGCGCGTGAAGTCATGTGCATCAAGGTGCTCGGCGGCTCGAAGCGTCGTTATGCCAGCATTGGCGACATCATCAAGGTGAGCGTCAAAGAGGCAACGCCGCGCGGGCGTGTGAAGAAAGGCGAAATCTACAACGCCGTGGTGGTCCGCACCGCCAAGGGCGTGCGCCGTCAAGACGGCTCGCTGATCAAGTTCGACGGCAACGCCGCTGTGCTTTTGAATAACAAGCTCGAGCCGATCGGCACCCGCATTTTCGGGCCGGTGACGCGTGAGCTGCGTAGCGAACGATTCATGAAGATCGTCTCGCTGGCGCCGGAAGTGCTGTAAGGAGTCGCGATGAACAAGATTCGCAAGGGTGACGAAGTCATCGTCATCGCAGGCAAGGACAAGGGCAAGCGCGGTGTCGTGCTGGCAGTCGCCGCCGACCGCGTGACGGTTGAAGGTATCAACCTCGTCAAGAAGCACGTGAAGCCGAACCCGATGAAGGGTACGACGGGTGGTGTGGAAGCGAAGACGATGCCCCTCCACATTTCGAACGTCGCGGTTGTCGACGCGAACGGCAAGGCGTCGCGTGTCGGCATCAAGGTCGAGGAAGGCAAGAAGGTTCGCTTCCTGAAGACGACCGGTGCCGTACTGAGCGCCTGACGCAGCGGAGTAAAAAATGGCTCGTTTGCAAGAGTTTTACAAAGAAAAGGTTGTGCCCGGCCTGATCGAGAAGTTCGGTTACAAGTCGGTCATGGAAGTGCCGCGCATCACCAAGATCACGCTGAACATGGGTCTTGGCGAAGCCGTCGCGGACAAGAAGATCATCGAGAACGCCGTTGGCGACCTCACGAAGATCGCCGGCCAGAAGCCGGTCGTCACGAAGGCTCGCAAGGCAATCGCAGGTTTCAAGATCCGCCAGGGTTACCCGATCGGCGCGATGGTGACGCTGCGTGGCCGTGCGATGTACGAATTCCTCGACCGTCTGGTGACGGTTGCGCTGCCGCGCGTGCGTGACTTCCGCGGCGTGTCGGGTCGTGCATTCGATGGCCGTGGCAACTACAACATCGGTGTGAAAGAGCAGATCATTTTCCCCGAAATCGATTACGACAAGATCGACGCGCTGCGTGGGCTGAACATCAGCATCACGACGACCGCGAAGACCGACGACGAAGCAAAGGCGCTGCTCGCCAGCTTCAAGTTCCCGTTCAGAAACTGAGGTTACCGTGGCTAAACTGGCACTGATCGAACGTGAAAAGAAGCGCGCCCGCCTGGTCGCGAAGTTCGCAGCAAAGCGCGAAGCGCTGAAGGCGATCATCGAAGACCAAAGCAAGTCGGAAGAAGAGCGCTACGAAGCACGCCTTGAGCTGCAGCAACTGCCCCGCAACGCAAACCCGACCCGCCAGCGCAACCGCTGCGCGATCACGGGCCGTCCGCGTGGCACGTTCCGCAAATTCGGCCTCGCGCGCAACAAGATTCGTGAAATCGCATTCCGTGGCGAGATTCCTGGCCTGACCAAGGCGAGCTGGTAATAGGAGAAACGTAAATGAGCATGAGTGATCCTATCGCCGATATGCTGACTCGCATCCGCAACGCGCAGATGGTCGAGAAGGTATCGGTCGCGATGCCCTCGTCGAAGGTCAAG
Source organism: Burkholderia multivorans ATCC BAA-247 (assembly GCF_000959525.1). NCBI lineage: Bacteria > Pseudomonadati > Pseudomonadota > Betaproteobacteria > Burkholderiales > Burkholderiaceae > Burkholderia > Burkholderia multivorans. The sequence continues at coordinate 425,413 of NZ_CP009832.1, forward strand.
GTTGCAATCGCACAAGTCCTGAAGGACGAAGGTTATATCGACGATTTCGCGGTGAAGACCGAAGGCGCGAAGGCTGAGCTGAACATCGCGCTGAAGTACTACGCGGGCCGTCCGGTGATCGAGCGCCTCGAGCGCGTGTCGAAGCCGGGTCTGCGCGTGTACCGCGGCCGTAACGAGATTCCGCAGGTCATGAATGGCCTCGGTGTGGCTATCGTGTCGACGCCGAAGGGCGTGATGACCGACCGCAAGGCGCGCGCAACGGGCGTCGGCGGCGAAGTCATCTGCTACGTCGCTTAAAGCCGAGGAGAGAGAAACATGTCTCGAGTAGGTAAGAGCCCGATCGCGCTGCAAGGCGCGGAAGTCAAGCTGGCCGACGGCGTCATCACCGTCAAGGGCCCGCTGGGCACGATCACGCAAGCGGTGAACCCGCTCGTGAAGGTGGCGAACAACGACGGCACGCTGAACCTGGCGCCGGCCGACGAAAGCCGCGAAGCAAATGCACTGTCGGGCACGATGCGCGCGATCATCGCGAATGCCGTGCACGGCGTGACCAAGGGTTTCGAGCGCAAGCTGACGCTGGTTGGCGTCGGCTACCGTGCGCAAGCGCAAGGCGACAAGCTGAACCTGTCGCTGGGTTTCTCGCACCCGGTGGTGCACCAGATGCCGGAAGGCGTCAAGGCTGAAACCCCGACGCAAACCGAAATCGTGATCAAGGGGATCGACAAGCAGAAAGTCGGCCAAGTGGCTGCGGAAGTCCGCGGCTACCGTCCGCCTGAGCCCTACAAGGGCAAGGGCGTGCGCTATGCCGACGAGGTTGTGATCCTCAAAGAAACGAAGAAGAAGTAAGGGTGCGCAATCATGGATAAGACTCAATCTCGCCTGCGCCGCGCTCGCCAGACGCGTATCAAGATCGCTGAGCTGCAGGTCGCGCGTCTCGCCGTGCATCGCACGAACACGCACATCTACGCTCAGGTGTTCTCGCCGTGCGGCACCAAGGTGCTCGCTAGCGCGTCGACGCTGGAAGCTGAAGTGCGCGCCGAGCTCGCAGACAAGTCGGGCAAGGGTGGCAACGTCGCCGCCGCGACGCTGATCGGCAAGCGTATTGCCGAGAAGGCCAAGGCCGCCGGCATCGAATCCGTCGCCTTCGACCGCTCGGGCTTCCGCTACCACGGCCGCGTGAAGGCGCTGGCTGAGGCAGCTCGTGAAGCTGGGCTCAAGTTCTAAGGAAGGAATTCGTCATGGCAAAGATGCAAGCGAAAGTTCAGGCTGACGAGCGCGACGACGGCCTTCGCGAAAAGATGATTTCGGTCAACCGCGTGACCAAGGTCGTGAAGGGTGGCCGTATTCTCGGCTTCGCCGCACTGACCGTGGTAGGCGACGGTGATGGCCGCGTCGGTATGGGCAAGGGCAAGGCGAAGGAAGTGCCGGTCGCTGTCCAGAAGGCGATGGAGCAGGCTCGCCGCAACATGTTCAAGGTGCCGCTGAAGAACGGCACGCTGCAGCACGAAGTGCACGGCAAGCACGGCGCATCGACGGTTCTCCTCGCTCCGGCGAAGGACGGTACCGGCGTGATCGCCGGCGGCCCGATGCGCGCCGTGTTCGACGTGATGGGCGTTCAGAACGTCGTGGCCAAGAGCCACGGTTCGACGAACCCGTACAACCTCGTGCGTGCGACGCTGGACGGCCTGCGCAAGCAGTCGACCCCGGCAGACATCGCGGCGAAGCGCGGCAAGTCCGTCGAAGAAATTTTGGGCTAAGCCCGGGTGGTCACCATGTCTGAAAAAACTGTCAAGGTTCAGCTCGTCAAGAGCCTGATCGGGACCCGCGAATCGCACCGCGCGACCGTGCGTGGCCTGGGCCTGCGCCGACTCAACTCGGTCAGCGAGCTTCAGGACACGCCGGCGGTCCGCGGCATGATCAACAAGGTCTCGTACCTCGTTAAGGTCATCGCGTAAGCGGCCCTACGGATCAAGGAGTTGATATGGAATTGAATAACCTGAAGCCGGCCGCTGGCGCCAAGCACGCCAAGCGTCGCGTCGGCCGCGGCATCGGTTCGGGCCTCGGCAAGACGGCTGGCCGTGGTCACAAGGGTCAGAAATCGCGTTCGGGCGGCTTCCACAAGGTCGGCTTCGAAGGCGGTCAGATGCCGCTGCAACGTCGTCTGCCGAAGCGCGGCTTCACGTCGCTGACGAAGGAATTCGTCGGTGAAGTGCGTCTGGGCGACCTCGAGAAGCTGCCGGTCGATGAAATCGATCTGCTCGCACTGAAGCAAGCCGGCCTGGTCGGCGAGCTGACGAAGAGCGCGAAGATCATCGCCACGGGCGAACTGAAGCGCAAGATCGTCGTGAAGGGTCTCGGCGCCACGAAGAGTGCGCGCGCTGCGATCGAAGCGGCTGGCGGTTCGTTCGCCGAGTGACACGCGTAGCGCGTCGTCACTTGCATTCATCGGAGAAGGTACTTGGCTAACAGCCCGAGTCTTGCAAAACCCGGTCGAAGCACGGCGAAATTCGGCGATCTGCGCCGGCGAGCGATGTTCCTGCTCCTGGCGCTGATCGTCTATCGCATCGGCGCGCACATCCCCGTGCCGGGCATCGATCCGGATCAACTGGCGAAGCTGTTCCAGAGTCAGGCGGGCGGCATCCTGGGCATGTTCAACATGTTCTCGGGCGGCGCGCTGTCGCGTTTCACGATCTTCGCGCTGGGGATCATGCCGTACATCTCGGCGTCGATCATCATGCAGCTGCTGGCGATCGTGTCGCCGCAGCTTGAGGCGCTGAAGAAGGAAGGGCAGGCGGGGCAACGGAAGATCACGCAGTACACGCGGTATTTCACCGTGGTGCTCGCGACCTTCCAGGCGTTCGGTATCGCGGCTGCGCTGGAAAACCAGCCGGGCCTCGTGATCGACCCCGGCATGCTGTTCCGGCTGACGACGGTCGTGACGCTGGTCACCGGTACGATGTTCCTGATGTGGCTCGGCGAGCAGATCACCGAGCGCGGTCTGGGCAACGGTATCTCGATCATCATCTTCGGCGGGATTGCAGCAGGGTTCCCGAATGCCGTGGGCGGTCTGTTCGAGCTGGTGCGCACGGGTTCGATGAGCATCATTTCGGCGATCATCATCGTCGTTCTGATTGCCGCGGTGACTTACCTGGTCGTGTTCATCGAACGCGGTCAGCGCAAGATCCTCGTGAACTACGCGAAGCGTCAGGTCGGCAACAAGATCTACGGCGGGCAGTCGTCGCACCTGCCGCTGAAGCTGAACATGTCGGGTGTGATTCCGCCGATCTTCGCGTCGTCGATCATCCTGTTCCCGGCCACGATTCTCGGCTGGTTCAGCACGGGTCAGCCGTCGGGAAGCTGGATCTCCAACACGTTGCATAACGTCGCGGAGGCGCTGAAGCCGGGCCAGCCGGTCTATGTGCTGCTGTACACGCTGGCGATCGTGTTTTTCTGCTTCTTCTACACCGCACTGGTGTTCAACAGCAGGGAAACCGCGGACAACCTGAAGAAGAGCGGCGCGTTCGTGCCGGGCATCCGTCCGGGCGACCAGACCGCGCGATATATCGACCGCATCCTCACGCGTCTGACGCTGGCCGGTGCGATCTATATCGTCTTCGTGTGTCTGCTGCCGGAATTTCTGGTGCTGCGCTGGAACGTGCCGTTTTATTTTGGTGGAACGTCGCTGCTGATCATTGTCGTCGTCACGATGGACTTCATGGCGCAGGTGCAGTCGTACGTTATGTCGCAACAGTATGAGTCGCTGCTCAAGAAGGCCAACTTCAAGGGCGGCAACATCCCAATGCGTTAAAAGGACTATGGCCAAAGACGATGTAATCCAGATGCAGGGTGAGGTGATCGAAAACCTCCCGAATGCGACCTTCCGCGTGAAGCTGGAAAACGGCCATGTCGTGTTGGGGCATATCTCCGGAAAGATGCGGATGCACTACATCCGCATCCTTCCGGGCGACAAGGTGACGGTTGAATTGACGCCTTACGATCTGTCTCGTGCGCGGATCGTGTTCCGGGCGAAGTGATTTGGAAAAAAGGGTATTATCATGAAAGTGATGGCATCGGTTAAGCGCATTTGCCGCAATTGCAAGATCATCAAGCGCAAAGGCGTCGTTCGCGTGATCTGCAGCTCGGATCCGCGCCACAAGCAGCGCCAAGGCTGACCGCGCGTTTGTTTGCGCTTTTTGTTTGAGGAAAAACAATGGCTCGTATCGCAGGGGTTAACATCCCGAATCACCAGCATACCGAGATCGGCCTGACGGCAATCTTCGGTATCGGCCGCACCCGTTCGCGCAGCATCTGCGTGGCAGCTGGCGTCGATTTTTCGAAGAAGGTCAAGGATCTGACCGACGCAGACTTGGAAAAGCTGCGTGAAGAAGTGGGCAAGTTTGTCGTCGAAGGCGATCTGCGCCGTGAAGTGACGATGAACATCAAGCGCCTGATGGATCTCGGTTGCTACCGTGGCGTTCGTCATCGCAAGGGCCTGCCGATGCGCGGTCAGCGTACGCGTACGAACGCACGTACCCGCAAGGGTCCGCGTCGTGCAGCGCAAGCGCTGAAGAAGTAAGCGGAACTGACAGTTACAGGAAAACGTAATGGCTAAGGCTTCGAACACCGCGGCGCAACGCGTTCGCAAGAAGGTTAAGAAGAACGTCGCTGAAGGCGTGGTTCACGTTCACGCGTCGTTCAACAACACGATCATCACGATCACCGATCGCCAAGGCAACGCACTGGCATGGGCGACGTCGGGCGGTCAGGGCTTCAAGGGCTCGCGCAAATCGACGCCGTTCGCTGCTCAGGTCGCAGCCGAGTCGGCTGGCCGCGTCGCGATGGAATACGGCGTGAAGAATCTGGAAGTGCGGATCAAGGGCCCGGGCCCGGGTCGCGAGTCGGCAGTGCGCGCGCTGCACGGCCTCGGCATCAAGATCACCGCGATTTCGGACGTCACCCCGATTCCGCACAACGGCTGCCGTCCGCCGAAGCGTCGTCGTATCTAAGGATGTGCTGGCACGTTCGTGCTGGCGCATTGCCTGTCGCCGCGCCGCGTCGACGGGCGTTGCTTTTTTGATTGACTAAGCCCACCGTTCGCCCCAAAGGGAGCGGACTAGCGCGGATTCCGATCCGCGTGACCGATTGATAAAAGGAATGCAAAGTGGCACGTTATATCGGCCCTAAAGCCAAGCTGTCCCGCCGTGAAGGCACCGACCTGTTCCTGAAGAGCGCGCGTCGCTCGCTCGCCGACAAGTGCAAGCTCGACAGCAAGCCGGGTCAGCACGGCCGTACCTCGGGCGCACGTACGTCCGACTACGGCACGCAGCTGCGTGAAAAGCAAAAGGTCAAGCGTATCTACGGCGTGCTGGAGCGTCAGTTCCGCCGCTACTTCGCCGAAGCCGACCGCCGCAAGGGCAACACGGGTGAAAACCTGCTGCAACTGCTCGAATCGCGCCTCGACAACGTCGTGTATCGCATGGGCTTCGGCTCGACCCGCGCTGAAGCGCGTCAGCTCGTCAGCCACAAGTCGATCACGGTGAACGGCATCGTCGCGAACGTGCCGTCGCAGCAAGTGAAGGCAGGCGACGTCATCGCGATCCGCGAAAAGGCGAAGAAGCAGGCACGTATCATCGAAGCGCTGTCGCTGGCCGAGCAAGGCGGCATGCCGAGCTGGGTTGCAGTCGATGCGAAGAAGTTCGAAGGTACGTTCAAGCAAGTGCCGGAACGCGCCGACATCGGCGGCGACATCAACGAAAGCCTGATCGTCGAATTGTATTCGCGTTAATCCGATTGACGGCCGAGGTACCCCGATTGCGTGCAGCAAGGGGTGACCTCGGCTGTTTATTTTCAGGGTGTTACCGGTCAGCCTTATCGGTGTAACGAGCCGAGGGTATTGAAAAGGAAAACCTATGCAAACCAGTTTGTTGAAACCCAAGATCATCGCCGTGGAATCGCTGGGCGAGAACCATGCGAAGGTGGTCATGGAGCCGTTCGAGCGCGGCTACGGCCACACCTTGGGCAATGCGCTCCGTCGCGTGCTGCTGTCGTCGATGGTCGGTTACGCGCCGACGGAAGTCACGATTGCGGGCGTGGTGCACGAGTATTCGACGCTCGATGGTGTGCAAGAGGACGTCGTCAACCTGCTGCTGAACCTGAAGGGCGTGGTGTTCAAGCTGCACAACCGCGACGAAGTGACGGTGACCCTGCGCAAGGAAGGTGAGGGCGTCGTCACCGCCGGCGATATCGAGCTGGCGCACGATTGCGAAGTCATCAACCCGGATCACGTGATCGCGCATCTGTCGAAGGGCGGCAAGCTCGACGTGCAGATCAAGGTCGAGAAGGGGCGCGGCTATGTGCCGGGCAACGTCCGTCGCTATGGCGAAGACACGGCCAAGATCATCGGCCGCATCGTGCTCGACGCATCGTTCTCGCCGGTTCGCCGCGTGAGTTACGCGGTCGAAAGCGCGCGTGTCGAGCAGCGTACCGACCTCGACAAGCTCGTGATGAACATCGAAACGACCGGCGTGATCACGCCGGAAGAGGCGATCCGTCAATCGGCGCGCATCCTCGTCGACCAGCTGTCCGTGTTCGCGGCGCTGGAAGGCACGGAAACCGCTGCCGAGGCACCGTCGCGCGCACCGCAGATCGATCCGATCCTGCTGCGTCCGGTGGACGATCTCGAGCTGACGGTCCGTTCCGCGAACTGCCTGAAGGCCGAGAACATCTACTACATCGGCGATCTGATCCAGCGCACGGAAAACGAGCTGCTGAAGACGCCGAACCTCGGTCGCAAGTCGCTGAACGAGATCAAGGAAGTGCTCGCATCGCGCGGCCTGACGCTGGGCATGAAGCTCGAGAACTGGCCGCCGGCTGGTCTCGACAAGTAAGCGCGGTAGTTGCTGAAGCTGGCAAAGATGCGGATTTTCCTTTAAAATCCGCATCTTGCTTTTTTTCGTTACCGGCCCGTGCGCCCGTTCGGGGTGCGATAGAAGAGCTGGATCAAAACTTTGAATCAAGGAAACTGAAATGCGCCATCGTCATGGTCTGCGGAAACTGAACCGCACGAGCAGCCACCGTCTGGCTATGCTCCGCAACATGTCCAACTCGCTGATCGAGCACGAAGTCATCAAGACGACGCTGCCGAAGGCGAAGGAACTCCGTAAAGTCGTCGAGCCGCTGATCACCCTCGGCAAGAAGCCGTCGCTCGCGAACCGTCGCCTGGCGTTCAACCGCCTGCGCGATCGCGATTCGGTCGCGAAGCTGTTCGACGTGCTCGGTCCGCGTTTCGCGAACCGTCCGGGCGGCTACCTGCGTATCCTGAAGTTCGGTTTCCGCGTCGGCGACAACGCACCGATGGCACTGGTCGAACTGCTGGATCGTCCGGAAGTCGACGAAACGGAAAACGTGCAAGAAGCGGAATAAGCTTCGGTACGAAGCAGTAACCGAAAGGGCTGAGCGATTGCTTGGCCCTTTTTGTTTTTCGGGCGCCGGCTGCGATCGATTGTCGCAGCGTGCCGCCGGCAGCCGCGCTCGCGCTGCGCTACGATACGGGGCGACAAGCGTGGGCCGCGGCGTGCGGCGAGTTGCCGTCGCCGGATGCGCGCCGGCCCCGCGAGCGAATCAGGAGGGCGCGAATGGTGGTAGTACTGATGCTGACGACGGTGCCGGATGCCGCGACCGCCGCGACGCTGGCCGACGGTGCGCTCGGTGCGCGGCTCGCCGCGTGCGTGTCGGAACTCGGCGCGATCAAGTCGCGCTATCACTGGCAGGGCAAGGTCGAGACCGCCGACGAGATCCAGCTGCTGTTCAAGACGAGCGCCGTTCGCGCGCTCGAACTGGAGCGGTTTATCGTCGCGCATCATCCGTACGACACGCCCGAAATCCTGTCGTGGCAGGCGACCGCATCCGACGCCTACGGTCAGTGGGTGGCCGGCGAAACTCAACGTCTCTTTCATGTTTAACGGTATGGCGCTTCCCGTGCGCGCGCGTGCGCTGCAATTCCTCGCATTCCTGTTGTCGGTGCTGTGCATGCTGGGCGGCATGTCGATCGCACGCGCGGCCGACGATTTCCTCGATCCGGCGGTCGCGTTCAAGTTCAGCGCCAGCGAAGCGCCGGGGCAGGTCGACGTCCGCTTCAAGGTCGCGGACGGCTACTACCTCTACCGCGAGCGATTCGCGTTCGCGGTGAAAAGCGGCCAGGCGACGCTCGGCGAGCCGCAACTGCCCGCCGGCCATGTGAAGTTCGACCAGACCTTCGGAAAGAACGTCGAGACGTATCGCGGCGACGTCGTGATCCACGTGCCGGTGAAGCAGGCGGCCGGGCCGTTCGAGCTCGCCGTCACGTCGCAGGGCTGCGCGGACGAAGGCATCTGCTATCCGCCCGCCGAGCATGTCGTGAAGATCGACGGCGCCGCGCTCGGCACTGCGTCGAATGCGGCGGGCAATACGGCCGCGCAGGGCAGCTGGTTCGACAAGGTCACGAGCGCCGATTTCGCGCAGTCGCTGCTCGAAGGGCGGGGCTTCTTCACGATCGTCGCGTTGTACTTCGTCGCAGGCGTCGTGCTGAGCCTGCTGCCGTGTTCGTATCCGATGATCCCGATCGTGTCGGCGATCATCATCGGCCAGGGCACGCGGGCGACGCACGCACGCGGCTTCGCGCTGTCGCTCACGTACGTGGTCGGCATGGCGCTCGTCTATACGGTGCTCGGGATCGCCGCGGCGCTGATCGGCCAGAGCCTCGGTGCATGGCTGCAGAACCCGTGGGTGCTCGGCGCATTCGCCATGCTGCTGACCGCGTTCGCGGTATCGCTGATCTCCGGCAAGGACATCGCGTTGCCGCAGCGCTGGCAGAACGGTGCGGCCGAAGCGTCCGGCGCGCGTCAGGGCGGTCACTTCGCGGCGGTCGCGGCGATGGGCGCGCTGTCGGCGCTCGTCGTCGGCGCATGCATGACGGCGCCGCTGTTCGCGGTCCTCGCGTTCATCGCGCATACGGGCAACGCATGGCTCGGCGGCGCCGCGTTGTTCGCGATGGGGATGGGGCTCGGCGTGCCGCTGCTCGTCGTCGGCGTGGGTGCCGGTACGCTGCTGCCGCGCGCGGGCGCGTGGATGGACGGCGTGAAGGTGTTCTTCGGGATCGTGCTGCTCGCGGCCGCGCTGTGGATCGTATGGCCGGTGCTCGGCGGCGGATTGAAGATGATGCTGGCCGCGCTGTGGCTGCTCGTCGCCGCGGCGGCGCTCGGGCTGTTCACGCCGAATGCGGGTGCCGCCTCGATCTGGCGCCGGCTCGGACGCGGTCTGGGCGCGGCGCTCGCGATCTGGGCCGCGACGCTGCTCGTCGGCCTCGCCGCCGGTTCGACCGATCCGGTGAAGCCGCTCGCGGTGCTCGCGTCGCGCGCGGCGGCGACCGGCAACGATGCAGCGGCGGCCGCGGCGCACGAGGGTCCGGCATTCGCGTCAGTGCGCTCGAGCGGCGAGCTCGATGCGCTGCTGAAGAGTTCCGCGCAGCCGGTGATGCTCGACTTCTACGCCGACTGGTGCGTGAGCTGCAAGGAGATGGAGCACTTGACGTTTACCGACGCGCGCGTGCAGGCGCGGCTCGCGCAGCTGCATCTCGTGCGTGCGGACGTGACGGCCAACAATGCGGACGATCAGGCGCTGCTCAAGCGCTTCGGCCTGTTCGGGCCGCCGGGCATCATCTTCTTCGATCGCAACGGCAAGGAAATCGCGCGCGTGGTCGGCTATCAGGCCGCGGAGACGTTCCTGCGCAGCCTCGATCGCGCGGCCGTGCCGACCGTATAACGAACGAACCGCACGCCAGGCGATGTCGCCGCACGCGATCGGGCGCGCACAAAAAAACGGCGGAACACCGAAGTGTTCCGCCGTTTCGTTTTGCAGCCGCGCAGGGCGCGCCGATCAGCGTTGCGCTTTCAGCAGACGCGCGGCGTCGAGCGCAAAGTACGTGAGCACGCCGTCGGCGCCCGCGCGCTTGAACGCGAGCAGCGATTCGAGCACGACCTTGTCGTGGTCGAGCCAGCCGTTCATCGCGGCGGCCTTCAGCATCGCGTATTCGCCGCTCACCTGATAGACGTAAGTCGGGAAGCGGAATTCGTCCTTCACGCGGCGCACGATGTCGAGATACGGCATGCCGGGCTTGACCATCACCATGTCGGCGCCTTCGTCGATGTCGAGACGCACTTCGCGCAGCGCTTCGTCGGTGTTCGCGGGATCCATCTGGTAGGTCATCTTGTTGCCCTTGCCGAGATTGGACGCCGAGCCGACCGCATCGCGGAACGGGCCGTAGAACGCGGACGCGAACTTGGCCGAGTACGCCATGATGCGCGTATGGATATGCCCGTCGCTTTCGAGCATCTCGCGGATCGCGCCAATGCGCCCATCCATCATGTCCGACGGCGCGACGATGTCGACGCCGGCTTCGGCCTGCGCGCGCGCCTGCTCGATGAGGATCTCGATCGTGTCGTCGTTGATCACGTAGCCGTTCTCGTCGAGCACGCCGTCCTGGCCGTGGCTCGTGTACGGATCGAGTGCGACGTCGGTCAGCACGCCGAGTTCGGGGAAGCGCTTCTTCAGTTCACGCACCGCGCGCGGAATCAAGCCTTCGGGATTGGCCGCCTCGCGGCCGTCCGGCGTCTTCAGCGCAGGCTCGATCGCGGGGAACAGCGACAGCACCGGCACGCCGAGTTCGACGCATTGCTCGGCCACATGCATCAGCAGATCGACCGATACGCGCTCGACGCCGGGCATCGACGGCACGGGCTGCCGCTCGTTCGTGCCTTCGACGACGAACACGGGGTAGATCAGATCGTCGGTGGTCAGGCGGTTTTCGCGCATCAGGCGCCGGGAGAAATCGTCGCGGCGCATCCGGCGCGGACGATGAAGCGGATGGAAACTCATGACGAATTGGCAGAAATCAGGGCAATAAGACCTTACGGAACCCTTAGGTCATTTTCGGGGGCGTTGGTATATGATAGCGATCGGGCGACGCGCGATGCGCGGCGCTCCCCGCTTCTCCTCCCTGAGCGGGTGCCTGTCGTTTTTCGATTAGGCTGTTTGACCCGCCGTTCGACGGCGGGTTTTTTTATGAGCCGTCCGAATCGCAGGCGCTCTCAGGTGCGCGCGGCCGATCCCGCCGCGCGTTGCCGTTCATTGTGCTACAGGCTCGTTTTTTTCGTCGGCGACGGACGGCCGCACCCAGCTCTCGATCAACGCATGCGCTTCATCGAGGCCCGTGCGCTTGAGCGCCGAGAACAGCTGCACCGTCAGCTTGCCCTGGACACCCTGATCGCGATAGGCATCCAGCCCCTTTTGCGTCGTGCGCAGGGCGTTGATGCTTTCCTGCCGCGTCAATTTGTCGCACTTCGTCAGCAAGGTATGGATCGGCTTGCCGGTCGGCGCGAACCATTCGATCATCCGGCGATCGAGTTCGGTCAGCGGACGGCGCGAGTCCATCATGAGAATCAGCCCGCAGAGCTGCGAGCGCGTCGCGAGATAGGTGGACAGCAGCATCTCCCAGTGCGCCTTCGCGGCGCCGGGCACTTCGGCGTAGCCGTAGCCGGGCAGATCGACGAGATTCGCGACCGGTTCCGCGGCCGGCCCGACCGAGAAGTAGTTGATGTGCTGCGTGCGGCCGGGCGTTTTCGACGCGAATGCCAGTCGTTTCTGGTTGCACAGCACGTTGATCGCCGTCGACTTGCCGGCGTTCGAGCGGCCCGCGAATGCGACTTCCGGCTGCACCGTGGGCGGCAGATCGCGCAGGTGATTGACGGTCGTATAGAAGCGGGCTTGATGGAGCAGAAAGGCCATGGGAACCGGACGGACGGGCGGCGCGAGCCGCTTGGTGGAGGCGGGGTAGCCCCGATAGGCGCGGGGGCTTTCAGCGCGATATTGTACAATACGGCGGTTTTACCGAAGGCCCCGGGGCGCCTGCGTCGCACTTTTATGCGGCTTCTGCGGTAGACTGAACGCCGTCGTTTTTTGCAGAACCTCAAATTCCCACAAGACGAAACAGGGTGTGCGAATGAATCGACTGTGCAAGTCTCTGATGGTGCTTCAGGTTGCAGCAGGGTTCGTAGGTTTCGTAGCAGAGGCAAGCGCGGCGGATGCGGCCAAGCCGGATCTGGAGCGCGGCAAGGCGATCGCCGGGCAGGTATGCGCGTCGTGCCACGGCGCCGACGGCAACAGCGCCTCGGGCAATTTCCCGAAGCTCGCCGGTCAGCATCCCGAATATCTGGTCAAGCAGTTGAACGACTTCAAGGCGCAGCCGGGCGCGAAGGGGCCGGCGCGCAACAACGCGGTGATGGTCGGATTCGCCAGCGCGCTGAGTCCGGACGACATGCGCAACGTCGCCGCGTATTACGGATCGCAAGCGGCCAAGCCCGGCACCGCGCGCAACGCGGCCACCGTGGCGCTCGGCCAGAAGATCTATCGCGGCGGCATCGCGGACAAGGGCGTGCCCGCCTGCGCGAGCTGCCACGGGCCGACCGGGCAGGGCATTCCGGTTCAGTATCCGCGTCTGTCGGGGCAATGGGCCGACTACACGGTGGCCCAGTTGACCGCGTTCCAGCAGGGTGCCGGCGCGCGGAACAACAACGAGGCGATGCATCAGATCGCATCGCGTCTGTCGGACAGCGAGATCAAGGCCGTCGCGGATTACATCGCCGGCCTGCATTGAGCGGTTCGATGCGAACGGAGTGACCGGGCGTCCGAAGGGCGGCCGGAGTCAGAACAAGAAAAGGGTGGGGCGCCGCGTCGTTGCGGCCGCCTTGCCCTTTTTTGTTGTCAGTCGGAGTTTGAATGAGCGTTACCACGTCGGGGTTGCAGTCGAAGTCGGGTCATGGTGCGTCGAAGCGCGCGGTCGAGCTGCTCAGCTCGATGCGCTTCGCGATCGCGCTGCTGGTCGTGCTGTCGATCGCGAGCATCATCGGCACCGTCCTCACCCAGGACGATCCTTATCCGAACTACGTGAACCAGTTCGGCCCGTTCTGGGCCGACATCTTCCGCGCGCTCGGCCTGTACAACGTGTACAGCGCGTGGTGGTTCATGCTGATCCTGATCTTCCTCGTCGTGTCGATCTCGCTGTGCGTGATCCGCAACGCGCCGAAGATGCTCGCCGACGCGAAAAGCTGGAAGGACAAGGTCCGTGAAGGCAGCCTGCGTGCGTTCCATCACAAGGCCGAGTATTCGGCGAGCGGCACGCGTGCGGCCGCGGCGGCGGCGCTCGCCGCGTTCGTCGCGAAGGCCGGCTACAAGCACGTCGTGCGCGAAACCGACGGCGCGACGCTGATCTCCGCGAAGCGCGGCGCGATGACGAAGTGGGGCTACATCTCCGCGCACCTCGCGATCGTCGTGATCTGTATCGGCGGGCTGCTCGACAGCAATCTGCCCATCAAATTCCAGATGTGGATGTTCGGCAAGAGCCCCGTCAACACGAGCGCGACGATCAGCGAGATTTCGGCCGATCACCGGCTGTCCGCGTCGAACCCGACGTTCCGCGGCTACGCCTGGGTGCCCGAGGGCCAGTTCGTGTCGACCGCGATCCTGAACCAGCCGAGCGGCTCGCTGATCCAGGATCTGCCGTTCTCGATCCAGCTGAACAAGTTCATCGTCGACTACTACTCGACCGGCATGCCGAAGCTGTTCGCGAGCGACATCGTCGTGATCGATCGCGAGACGGGCCGCAAGATTCCGGCGCGCGTCGAGGTCAACAAGCCGTTCACGTACAAGGGCGTGTCGATCTATCAGTCGAGCTTCCAGGACGGCGGCTCGCAGATGCAGATGACGGCCTATCCGATGACGGGCGGCAGCGCGAAGCCGTTCGCGGTGCAGGGCACGATCGGCAGCTCGACGCCGCTGCAGATGCCGGGCGTCGACGGCGACACGATCGAGTTCGCCGATTTCCGCGCAATCAACGTCGAGAACATGGCGGACGCGAACGGCAAGCCGGACGTGCGCGGCGTCGCGAAGACCGCATCGCTGAAGGAGGCGTTCGACGAGCGGCTCGGCTCGGGCGCGAAGACCTCGAAGCCGATGCAACTGCACAACATCGGGCCGTCGGTGCAGTACAAGATCCGCGGCAAGGACGGTCAGGCGCGCGAATTCAACAACTACATGCTGCCCGTGGACATGAACGGCGAGCGCGTGTTCCTCGCGGGCGTGCGCTCGAGCCCGAACGATCCGTTCCGCTATATGCGGATTCCGGCCGACGGCCAGGATTCGATCGGCGAATGGATGCGTCTGCGCGCGGCGCTCGAGGATCCGGCCGTGCGCGCGGAAGCGGCCGCGCGCTTCGCGCAGCGTTCGCTGCCGGGCACGGACGCGTCGCTGCGCGCGCGCCTGCAGGACAGCGCGCAGAAGGTGCTGACCCTTTTCGCGGCGAGCGACGACAGCGTCGGCCGCGGCGCGGACGGCCAGCCGATCGGCGGCTTCCAGGCCGTCGCGACGTTCATCGACCGTTCGGTGCCGAAGGCCGAGCAGGAGAAGGCCGCGAACCTGATGCTGCGCATGCTCGAAGGCTCGATGTGGGAGGTCTGGCAGATCGCGCGCGAGCGCGCCGGCGAGCCGGCCGCGCAGCAGGGCAACGACACGCTCCGCTTCGTGCAGAACGCGCTCAACGCGCTGTCCGACAGCTTTTTGTATGGCGCGCCCGTCTATCTGCAGCTCGACTCCTTCAAGCAGGTGCAAGCTTCGGTATTTCAGCTGACGCGCGCACCCGGCAAGAATCTGGTGTATCTTGGCAGCCTGCTGTTGGTCGCCGGCATCTTCGCGATGTTCTATGTGCGCGAGCGGCGTCTGTGGTTCTGGCTGAAGGACGCCGGCTCCGGCGTCGACGTGGTGATGGCGATGTCCACGGCCCGCAAGACCTTCGATTTCGAGAAAGAATTCGTGCAGACGCGCGATGCGGCGGGCGCCGCGTTGCACGCCGCACCGCGCGATGCCGCGCCGGCCGGTGCCGCTTCAGCGGCGCGTCCGCCCGTCGGCGGCGATTCCGATTCCGAGAATTCCACCCGGTAACATCATGGATCTCACTCAAGTCTCCTCTTCCCGTCCGGCGTCGGCCAAGGCGCCGGCTCCGGCCGCGTCGTTCGACGAGCGTCCGTTCCTCGCGCGCCTGTCGCCGCTCGACTGGCTGTTCGCCTTGGCGCTTGTCGTGGGCGCGGGCTATGCGCTCGTGCACTACAACGCGCACATGGATTACTACGACAAGGCCGTGCTGATCGGCACGGTGCCGGCGCTCGTCGCGCTCGGCTGGCGGTGGAAGCCGGCCCGGCTGATGATGGCGTCGATCGCCGTGCTGTCGCTGCTGTCGATCCAGATCTATCAGGGCGATCTCGCGCGCGCCGATTCCGCGTTCTTCCTCAAGTACTTCCTGTCGAGCCAGTCGGCGATCCTGTGGATGAGCGCGCTGTTCGTGCTCGCGACGCTGTTCTACTGGATCGGCCTGCTGGCGCGTTCGGCAACGGGATCGGCGATCGGCCAGAAGCTTACGTGGGTCGCGGTGCTGATGGGCTTCACGGGCCTGATGGTGCGCTGGTACGAGTCCTACCTGATCGGCGCCGACGTCGGGCATATCCCCGTGTCGAACCTGTACGAAGTGTTCGTGCTGTTCAGCCTGATCACCGCGCTGCTCTATCTCTATTACGAAGGCCACTACGGCACGCGTGCGCTCGGCGCGTTCGTGCTGCTGGTCATCAGCGCGGCGGTCGGCTTCCTGATGTGGTACTCGGTCGCGCGCGATGCGCAGCAGATCCAGCCGCTGGTGCCGGCGCTGCAGAGCTGGTGGATGAAGATCCACGTGCCGGCGAACTTCATCGGCTATGGCAGCTTCGCGCTGTCGGCGATGGTGTCGGTCGCCTATCTGATGAAGGAGCGCGGCGTGCTCGCCGACCGTCTGCCCACGCTGGAGGTGCTCGACGACGTGATGTACAAGTCGATCGCGGTCGGCTTCGCGTTCTTCACGATCGCGACGATCCTCGGCGCGCTGTGGGCGGCCGAAGCCTGGGGCGGCTACTGGAGCTGGGATCCGAAAGAAACCTGGGCGCTGATCGTGTGGCTGAACTACGCGGCGTGGCTGCACATGCGGTTGATGAAGGGGCTGCGCGGCGCGGTGGCTGCGTGGTGGGCGCTCACGGGCCTGCTCGTGACGACGTTCGCGTTCCTCGGCGTCAACATGTTCCTGTCCGGGCTGCATAGCTACGGCAAGCTGTAAGGGTTTCGACGCTCGTCAGACAAAAGACCGCCGGCGCACCGCGTGCCCGGCGGTTTTCTTTTGTAATGCGCGCGCGCAGCGCGTGCAGAACGGCGCCCGGCGGCGCCGGTCGAATGCGGATGAGGCGTGCGCCAGCGCGCGCAAAGGAGCAGCACGATGTGGATCAAACGTTCTTTCCGTCACCTGCTGACGGGCGACGATATCGCGCGCAGCGAGATCACGCCGCGCGCGCTGTTCGAGCATCGCCGGCGCGTGCTGCAGGCCGCCGGCGCCGCGGCGGCGGGCGGGCTGCTCGGCGGCAGCGGCGCGGCGTTCGCCGCGTACGCGTCGCCCGACGCGCGTGCGGCCAAGCTCGCGGCGAAAACGAACGCGAAGTTCGTCGCGGCCGACAAGGTCACGCCGTTCAAGGACATCACCTCCTACAACAACTTCTACGAATTCGGCACCGACAAGGGCGATCCCGCGCAGAACGCCGGCACGCTACGGCCGCGTCCGTGGCGCGTGAGCGTCGAGGGCGACGTGCTGCATCCGAAGGTGTTCGACATCGACGAGTTGCCGAAGCTCGCGCCGCTCGAGGAGCGCGTGTACCGGCTGCGCTGCGTCGAAGGATGGTCGATGGTGATTCCGTGGATCGGCGTGCCGCTGTCGGAGCTGATCAAGCGCGTGCAGCCGACCGGCAACGCGAAATATGTGCAGTTCGTCACGCTTGCCGATCCGTCGCAGATGCCGGGGCTGTCGACGCCGGTGCTCGACTGGCCGTACTCGGAAGGGCTGCGGATGGACGAGGCGATGCATCCGCTGACGCTGCTGACGATGGGTGTCTACGGCCAGGTGCTGCCGAACCAGAACGGCGCGCCGGTGCGCGTCGTCGTGCCGTGGAAGTACGGCTTCAAGAGTGCGAAATCGCTCGTGAAGATCCGCTTCGTCGACAAGCAGCCGAAGACGAGCTGGAACACGTACGCGCCGAACGAATACGGGTTCTATTCGAACGTCAATCCGGACGTCGACCATCCGCGCTGGAGTCAGGCGACCGAGCGTCGTATCGGCGAAGACGGCTTTTTCACGCCGAAGCGCAAGACGCTGATGTTCAACGGCTACGGCGATCTTGTCGCGTCGATGTATCAGGGCATGGACCTGAAGAAGAACTTCTGAGTGCACGGGTGCGACAGGACATGACGCCGACACCTCTTTCGTCTTCGCATACCGCGCGCTCGCGCGTGGCGTCCGGCGCCGCGCGTACGGCCGTGCCGCGCTGGCTCGCTGCGGCCAAGGTACTGGTTTTCGCGGCAGGCCTTTATCCGCTTGCGCGGCTCGTGCTGTTCGGGATGACGGACCGCCTCGGCGCGAATCCGATCGAATTCGTCACGCGCTCGACGGGCCTGTGGACGCTCGTGATGCTCTGCGTGACGCTCGCGATCACGCCGCTGCGGCGCGTGACGGGCGTGACTGCGCTGCTGCGCTTTCGCCGGATGATCGGCCTGTTCGCGTTCTTCTACGCGACGCTGCACTTCGCCACCTACTTCTGGTTCGACAAGTGGTTCGATGTGGCGGCGATTCTGAAGGACGTCGGCAAGCGGCCGTTCATCACGGTCGGCTTCGCCGCGTTCGTGCTGCTGATCCCGCTTGCGGCGACGTCGCCGCGCGCGATGGTGCGCCGGCTCGGCCGGCACTGGGCGACGCTGCACCGCGCGATCTATGCGATCGCTGCGTGCGCGGTGCTGCACTTCTGGTGGATGCGGGCCGGCAAGCACGATCTCGCGCAGCCGAAACTCTATGCGGCGATCGTCGCGGCGCTGCTCGGCTGGCGGCTGATTGCGTGGGCCGTGCGGCGCTTGCATGCGGCGCGCGATGCGCAGAAAAACGAAAGGCGATGACGGAACGTCATCGCCTTCTGTAGCGAGCGCGCCGCGCAGATGCTTTTAGTGCACGGACGTGCCCGAAGCGGCGGCGGGCGCTTTCGCGGTGCCGTCGGACAGCTCCGGCGACAGCGTCAGCGGTGTGCCGGACGAGTCGGGCGTGTCGGACGCGTTTTCGTCGGTCGGTGCGACGTCCGACGGCGGCGTGTCTTGCTGCTGGATCGGCTTTTGCGGCAGCGGCGGCACGGTAGGCAGATAGAGCGGGCCGCGTTGGCCGCAGCCGGCAAGAATCGCCAAAGCCGCTACAATCGCGCTCATCCGGAAAACGACTCGCATGATCGTCCCTGAACAATTGAACCGATAGAGTTTAGCATGTCCGATACCGAATACCTGACCCGTGCCGAGGCCGTGCTGGCGGCCGTCGAGCGTACCGTCGACGCCGCGAACGACGGCGATCACGACATCGATCTGGAACGCAACGGCAGCGTTCTGACGCTCACCTTCGAGAACGGCTCGAAGATCATCGTGAATCTGCAGCCGCCGATGAAGGAAGTGTGGATCGCCGCGAAGGCGGGCGGTTTCCACTATCGCTACGTCGACGGCGCATGGCGCGATACGCGCACCGGCACCGAATTCTTCGCCGCGCTGAGCGAGTACGCGACGCAGCAGGCCGGGCTGCCGATCACGTTCACCGCGTGACGCGGTAGGCGCCGGCGCCGCCGGTGCGTGCGTGCATCGCCGGATAAGAAAAAAGCGCCCCGCGGGGCGCTTTTCTCATGCCGGGGCCGCCGATCAGTGGCCGCGGAACAGGTTCATGATGTCCTGCTTTTCCTGCTCGTCGACATGCGGCACGGCATCGTCGACCTCTTGCGATGCGGGCGCCTGCGGCACACCGACGGTCGACACGAAGCCGTGGCCGGGCGTGAAGTCGGTGAAATACAGCTCGCCGCCGAGCGATTCGACGCCGTCGGGCATCGTCGGCTTGAAGTCGGGCACGCCCTTGAGCGCCGCACCCATGTAGTCGATCCACACCGGCAGCGCGAGGCCGCCGCCGGTTTCGCGATCGCCGAGGCTGCGCGGATTGTCGTAGCCGATCCACGCGATCGCGGCGAGCGTGTGCTGATAACCGGCGAACCACGCATCGTGCGAATCGTTGGTCGTGCCGGTCTTGCCCGCGAGATCGGTGCGCTTGAGCACGTTGGTCTTCGCGCCGGTGCCGCGCTGCGCGACGCTCTGCAACAGGCTGTTCATCACGTACGCGTTGCGCGCATCGATCGCGCGCGGCGCATTCTGCTCGGCCATGAGCGGTTGTGCACGCGCGACGATCGCACCGTTCGGATCGGTGACTTCCGCGATCAGATACGGGTTCACGCGATAGCCGCCGTTCGCGAACACCGAATACGCGCCGGCCATCTGCAGCGGCGTGACGAGGCCGGCGCCGAGCGCCATCGGCAGATAGGCCGGATGGCGATCGGCGTCGAAGCCGAACCGCGTGATGTACTGCTGCGCATACTTCGTGCCGATGTGATTGAGGATCCGGATCGACACGAGGTTGCGCGAGCGCTGCAGCGCGGTGCGCATCGACATCGGCCCTTCGAAGCCGCCGCCGTAGTTCTTCGGCTCCCAGGGCTGGCCGCCGGTTTCGGCCGCGCTGAAATAGAGCGGCCCGTCGTTGATGACCGTGGCCGGCCCGAGCCCCTTGTCGAGCGATGCCGAGTAGATGAACGGCTTGAACGACGAACCGGGTTGCCGCCACGCCTGCGTCACGTGGTTGAACTTGTTCTTGTTGTAGTCGAACCCGCCGACCAGCGAGCGGATCGCGCCGTCCTGCGGCACGATCGAGATGAACGCGCCTTCGACCTGCGGCAACTGCGTGATCGACCATTTGCCCGCGTCGTTTTTCACGACGCGAACGATTGCGCCCGGACGAATGCGACGGTTCGGCTGCGCGTTCGCCGACAGTGCGCCGGCCGCGAAGCGCAGGTTCTCGCCTTCGATCGTCGCGCTGCTGCCGTCGATGAACGCGACGGTGATCTGGCGCGGGCTCGCGGCCGTGACGACGGCCGCGATCAGCTCGCCGTTGTCCGGGTGCTCGAGCAGCGCGTCGTCGATGGCCTGTTCGCGCTCGTCCGCGGCCGAAGGTAGCTCGATGAAACCTTCCGGCCCGCGATAGCCGTGGCGCCGCTCGTAATCCATGATGCCCTTGCGCAGCGCGGTATACGCAACCTGCTGATCGGCGGAATCGATCGTCGTGATGACGTTGAAGCCGCGCGTGTAGGTTTCCTCGCGGTATTGCGCATACATCATCTGACGCACCATTTCCGCGACGTATTCGGCATGCACGCTGTACTCGCGACCCGCGCCCTTGACGACGAGCGGCTGCGCGACGGCTTCGTCGTACTGCTCGCGCGTGATGAAGTTCAGCTCGAGCATCCGCTGCAGGATGTACTCCTGGCGCACCTTCGCGCGCTTCGGATTGACGACCGGGTTGTACGCGGACGGCGCCTTCGGCAGCCCCGCCAGCATCGCCGCTTCGGCGAGCGTGATGTCTTTCAGGTCCTTGCCGAAATAGACGCGCGCGGCGCTCGCGAAGCCGTACGCGCGCTGGCCGAGATAGATCTGATTCATATAGACCTCGAGAATCTGATCTTTCGTGAGCGCGCGCTCGATCCGGTACGCGAGCAGCATCTCGTAGATCTTGCGCGTGTACGTCTTCTCGCTCGACAGGAAGAAGTTGCGCGCGACCTGCATCGTGATCGTACTCGCGCCCTGTGTCGCGTGGCCGTTCGTCAGCGCGACGACGCCTGCGCGGAGGATGCCGGTGAGGTCGACGCCGCCGTGATCGTAGAAGCGCGCGTCCTCGATCGCGAGGATCGCCTTTTTCAGCGAATCGGGGACGTCCTTGAAATGGACGATGTCGCGGCGTTCCTCGCCGAATTCGCCGATCAGCACGTGATCGGACGTATAGATGCGCAGCGGCACCTTCGGCCGATAGTCGGTCAGCGCGTCGAGCGACGGCATGTTCGGCCACGCGACGACGAGCGCATAGCCGAGCACGAGGCCGCCGGCCACGACGAGCGCCACGCACATCGCGGCGAAGCCGAACAGCGCTTTTTGCCACCAGGGGCGCTTCTTCGGCTCCGGGGACGGAGGCGGGGGCGTAGGAGACGTGGATTGCATAGGCATACCGGAAAACAGTCCCGCGATTATAGCTGCCCGCCGGAGGCGGCCCCGGCGCGGGGGAAGCGGCCGGGCAACCGCGCGACCGTGCCGAGATCAGCATAGCCCGGCGGCCGGCTCGTGCGCCATTGGCCGTTCGGTCGACTGTCGGCGGCGCGCACTGCTCGCCAGAATCGGGCCTCGGATCGCGGCATGGGCTGCGACGATCGCGGGAGGCTGGAATGACAGGACGATGGGCGGCGGCGCGCTTCGTGCCGGGCAGGCACCGATCGACGGGTATCGACGTCGGCGCGGGCGAGGTCAGGATCGTGGTGCTGAGCCGGCGCGGCCGCGTGGCCGACGTGCGGATTGAAGCGCTCGAGCGGGAACCGCTCGCACTGCCGGAGGGCGCCGATGCGCGCTGGGCGGCAGTCGCGCGCGCGCTGTCGGCTGCCGTCGCGCGGCTCACCGGCGCTGGCGTGCGCTGCGACACGCGCGGCGTGATGGCGCTGCGCGACGACGAGATGCGCACGGCCACGCTCGATCTGGCGGGGCGCGACGACATCGCCGATGCGGCGCGGCAGGCTGCCGAGCGCATCTCGGGGCTTGCGCCGGACAGCATCGCGTTCGACTGGCGGCACGACGACGGCGCGTGCGCGCAGGAGATCGCGGTCGCGGCCGCACCGCTGGCGTTGCTCGAACGGCGGATCGACGTCGCCGCGCAAGCGGGGATCGACCTGACGGCCGTCGACAGCGAATCGGCCGCCGCACTGCGCGCGCTGCGCTACGCGGCGCAGTTCGAGCTCGACGCTCAGGGGCCGTACGCGGCGCTGTGGTTCTCCGATGCGGGCGTGCGCGGCTGGCGCATCGACGGCGCGCTCGCCGCGCCGATGCTCGCGCTGGCCGCCGACATGCCGGGCGCGTTGGCCGATGCGTTGCGCGCAGGTGCGCAAGAGCGGGTTGGCTGCGTGCTGGTAGCCGGCGATGAGCGATGTGTCGCGCGCTTCGGCCTGTCGCTGGCCGATATCGGCGACGCGCTCGGCGCGACGTCGGTGCCGTTCGACTGTACCGGGTGGGACGGGCGTCCGATCGCGCCGGCCGGGGTGCCGAGCGCGCCGGCGTTCGCGGTCGCGTTCGGGCTTGCGCTGCGCGGGGTGTGGGAATGATCGCGAAGCGCTTGCGTGCGGCCGGCCCGCTTCGGCTCGACGGCTTCAACCTGCTGCCGTACCGCGAGCGCGTTGCGCGTGCGCTGCGGCGGCGTCAGGCGGCGCAGTGCGGTGCGGCGATCCTGCTCGCCGCGCTCGGCGTCGGCCTATGGACAGCCGGCTGCACATGGCGGCGGCTCGACATGGACGCCGAGCGCCTGCGTCTCGACGTACGGTTGCGGCAACTGGAGCCGCAGGCCGCTGCGGCGAAGCGCGCCGCGCGTACGGCAGGCGCCGTCACGCAGCGCGACGCGCAGGCAGTCGAGCTGGCGGAGCCACACCGGCGCGTGAGCGCGCTACTCGCGACACTCGCGCACGTGCGCGACGACACGGTGCGCATCGACGCGCTGCATGCGACGCGTTCCGGCGTCGTGCTCGACGTGCGCGCGGCGAGCTACCGCGCGGGTGCGCGTTGGCTCGCCAGCGTCGCGCGCGAGCAGCGCGACGCGCGAATCGACGTCGATGCATTGAAACCGGCGTCGGCGGCGGCGCCCGTTGCGGCGGGCGCGCCGATCGCGTTTTCCGCGCACGTGCGCTGGCGCGATGCGACGCCGCGGCGCGCGACGCCGGGAGACGGCGCATGACGACGATCGCGACCGCAGGCGGCCCGCTCGTCGCGGCATGGCCGCGTATCAAGCGGCGCATGTCGCCGGCCGCTGCGCATGCTGCCGGCTGCGCGTTGGCGTTCGCCGTCGTGCTGGCGGGCGGCATTCATCTGTCGAACGCGGCCGACTGGAGCGGGCTCGCGCGCAGCGGCGCGCTTCTGCAGGCGGCACGGACGCGTGTCGCGGACCTTGAGCACGCGCTCGAAACGGCCGCGCCGAACCGAAACGCGAGACCGGGCGCCGCGGCCGGCGACCGTACGCCGCCTGTGCGCGAGTGGGGCGCGCTCATGCTCGAGCTGGCCGACCTCGTTGCATCGCGCGGGCTGCACGTCATATCGATCGAACCGTTGAAGGCCGACCGTGCGGCAGCGTACGGTCGCCGTACGGTGCGGCTCGTCGCAGCCGGCGAACCGGCGGCGCCCGCGCGCGCAATCGGCGCGCTGGCGGATTTTTCGGTGCTCGCGGTGCCGGCGACGCTGCGTGTCGAACGCGGTCCCGATGGCGTGAGGATCGACATGTCGGTCGACGTGTTTCCGACGTTGCCCGGCATCGCGTCCAGCGGCGCGGCAACGCCTGCGCTGGATGGCGATCCGTTCGGCGGTGCGGAGGCGTTCGCGATGGCCGACGGGCGGTTGCCGCGCCTTGCCGGGCTGATCCGCGACATGCGCACGGCGCTGGTGCTGTTCGACGACGGCGATGGCCGCTTCACGGCCGTGCGGGCCGGCGACGCGCTCGGTGCATTGCGCGTTGCACGCGTCGATGCGGGCGCCGTGACGCTGTCGACGTCGGACGGCCCGCGGCGGCTCGCACTCGAAGACGGAGGCCGCTCGTGACGAAGCTCAACCGGTACGGCATTGCGGTCTGGTTTGGTATCGGAGTCGGCGCCGTCGGCCTCGGCGCGGCTGCGGCGAACGCCGCGTTGCCGCCGCTGCCTGCGGCCTGGCCGGTCGCCTCGACGATGGCTGAAGCGCGCGAGGCGCCGCTGCCGCCGGGCGTGCCGGACGGCGCGATCGATGACGCAATCGACGGTGCGGCCGATCGCGCGGCGTCGCACGCCCAATCCGACCGCACGCACGAAGCCGCCTCACCGGGCGCGAGCCCGCCGCCGTTCGAACACGCATCCCGCGTCGCGCAGCACGCGCAACCGGCCGCGCCGGCACCGGCGCTGGAAGGGCCGCCGATCCCGCTGCCGCCGCCTGCGCGCATGAACGACGCGGCCGCGCATCGCGCAGGCGATGCGGACGATACGCGCCGCATCTCGCTGAACCTGCAGCGCGCGGACCTGACGGCCGCCTTCGACGCATTCGCACGCTTCACGGGCCTGAACATCGTCGTGAGCGAGCAGGTTCGCGGCACCGTGACCTTACGTCTGAACAATGTCCGCTGGCGCGATGCATTCGACACGCTGCTCGACACGCACGGGCTCGCGATGTCCCGGCGCGGCGACATCGTCTGGGTGACGCCGGCCGCCGAACTGGCGGTGCGTGAGCGCGAGCGCTTCGAAACGCACGCGCGTGCCGCCGATCTGGAGCCGCTCGAGAGCCGCCGGTTCGAATTGCACTACGCGCGTGCGCAGGACGTGCAGCGGCTGCTGGCCGGCGCGACCGGCCAGCGCCTGCTGTCGAAGCGCGGTGCCGCGGCGGCCGATGCGCGCACGAACCTGCTGTTCGTCACCGATCTTGCGCCGCGCATCGCCCAGATCGCCGATCTGATCGCGGCACTCGACCGGCCGTCGCGGCAGGTGCGCATCGAGGCGCGCATCGTCGAGGGCGAGCAGGGCTTTTCGCGTCATCTCGGCGCGCGGCTCGCGTTGCGCGCGCAAGAGCGGCCGGCCGCGGCCGAAGCTGCCGCGTCCCCGGCCGGCCCACGCACGGCGCTCGATCTGGCCGCGCGGCCGCTCGCCGGGTTCGATGCGGCGACGGCCGGCTTCACGCTGCTCGCCGCGCCGCTCAGCCGCGTGCTCGACGTCGAGCTGAGCGCGTTGGAGGCGCAGGGGCGCGGCCAGATCGTGTCGAGCCCGCGCGTCGTGACGGCCGATCGCGCGAAGGCGCTCGTCGAGCAGGGCGCGGAGCTGCCGTATCAGGCAAAGGTCGGCAACGGCGTGACGGGCGTGCAGTTCCGCCGCGCGACGCTGAAGCTCGAGGTCGAGCCGCAGATCACGCCGGACGGGCGCGTCGTGCTCGACCTCGACGTGACGAAGGACAGCGTCGGCGAACCGACCGCGGCCGGCCCCGCGATCCATACGAAACACGTGCAGACGCGCGTCGAAGTCGACGACGGCGGCACGGTTGCGATCGGCGGGATCTATGAGCGGCTGCATCGGCACGATGTGACGCGGGTGCCGCTGTTGGGCAAAATACCGGTTCTGGGCGCGCTTTTCCGGCATCGCGCGCAGCGCGAGCAGCGTAGCGAGCTGGTCGTATTCATCACGCCGACGATCGTCAGCGCAGGGTGCGGCCCGCCCGGCACAGCCGACGAAAATGCCGAGAAATCGGGGCCGGAAGCGGGTGGCGCAGGCTCGACAAGGCAGTCGCTTTGCCAGTAAGCTGCGCCACACACCAGCAAGATTGAAGCAGAGGAAGCCGTTGCAAGCGCGGGACCCACATGCAAACGTATTTTTCGTCGGCCTTATGGGAGCGGGTAAGACCACCGTGGGCCGTGCGGTCGCGCGCCGGCTCGACAGGACGTTCTTCGACTCCGACCACGAAATCGAGGCCCGCACGGGCGCGCGCATTCCGGTGATCTTCGAGCTGGAGGGCGAGGCCGGGTTTCGCGACCGCGAGGCGCAGATGATCGCCGAGCTCACGCAGCGCGAGAACATCGTGCTCGCGACGGGCGGCGGCGCGGTGCTGCGGGCCGAGAATCGCGCATGCCTGAAAGGCAACGGCATCGTCGTCTATCTGCGCGCCAACCCGCACGATCTGTGGCTTCGCACACGCAAGGACAAAAACCGTCCGCTGCTGCAGACCGACGATCCGAAGGCCCGTCTCGAAGCGCTCTACGAAGTGCGCGACCCGCTGTACCGCGAATGCGCGGACTTCGTGATCGAAACGGGCCGCCCGTCCGTCAACGGTCTCGTCAACATGGTGCTGATGCAACTCGAACTGGCGGGCGTCGTCGCCAAGCCGCTACAAGCATGATTACTGTCAACGTCGATCTGGGCGACCGCGCCTACCCGATTCACATTGGCGCCGGCCTGATCGGCCGCGCCGAGCTGTTCGCTCCCCACATCAAAGGTTCGTCGGTGACGATCGTCACGAACACGACGGTCGATCCGCTCTACGGCGACGCGCTGCGCGCGGCGCTCGCGCCGCTCGGCAAGCACGTGTCGACGGTCGTGCTGCCCGACGGCGAAGCCTACAAGAACTGGGAAACGCTGAACCTCATTTTCGACGGGCTGCTCGGCGAGCGCGCCGATCGCAAGACGACGCTCGTCGCACTCGGCGGCGGCGTGATCGGCGACATGACGGGCTTTGCCGCCGCCTGCTACATGCGCGGCGTGCCGTTCATCCAGGTGCCGACCACGCTGCTGTCGCAGGTCGATTCGTCGGTCGGCGGCAAGACGGGCATCAATCATCCGCTCGGCAAGAACATGATCGGCGCGTTTTACCAGCCGCAGGCGGTGATCGCCGACATCGGCGCGCTGACGACGCTGCCCGAGCGCGAGCTCGCGGCCGGCATCGCCGAGGTCATCAAGACCGGCGCGATCGCCGATGCCGCATTCTTCGACTGGATCGAGGCGAACGTCGACGCGCTGAACCGGCGCGATCCCGCGGCGCTTGCGCATGCGGTGAAGCGGTCGTGCGAGATCAAGGCGAGCGTCGTCGCGGCCGACGAGCGCGAGGGCGGCCTGCGCGCGATCCTCAATTTCGGACATACGTTCGGCCACGCGATCGAGGCGGGCCTCGGCTACGGCGAATGGCTGCACGGCGAGGCGGTCGGCTGCGGGATGGTGATGGCGGCCGATCTGTCGGTGCGGCTCGGGCTGCTCGACGACGCGTCGCGGCAGCGGCTCGACGCGGTGATCGCGGCCGCGCATCTACCGACGCGCGGGCCGGCGCTCGGCGATGCGCGTTACATGGAGCTGATGCGCGTCGACAAGAAGGCCGAAGCCGGCGCGATCAAGTTCATTTTGCTGAAGCGCTTCGGCGATACGCTGATCACGCAGGCGCCCGACGAAGCGGTGTTCGCTACACTGGCGCATACGACCCGGTAATCGGGCCCCGGACGCCCGGCGCCCCTGACATGGAGGAGACGTGAGCGAGACATCCAGCCGCAATCTGCCCGAAACCGGCCGTGGCCCAGCCGCCGCCGTCGTCGAGCCGCCCACGCTGGCGGCGCTGGAAGCCCACCTCGCTCCGTATGCCGCGCATGCCTCGCAATCGCGCGGCCGCCGCTACCCGGAGGCGCCGCCCGCGGCACGCACCGAATTCCAGCGCGACCGCGACCGCATCGTTCACTCCACCGCGTTTCGCCGGCTCGAATACAAGACGCAGGTATTCGTCAATCACGAAGGCGACCTGTTCCGCACGCGTCTCACGCATAGCCTCGAAGTCGCGCAGATCGCGCGTTCGGTCGCGCGGAACCTGCGCCTGAACGAGGATCTCGTCGAAGCGATCTCGCTCGCGCACGATCTCGGCCATACGCCGTTCGGTCATGCCGGGCAGGATGCGCTGAATGCCTGCATGCGCGAATACGGCGGCTTCGAACACAACCTGCAGAGCCTCGCGGTCGTCGACGAGCTCGAGGAACATTACGGCGCGTTCAACGGGTTGAACCTGTGTTTCGAAACGCGCGAAGGGATCCTGAAGCATTGCTCGCGCGAGAACGCGCGCAAGCTCGGTGCGCTCGGCGAGCGTTTCCTGCAGGGGCGGCAGCCGTCGCTCGAAGCGCAGCTCGCGAACATCGCGGACGAGATCGCCTACAACAATCACGACGTCGACGACGGTCTGCGCTCGGGGCTGATCACGATCGAGCAGCTCGCGGAAGTCGAGCTGTGGCAGCGCCACTACGAGCAGGCGCTCGCCGAGTTTCCCCATCTCGAAGGCCGCCGCCTCGTGCACGAGACGGTGCGCCGCATCATCAACACGCTGATCGTCGACCTGATCGACGAAACGACGCGCAATCTCGCGCGCGTCGCGCCCGCATCGATCGACGACGTGCGCGCGGCGCCGCCGCTCGTATCGCACAGCGAGCCCGTGGCCGCGCAGGCGGCCGCGCTCAAGCGTTTCCTATTCAAGAACCTGTATCGCCACTACAAGGTGATGCGCATGGCGAGCAAGGCGCAGCGCGTCGTCACCGGGCTGTTCGATGCGTTCATCGACGATCCGCGCCTGCTGCCGCCGCCCTATCAGTCCGACGATCGCGCGCAGCAGCCGCGTCTCGTCGCGCATTACATCGCCGGGATGACCGACCGGTTCGCGCTGAAGGAGTACCAGCGGCTGTTCGTCATCAACGACAACTGACTGTCATAAACGATCACTAGACTTCGCCGGTTCAATGGCGACGGGAAGCTTGCACACGCTGTTGGTAACGTTTTCATAGGAGAGGTCGATGAAGAAGAAGCCTGCGGGGACCGTGGTTCGTTCGATCGTGCTCGGCGGCGCGCTGATGTTCGGTGTGCAGCATGCGGCATTCGCGGTGACGGAGATCCAGTTCTGGCACGCGATGGAAGCCGCGCTCGGCGAGCGCGTGAACGAGCTGGCGACGCAATTCAACGCGTCGCAGAGCGATTACAAGATCGTGCCGGTCTTCAAGGGCACCTACGACCAGACGCTCGCGGCCGGTATCGCCGCCTATCGCAGCGGCAACGCGCCGGCGATCCTGCAGGTGTACGAAGTCGGCACGGCCACGATGATGCAGGCGAAGAAGGCCGTCGTGCCGGTGTACGACGTGTTCAGGCAGGCCGGCGTGCCGCTCGACGAAAAGGCGTTCGTGCCGACGATCGCGAGCTACTACAGCGACGCGAAGACGGGCCATCTCGTGTCGATGCCGTTCAACAGCTCGACGCCGGTGCTGTACTACAACAAGGACGCGTTCAAGAAGGCCGGCCTCGACCCGAACCAGCCGCCGAAGACCTGGGCGGACGTGAAGGCCGATTCGGAGAAGCTGCGCAAGGCCGGCATGACGTGCGGCTTCACGACGGGCTGGCAGGGCTGGATTCAGCTCGAGAACTACAGCGCGTGGCATGCGCTGCCGTTCGCGAGCCGCAACAACGGCTTCGACGGCTCGGACGCGGTGCTCGAGTTCAACAAGCCGCAGCAGATTGCGCACGTCGCGTTCCTGCAAGAGATGGCGAAGGACGGCACGTTTACATACGCGGGCCGCAAGGACGAGGCGTCCGCGAAGTTCTATAGCGGCGACTGCGGCATCATGACGACGTCGTCGGGCGCGCTCGCGAACGTGCAGAAATTCGCGAAGTTCAGCTACGGCACCGGGATGATGCCGTACGACGCGAACGTGAAGGGCGCGCCGCAGAATGCGATCATCGGCGGCGCGAGCCTGTGGGTGCTGGCCGGCAAGGATCCGGCGACGTACAAGGGGGTCGCGAAATTCCTCGCGTTCCTCGCGTCGCCGCCGATCGCCGCGAAGTGGCACCAGGAGACGGGCTACCTGCCGGTCACGACCGCCGCCTACGACCTCACGCGCCAGCAGGGCTTCTATGCGAAGAATCCGAGCGCCGAAACCGCGATCAAGCAGATGCTGAACAAGCCGCCGCTGCCCTATACGAAGGGGCTGCGCCTCGGCAACATGCCGCAGATCCGCACGGTCGTCGACGAAGAGCTCGAGCAGGTGTGGGCGCAGAAGAAGTCGCCGAAGGACGCGCTCGACGCGGCGGCGTCGCGCGGCAACGAACTGCTGCGCCGCTTCGAGAAGTCGGGCGGCTGAGCCCGTCTCGCGCCGTGCCGCGGGCCGCGTCGCACATGCGCCGCGCGCCGCGGCGCGGCTTCGTTTCCGTTTCGTCTGACCGGATCTCCGCGATGCAATCCCGTTCCCGTTTCGGCACGAGCCTGCTGCCGTATCTGCTGATCGCGCCGCAGCTCGCGATCACCGCCGTGTTCTTCCTCTGGCCGGCCGGCGTCGCGCTGTGGCAGTCGACGCAGATGCAGGACGCGTTCGGCACGTCGAGCGAGTTCGTCGGCCTCGCGAACTTCGCGCACCTGTTCGCGGATCCGCTCTATCTCGATTCGTTTCGCACGACGCTGGTGTTCAGTGCGCTCGTCACGGTGAGCGGGCTGATCGTGTCGCTGCTGCTCGCCGCATGTGCGGATCGCGTGACGCGCGGCGCGCGCGCGTATCGCACGCTGCTGATCTGGCCGTACGCGGTCGCGCCGACGATCGCGGCCGTGCTTTGGGCCTTCCTGTTCAACCCGAGCATCGGGCTCGTCACGTATGCGCTCGCGAAGCAGGGCATCGTGTGGAACCATGCATTGAACGGCGGGCAGGCGATGTTCCTCGTCGTGCTGGCGTCGGTGTGGAAGCAGGTCAGCTACAACTTCCTGTTCTTCTACGCGGGGCTGCAGGCGATCCCGCGCTCGCTGATCGAGGCGGCCGCGATCGACGGCGCGGGCCCGGTGCGGCGCTTCTTCAACATCGTGCTGCCGCTCCTGTCGCCGACGAGCTTTTTCCTGCTCGTCGTGAATCTCGTCTACGCGTTCTTCGACACGTTTCCGGTGATCGATGCCGCCACCGGCGGCGGCCCGGCGCAGAGCACGAAGACGCTGATCTACAAGATCTTCGCGGAAGGCTTTCAGGGCCTCGACATCGGCAGCTCCGGCGCGCAGTCGGTCGTGCTGATGATCATCGTGGTCGGGCTCACCGTGATCCAGTTCCGCTTCGTCGAACGCAGGGTGCAATACGCATGATCGAGAATCGCAAGGGCTTCGACCTGTTCTGCCACGCGGTGCTGATCGCCGGCGTCGTGCTGATCGTGTTTCCGGTGTACGTCGCGTTCTGCGCGGCGACGATGAACGCGCAGGAAGTGTTCACGGTGCCGCTGTCGCTCGTGCCGAGCACGCATCTGTTCGAGAACGTCGCGTACATCTGGGGGCACGGCAGCGGCGGCACGACCGCGCCGTTCGGCCGATTGCTGCTGAACAGCTTCGCGATGGCGCTCGGGATCGCGGTCGGCAAGATCGCGGTGTCGATCCTGTCCGCGTACGCGATCGTCTATTTCCGCTTTCCGTTTCGCAACGCCGCGTTCTGGCTGATCTTCGTCACGCTGATGCTGCCGGTCGAAGTGCGGATCTTTCCGACCGTGCAGGTCGTGTCGACGCTGCATCTGACGAACAGCTATGCGGGGCTCACGCTGCCGCTGATCGCGTCGGCGACCGCGACCTTCCTGTTCCGCCAGTTCTTCATGACGCTGCCCGACGAGCTGATGGACGCCGCGCGCATCGACGGCGCGGGCCCGCTGCGCTTTTTCTGGGACGTCGTGCTGCCGCTGTCGAAGACGAGCATCGCCGCGCTGTTCGTGATCACGTTCATCTACGGCTGGAACCAGTATCTGTGGCCGATCCTGATCACGACGGAGGCGTCGCTGTCGACGGCGGTGGTCGGAATCAAGACGATGATCGCGAGCGGCGACGCGGCGACCGAATGGCAATACGTAATGGCGGCGACGCTGCTGGCGATGGTGCCGCCGCTCGTCGTCGTGCTGGCGATGCAGCGCTGGTTCGTGCGCGGCCTCGTCGACTCCGAAAAATGAACGACGCACGCAAACGGGAGATGGATCGGGTATGGCTGCGCTGAGCTTGAAGGGCGTCAGGAAATCGTATGACGGCAAGCAGCACGTGCTGCACGGCATCGACGTGGAGATCGCCGACGGCGAATTCATCGTGCTGGTGGGCCCGTCGGGTTGCGGCAAGTCGACGCTGCTGCGGATGATCGCGGGGCTCGAGACCGTGACCGACGGCGAGATCGCGATCGGCGGGCGCGTCGTGAACGCGCTCGAGCCGAAGGATCGCGACATTGCGATGGTGTTTCAGAACTACGCGCTGTATCCGCACATGACGGTCGCGCAGAACATGGGCTATGGGCTGAAGATCCGCGGCATCGACCGCGCGACGATCGACGCGCGCGTCGCCGCGGCCGCGAAGATCCTCGAGCTCGAAGCGCTGCTCGCGCGGCGGCCGCGCGAGCTGTCGGGCGGTCAGCGGCAGCGCGTCGCGATGGGGCGTGCGATCGTGCGCGAGCCGTCGGTGTTTCTGTTCGACGAGCCGCTGTCGAATCTCGACGCGAAGCTGCGCGTGCAGATGCGCCTCGAGATCCAGCGGCTGCACGCGCGGCTCGCGACGACGAGCGTCTACGTGACGCACGACCAGATCGAGGCGATGACGCTCGCGCAGCGCGTGATCGTGATGAACCGCGGCTACGCCGAGCAGATCGGCGCGCCGGTCGACGTGTACGAACGGCCGGCGACGATGTTCGTCGCGGGCTTCATCGGATCGCCGGCGATGAATCTGCTGCACGGCCGGCTGTCGGACGACGGCGCGACGTTTACCGTCGCGGGCGGCGGGCCGGCGCTGCCGGTGGCCGGCGCGCCCGGCATCGGCGGCGCGATCGCGACCGGCCGCGACTGGGTGCTCGGCGTGCGTCCGGAACACATGACGCCGCAGCCCGGCGTCCCGCACGCGACGCTGCCGGTCGATTCGTGCGAACTGCTCGGCGCCGACAATCTCGCGCACGGCCGCTGGGGCAGTCACGACGTCGCGGTGCGGCTGCCGCACGCGGAGCGTCCGGCGCGCGGCAGCGCGCTGGCGGTCGCCCTGCCTGCGCACCGGCTGCATTTCTTCGATCCCGAAACCGGCCGGCGCGCCGACTGAATCCGCAGAGAGGCTGACGATGACTTCCCGCTCCGACTGGCCCTATCCGCGCGTGGTCGCGCACCGCGGCGGCGGCACGCTCGCGCCCGAGAACACGCTCGCGGCGCTCGACGAAGGTGCGCGGCGCGGCCATCGCATGGTCGAGTTCGACGCGAAGCTGTCGGCCGACGACGTCACGTTCCTGCTGCACGACGACACGGTCGAGCGCACCTCGAACGGCCGGGGCGCCGCCGCAGGCATGCGCTATGCGGCGCTCGCGGCGCTCGACGCGGGCGCGTGGCGCGACGCGCGCTTTGCCGGCGAGCGGATGCCGACGCTCGAGGCGGCGGCCGCTCGCTGCATCGCGCTCGGTCTCGCGGCGAACGTCGAGATCAAGCCGTGCCCGGGCCGCGAGCGCGACACCGGGCGGCGCGTGGCCGCCGATGCGGCCGCATACTGGCGCGGCGCGGCGGTGCCGCCGCTGCTGTCGTCCTTCTCGTTCGAGGCGCTGCGCGAGGCGCGCGAGACGGCGCCCGAGCTGCCGCGCGGGATGCTGTACGAAACGGTGCCGCCGGACTGGCACGCGCAGGTCGTCGACGCGCTCGGCTGCGTGTCGCTGCACGCCGACCATACGCGTCTCGACGAAACGCAGGTGCGCGCGATCAAGGCGGCCGGGCTGCGCATCCTGGTTTACACGGTGAACGACCTCGCGCGGGCGCGTGAGCTGGTGCGCTGGGGTGTCGACGCGGTCTGCACGGACCGGATCGACCTGATCGGCCCGCACGCGCTCGACGACGTCGTGCAGGGCGCGGCCTAGCGCGCCAACGAGCCTGACGCGAAAAGACGACGCCCCGGCGCGGTTTGGCCGGGGCGTTTTGCATCGCGGAGACGTTACGGCGGGAAAATTCCGCTACAAATTGCAGCGGGATTAACCATTCCCCAAATATTCGACTACGCTTAGAAACGGTAGCCGACGTTCAGGTACGTGACGATCGGGTTCAGCGAGATGTGGGCTTTCGAGGTTTCGGTCAGCGTGCCGACCTGCGTGCGGCGAGCGGTGGTGAAAGTCGCGGTGACGCTCACCGGCACGTACGAAATCGACAGGCCGGCGAACCAGTGCTTCGTGAAGTTGTACGTGAAGCCTGCGTTGAAGACCGGGGCCCACTGATTGCTCGTCGTTGCACTGGTGGGGCCGCCGAGCACGCCGTTCTCGAACGCGGTGTTCGTGATCTTCGCGCCGGTGAACCAGACGTACGTCGCGCCGATGCCGACATACGGGCGGAATTTCGCGTTCGCGTCGTTGAAGTGGTAGCGCAGCAGCAGTGCGGGGCTCCACTGATACGCGCGGCCGAGCACGCCGAAGTTCGCGAACTGACCTTTTCCGGTGATGTCGAACTTCGGCGGCACACCGAGGACGAATTCGGTGGAAATGTGGTCGGTGAGGAAGTAGCCGGTCGCCAGGCCGAGCGTGTCGGCATCGTTGATGCCCGCACCGGTGTTGGGAACGGACTGATTGACGGGCGTGCCGCCGACGCCATAGACAAAGAGCGGGTCGCTGCTGTCCTGCGGGGACAGGTGAAACCAGCCGGTGCTGACGTAAAAACTACCTGCAGATTGTGCGTGTGCCGTGCCGCCCGCCAGTGCGAATGCGAGCGCCGCGGCCCCCGTAATGGCCAGTTTTCGTTTCATTGTGTCTCCTCCGATCAAAGGCGTGCTCATTATGACGACTGCGTTTAAAACCAAACAAGCTCGTAAGCTAGAGTTTTCTCCCTAGGTTTAGTACGACCGTACGCTTTCGCGCACCGCCGCGCGGGCATTCTACGCAGGTGCGCACATTCGGACCCCCGGGTATTTCCTAACGCGTTCAAACGGACATTCAGCATGGCACGGTTAGCACGACTCTACGTACCCGACCAGCCGCAGCACGTGATACTGCGCGGCCTGGATCAGCAACCCGCGTTCGTTGACGACCAGGACTACGAACTCTTCATCGATTGTCTGAAGGCCGCCGCACGCGATCATCACCTCTCGGTGCACGCCTACGTGCTGCTGCCGCGTCAGGTTCAGCTGCTCGTCACGCCGAGCGACGAGGCGAGCCTGCCGAAAGCGATGCAGGCGGTGGGGCGCCGCTACGTCGCGCATTTCAACCGGCGCTACTCGCGGCGCGGCACGCTGTGGGAAGGCCGCTACCGCGCGACCGTCATCGAAGGCGAACGCTATTTCCTGCTCGCGAGCCGCGTGGTCGAATTGAGCCCGGTGCGCGCGCAGCTCGTCGCGACGCCCGATGCATACCGATGGTCGAGCTACCGGCACCACGTCGGGCTCACCGTCGACAGCCTGATCACCGACCATCCGCTCTACTGGGCGCTCGGCAACACGCCGTTCGAGCGGCAGCGCGCCTACAAGGAGCTGTGCGAGCAGCCGCTCGACGAGCGTCAGGCCGACCAGTTGCAGCAGGCGACGCTGAAGGGCTGGGTGCTCGGCGGCGAAACCTACCGCGAATGGGCTGCGCGCACCGCCAATCGGCGCGTGTCGCCGCTGCCGCGCGGACGCCCCAGAAAGGTGCGCGAGAACACGCCGCCGATCCAGCAGTAAGGGCCGACGGCGGCCACGGAAGCGGCGCTGCGGGCGCCGCTTCTTTTTGCACCAAAACGATACGTCCCCAATAAAACAGCACCAGATCAAGGCGCGCTTTTAAATGGCGTTCGATCAAGCGGTTTTTGTTGCTATTCCTTTGATTCGTCGCGTATATTCCGAATTCCGGTGGCCCGGGCGAAGCGCGCCCTTCCATCGTCGGCCGCGCCGTCTCCCGCCGGGAGCGGGATCGGCGGCAAACAACAAAATGGTTCAACGGCCCTCCGGGCCCCTTTACGACGGTGTCCCCATGAACGACCACCAGCAGCCGCTCGCCGCGGTGCCCGCCGCACAAGGTCTCTACGACCCGCAAAACGAACATGACGCCTGCGGCGTCGGCTTCGTCGCCCACATCAAGGGCAAGAAGAGCCACGAGATCATTCAGCAAGGGCTGAAGATCCTCGAGAACCTCGATCACCGCGGCGCGGTCGGCGCCGATCCGCTGATGGGCGACGGCGCGGGCATCCTGATTCAGATTCCCGACGCGTTCTATCGCGAGGAGATGGCGAAGCAGGGCGTGACGCTGCCGCCGGCCGGCGAATACGGGGTGGGGATGATCTTCCTGCCGAAGGAAAACGCCTCGCGTCTCGCGTGCGAGCAGGAGCTCGAGCGCACGGTGAAGGCCGAAGGGCAGGTCGTGCTCGGCTGGCGCGACGTGCCGGTCGACCACACGATGCCGATTTCGCCGGCCGTAAAGGCCAGCGAGCCGCTGATCCGCCAGATCTTCATCGGCCGCGGCAAGGACATCATGGTGACCGACGCGCTCGAGCGGAAGCTGTACGTGATCCGCAAGACCGCGAGCCACCGCATCCAGGCGCTCAAGCTCAAGCACGGCAAGGAATACTTCGTGCCGTCGATGTCGGCGCGCACGGTCGTCTACAAGGGGCTGCTGCTCGCGGGCCAGGTCGGCGTGTACTACCGCGACCTGCAGGACGAGCGCGTCGTGTCGGCGCTCGCGCTCGTGCACCAGCGCTTCTCGACCAACACGTTCCCGGCGTGGGAGCTTGCCCACCCGTACCGGATGATCGCGCACAACGGCGAGATCAACACCGTGAAGGGCAACGTGAACTGGCTGAACGCGCGCACCGGCGCGATCGCGTCGCACGTGCTCGGCGACGATCTGCCGAAGCTCTGGCCGCTGATCTATCCGGGCCAGTCGGACACCGCATCGTTCGACAACTGTCTCGAACTGCTCGTGATGGCCGGCTATCCGCTCGTGCACGCGGTGATGATGATGATCCCGGAAGCGTGGGAACAGCACACGCTGATGGACGAGAACCGCCGCGCGTTCTACGAATATCACGCCGCGATGATGGAGCCGTGGGACGGCCCGGCCGCGATCGCGTTCACCGACGGCCGTCAGATCGGCGCGACGCTCGACCGTAACGGGCTGCGTCCGGCGCGCTACATCGTCACGGACGACGACCTCGTGATCATGGCGTCGGAAGCCGGCACGCTGCCGATTCCGGAATCGAAGATCGTCAAGAAGTGGCGTCTGCAGCCGGGCAAGATGTTCCTGATCGACATGGAACACGGCCGCATCATCGACGACAAGGAGCTCAAGGACAATCTCGCGAACGCGAAGCCGTACAAGAGCTGGATCGACGCCGTGCGCATCAAGCTCGACGAGATCGAGCCGAAGGCCGAGGAAGTCGCGGCCGGCCGCGCGCAGGGCGCGTCGCTGCTCGATCGCCAGCAGGCGTTCGGCTACACGCAGGAAGACCTGAAGTTCCTGATGGCGCCGATGGCGCAGCAGGGCGAGGAAGCGGTCGGCTCGATGGGCAACGACTCGCCGCTCGCGGTGATGTCGAACAAGAACAAGACGCTCTATCACTACTTCAAGCAGCTGTTCGCGCAGGTCACGAATCCGCCGATCGACCCGATCCGCGAGAACATGGTGATGTCGCTCGTGTCGTTCATCGGCCCGAAGCCGAACCTGCTCGACACGAACAACATCAACCCGCCGATGCGTCTCGAAGTGTCGCAGCCGGTGCTCGACTTCAAGGACATCGCGAAGATCCGCGCGATCGATCAATACACGGGCGGCAAGTTCAGCGCGTATGAGCTGAACATCTGCTACCCGGTCGCGTGGGGCAAGGAAGGCATCGAGGCTCGCCTCGCGTCGCTGTGCGCGGAAGCCGTCGACGCCGTGAAATCCGGCTACAACATCCTGATCGTGTCGGACCGCAAGACGGACGCCGAGCATGTCGCGATTCCGGCGCTGCTCGCGACCTCGGCGATCCACACGCACCTCGTCCAGCAAGGCCTGCGCACGAGCACGGGTCTCGTCGTCGAAACGGGCTCGGCGCGCGAAACGCATCACTTCGCGCTGCTCGCCGGCTACGGCGCGGAAGCCGTGCATCCGTACCTCGCGATGGAGACGCTCGCGAAGATGGCCGAAGGGCTGTCGGGCGACCTGTCGCCGGAGAAGGCCATCTACAACTTCACGAAGGCGATCGGCAAGGGCCTGCAGAAAGTGATGTCGAAGATGGGCATCTCGACGTACATGTCCTACACGGGCGCGCAGATCTTCGAAGCGCTCGGCCTGTCGAGCGACCTCGTCGAGAAGTACTTCAAGGGCACCGCATCGAAGGTCGGCGGGATCGGCCTGTTCGAAGTCGCGGAAGAGGCGATCCGCCTGCACCGCGACGCGTTCGGCGACAACCCGGTCCTGCGCGACATGCTCGACGCGGGCGGCGAGTACGCGTACCGCGTGCGCGGCGAAGACCACATGTGGACGCCCGACTCGATCGCGAAGCTGCAGCACGCGACGCGCAGCAATTCGTACCAGACGTACAAGGAATACGCGCACCTGATCAACGATCAGACCAAGCGTCACATGACGTTCCGCGGGCTGTTCGAGTTCAAGGTCCAGCCGACCAAGGCGATCCCGATCGACGACGTCGAACCGGCGAAGGAAATCGTCAAGCGCTTCGCGACGGGCGCGATGTCGCTCGGCTCGATCAGCACCGAAGCGCACGCGACGCTCGCGATCGCGATGAACCGGATCGGCGGCAAGTCGAACACCGGCGAAGGCGGCGAAGACGAGAACCGTTATCGCAACGAGCTGCGCGGCATTCCGATCAAGGCCGGCGAGACGCTGAAGTCGGTGATCGGCGACGAAGTCGTCTCCGACATTCCGCTGAAGGAAGGCGATTCGCTGCGCTCGAAGATCAAGCAGGTCGCGTCGGGCCGCTTCGGCGTGACGGCCGAGTATCTCGCGTCGGCCGACCAGATCCAGATCAAGATGGCGCAGGGCGCGAAGCCGGGCGAAGGCGGCCAGCTGCCGGGCCACAAGGTGTCCGAGTACATCGGCAAGCTGCGTTATTCGGTGCCGGGCGTCGGCCTGATTTCGCCGCCGCCGCACCACGACATCTACTCGATCGAGGATCTCGCGCAGCTGATTCACGACCTGAAAAACGTGAACCCGGCCGCGAGCATCTCGGTGAAGCTCGTGTCGGAAGTGGGCGTCGGCACGGTCGCCGCAGGTGTCGCGAAGGCGAAGGCCGATCACGTCGTGATCGCCGGCCACGACGGCGGCACCGGCGCATCGCCGCTGTCGTCGGTCAAGCATGCGGGCACGCCGTGGGAGCTCGGCCTCGCGGAAACGCAGCAGACGCTCGTGCTGAACCGCCTGCGCGGGCGCATCCGCGTGCAGGCCGACGGTCAGATGAAGACCGGCCGCGACGTCGTGATCGGCGCGCTGCTCGGCGCGGACGAATTCGGCTTCGCGACGGCGCCGCTCGTCGTCGAAGGCTGCATCATGATGCGCAAGTGCCACCTGAACACGTGCCCGGTCGGCGTCGCGACGCAGGATCCGGTGCTGCGTGCGAAGTTCAAGGGCCAGCCCGAGCACGTCGTCAACTACTTCTTCTTCGTCGCCGAGGAAGTGCGCGAGATCATGGCGCAGCTCGGCATCGCGAAGTTCGACGATCTGATCGGCCGCGCGGATCTGCTCGACATGCGCAAGGGCATCGAGCACTGGAAGGCGAAGGGGCTCGACTTCTCGCGCGTGTTCTACCAGCCGGAAGGCTGCGAGGAGGTCGCCCGCCGCCACGTCGAAAGCCAGGATCACGGGCTCGAGCGCGCGCTCGACCACGTGCTGATCGAGAAGGCGAAGGCCGCGATCGAGAACGGCGAGCATGTGTCGTTCATCCAGCCGGTGCGCAACGTGAACCGCACGGTCGGCGCGATGCTGTCGGGCGTGATCGCGAAGAAGCACGGCCACGACGGCCTCGCGGACGACGCCGTGCACATCCAGCTGAAGGGCACGGCCGGCCAGAGCTTCGGCGCGTTCCTCGCGAAGGGCGTCACGCTCGATCTCGTCGGCGACGGCAACGACTACGTCGGCAAGGGGCTGTCGGGCGGCCGCATCATCATTCGTCCGACCAACGACTTCCGCGGCAAGTCCGAGGAAAACATCATCTGCGGCAACACGGTGATGTACGGCGCGCTCGAAGGCGAAGCCTTCTTCCGCGGCGTCGCGGGCGAACGCTTCTGCGTGCGCAACTCGGGCGCGACGGCGGTCGTCGAGGGCACGGGCGACCACGGCTGCGAATACATGACGGGCGGCACGGTCGTCGTGCTCGGCGAGACGGGGCGCAACTTCGCGGCCGGCATGTCGGGCGGCGTGGCCTACGTGTACGACCCGGACGGCACGTTCGCCGCGAAGTGCAACAAGTCGATGGTCGCGCTCGATCCGGTGCTGCAACAGGCCGAGCAGGAGCGCACGGTCGACCGCGCGCTCTGGCATGCGGGCATGACCGACGAAGCGTTGCTCAAGGGGCTCGTCGAGCGTCACTTCCAGTTCACCGGCTCGCCGCGCGCGAAGTCGCTGCTGGAAAACTGGGACGCGGCGCGGCGCCAGTTCGTGAAGGTGTTCCCGCACGAATACAAGCGCGCGCTGGGCGAGATCGGTGCGAAGAAGGCGGCGAAGGAAGCGCTGGCCGCCTGAGCGACGAACGACATAGCGAAGGCCGCGCGCGCATG
Source organism: Burkholderia multivorans ATCC BAA-247 (assembly GCF_000959525.1). Taxonomy (NCBI): domain Bacteria; kingdom Pseudomonadati; phylum Pseudomonadota; class Betaproteobacteria; order Burkholderiales; family Burkholderiaceae; genus Burkholderia; species Burkholderia multivorans. The sequence continues at coordinate 465,886 of NZ_CP009832.1, forward strand.
AACGCCGCGCGCGGCTCCCCCACCCGATACATCGAACAGAAGAGCACCTTATGGGCAAGGCAACCGGTTTTCTGGAGTTCGAACGCCGCCACGAGGCGTACGAAGCACCGCTCACGCGCGTGAAGCACTACAAGGAATTCGTCGCGGCGCTGTCCGACGCGGACGCGAAGATCCAGGGCGCGCGCTGCATGGACTGCGGCATCCCGTTCTGCAACAACGGCTGCCCGGTCAACAACATCATTCCGGACTTCAACGATCTCGTTTACCGCCAGGACTGGCAGCAGGCGATCGAAGTCCTGCATTCGACGAACAACTTCCCCGAGTTCACGGGCCGCATCTGCCCGGCGCCGTGCGAAGCCGCGTGCACGCTCGGCATCAACAACGATCCGGTCGGCATCAAGTCGATCGAGCACGCGATCATCGACAAGGCGTGGGCCGAAGGCTGGGTGAAGCCGCAGCCGGCCGCGCACAAGACGGGCAAGAAGGTCGCCGTCGTCGGCTCGGGCCCGGCGGGCCTCGCGGCTGCGCAGCAGCTCGCGCGCGCGGGCCACGACGTGACGGTGTTCGAGAAGAACGACCGGATCGGCGGCCTGCTGCGTTACGGGATTCCCGATTTCAAGCTCGAGAAGTGGCTGATCGATCGCCGGATGCGCCAGATGGAAGCGGAAGGCGTGACGTTCCGCACGAGCGTGTTCATCGGCAAGGATCCGCTGCCGGAATCGATCGGCAATCTCGCGAAGGAAACGATCTCGCCGGAGACGCTGAAGGAGGAGTTCGACGCGGTCGTGATCGCGGGCGGCTCGGAGACGCCGCGCGACCTGCCGGTGCCGGGCCGCGAACTGGCCGGCATCCATTTCGCGATGGACTTCCTGCCGCAGCAGAACCGCGTGAATGCCGGCGACAAGCTCGTCGATCAGTTGCTCGCGAAGGGCAAGCACGTCGTCGTGATCGGCGGCGGCGACACCGGTTCGGACTGCGTCGGCACGTCGAACCGCCACGGCGCGAAGCACGTCACGCAGTTCGAACTGCTGCCGCAGCCGCCGGAAGAGGAAAACAAGCCGCTCGTGTGGCCGTACTGGCCGATCAAGCTGCGCACGTCGTCGTCGCACGAGGAAGGCTGCGAGCGCGACTGGGCCGTCGCGACGAAGCGCTTCGAAGGCAAGAACGGCAAGGTCGAGAAGCTCGTCGCGGCGCGCGTCGAGTGGAAGGACGGCAAGATGCAGGAAGTGCCGGGCTCGGAGTTCGAGATGAAGGCCGATCTCGTGCTGCTCGCGATGGGCTTCACGCAGCCGGCCGCGCCGGTGCTCGAGGCGTTCGGCGTCGCGAAGGATGCGCGCGGCAACGCGCGCGCGGCGACCGAAGGCGATCGCGCGTACTACACGTCGGTCGACAAGGTGTTCGCGGCCGGCGATATGCGCCGCGGCCAGTCGCTCGTCGTCTGGGCGATCCGCGAAGGCCGCCAGTGCGCGCGCTCGGTCGACGCGTACCTGATGGGGCATTCGGAACTGCCGCGCTGAGCATCGCGAGCGGGTTTCGATGAAGCCGGGCGTCCGAGAGGGCGCCCGGTTTTTTTTCGGCCGCACGCCTGCGTGCATGCGGTTTCTTGACCGCGTTTCTTCGGCTTCGGCAAGCTTCGCCTCGCCGCCATCGACGCTGCGCCCTGACGCCACGAGCGCCGCATTTTCGCGAAGCATCGCCTAACCTGATCACATTCGACGGCTATTTTTCGCGATCGCGAATCCTTTCGGTTTGTAATGATCCTCGCAAACTGTCATATCATGTCGCCCCTCCGGCCGCTGACGGCCGCCGCCGCATGTTACTGACCTATTTGTAAGGACACTGGATGGAAGCACTCGTGCATGGGCTGATCGACGCCGTCAACGGCGTGCTGTGGAACTACGTGCTGATTGCGCTGCTGCTCGGCGTGGGCGCGTGGTTTACGCTGCGGTTCCGGATGATTCAGCTGAAGGCGTTGTTCCTCAGCATCCGGCTCGTCGGCAGCAAGGGCGAGCCGGGCAGCATCTCGTCGTTCCAGGCATTCGCGACGGGGCTGGCGAGCCGCGTCGGCACCGGCAATATCGCGGGCGTCGCGGTCGCGCTGACGGTCGGCGGGCCGGGCGCGATCTTCTGGATGTGGATGACGGCGCTGGTCGGGATGTCGTCGGCATTCGTCGAGGCGACGCTCGCACAGATCTTCAAGGTGTCGCATCCGGACGGCTCGTATCGCGGCGGTCCCGCATACTACATCCAGACCGGCCTGCGCTCGCGCGGCTTCGGCGTGCTGTTCTCGCTGTCGCTGATCCTCGCGTTCGGCTTCGTGTTCAACGCGGTGCAGGCCAATGCGATCGCCGACGCGTTCGACACATCGTTCGGCTGGCGCCGCGAGACCGTCGGCCTCGGCCTCGTGCTGCTGACCGCGCCGATCATCTTCGGCGGGATCCGACGCATCGCGTCGGTCGCGCAGGTGATCGTGCCGGTGATGGCGATCGGCTATCTCGCGCTCGCGGTCTACGCGGTCGCGACGCACATCACGCTGGTGCCCGGCGTGATCGCGTTGATCGTGAAGAGCGCGTTCGGCCTCGAGCAGGCGGCCGGCGGCCTGACCGGCTATGCGGTCGGCCAGGCGATCGCGATCGGCGTGAAGCGCGGGCTGTTCTCGAACGAGGCCGGCATGGGCAGCGCGCCGAACGCGGCCGCGACGGCGGGCACGCGGCATCCGGTCACGCAGGGGCTGATCCAGATGCTCGGCGTGTTCGTCGACACGATCGTGATCTGCAGTGCGACCGCGTTCGTGATCCTGCTGTCCGGCCAGTATGAGCTCGGCACCGGCATGGAAGGCGCGGCGCTCACGCAGCGCGCGATCTCGAGCCACGTCGGCGACTGGGGCGGCATTTACATGGCCGTCGCGATCTTCTTCCTCGCGTTCTCGTCGGTGATCGGCAATTACGCGTATGCGGAGGGCAACGTCGACTTCATCACGAAGCGGCGCGGCGTGCTGCCGCTGTTCCGCGTCGCGGTGCTCGGCATGGTGATGTTCGGCAGCGTCGGGCAGCTGCCGCTCGTCTGGGCGATGGCCGATACGAGCATGGGGCTGATGGCGATCGTCAACCTGATCGCGATCGTCGCGCTCGGCAAGTACGTGCACGCCGCGTGGCGAGACTATCGTCGCCAGCGTGCGGCAGGCGTCGCCGATCCGGTCTTCACGCGCAACACGATTCCCGAACTCGCGCGCGTGCTGCCGGCCGACGTATGGGGCGAGCACGGCCCGCTACCGCAGCGCCCGGCGGCCGATGCGGTCGGCGGGCCGCGCGTGGCGGTGCGCGAATCATGAACGGCGACCGGCTGCGCGTGTTCGTCGCGCTGATGCCCGATGCGGCGTCGCGCGATGCGCTGCACGCGTTGCCTGTCACACGCGGCGCGCGGCGCACGCTCGCCGCGCAACTGCACGTCACGCTCGCGTTCATCGGCGCGATCGAGCGCGATCGATGCGACGCGCTCGCGGCGCGTCTGCCGGCGCTCGCCGCCGCGCATCCGTTGCCGCCGCAGCCGGTCGAGCGCATCGCGTGGTGGCCGAGCCTGCCGCGGGCGCGGCTGATCGTCGCCGAACTCGCGCGCGAGTCCGCCTGTGCGGCGCTCAACGCGGCGCTGGCGGCGTCGCTCGCCGAACTCGGCCTGCCGGCCGATCCGCGTCCGTTCCGGCCGCACGTGACGCTCGCGCGATTGCCGCGCGAGGCGGTCGGGCAGCCCGCGCACGGCGGCGCGCCGGGGCGGCCGGTCGCGCTGCGCTTCGATGCGCTGACGCTGTTCGAAAGCCGGCTGTCGCACGAAGGCGTATCGCATCGGCCGATCGTGTCGGCGCCGATCGCGTGCCTCGAGCACCGCGGGCCCGGCGAGCCCGGCGAGCGGACCTAACGCGCGTAGCGCGCGAGCGTCAGGCCGGACAGATCGATCTCCGGTTCGCGGCCGGTCACGAGATCCGCGAGCACCTTGCCCGATCCCATCGACATTGCCCAGCCGGTCGAACCGTGGCCGACGTTCAGCCAGAGACCCTCGATTCCGCTCGCGCCGAGCAGCGGCGGCCCGTCGGGCGTCATCGGCCGGCGGCCGGCCCAGAAGCGTACCGACGCGCGGTCCGCCGCATGCGGAAACCAGTCGTCGAGCACGGTCATCAGCGTGTCGAGCGCGCGCTGCCGCAGTGCCGCGCGCCGGTTGCCGAGTTCCGCGGTGCCGGCCACGCGCAGCGTCGGGCCGAAACGCGTGATCGCCGTCTTCAGCGATTCGTCCATCAGCGCGGCCCGTGGCGCGCGTTCGTCGTCGACGACGGAGAGCGTCGCCGAATAGCCCTTCACCGGATACAGCGGCACGTCGATGCCGTAGCGGCCCAGCAGATCGGCACTGTCGACGCCGAGCGCGACGACGATCGCATCGGCGGCGAGCACCGCATCGCCGCGGGCGTCGCCGTTGCCGCCATGCGGACCGGTCGGCGCGATGCACACGCCGCGCGCACGCCGCCCGGCGACGTCGAGCGCACGCACGTCGGTGCCGAAGCGAAACGCCACGCCGTTCGCTTCGCAGAGCGCCCGCAGTTCGCGCGTGAAGCGCGCGCAGTCGCCGGCTTCGTCGTCGGGCAGGTAGATGCCGCCGACGGGCGCCTGCCGCGCCCAGCGCAGCCCCGGTTCGACCGCGATGCAGCCGGCCGCGTCGAGCTCGTGAAACGCGATGCCGGCATCGCGCAGCACGTTCAGTGCGGGCTGCACCATGTCGACGTCGAATGCGCTGCGCAGCAGCTGCAGATAGCCGCGGCTCGCGCCGTAGTCGAACGGATGCCGCGCGCGAAACGCATGCAGACACGCGCGGCTGTAATACGCGATGCGCTGCATCCGCTGCTTGTTCGCGCGGAACCGTTCGAATTCGCATTCGCGCAGCCAGCGTGCGATCCAGCGCCATTGCGCGGGATCGAGCGTCGGGCGGAGGATCAGCGGCGACGCGGGCCGAAACAGGTATTTGACGAGCTTGCCCGGCATCCCGGGCGCGGCCCACGGCGTCACGTAGCCGGGCGCGATCACGCCCGCGTTGCCGAAGCTCGTCGCCTGCGCGACGTCGGCCTCGCGTTCGATCACGGTGACGTCGCAGCCCGCTTCGCGCAGGTGCCAGGCGGTAGCGACGCCGATCACGCCGGCGCCGAGGACGATCACATGCATGCGGTACCCGGCGCGAAACGGCGGTTCACGATGCGACGGCCGGATCGTCGGCCAGCGACTTGCCGCGCGTTTCCGGCAGCACGAGCGCGGCGACGATCACGAGCAGATAGCCGCCGCCGGCGACGAATCCGATCGCCTTCACGAGCGACATCGACTGCGACAGCGAGCCGACGAGGATCGGAAAGAACGAGCCGAGCCCGCGGCCGAGGTTGTAGCAGAAGCCCTGGCCCGAGCCGCGGATCGCACCCGGATAGAGTTCGGACAGATACGCGCCGACGCCCGCGAAGATGCCCTGCACGACGATGCCAAGCGGAAAGCCGAGCGCGAGCATCGCGGTGTCGGTGATCGGCAGCATCGTATAGGCCATCCCGAGCGTGAAGGATCCGATCGCGAACAGGATGAACGATGCGCGGCGGCCGAGCCGGTCGGACAGGATCGCGCCGACCACGTAGCCGACGAACGATCCGACGATCAGCACGACCAGATAGCCGCTCGTGTTGAATACGGACAGGTGCCGGACGGTTTTCAGATAGGTGGGCAGCCAGGTCGTGATCGCGTAGTAGCCGCCGAGCATGCCGGTGCACAATGCGCTGCCGAACAGCGTCGCGCGCAGATGCGGCGGCGAGAAGATCTCGAGGAAGTGGCCCGACACGCGGCCTTCGTCGCGTGCGCGGCGCGTGGCCGTGTAGATGTCGGGATCGCTGACGTTGCGGCGGATATACAAAATCCACAGCGCGGGTGCGATGCCGATCCAGAAGCACGCGCGCCACGCGACCGGTTCCGGCAGCAGCGCGAAGAAGGCCCAGTAGAGAATCGCGGCCGCGGCCCAGCCGAACGACCAGCTGCTCTGCACGGTGCCGACCGCCTTCGCGCGATGCTCGGGCGAGCGGATCGTTTCGGCCATCATGATCGTCACGACCGACCATTCGCCGCCGAAGCCGAAGCCCTGCAGCGTGCGCGTCGCGAGCAGCTGCCAGAACGAGTGCGTGAAGCCGGACAGGCACGTGAACAGCGCGAACGTCGCGATCGTCCACTGCAGCACGCGCACGCGGCCGTAGCGGTCGGCGAGGATGCCGGCGACCCAGCCGCCGATCGCGGACGAGATCAGCGAGCTCGTCGCGATCATGCCGGCCTCGCTCTTCGTCATGCCCCAGGTCGCGATCAGCGTCGGAATCAGGAACGAGTAGATCATGAAGTCGAACGCGTCGACTGCATAGCCGCCGAAGCCCGCATACAGCGTGCGGCGCTCGCGCGACGACAGTTCTCGAAACCACTGGATTGCCTGCATGCCGCTGTCTCCCGTCCCGTTCGTCATCGTGGTGCCGTGTGGCGGCTATTGTACGGTCGGGATCGCGTGTGCCAAAAAGGCTGACGCGAGGCGGTGCGATCGGCGAGGCGGGAAGGCGGGATGCGACGCAAACCGTTGCGGTCGCAACGGTGCACGCGCACGTCAGAGCGTCAGGCCGCCGTCGACATGCACGACCTGACCGGTGATCTGTCGCGCCGCGTCGGAGAGCAGGAACGCGATCAGCGCGGCGACATCGTCGGGTTCGGCGATCCGGCCGAGCGGCGTCGCGTGCGCTGCGTGCGCCCACGCACCGGCGTTGTCGGCGCTCGGGCCGCGGTCCTTGCGCGTGAAGCCCGGCGCGACCGCGTTGACGGTGATCGCGCAAGCCGCGAATTCGGCGGCCGCGCTGCGTACCAGCGATTCGAGCGCGGCCTTCGCCGCCGCGGTCGCGGCGAACGGCGCGTCCGCGCGATAGCGGTGTGCGACGAACGAGCTGACCGCGACGATCCGCGCCGCGGCCGACGCTTCGAGCAGCGGCCGCGCACGCGATGCGAGCGCCGCGAATGCGCCCGGCATCGCCGCAAACGCGGACGCGAGCGCATCGGCGGACAGATCGGACACGGACTGCCGCGCCGCGAAGCCGGCGTTCGCGACCAGATGGTCGAGCCCGCCGAATTCCGTAGCGGTCGTATCGACGAGCCGGGCCGCGACGCCCGGATCGGCGAGATCGCCGGTCAGCGCGATGCATCGTGCGCCGGCGGCCGTGCACGCGTGCACGACGTCGGCGAGCCGCGTACGCGACGCGTCGTCCGCGCCGCGCGCGTGCAGCGCGAGCACGACGCCCGGTGCGGCGAGCCGGCGCGCGAGCGCCGCGCCGATCCCCGAACCGGCGCCGGTGATCAGTGCGATGCGCGCCGCGCGCGCGCTCACGCGGCCACCTTGTCGCTGTCGTTCACGCGCTCGACGTTGATCGTACCGCCGTGGAACGCGGCCAGCGATTCGCGGTGCGCGATGCTGACGATCGCGGCCTTCGGCAGCCGCTCGGCGAACAGGCGATAGAGCCGCGCCTCGTTGTCGGCATCGAGCGCGCTCGTCGCTTCGTCGAGGAACAGGAAGTCGGGCTTGTGCAGCAGCACGCGCGCGCCGGCGAGACGCTGCTGTTCGCCGGGCGACAGCACGCGCGTCCAGTGCGCGGTTTCGTCGAGCCGGTCGACGTAGTCTTCGAGGTGGCATGCGCGCAGCGCGTCGCGGCACGCGTCGTCACCGAACGCATCGGGCGCCGACGGATAGGCGAGCGCCGCCTTCAGCGTGCCGATCGGCAGATAGCTCGATTGCGGGACGAACATCATGCGCGCGCCGACCGGTGCGTCGATCGCGCCGTCGCCGAACGGCCACAGCCCGGCGAGCGCGCGCATGAACGTGCTCTTGCCGGAGCCCGACTTGCCGACCACGAGCCAGCGCGAACCCGGCTCGATCGTCACGCTGCCGATGTTGGCGAGCGCGTTGCCGTTTGGCAGTGCGAGCTTCAGCGACGACGTCGACAGCTTCGCGGCATTCACATAGTGCAGGTTGATGCCGCCGTGCTCGGTCGCGGGCGACAGGCTTTCCTTCAGATGCGAGGTGCGCATCACGCGCTTGAATTCGCGCAGACGGTTGACGGTCGCGCGCCACTCGACCAGCGTGCGATAGCTGTTGAGGAACCACGAGAACGAATCGCTGACCGTGCCGAATGCGGACGAGATCTGCATCAGCACGCCGAGCGTGAAGGCGCCCGCGAAGTAGCGCGGCGCTGCGACGACGAACGGGAAGATGATCGCGATCTGTCCGTAGAACGCGTTCACGAACGTCAGGCGCTTCGTGTATTTCATGACGCGCCACCAGTTGTCGCGGATGCGCAGGAAGAGGCCCTGCGCATTGCGGTTTTCGGTGTCTTCGCCGTCGTAGAACGCGATCTGCTCGGCATTTTCGCGCACGCGGATCAGCCCGAAGCGGAAGTCCGCCTCGACGCGCTGCTGCTGGTAGTTGATCGACACGAGGGGCCGGCCGACCTTCTGGATCACGAGCGAGCCGACCACCGCGTAGAGCGCGGCGGCCCACACCATGTAGCCGGGGATCGAGACGGGCGTGGCGCCGAGCGACAGCGTCAGCGCGCCGCCGAGCGTCCAGAGGATCGTGATGAACGACGCGAGCGTGACGACCGTCGAGAGCAGATCGAGCGACAGCGACAGCGTGGTCGTCGCGAACGCCTGCAGGTCGTCGGCCACGCGCTGGTCGGGGTTGTCGGCGAGGCGGTCGCGTTCGATGCGGTAGAACGCGCGGTCGCCGAGCCATTCGCCGAGAAAGCGGTCGGTCAGCCACTGGCGCCAGCGGAAGCCGAGCATCTGCCGCAAGTACAGCCCGTACACCGCGAGGATGATGAAGCCGAACGCGAGCATCGAGAACTGCATCATCAGATGCGGGAAATCGTGCACGTTCTTGGTCTGCAGCGCGTTATAGAACTGCGCGTTCCACTTGTTCAGCTGGACGTTGATCCAGACGACGCAGAGATTGATCGCGATGATCGTGACGAGCAGCGCCCACGCGACTTTCCATTCGGACGACACCCAGTAGGGCTTGATGAGGCTCCATGCGGATACCGGGCGCTCGTCCTGCGGCGCGTCGGAGGCGGAGCGGACGGGATCGATCGATTGGGTCATGTGCTTCCTGATGAGTGGCCGGCGCACGGGCCGGGCGAAGCCGGGCGTGCGCCGCGAGACGGCATGCCGGGACGAGTGCTCGCCGACGGCGGGCGTCCGGATGGTGACCCGCGCGTCTTAAACGGCACTTAAAGGCCGGCGGTGGCGCAACAACCGGCCGCTCGCGCGGCCGGCCTGCCGGGCATTGTGCCAGAGCGGCGCCGCGCGACGTCGATTTGCCGAACGGGGACAGTTTGCGACGTTTTCCGCTTTTATGGTCTAATGGCCGACGACGAAACAGGGGTGCTTCGTGCGCGGCCGACGGTGTTCCGGGCGGCGCGGCGAGGCTGAGAAAGACCCTTCGCACCCGATCCGGGTAATACCGGCGAGGGAAGTTTCTGATCCCGCCGGGCCGCGCTGGCTGCCATCCCATTGTCAGCGCCCGAGTCCCGCCCGGCCGGCCTTTGCTGCCGGTTTCGTCCTTTTGGGTACGCGCGCCGCGCGTTACGGAAGGAACCGATGACCGATCAATCTTCAGTTGTTTCAGTCTGTCGCGCGGGTTCGCGCGCCGCTTCGCCGCATGCGTCGGCGTGCGCCGGGCGCGCGCGGGCGGGCGGCGCGGAGGGCGCGCGATGAACGTTCACGATTCGCGGCCCGACTTCGCGATCCTCGGCGGCGGCCTCGTCGGCCGGCTGATCGCGTGGCGGCTCGCGGGCGACGGGCATCGCGTCGCGCTGTACGAGCGCGGCGGCCCGGACGGCGAGCGTTCGGCGGCGTGGATCGCGGCCGCGATGCTCGCGCCGCTCGCCGAAGCGGCCAGCGCCGAACTGCTGATCACCGAGCTCGGCGCCGCGTCGCTGGCGCGCTGGCCGCAGTGGCTCGCCGAACTGCCCGAACCGGTGTTCTTCCAGCAGCACGGCACGCTCGTCGTCTGGCATCACGCCGACCGCGCGGAAGCGCCGCTGTTCGAGCGCCGCGTGCGCGCGAATGCGCCGGCCGACCTGTTCGACGGTGGCTTCGTCACGCTCTCGGGTGCGCAGGTCGACGCGGCCGAGTCCGCGCTCGCGGGCCGTTTCGCACGCGGCCTGCTGCTGCCGCGCGAAGGTCAGCTCGACAACCGGCAGGCGCTGCGCGCGCTCGCCGCGGGGCTCGCCGAACGCGGCGTCGACACGCACTGGCACGCGGCGGTCGACGACGCCCACCTGCCGGCTGCGCATTTCACGATCGACTGCCGCGGGCTCGGCGCGAAACCGGCGCTGCCGGCGTTGCGCGGCATCCGCGGCGAAGTCGCGCGCGTGCATGCGCCGGGCATCGGGCTCACGCGTCCGGTGCGGCTGCTGCATCCGCGCTACCCGCTGTACATCGCGCCGAAGCAGGACGATCTCTATGTGATCGGCGCGACGGAAGTGGAGGGCGAGGACATGTCGCCCGTGAGCGTGCGTTCCGCGCTCGAGCTGCTGAGCGCCGCGTTCTCCGTGCATCCCGCATTCGGCGAGGCGCGCATCCTCGAGCTGAACGCGCAGTGCCGGCCGACGCTGCCCGATCATCGCCCGGCCGTGATCTGGGACGGCGCATCGACGCTGGCCGTCAACGGCCTGTACCGGCACGGCTTCATGATCGCGCCGGAAGTCGCGCACGCGGCCGTCGCGCTCGCGCAGGCCGCGCTCGACGGCACGCTGCGCGATCCCGACGCGTTCGCCGCATGGCGCGACGCGGCGCGCTGGCCGACGCTCCTTCATCACCGCGACGACGCGCGCCAGCCGGCCTGACGCACGCCGCCGCCCGATTCCGACGAAGCCTCATGGACATCCAGATCAACCAACAGACCCTGACGCTGCCCGACGGCGCGACGGTCGCCGACGCGCTGGCCGCGTACGGCGCGCGCCCGCCGTACGCGGTCGCGGTGAACGGCAACTTCGTCGCGCGCACGCAGCACGCGGCGCGCACGCTCGCGGCGGGCGACCGGCTCGACGTCGTGCACCCCGTCGCGGGCGGCTGAACGCCGCCGGTTCGTCCCGCTCTTCCAGGAAAACGACATGACGTCCCTCACCCCCGCCGACGCGCTGACGCTGTACGGCGAAACCTTCGCAAGCCGCGTGCTGCTCGGCACGTCGCGCTATCCGTCGCTGCAGTCGCTGTCCGATTCGATCGCCGCGTCGCGGCCGGGCATGGTCACGGTCGCGCTGCGCCGCCAGATGACGGGCGGCACGGCCGAAGCCGGCTTCTTCGATCTGCTGAAGCGCCATGCGGTGCCGTTGCTGCCGAACACGGCCGGCTGCCAGACCGTCGCCGAGGCCGTGACGACCGCGCACATGGCGCGCGAAGTATTCGAAACCGACTGGATCAAGCTCGAACTGATCGGCGACGACTACACGCTGCAGCCGGATCCGGTCGGGCTGATCGAGGCGGCCGCGCAACTGATCAAGGACGGCTTCAAGGTGCTGCCGTACTGCACCGAGGATCTGGTGATCGGCCGCCGCCTGCTTGACGTCGGCTGCGAGGCGCTGATGCCGTGGGGCGCGCCGATCGGCACCGGCAAGGGCGTCGTCAATCCATACGGCCTGCGTGTGCTGCGCGAGCGGCTGCCCGATGTGCCGCTGATCGTCGACGCGGGGCTCGGCGTGCCGTCGCACGCCTGTCAGGTGATGGAGTGGGGCTTCGACGGCGTGCTGCTGAATACGGCCGTGTCGCAGGCGACGCACCCGGAAATCATGGCGCGCGCGTTCGCGCAGGGCGTCGAGGCCGGCCGCGCCGCGTATCTCGCCGGCCCGATGGACGCACGTGAAACCGCGCACGCGAGCACGCCGGTCGTCGGGATGCCGTTCTGGCATCAGGACGGAGGCGGCGCATGAGCGCGCGTTTTGCCGACGCCTTCTGGCCGCCCGCCGACGAGCTCGCCGAAGCGGCCGAACGCATCCGTGCGCGGCTCGGCGACTGGCCGCGCGCCGCTGCGCCGTGGCGGCTCTGCATGACCGCGCCCGACGCGCCGGCCGACGGCGACGTGCTGATCGTGTCGCGCGGCGATCGCGCGGGGCAGGCGCGCGCATCGGCCGTGTCGCGGCCCGCATCGCCGAACGCCGTCGCGATCGAATTCGACGAGCGCGGCGCGGCGCTGCACGCGGCCGGCGCGCGCTACGCGCTCGATGCCGCGCATGCGCTCGCGGACGACTGGATCGCGGCGCTCGCCGCCTTTCTCGATTGCGGTTTCGCGCCGCTCGACGCGCTGGTGCTCGCGCTCGCGTGGCGCGACGGCGACGAGACGCGCGCCGACGACGCATGGCCCGTCGACGCCGCGCAGTTTCCGCGCGTCGCCGGGCTGCCGGCCGCCGCCGAGCCGGCATTCGCGCCATGCCCGGCGCGCCTGGGCCTCTATCCGGTCGTACCGGACGCCGAGTGGGTCGAACGCGTGCTCGACTGCGGCGTGCAGACGGTACAGCTGCGCGTGAAGGGCGCGGCGCCGGACGCGCTGCGCCGCGAAATCGCGCGCGCGGTCGCGGCGGGCCGCCGCTATCCGGATGCGCGCGTGTTCATCAACGATTACTGGCAGATCGCGGCAGATGAGGGCGCGTACGGCGTACATCTCGGTCAGGAAGATCTCGAAACCGCCGATCTCGCCGCGCTCGCACGCGCGGGGCTGCGGCTCGGGCTGTCGAGCCACGGCTATTACGAGATGCTGCGCGCACTGCACGAACGGCCGAGCTACCTCGCGCTCGGGCCCGTGTTCGCGACCGCGACCAAGGCCGTTGCCGCGCCGCCGCAGGGGCTCGCGCGGATTGCGCGCTACGCGCGCTTCGTCGGCTCGAGCGTGCCGCTCGTCGCGATCGGCGGCGTCGGGCTCGACGCCTTGCCGGCCGTGCTCGCGACCGGCGTCGGCAGCGTCGCGGTGGTCAGCGCGGTGACCGGCGCGGCTGATTACCGCGCGGCGATTACTGCGCTGCAGCGGTGCTTTGTGCCCCCTATTTGACAATCGTTGACCGCGCGGTCGGGAAAGGCGTCACGACATCATTCCGAGGCAGGCCCTATAATTCGGCGTTCTGCGTAAAAGGACTGTCCGCTCCGTGAGCCCCTCTCCTACCGAGACACTGCTGGAACTTCGCGACGTCGACTTTGGCTACGGCGACCGCCTCGTGCTGTCGAACCTGAACATGCGCTTCGGGCGCGGGCAGGTGGTCGCGGTGATGGGCGGGTCGGGTTGCGGCAAGACGACCGTGCTGCGCCTGATCGGCGGGCTCGTGCGCGCGCGTCGCGGCCAGGTGCTGTTCGACGGCGCCGACGTCGGCGCGCAGACGCGCGACGGCCTGTACGCGCTGCGCCGCAAGATGGGGATGCTGTTCCAGTTCGGCGCGCTGTTTACCGACATGTCGGTGTTCGACAACGTCGCGTTCGCGCTGCGCGAGCACACCGACCTGCCCGAAGAGCTGATCCGCGACCTCGTGCTGATGAAGCTGAACGCGGTGGGCCTGCGCGGCGCGCGCGACCTGATGCCGTCCGAGGTGTCGGGCGGCATGGCGCGCCGCATCGCGCTCGCGCGCGCGATCGCGCTCGATCCGCAACTGATCATGTACGACGAGCCGTTCGCGGGCCTCGACCCGATCTCGCTCGGCATCACCGCGAATCTGATCCGCACGCTGAACCAGGCGCTCGGCGCGACGTCGATCCTCGTCACGCACGACGTGCCGGAATCGTTCGCGATCGCCGACTACGTCTACTTCCTGGCCAACGGCGGCGTGCTCGCGCAGGGCACGCCCGACGAGCTGCGCGCCTCGACCGATCCGAGCGTGCGTCAGTTCATCGACGGCGCGCCGGACGGCCCGTTCAAATTTCACTACACGAGCCCGCCGCTGGCGGCGGATTTCGGGCTCGGCGGAGGACGCGCATGATCAGCGCGATCGGACGTTACGTCATCGGCGGCCTCGAACGCGCGGGCTACGGCACGCGGCTGTTCGTGCGTCTCGTGCTCGAATTCTTCCCGTTGCTGCGCCGGCCGCGGCTCGTCACGAAGCAGATCCACTTCCTCGGCAACTACTCGTTCGTGATCATCGCCGTGTCGGGGCTGTTCGTCGGCTTCGTGCTCGGGCTGCAGGGCTATTACACGCTGAACCGCTACGGCTCCGAGCAGGCACTCGGGCTGCTCGTCGCGCTGTCGCTCGTGCGCGAGCTCGGCCCGGTCGTCACGGCGCTGCTGTTCGCGGGGCGCGCGGGCACGTCGTTGACCGCCGAGATCGGGCTGATGAAGGCCGGCGAGCAGCTGACCGCGCTCGAAATGATGGCCGTCGATCCGATCAAGACGGTGATCGCGCCGCGTATGTGGGCCGGGATCATCACGATGCCGCTGCTTGCGGCGATCTTCAACGCGGTCGGCGTGCTCGGCGGCTATTTCGTCGGCGTCGTGCTGATCGGCGTCGACCCGGGCGCGTTCTGGTCGCAGATGCAGGGCGGCGTCGAAGTGTGGGCCGACGTCGGCAACGGCGTGCTGAAAAGCATCGTGTTCGGCTTCGCGGTGACCTTCATTGCACTGTTTCAAGGGTACGAGGCGAAGCCCACGCCCGAGGGCGTGTCGCGCGCGACGACCAAGACCGTCGTGTTCGCATCGCTTGCCGTACTCGGTCTCGATTTCCTGCTGACCGCGCTGATGTTCAGCTAAGCCTCAGCCAAGCCAAATTTTGGGATGACGATGAAAAAGACTGCTCTCGACTTCTGGGTCGGCCTGTTCGTGGTGGTGGGGTTCGTTGCGCTGCTGTTCCTTGCGCTGAAGGTCGGCAACATGAGCTCGCTGTCGTTTCAGCCGACGTATTCGGTGAGGATGAAGTTCGACAACATCGGCGGGCTGAAGCCGCGTGCGGCCGTGAAGAGCGCCGGTGTCGTGGTCGGCCGCGTGAAGTCGATCGGCTTCGATCCGAATACCTATCAGGCGGTCGTGACGGTCGATCTCGACAGCCAGTATCCGTTTCCGAAGGATTCGTCCGCGAAGATCCTGACGTCGGGCCTGCTCGGCGAGCAATATATCGGACTCGATCCGGGCGGCGACACCGAGATGCTGAAGTCGGGCGACACGATCGCGATGACGCAGTCGGCGATCGTGCTCGAAAACCTGATCGGGCAATTCCTGTACAGCAAGGCGGCCGACGCGGGCGGCTCGAAGCCGGCTGCAGGCGCAGCGGGGGCGCCCGGCGCGCCGGCCGCACCGGCTCCCGTGCCGGTGCCGGCGTCGGCGGTCGCGGGTTCGGCCGCACAATAAACACACAAGAGAACAAAGAGGGTAACCAACATGCAGACGATCCGGATCAGGCACGCCGCGCTCGCGGCTGTGGCCGTCGCCGCGTTGAGCGGCTGCGCGACCGTGCAGACGCCGACCAAGGGCGATCCGCTCGAAGGCTTCAACCGCACGATGTACAAGTTCAACGACACCGTCGACACGTACGCGCTGAAGCCGGTCGCGAAGGGCTATCAGTACGTGGTGCCGCAGCCGGTGCGCGACAGCGTGACGAACTTCTTCTCGAACATCGGGGACGTCTATATCGCGGCGAACAACCTCGTGCAGCTGCGCATCGCGGACGGCGTCGGCGACCTGATGCGCGTCGTGATCAACACGGTATTCGGCGTCGGCGGCCTGTTCGACGTCGCGACGATCGCGAAGCTGCCGAAGCACACGGCCGATTTCGGGATCACGATGGGCCGCTACGGCGTGCCGTCGGGCCCGTACCTCGTGCTGCCGCTGCTCGGCCCGAGCACGCTGCGCGATGCGGCCGGCCTGGGCGTCGACTACGTCGGCAATCCGCTCACCTACGTGAAGCCGGACAGCGTGAGCTGGGGGCTGTACGGCGTGAACCTCGTCAACACGCGCGCGAACCTGCTCGGCGCGGGCGACGTGCTCGATGCCGCGGCGCTCGACAAGTATTCGTTCGTGCGCAACGCCTATCTGCAGCGCCGCCAGATGCTGATCAACAACGCACGCGGCGAGGCCGGCGCGCCGGCGTCGAACGACGCGCTGCCGCAGTACGAGCTGCCGGACGACACGGCGGCCCCGGCGGCAGCCGGCGCAGCAGGCAGCGCGGGTGCCGCGGCGGTCGGCGGCGCGGCCGCGCCCGCGGGCGCATCGGCTGCCGAGCCGGCCTCCGGCGCAGCCGCGCCGAACCCGGCCAGCGCAACGACGGTGCCGCCGATGCAGGTGACGCCGCCGGCACCCGGCGGTCTGCGCCTGCCGAGCTTCCGGCTGCACTGACCGGCTTACAATCGTTACAGCCGGAAACGATTCAGTCGGTAGCGCACGCGAACTTGCGCGTAAGCTACCGGCTCCAACCTTCGCATCGACTCACTCATGCAGGTCACTATGATGAAAAAACTGTTCCTGATCCCCGTTTTCGCGGCGCTGTTCTCGTTCGGCAGCGCAGCCCACGCGCAAGTCGACCAGTCGAACCCGCAGGCGCTGATCAAGACGGCGACGCAGCAGGTCCTCGATGAAGTGAAGCAGCAGACGATCAAGCCGGGCGACACGAATCGCATCATCTCGATCGTCAACAAGGACATCCTGCCGTACACCGATTTCCGCCGTACCACGCAGCTCGCGATGGGCCGCAACTGGCGCACGGCGACGCCCGAGCAGCAGCAGCAGGTGCAGGAGCAGTTCAAGCTGCTGCTGATCCGCACCTACTCGGGCGCGCTCGCGCAGCTGAAGCCGGACCAGCAGATCCAGTACCCGCCGTTCCGTGCCGATCCGGCCGATACCGACGTCGTCGTGCGTACGGTCGCGATGAACAACGGCCAGCCGGTGCAGATCGACTACCGTCTGTACAAGACGGCGAACGGCTGGAAGGTGTATGACCTGAACGTGCTGGGCGCGTGGCTGATCCAGACGTATCAGCAGCAGTTCAACGAGAAGATCCAGCAAAGCGGCGTCGACGGCCTGATCAAGTTCCTGACGCAGCGCAACCAGGAGCTTGCCGCCGGCAAGCAGGCATCGTGAGCGGCTTCGAAGCCGGCCCCTCGCTGACCGTCGCGAGCGCGAAGACCGCGCTCGCGGCCGGTCTCGCACACGTCGCCGCGGGCGCCACCGCGGTCGATTGCGCATCGCTCGCGCAGTTCGATTCGTCCGCGCTCGCGGTGCTGCTCGCATGGCAGCGCGCCGCGAAAGCGCGCGGCGCCACTCTCGACATCCTCCATCTCCCGCCGAAGCTCGCCAGCCTTGCGCGCGCCTATGGCGTCGACGCCCTGATCGACGGCAACGCGCGACATTGACGCTGTCCGACCGGAGCCTGCCGCGCCGCCCGGCGCGCGCATGCTCGACGCGGCGCGCCCGCCGCATCGGCTTCGCCAGCCGGTTTGCCCTATAATCAAGCGTTTTGCGGGGCTGCCAATCGGCGTCCGTCCCCCATTTTCTTTCGCAGCAAGCACAGAATAGGCGTCGCGGCCGATGCGCCGCGCACAGTCATGTCAGCCATAGAAATCCGTCACGTCAAGAAGCGCTACAAGTCGCTTCAGGCGCTCAAGGGCGTCAGCCTGTCGGTCGAGGAGGGCGAGTTCTTCGGTCTGCTCGGCCCCAACGGCGCCGGCAAGACCACGCTCATCAGCATCCTCGCCGGGCTCGCCCGGGCCGACGAAGGCAGCATCTCGGTGCGCGGCCACGACGTCGTCAAGGACTTCCGCGGCGCGCGTCTTGCGCTCGGCGTCGTCCCGCAGGAGCTCGTGTTCGATCCGTTCTTCACCGTGCGCGAGACGCTGCGGATCCAGTCCGGCTATTTCGGGCTGCGCCGCAACGACGACTGGATCGACGAAGTGATGGCGAACCTCGACCTGACCGAAAAGGCCGACGCGAACATGCGTGCACTGTCGGGCGGCATGAAGCGCCGCGTGCTGGTCGCGCAGGCACTCGTGCACCGGCCGCCGGTGATCGTGCTCGACGAGCCGACGGCCGGCGTCGATGTCGAGCTGCGCCAGACGCTTTGGAAATTCATCTCGCGGCTGAACCGCGAAGGTCACACGATCGTGCTGACGACGCACTATCTCGAGGAAGCGCAGTCGCTCTGCGATCGCATCGCGATGCTGCGGCGCGGCGAGGTGGTTGCGCTCGATCGCACCGACGCGCTGCTGCGGCGCTTCGCGGGATTGCAGCTGTATCTGCGCTTTGCGACCGGCGCGCTGCCGGCCGAGCTGCGCGGGCTCGAGACCGATCCGGCCGCGCGCGCGCCGCGCGAGCATCTGCTGAGGCTGTCGAGCTACGACGATGTGGAACGGATTCTCGCGCAGTGCCGCGCGGCCGGCTGCACGTTCGACGAGATCGAGGTCCGCAAGGCCGACCTCGAGGATGTGTTCGTTCAGGTGATGAACGGCGGCGAGGTGATCGAGGGACTGGCATGAAACAACAACCGACGCAGCCGCTGCGCGCACTGCCCGCCGATGCGGCGGCCCGGCAGGTCGCCGGAAGCGGCTTTCGCACGCTGTTCTACAAGGAGCTGCTGCGCTTCTGGAAGGTATCGTTCCAGACGGTCCTGGCGCCCGTCGTCACCGCGCTGCTGTATCTGACGATCTTCGGCCACGCGCTGTCGGGCCGCGTCGAAGTGTATCCAGGCGTCGAGTACGTGAGCTTTCTCGTGCCGGGCCTCGTGATGATGAGCGTGCTGCAGAACGCGTTCGCGAACAGCTCGTCGTCGCTGATCCAGTCGAAGATCACCGGCAACCTCGTGTTCGTGCTGCTGCCGCCGCTGTCGTACCGCGACATCTTCGGCGCGTACGTGCTCGCGTCGGTGGTGCGCGGGCTGACGGTCGGCGCGGGCGTGTTCGTCGTGACGATCTGGTTCATCCCCATGCATTTCGCGGCGCCGCTGTTCATCGTCGCGTTCGCGCTGCTCGGCTCCGCGATCCTCGGCACGCTCGGGCTGATCGCCGGCATCTGGGCCGAGAAGTTCGACCAGCTCGCCGCGTTCCAGAACTTCCTGATCATGCCGCTGACGTTCCTGTCCGGCGTGTTCTATTCGACGCACTCGCTGCCGCCCGTGTGGCGCGAGGTCTCGCGTCTGAATCCGTTTTTCTACATGATCGACGGCTTCCGCTACGGGTTCTTCGGCGCGTCCGACATCCACCCGTTCACGAGCCTCGCGATCGTCGCCGGTTTCTTCGTGCTGCTCGCGATGTTCGCGATGCGGCTGCTCGCGACCGGCTACAAGCTGCGTCATTGATATCGAATGGCAGCGGCCGCAGCAGGCGGCGCGCGCCGACAGGAGCCTTTCATGTTGCCGACTCCCGAACAGGTCAAGCAATACATCGCAGGCGGGCTCGCCTGCACGCATCTGGAAGTCGAAGGTGACGGCCAGCATTTCTTCGCGACGATCGTGTCGCCGGCCTTCGAAGGCAAGCGGCCGATCCAGCGCCATCAGCTCGTGTATGCGGCGCTCGGCGACCGCATGAAGCAGGAAATCCACGCGCTCAGCATGAAGACGCTGACGCCCGCCGAATGGCAGAACGCATAACCGGAAAAACTGAGTGCAAGTCACCGTCAACGAGCGCGACGCCGTGCAGAGCGTCGCGACGGCACACCCGGCCGCCAACGGGGAAACGCAGGGGCAGGGGATGGACAAGCTCGTGATCGAAGGCGGCCGCCGGCTCGCGGGCGAGATCGTCGTGTCGGGCGCGAAGAACGCGGCGCTGCCGATTCTGTGCGCGGGGCTGCTGAGCGCCGAGCCCGTGCACCTCGACAACGTGCCGAATCTGCAGGACGTGCGCACCACGCTGAAGGTGCTCGGCCAGATGGGCGTGAAGAGCGAGACCGACGGCTGCCGCGTGCAGCTCGACGCGTCGCGCGTCGACAATCTCGTCGCGCCGTACGAGCTCGTGAAGACGATGCGCGCGTCGATCCTCGTGCTCGGCCCGCTGCTCGCGCGCTTCGGCGAGGCGAAGGTATCGCTGCCCGGCGGCTGCGCGATCGGTGCGCGGCCCGTCGACCAGCACATCAAGGGGCTGCAGGCGATGGGCGCCGAGATCAGCATCGAGCACGGCTTCATCGAGGCGCGCGCGAAGCGCCTGAAGGGCGCGCGCATCGTGACCGACATGATTACGGTGACGGGCACCGAAAACCTGCTGATGGCCGCCACGCTCGCCGACGGCGAGACCGTGATCGAAAACGCGGCGCGCGAACCGGAAGTGAGCGATCTCGCACACTTGCTGGTCGCGATGGGCGCGAAAATCGACGGCATCGGCACCGACCGCCTCGTGATCCAGGGCGTCGAGCGCCTGCACGGCGCGCACCACGCGGTGATTCCGGACCGCATCGAGGCCGGCACGTTCCTGTGCGCGGTCGCGGCGGCGGGCGGCGACGTGACGCTGACCGGCGTGCGTCCGCACATCCTCGACGCGGTGATCGACAAGCTCCGTGAAGCCGGCGTGACGGTCGAGGAAGGCGATCGCTGGCTACGCGTGAAGATGGATCGCCGGCCGAACGCGGTGACGATCCGCACGTCCGAATACCCGGCGTTTCCGACCGACATGCAGGCACAGTTCATGGCGCTCAATTCGGTGGCGACCGGCACCGCGCAGGTCGTCGAAACGATCTTCGAGAACCGCTTCATGCACGTGCAGGAGCTGAACCGCCTCGGTGCGAACATCACGGTCGACGGCAACACGGCGCTCGTGACGGGCGTCGACAAGCTGTCGGGCGCGAACGTGATGGCGACCGATCTGCGCGCCTCCGCGAGCCTCGTGATCGCCGGGCTGCGCGCCGAAGGCGAGACGCGCGTCGACCGCATCTATCACCTCGATCGCGGCTACGACCGCATGGAAGCCAAACTGACCGCCGTCGGCGCGAATGTGCGCCGCGTCTCCGGGAGCCAAGCATGAGCGCGCCGCTGACCCTCGCCCTGTCGAAGGGCCGCATTTTCGAGGAAACCCTGCCGCTGCTGGCCGCAGCCGGCGTGCAGGTTGCCGAGGATCCGGAAACGTCGCGCAAGCTGATCCTGCCGACGACCGATCCGAACCTGCGCGTGATCATCGTGCGCGCGAGCGACGTGCCGACCTACGTCGAATACGGCGCGGCCGATTTCGGCGTGGCCGGCAAGGACGTGCTCGTCGAGCACGGCGGCTCGGGGCTGTATCAGCCGATCGATCTGAACATTGCGCGCTGCCGGATGTCGGTCGCGGTGCCGGCCGGCTTCGATTACGCGAACGCGGTGCGCCAGGGCGCGCGGCTGCGCGTCGCGACGAAGTACGTCGAAACGGCGCGCGAACACTTCGCCGCGAAGGGCGTGCACGTCGACCTGATCAAGCTGTACGGCTCGATGGAGCTCGCGCCGCTCGTCGGGCTCGCGGACGCGATCGTCGATCTGGTCAGCTCGGGCGGCACGCTGAAGGCGAACAATCTGGTCGAGGTCGAGGAGATCATGGCGATCTCGTCGCGTCTCGTCGTGAACCAGGCTGCGCTGAAGTTGAAGCGCGCGGCGCTCAAGCCGTTCCTCGACGCGTTCGAACGCGCGTCGCAGAATGGCGTATGAGCGCATCACCGTAACGGAACTCCCATGTCCATCACCATCCGCAAACTCGATTCGACGAGCGAAGGCTTCGACGCCGCGCTGCGTGCGGTGCTCGCGTTCGAAGCGAGCGAAGACGAGGCGATCGAGCGCTCGGTCGCGCAGATCCTCGCCGACGTGAAGTCGCGCGGCGACGCCGCGGTGCTCGAGTACACGAACCGCTTCGACCGGCTGAACGCGGACAGCGTCGCCGCGCTCGAACTGCCGCAGGACGCGCTGCAGGCCGCGCTGGACGGCCTCGAGCCGAAGGCGCGCGCCGCGCTGGAAGCGGCCGCCGCGCGCGTGCGCGGGTACCACGAGAAGCAGAAGATCGAATGCGGCACGCATAGCTGGCAGTACACGGAAAGCGACGGCACGGTGCTCGGCCAGAAGATCACGCCGCTCGATCGCGTCGGCCTCTACGTGCCGGGCGGCAAGGCCGCGTATCCGTCGTCGGTGCTGATGAACGCGATTCCCGCGCGCGTCGCGGGCGTCGGCGAGATCGTGATGGTGGTCCCGACCCCGGACGGCGTGAAGAACGACCTCGTGCTCGCCGCCGCGCTGCTCGGCGGCGTCGACCGTGTGTTCACGATCGGCGGCGCGCAGGCCGTCGGCGCGCTCGCGTACGGCACCGAGACCGTGCCGGCCGTCGACAAGATCTGCGGGCCCGGCAATGCGTACGTCGCGTCGGCGAAGCGCCGCGTGTTCGGCACGGTCGGCATCGACATGATCGCCGGCCCGTCGGAGATCCTCGTGCTGTGCGACGGCACGACCGATCCGAGCTGGGTCGCGATGGACCTGTTCTCGCAGGCCGAGCACGACGAACTCGCGCAGTCGATCCTGCTCTGCCCGGACGCGTCGTTCATCGAGCGCGTCGAGAAGGCGATCGCCGAGCTGCTGCCGTCGATGCCGCGCCAGGACGTGATCCGCGCGTCGCTCGAAGGGCGCGGCGCGCTGATCAAGGTGCGCGACATGACGGAAGCATGCCGGATCGCCAACGACATCGCGCCCGAGCACCTCGAGATTTCCGCGCTCGAGCCGCAGCAATGGAGCCAGCAGATCCGCCATGCGGGCGCGATCTTCCTCGGCCGCTACACGAGCGAGAGCCTCGGCGACTACTGCGCGGGGCCGAACCACGTGCTGCCGACGTCGCGCACGGCGCGCTTCTCGTCGCCGCTCGGCGTGTACGACTTCATCAAGCGCTCGAGCCTGATCGAGGTCAGCGCGGAAGGCGCGCATACGCTCGGCGAAATCGCGGCCGAACTCGCGTACGGCGAGGGCCTGCAGGCGCACGCGAAGAGCGCCGAGTTCCGGATGAAGGGGTGACCGGCCGCCGGAACCGCGTTCCGGCGCCGCGCAGGAGACGAGCGCAGGGCGGCAGCCGCCGCCTTGCCGACCATTTGACGCCGGCGCGATGCACGCCGGCTTGCCTACCATGACGACGCCACAAGACATCATCCGCCGCGACGTGCTCGCCATGACGAGCTATCCGGTGCCGGACGCGAGCGGGTTCGTGAAACTCGACGCGATGGAGAACCCGTACCCGCTGCCCGAGCCGCTCGCCACGGCGCTCGGCGAACGGCTCGGGCGGGTCGCGCTGAACCGCTATCCGGCGCCTCGCCCGGCCGCGCTGCTCGACAAGCTGCGCCATGCGATGGGCGTGCCCGGCACGTGCGACGTGCTGCTCGGCAACGGTTCCGACGAAATCATCAGCATGATCTCGGTCGCGTGCGCGAAACCGGGCGCGAAGGTGCTCGCGCCCGTGCCCGGCTTCGTGATGTACGAACTGTCCGCGCGATTCGCGCAGCTTGACTTCGTCGGCGTGCCGCTGAAGGCCGACCTGACGCTCGACGTCGATGCGATGCTCGCGGCGATCGCCGAGCATCGGCCGGCCATCGTGTATCTCGCGTATCCGAACAACCCGACCGGCACGCTGTACGACGATGCCCACATCGAGCGCATCCTGCGCGCGGCGACGCACAGCCTGATCGTGATCGACGAGGCGTACCAGCCGTTCGCGCAGCACAGCTGGCTGCCGCGCGCGGGCGAGTTCGACAACGTCGTCGTGATGCGCACGGTGTCGAAGCTCGGCCTCGCGGGGATCCGGCTCGGCTACCTGGTCGGCCGGCCTGCGTGGCTCAACGAATTCGACAAGGTGCGCCCGCCGTACAACATCAACGTGCTGACGCAGGCAACCGCCGACTTCCTGCTCGACCATCTCGACGTGCTCGACGCGCAGGCGGCCGAATTGCGTGCCGAGCGCGCGCGGCTCGCGCAGGCGGTGGCCGCGCTGCCGGGCGCGACGGTGTTCCCGAGCGCCGGCAATTTCCTGCTGGTGCGCGTGCCCGACGCGGCTGCCGTGTTCGACGCGCTGCTCACCGAGCGGGTGCTCGTCAAAAACGTGAGTAAAATGCATCCGTTGCTGGCCGAATGCGTGCGGCTGACCGTCGGTTCTCCCGACGAAAACGCGCGCCTGCTGGCTGCCCTGAAACTCGCGCTGCCCGATTGACGCCACGGCGCGGCGGCGCGCGACGATCAATCCCCATTTACATCAGACTCATTCAAGGAATTGCCATGCGTGTGGCGGAAGTCGTTCGCAATACCAGCGAAACGCAGATCCGTGTGAAGCTCGATCTCGACGGCACCGGCCGGCAGAAGCTGGCCACCGGCGTGCCGTTTCTCGACCATATGCTCGACCAGATCGCGCGACACGGTCTGGTCGACCTCGAGGTCGAAGCGCATGGCGACACGCATATCGACGATCACCACACGGTCGAGGACGTCGGCATCACGCTCGGCCAAGCCGTCGCGAAGGCGATCGGCGACAAGAAGGGCATCCGCCGCTACGGCCACGCGTACGTGCCGCTCGACGAAGCGCTGTCGCGCGTCGTGATCGACTTCTCGGGCCGTCCCGGCCTCGAATTCCACGTGCCGTTCACGCGTGCGCGGATCGGCACGTTCGACGTCGATCTGTCGATCGAATTCTTCCGCGGTTTCGTGAACCATGCAGGCGTCACGCTGCATATCGACAACCTGCGCGGCATCAACGCGCACCATCAGCTCGAGACGGTGTTCAAGGCGTTCGGCCGCGCGCTGCGCGCGGCGGTCGAACTGGACGAGCGCGCGGCCGGGCAGATTCCGTCGACCAAGGGCAGCCTCTGAACTGACGACCGGACGGACGGCAAGGACAAGCTCACGGCTTCGGCGCAACGCGCCGGCTTGCGATGGATCTGCTCAAATCGTTCATTTCGCTGCTCGCGCTGATCAATCCGGTCGGCGCGGTGCCGTTCTTCCTGAGCCTGACTGCGCAGCAGAACGAAGCGGAACGGCGCCGCACGATCCGGATCGCGTCGGTATCGGTGTTCTGCGTGATGACGGTGACGGTGCTGCTCGGGCAGCAGATCATCCGCTTCTTCGGGATTTCGGTCGGCTCGCTTGAAGTCGGCGGCGGGATCATCATGTTGCTGATGGCGATCAGCATGCTGAACGCGCAGATCGGCAACACGCGCTCGACGCCCGAGGAACGCGACGAGGCCGAACTGAAGGACAACATCGCGGTGGTGCCGCTCGCGATCCCGCTG
Source organism: Burkholderia multivorans ATCC BAA-247 (assembly GCF_000959525.1). NCBI lineage: Bacteria > Pseudomonadati > Pseudomonadota > Betaproteobacteria > Burkholderiales > Burkholderiaceae > Burkholderia > Burkholderia multivorans. Next base: position 491,122 of record NZ_CP009832.1, read on the forward strand.
CTCACGGGCCCCGGCTCGATCAGCACCGCGATCGTGTATGCGGCGAATGCGCATCACTGGTATGAGCGGGCCGGGCTCGTCGCGATCGGCGCGATTCTGGCACTGCTGTGTTTCGTTGCGATGCGGCTCGCGGAGCCGATCGCGAACTGGATCGGCCGTACCGGCATCAACATCGCCACGCGGCTGATGGGTCTGATGCTGTCGGCGCTGGCGGTGGAATTCATCGTCAATGGACTGAGGGCGCTACTGCCTGCACTGAGATGAAAACTTCGATTGCGATTGTGGATTATGGGATGGGCAACCTGCGCTCGGTCGCGCAGGCGCTCAAGAAGGCCGAGCCGGCCGCCGACGTGGCGATCGTCGATACGCCGGCCGCGATTCGCGCAGCCGACCGCGTCGTGCTGCCGGGCCAGGGCGCGATGCCGGACTGCATGCGCTGCCTCGGCGAGTCGGGCCTGCAGGAGGCCGTCGTCGAAGCGTCGCGCACGAAGCCGCTGCTCGGCGTGTGCGTCGGCGAGCAGATGCTGTTCGACTGGAGCGCGGAAGGCGACACGAAGGGGCTCGGGCTGCTGCCCGGCAAGGTCGTGCGCTTCGAACTCGACGGGCGGCTGCAGGACGACGGCTCGCGCTTCAAGGTGCCGCAGATGGGCTGGAACCGCGTGCGCCAGTCGCGCGCGCACGCGCTGTGGGACGGCGTGCCCGACGATGCGTATTTCTATTTCGTGCACAGCTATTACGTGATGCCGGACGATCCGGCGCATACGGTCGGCGAAACGGCGTACGGCGCGCCGTTTACGTCCGCGGTCGCGCGCGACAACATCTTCGCGACCCAATTCCACCCGGAAAAAAGTGCGGAGGTCGGGTTGCGTCTGTATCGCAACTTCGTACACTGGAAACCGTAAACGTGGTGCGCGAACCACAGTCGACGGGCCGGAAACGCCCGTCGTACGGGGCTCGCGCGCGTAGGCGCCGAAAGAGTTGTACTAAACTAGCGAGACGGCGCGGCACCGGTTTGGCCGGTACGCGCCGGATTCTTTTCTTTTTCCACGACGACACCCGATTGCTATGCTGCTGATTCCGGCCATCGATCTCAAAGACGGTCAGTGTGTGCGCCTCAAACAGGGCGATATGGACCAGGCCACGATTTTCTCCGAGGACCCGGCGGCGATGGCCCGCAAGTGGGTCGATCTCGGCGCCCGGCGGCTGCATCTCGTCGACCTGAACGGCGCATTCGCCGGCAAGCCGAAGAATCTCGATGCGATCGAAGCGATCCTCGACGAAGTCGGCGATGAAATCCCGGTGCAGCTCGGCGGCGGCATTCGCAGCCTCGAGACGATCGAGAAGTATCTCGACGCGGGCCTGTCGTACGTGATCATCGGCACGGCGGCCGTGAAGGACCCGGGCTTTCTGCGCGACGCATGCACGGCGTTCCAGGGCAACATCATCGTCGGCCTCGACGCGAAGGACGGCAAGGTCGCGACCGACGGCTGGAGCAAGCTGACCGGCCACGAAGTGATCGACCTCGCGCAGAAGTTCGAGGATTACGGTGTCGAATCGATCGTCTACACCGACATCGGCCGCGACGGAATGCTGCAGGGCATCAACATCGACGCGACCGTGAAGCTCGCGCAGGCGGTCGGCATCCCGGTGATCGCGAGCGGCGGCCTGTCGAACCTCGAAGACATCGACAAGCTCTGCGAAGTGGAAGAAGAAGGTGTCGAAGGTGTGATCTGCGGTCGCGCGATCTACTCCGGCGATCTCGATTTCGCGGCCGCGCAACGGCGTGCCGATGAACTGAACGGCGAGCTCGACGACGCCTGAGCGCGTTCTTCGCTTTCGCCGGGGCCGCCTGCGGGCGGCCCGACCGGGCGTCTCGTGCGAGACGTCCGCAACCGGCCGCCCGACCGGCCGTAACCGGCCGTCCCCGTCGCGGCATTTGGCGCAACATCATGGCTCTAGCTAAACGCATCATCCCCTGCCTGGACGTGACTGCCGGGCGTGTCGTCAAGGGCGTCAACTTCGTCGAACTGCGCGATGCGGGCGACCCCGTCGAGATCGCCCGCCGCTACGACGAGCAGGGCGCCGACGAACTGACGTTCCTCGACATCACCGCGACGTCCGACCAGCGCGACCTGATCTTGCCGATCATCGAGGCCGTCGCGTCGCAGGTCTTCATCCCGCTGACGGTCGGCGGCGGCGTGCGCGCCGTCGAGGACGTGCGGCGCCTGCTCAACGCGGGCGCGGACAAGGTCAGCATGAATTCGTCGGCAGTCGCGAATCCGCAGCTCGTGCGCGACGCGGCCGACAAGTACGGTTCGCAGTGCATCGTCGTCGCGATCGACGCGAAGCGCGTGTCGGCCGACGGCGAGCCGCCGCGCTGGGAAGTGTTCACGCACGGCGGCCGCAAGGGCACGGGCCTCGACGCGATCGAATGGGCGCGCAAGATGGCCGAGTTCGGCGCGGGCGAGATCCTGCTCACGAGCATGGACCGCGACGGCACGAAGTCGGGCTTCGACCTCGCGCTCACGCGCGGCGTGTCCGACGCGGTGCCGGTGCCGGTGATCGCATCGGGCGGCGTCGGCTCGCTGCAGCATCTGGCCGACGGCATCAAGGACGGCCGTGCGGATGCGGTGCTCGCCGCGAGCATCTTCCACTACGGCGAGCACACGGTCGGCGAAGCGAAGCGCTTCATGGCCGAGCAGGGCATCCCGGTGAGGCTGTGATGAATACCGAAACGAAACCGCTGCCCGCGTGGCTCGACAAGGTCCGCTGGGACGACAACGGCCTCGTGCCCGTGATCGCGCAGGAAGCGTCGACGAACGACGTGCTGATGTTCGCGTGGATGAACCGCGAAGCACTGGCGAAGACGATCGAGACGCGGCGCGCGGTCTATTATTCGCGCTCGCGCAAGCGCCTGTGGTTCAAGGGCGAGGAGTCGGGCCACGTGCAGCACGTGCACGAGGTGCGGCTCGACTGCGACGAAGACGTCGTACTGCTGAAGGTCGAGCAGGTGTCGGGCATCGCCTGCCACACCGGCCGGCATTCGTGCTTCTTCCAGAAATTCGAAGGCACCGTCGACGCAGGCCAGTGGGTCGCGGTCGATCCGGTGCTGAAAGACCCCGAACATATCTACAAATGACGCAATCGACCGAAGACACGCTGCTGCGCCTCGCCGGCGTGATCGACAGCCGCAAGGGCGGCGATCCCGAACAATCGTACGTATCGCGCCTGTTCCACAAGGGCGACGACGCTGTGCTGAAGAAGATCGGCGAAGAGGCGACCGAAGTCGTGCTGGCCGCGAAGGACGTGCGCCAGGGCGGCGCGCCGTCCGCGCTGGTCGGCGAGGTCGCCGATCTCTGGTTCCATTGCCTCGTGATGCTGTCGCATTTCGATCTGAGCCCGGCCGACGTGATCGCCGAGCTCGAGCGGCGCGAAGGGCTGTCGGGGATCGAGGAGAAGGCGCTGCGCAAGCGCCGCGAGCGCGAGGCAAACGGCGGCTGACGTACGCCGACCCGCGCCGATGGCGGTCGTGCGGTAAGCTGTAAGAATTGTCATCTGACGGGGGTAGCATCATGACCGATACGTCGAGCCAGTTTCCGCCGCCGGCGGTGTCCGCCGCGGCGGAGGCCGAGCGCCTGAAGGGGCTGCGCACGCTCACGCACGTGCTGTACGCGCTGTACGCGATCCATTGGCTGACCGGCGGGATCACGGGCATCATCGCGATCATCATCAACTACGTGAAGCGCGGCGACGTGGCCGGCACGCCGTACGCCGATCACTTCGAGTGGCAGATCCGCACGTTCTGGCGCGCGCTGATCGCCTACGTGATCGGATTCGCGCTCGCGTTCGTGGCGGTCGGGTTCGCGGTGATGTTTGTCACGTGGATTTGGACGCTGTACCGTATCATCAAGGGTTGGCTGTACCTGAACGACAACAAGGCGCTCGATCCGCAGGCCTGGTTCTGACGGGCCGCGTGCGGGCACCAGCAGGAGCAACATGAGTCACGATCCGAATTGCCTGTTCTGCAAGATCGCGGCAGGCGAAATCCCGAGCACGAAAGTGCACGAGGACGACGAATTCGTCGCGTTCCGCGACATCCGCCCGGCGGCCGACACGCACGTGCTCGTGATCCCGCGTCGCCATCTGCCGACGCTGTCGGCGGCGACCGACGACGACGCGCCGATGCTCGGCCGGCTGATGGTGCTCGTCGCGCGGCTTGCCGATCAGCTGGGCGTCGCGTATACGGGCGGCGAAACGGGTTTCCGCACCGTGATCAACACGGGCCCCGGCGGCGGGCAGGAGGTTTACCATCTGCACGCGCACATCCTGGCCGGCCCGCGCCCGTGGCAGCGGATGGGTTGACGGCGCGGGGCATTTTCCGCATTGACAGTCGAAGCCGGCGCGTCGCCGGCGATTTGCGCCGCGCGCGGCGTGGTTGAGGAGAGGTTTCATCATGGGTGGATTGAGCATTTGGCACTGGCTGATCGTGCTGCTGATCGTCGCGCTGGTTTTCGGCACGAAGAAGCTGCGCAACATCGGCAACGATCTCGGCAGCGCGGTGAAGGGCTTCAAGGACGGCATGAAGGACGGCGATGCGCCGGCCGACGCGCAGCAACTGCCGCGCTCGGGCACGGTGGACGTGAACGCGAAGGAAGCGACGCGTTCCGATTCGAACAAGGCGTAACGCCGGCGCTGACAGGCATTCGCGATGCTGGATCTCGGTCTTTCGAAGATGGCGCTGATCGGCGTCGTCGCGCTCGTGGTGCTCGGCCCCGAGCGCCTGCCGCGCGTTGCGCGCACGGCCGGCGCGCTGTTCGGCCGCGCGCAGCGCTACATCAACGACGTGAAGGCCGAGGTCTCGCGCGAAATCGAGCTCGATGCGCTGCGCACGATGAAAAGCGATTTCGAGACGGCGGCGCGCAACGTCGAGACGACGATTCACGACAACCTGCGCGAGCACGAGAAGGACCTCAACGAATCGTGGAATGCGGCGATCGGCGGTCTGAACGACGCGGTGCACGGCACGTCGGCTTCGTCGGAATCCGATCCGCAGCCGGCCGCCCCGACATGGCGCGGCAGCGTCGCGGCGTCGGCGCCGAAGCGGCGCAACTGGCGCGTGAAGCAGAGCGCGACGCCGGTCTGGTACAAGCGCGCCACGACGCGCCGCACGCACGTGCAATCGGGCGCGGCGCGCGTCGCGCGGCACCAGCCGGCGAGCCTGCGCCGGCCGGCGCGCTTCTTCTGAGCTGAGCGCATGCGCGCTCGTCAATCCTACCGAGGGCCGGTGTGAGCGACCCCCAGCAGAATCCGGACGACGCTCCGGAAGAAACCTTCATTTCCCATCTCGTCGAGCTCCGCGATCGCATCATCCGCGCGGGGCTGGCCGTCATCGTCGTGTTTCTCGGGCTCGTCTACTGGGCGCCCGACATCTTCCGGCTGCTCGCGCGGCCGCTGATGGAGAATCTGCCGAAGGGCGGCAAGATGATCGTCACCGACGTGACGGGCTCGTTCTTCGTGCCGATGAAGGTCACGATGCTCGTCGCGCTCGTGATCGCGCTGCCGGTCGTGCTGTACCAGATCTGGGCATTCGTTGCGCCCGGGCTGTACCAGCACGAGAAGAAGCTCGTCGCGCCGCTCGTCGGCAGCAGCTACGTGCTGTTCCTCTGCGGGATGGCGTTCGCGTACTTCCTCGTGTTCCCGACGATCTTCCGCGTGATGGCGCACTACAACGCCCCGCTCGGCGCGGAGATGTCGACCGATATCGACAACTACCTGAGTTTCGTGCTCGGGATGTTCATCGCGTTCGGTGTCACGTTCGAAGTGCCGATCGTCGTCGTGCTGCTCGTGCGGATGGGCGTGCTGACGCTGCAGAAGTTGAAGGAAATCCGGCCGTACGTGATCGTCGGCGCGTTCGTCGTCGCGGCGGTCGTCACGCCGCCGGACGTATTCTCGCAATTGATGCTCGCGTTGCCGCTCGTCGTGCTGTACGAGGCCGGCATTCTCGCCGCGCGATTCTTCGTGCCGAAGCCGAGCGCCGAGGCCGAAGCGGAGAACGGCGCCGCGAGTTGAGCGGCGGGCCGGTCATGCCGCCGACGTGCGCCGCGCCGCTTGCACGTCGCGCTCGAAAGTAGAAAGGGCAGCCTGCCGGCTGCCCTTTTTCGTTGCGTGTCCGCCGTTTGCGATCGCGGCGGCTGCCGGCCCGCGCACCGCGGTGCGCCATGCCGGCCGCGCGGCGCGCGTTACTCGGTGTCGCTGTCCTGATCGTCGAGCGTCTGCTTCGGCGGCGGCGGACGCTTGCCGATCACGACGTTGACGTCGAATTGCTTGCCCTTGCGCACCACGTGCACCTTCGTCGACGTGCCGGGCTTGATCTGCGCGACGACGTTCAGCAGCTTCGTCGTATCGGTGATGTCCTCGCCGTTGACCGTCACGAGGATGTCGCCCGGCTTGATGCCGGCCTTGTCGGCCGGGCCGCCCTGCAGCACGCCCGCGACGATCGCGCCCGATTTCTGCTGGAGCCCGAACGACTCGGCGATTTCCGGCGTCACGTCCTGCGGTTCGACGCCGATCCAGCCGCGCGTGACCGAGCCGGTCGTGATGATGCTCTCGAGCACCGTGCGCGCGGTCGACACCGGAATCGCGAAGCCGATGCCGAGCGAGCCGCCCGAGCGCGAGTAGATCGCCGTGTTGATTCCGAGCAGGTTGCCGTTCACGTCGACGAGTGCGCCGCCCGAGTTGCCGGGGTTGATCGGCGCGTCGGTCTGGATGAAGTTCTCGAACGTGTTGATCCCGAGGTGGTTGCGGCCGAGCGCGCTGATGATGCCCATCGTGACCGTCTGGCCGACGCCGAACGGGTTGCCGATCGCGAGCACGACGTCGCCGACGCGTGCTTGGTCGGAGCGGCCGAGCGTGATCGTCGGCAGGTTCGTCATGTTGATCTTCAGCACCGCGAGATCGGTTTCGGGATCGCTGCCGATCACCTTCGCGGTCGCGGTACGGCCGTCGGCGAGCGCGACTTCGATCTGGTCGGCGCCGTCGACGACGTGCTGGTTCGTTAGAATGTAACCTTCCGGGCTCACGATGACGCCCGAGCCGAGATTGGCCGCCGGTTCGTCCTGCTGCTTGCGCGCGTTGCGGTCGCCGAAGAAATAGCGAAACAGCGGATCTTTCGCGCGCGGATCGGGCGGCAGCGAGCCGTCTTTGCTCGAGAATACGTTGACGACTGCCGGCATCGCCTTTTGCGCGGCATCGGCGTACGACGTGGTCGCCGCTGCACCGCCGATGCTGCCCGGCGCGACTTCGCGCAGCGCGACGATCGGCGTGGCGAGCTGCTTGCCGAGCTGTCCCTGACGTTGCAGCCATTGCGGCTTGAGCGTCACGACGATGAACATCAGCGCGAGCAGCACCGTGACCGCTTGCGCGAAGAACAGCCAGAAGCGTCTAAGCATCTGAATGGATTAGAGGTTTATATGGATCGGATCGAACTTGAATTGTACTTGAACAATACCCTCGAAACCGCGCGCTTCAAGGACTATTGCCCGAACGGGCTGCAGGTCGAGGGGCGCCGCAAGATCGAGAAGATCGCGACCGGCGTGACGGCTTCGGTCGCGTTTCTCGAGGCGGCGCTCGAGTGGGGCGCCGATGCGGTCCTCGTCCATCACGGCTATTTCTGGCGCAACGAGGCGCCGCAGATCACCGGCCGCAAGTACCAGCGCCTGAAGCTGCTGCTGGCGAACGACCTGAACCTGTTCGCGTTCCATCTGCCGCTCGACGCGCATCCGGAGTTCGGCAACAACGCGCAGCTCGGTGCGAAGCTCGGCCTGATCGGCGAGTCGCATTTCGGCGACGGCGATCTCGGCTGGATGGCCACGCTGCCGATGCCCGTCACGCTCGAGCACTTCGTCGCGAAGGTCGAGAACACGCTCGGCCGCGCACCGCTCGTGCTCGGCGATCGCGACATGCAGCTGCGCCGCATCGCGTGGTGCACCGGCGCGGCGCAGAGCTATTTCGACGCGGCGATCGAGGCCGGCGCCGACGTGTACCTGACCGGCGAGGTATCCGAATTCGTCACGCATACGGTCGCGGAGAGCGGCGTCGCCTACGTTGCCGCAGGGCACCATGCGACGGAACGCTACGGAATCCAGGCACTTGGTGCGCATTTGTCGGAGCAATTCGACCTCGAACACCTGTTCATCGATATTCACAATCCGGTCTGACGGCCGGAATTGCGGCGGCGCATCGAAAAGCGTCTATGAAGCGCTCGCTTAAAACGCCTGTGAGTTAACTGCTCCTATAGTGGGGGAAAACCCTTGACTATCAATCACTTCGAGGGGATTTTTGCCGTCGGGCCTTGTAAATGGCGACTCCATTCGCGCAAACTAGCGGCGGAATGGAAAGTCGTGACGGTAAATCCAACTCAGAAGTGGGGCGTGTGATGCGAGACAAGGAAGAGAAACGCGTCGACAGCGGCCGCCGTACCTGGCTGATTGCGACATCCGTAGCAGGTGGCGTAGGAGGCGTTGCCACCGTCATACCTTTCGCGGCGTCGCTGGCGCCGTCCGCGAAAGCCAAAGCGGCCGGGGCGCCGGTCGAGGTCGATATCAGCGGCCTGAAGCCCGGCGAAATGATCACCGTGCCGTGGCGCGGCAAGCCCGTGTGGGTCCTCAATCGTACCGACGCGATGCTGGCCGACGTGGTCAAGGCCGACAAGGAAGTCGCCGACCCCAACACGAAATCCCCGTATTCGATGCCGTTGCCCGCGTACTGCGCGAACGAATATCGCTCGCGGGCCGATCGCAAGAACATTCTCGTCGTGATGGCCGTGTGCACGCACCTCGGCTGCACGCCGAGCCAGCGCTTCACGCCGGGTCCGCAGCCGAACCTGCCGGACGACTGGCCGGGCGGTTTCCTCTGCCCGTGCCACGGTTCGACGTACGACCTTGCCGGCCGCGTGTTCAAGAACAAGCCGGCGCCTCAGAATCTCGACATCCCGCCCTATATGTTCACGTCGGCGACGACCCTCGTGATCGGCAAGGACGAGAAAGGAGAAGCGTGATGGCCGACAACAAGGAAGTCTCCACGACAGGTCTCACCGGCTGGATCGACCAGCGCTTCCCGCTGACGACCACCTGGAAGAAGCACGTTTCCGAGTACTACGCGCCGAAGAACTTCAACTTCTGGTACTTCTTCGGCTCGCTCGCGCTGCTGGTGCTCGTCAACCAGATCGTCACCGGCATCTTCCTGACGATGAACTACAAGCCCGACTCGATGCTCGCGTTCGCATCGGTCGAGTACATCATGCGCGAGGTGCCGTGGGGCTGGCTGATCCGCTATATGCACTCGACGGGCGCGTCGATGTTCTTCGTCGTCGTGTATCTGCACATGTTCCGCGGGCTGATGTACGGCTCGTACCGCAAGCCGCGCGAGCTCGTCTGGATCTTCGGCTGCGCGATCTTTCTCTGCCTGATGGCCGAGGCATTCTTCGGCTACCTGCTGCCGTGGGGCCAGATGTCGTTCTGGGGCGCGCAGGTGATCGTGAACCTGTTCTCGGCGATCCCGTTCGTCGGCCCCGACCTGTCGCTGTGGATTCGCGGCGACTACGTCGTGTCGGACGTCACGCTGAACCGCTTCTTCGCGTTCCACGTGATCGCGATTCCGCTCGTGCTGGTCGGGCTCGTCGTCGCGCACCTCGTCGCGCTGCACGAGGTCGGATCGAACAACCCCGACGGCATCGAGATCAAGGCGAAGAAGGACGCGAACGGCATTCCGCTCGACGGCATCCCATTCCATCCGTACTACTCGGTGCACGACTTCTTCGGCGTCTGCGTGTTCCTGATGGTGTTCGCGCTGATCGTGTTCTTCGCGCCGGAAATGGGCGGCTACTTCCTCGAGTCGAACAACTTCGTGCCGGCGAACCCGCTGCAGACGCCGCCCGAAATCGCGCCGGTCTGGTATTTCACCGCGTTCTACGCGATGCTGCGCGCGACCACCGACCCGTTCAAGATCGTGCTAATGATCGTGATCGCGCTGCTCGGCGTGCTTGCGCTGATCCGCGCGCGCGGCAAGTGGAAGATCGGTCTGCCCGTGCTGGCCGCCGCGATCGTCGTGTTCATGTATCTGACGGAGTCGAAGTTCTGGGGCGTCGTCGTGATGGGTTCGGCGGTGATCACGCTGTTCTTCCTGCCGTGGCTCGACCGCAGTCCGGTGAAGTCGATCCGCTACCGGCCGCTGTTCCACAAGGTGTTCCTCGGGATATTCGTCGCCGCCTTCTTGACCCTCGCGTTCCTCGGCACACGGCCGCCGTCGCCGGCCGCGACGCTGATTGCGCAGGGCTGCGCGCTGATCTATTTCGCGTTCTTCCTCGGCATGCCGGTCTGGACGCCGCTTGGCACGTTCAAGCAGCCGCCGGAACGGGTGCGCTTCAAGCCCCATTAACGTGAGCGAGGAGAGAACGACATGAAGAAACTGCTTTCGACGCTCGCGCTGATCGGCGCGACCGCGTGTGCGCTGCTGGGCGCGCCCGCCGCGTCGGCGGAGGGCAATTTTCCGCTCGACCGGGCGCCCGATAACACGGAAAATCTCGTTTCGCTTCAGCACGGCGCGCAATTGTTTGTAAACTATTGCCTGAACTGCCATAGCGCGAACCTGATGCGCTACAACCGTCTGACGGATCTGGGCATATCCCAGAAGGAGATCGAAAAGAATCTCCTGTTCACGACCGACAAGGTCGGCAACACGATGACCGTCGCGATGCGGCCCGAAGACGCGAAGAACTGGCTCGGCACCACGCCGCCCGACCTGTCGGTCGAGGAGCGCGCGCGCGGCCGCGACTGGCTGTATACGTATCTGCGGAGTTTCTACCGCGACGATACGCGGCCGACCGGCTGGAACAACGCGGTGTTCGAGAACGTCGGCATGCCCCATGTGCTCTGGCAGTTGCAGGGGCAGCGCGCCGCGAAATTCGAGGAAAAGACGGACGAGGAGACGGGCGAGAAGGTGCGTACGCTCGTCGGCTTTCAGCAGGTCACGCCGGGCACGCTGTCGCCGCCCGATTATGATGCTGCCGTTGCCGACCTGGTGGCGTACATGACGTGGATGGCCGAGCCGGCTCAGCAGACCCGCAAGCGCCTCGGCGTATGGGTGCTGATCTTTCTCGGTGTCCTGACTTTCCTGGCCTGGCGGCTCAATGCCGCGTACTGGAAAGATATCAAGTAATCACGCCTGACCGGCGTGGGGCCGGCGCAACGCGAAACTCGCGCAACGGGTTTCGCCGCGCGCCGGCCCTCGGCTTTTTTGAGGAAACGCAAATATGATGGTTCTGTATTCCGGCACAACTTGCCCGTTCTCCCAGCGTTGCCGGCTGGTGCTGTTCGAGAAGGGCATGGACTTCGAGATTCGCGACGTCGACCTGTTCAACAAGCCGGAAGACATTTCGGTGATGAACCCGTACGGCCAGGTGCCGATTCTCGTCGAGCGCGACCTGATCCTGTACGAATCGAACATCATCAACGAGTACATCGACGAGCGCTTCCCGCATCCGCAACTGATGCCGGCCGACCCGGTGCAGCGCGCGCGTGCGCGTCTGTTCCTGCTTAACTTCGAGAAGGAACTGTTCGTCCACGTCAGCACGCTCGAGAACGAGAAGGGCAAGGCGGCGGAGAAGAACCACGAGAAGGCGCGCCTCGCGATCCGCGATCGCCTGACGCAGCTCGCGCCGATCTTCGTGAAGAACAAGTACATGCTCGGCGAGGAATTCTCGATGCTCGACGTCGCGATCGCGCCGCTGCTGTGGCGTCTGGATCACTACGGGATCGAGCTGTCGAAGAATGCTGCGCCGCTGATGAAGTATGCCGAGCGGATCTTCAGCCGTCCGGCGTACATCGAAGCACTGACGCCGTCCGAAAAGGTCATGCGTCGCTGATGATGCAATGAAGGCATGACGGGGCGGGCAGTGCGGGATGCCGCCTTGCCCGCCCCGGGTTCGAGGATTGTGATGCAAGAGATTTCAACGAAGCCTTATCTGCTGCGCGCGCTGTACGAGTGGTGCACCGATAACGGTTACACGCCGCATATCGCGGTGAGAGTCGACAATTCGACACGCGTGCCGCGTCAGTTCGTGCGTGACGGCGAGATCGTGCTCAATATCAGTTTCGAGGCGACGAGCCAGCTGCAGATGGGCAACGAGTGGGTCGAGTTCACTGCGCGGTTCTCCGGAAAGGCGCACAAGATCGAGATTCCCGTGGCGAACGTGCTCGCGATCTATGCGCGCGAGAACGGGCAGGGGATGGCGTTTCAGGTCGATGCGGTGGCCGGTGAGGGCGAGGACTCCGGTGCGTTCGACGACGATGCCGAGCACGCGGACGATGCGCAGCGCGGCGAGTCGTCGGCCGGGCTGACGCCGGTCGGCGATGCAGGTGCCAACGAGGAGCCGTCGGAGGGCGCGGACGAGCCGCCGAAGAGCGACGGCGACGGGTCGAAAGGCAGCAGCAGGCCTCGCCTCAAGATCGTGAAATGAGGTAGAATCTCGCGCTTACGCCGGCTTAGCTCATCTGGTAGAGCAGTTGATTTGTAATCATCAGGTGGCGGGTTCGAGTCCTGCAGCCGGCACCAGTAAAATCAAGGGGTTACGCGATGTTTGCGTAACCCCTTCGCATTTCCGATAAGCCGCTCGCGTTTCCAAACGATGAGACCGTGCTCGCAGACGGCTCGTCCAAGTTGACGGGCGCGCACGAATCGCCATCGCGCGGAGGTCAAGCTGTCGGCCGGGCCGACGCGTGCCACAACGGCAAATCCGATAAAACCGACCCTGCCGTTTTCCCGTATCCCCGGGCTTGAGGTTTTCGGCTCCGTTGCCGCGATCCCCGTCGTGTTCCGGCACTACGGCGCCAACCCGATGCATATCATCGGCCGCAATCAGATGGACGGCGAAACCGGCCGCGCACATACCGCCTCGTTGCTCCCCCGTTTTCATGTCACGGTCGCGTCACGATGCGGCCATAAGGTTGCTCCTTCCTGGCGCGGCCTCGCGTGCAATTCGGGTGCCAATGTATTGTTTCCCGGGCTTTTTTGCCAGACAGAAAGGCTCCCGCGACATCCGTACATGCGTACCTGAATCCGCGGCGATACGTTCGCGCGTCAGGACGTGCGCAACCCTCGAGCGACGACGTGCCCGCGTCGCCTAAGGGCGTCCGGGATCTCGCTCCCTGCAACGCGTACCGTTTCGTGCATGGCACCGTTCATTCAAAGACACGATCGACGCCGATTCATCCTGAATGAATCGCGAACGATCAGGAGACAACCGTCATGTTGAGTCCGCATGAATTTTCGATGCTGCTTCGCGTCGCCCGCGCGCCGGACAGCGTCGATCGATCCAACCCGGCTTTCACCGTTCTCGTCGAAAAGCGTCTGGTTGACGATACGCAAGCGCGCATGAGCGCGGTAGCGGCGCGCCCCGCATTGACGCCGATCGGCCAGATGCTGCTCGCGCGCTTCGACGAGGCGGCTTGACGGAGACGAAACGGAGGAGACCGGAACAGAAGAGCCCGGTACAGAACCGCAGAAACGCGTCACGCCGCCGCACCGGCGAACGGCGTGACGCAACGAAACCGCGGCGAACCGCTTACTGGGCGACCGGCACCGTCACATCGCTGCCGAACCAGTGCATCGAGATCTTCTTCAGCATGCCATCCTTGCGCAGCGACTCCAGCGCATCGTTGATCGCCTTCTCGAACTTCGGATTGCCCTTGCGGAACGGGATCGCCATCTCCTGCTTGCCGCCGTTCAGCACCGCACCGGCACGCAGCGGCAGATTCGACGTCTTGATCATGTACGGCAGCATCAGCCGATCGTCGAGCGTCGCCTCGATCCGGCCCGCGGCCAGGTCGCGCAGCTTTTCCGGCGCGCCCGGATACGTCTGCACCTCGATGCCGGGCACGCTGCGCGCCATCTGATCGTAGTTCGTGCCGAGCGTCACGCCGAGCTTCTTGCCCTTGAAATCCTCGAGCGACTTGAAGTCGCGCTTGTCGTCCTTGCGCTGGATCAGCTGTGCAGCCGAATACGTGTACGGCTCGCTGAAGTCGAGTGCTTCCTTGCGCTGCGGCGTAATCGTCACCTGGTTCACGATCACGTCGAACTTGCCGGCCTGCAGGCCCGCGATGATGCCGCTCCATTCGGTCGGGATGAACTGCGTCTTCACGCCGAGCTTGCCGGCCACCGCATTGGCGACGTCGACGTCGAAGCCCTCGAGCTGCCCCGACGTGCCGCGCGAGTTGAACGGCGGATACGTGCCTTCGAGGCCGACGCGCAGCACGCCGGCCTTCTTCACGGAGTCGAGCAGGTCTTCGGCGTGGGCGGCGACAGCCGTAAAGCCGAGGGCCGACGCAAGCAGCAGGCCCGACAGCAGGAACTTCGTACGTTTCATCGCGGATCTCCAGTAGTTCAGTGTGTGGTTGGGCGAGCCCGGGCAGCGGTCGCGGCCGGAATACGGCACGTCGACACTACTCGCAACTGGGCCGCGCCGAAAGTCGAATTGGCCCTGATTGCAATCGATTTCAACGGCAAAAAGCAACGGCGACGGATCCGCGCGGTGGCACGCAAAACGATTTTTGGCGCGTTCGAATTACCGCTCTTTTAAATCAGGTCAGTTTTACGAGAAACGCCGAGATTTGTCTGTAAAATCGCGCGAGCGAAGTCGAATGCTCGCGCCGCCGAGGGTGCGTCAAAAGAAGAAAAGGCCGTAGCCATGAACATGCAGAACACAATTGCCGCATTGCGCGGCGGGTTGCTTCAGCGGGACCGGCTGTTGAAGCTCGATACGCCGCTGGGAGCCAATGTCCTCACCGTACAGCGCGCGGTCGGGCGTTCGCGCATTGGGCGCGCGTACGAATTCGCGCTCGACGTGCTGTCGACCGACAGCGATCTGGAACTCAAAAAACTGATCGCGCAGCCGATCACGCTCTGGCTCCAGCAGGCCGATCGCAGCTACCGGCCGATCAACGGCTACGTGCATACCGCGCGCCGACTCGGCGCCGACGGTGGGCTGACAACCTATCAGCTCACGTTCGCCGATTTCACCCATTTTCTGAAGTTTCGCCGCGATCAGCGCATCTGGAACGACGCGGCAGTCGATCAGATCATCTCCGACGTCCTGAACTGCCATCCGCAAGCGCAGGGCCACTTCCGCTTCGCGCTATCCAAGCCGCTGCCGAACCGCTCGTACACGCGCCAGCACGATACCGACTGGCATTTCATCCATCGGTTGCTGGAGGACGAGGGGCTCTATTGCACGTGGCAGCAGGCCGACGACGGCAAGTCGCATACGCTCGTGATCACCGACAACCTGCAGGCGTTTGCGCCGCTGTCGCCGGAGACCGTGCGTTTCTATCGCGGCGGGGCGGCGAGCGAAGCCGACGCGTTCACGCAATGGTCGGGCACGCGCACGCTGCAGAGCGTGACGCGCACGACGCGCACGTTCGACTACAAGAATCCGTCGCAGCCGTCGAACCCGAAGGGCACGTCGCTGCCGACGATGGCCGGTCAGGGCGAATTGCCCGACCAGCTCGAAGTCTACGAATACACCGGCGCGTACACGTATCTCGACCAGACACGCGGCGACCATCTGACGAAGATCCGGATGGAGGAGTGGGAATCGCAGGCCAAGCGCTTTCATGGCGCGGGCGGCGTGCGTGCTATCGATGCGGGCCGGCGCTTTACGTTGGCGGACCATCCCGAACACGATCGCGATCCGGCGGACCAGCGCGAGTTCGCGACGATCGAAGTCGCATGGTGGATCGAGAACAACCTGCCCGTGTCCGAGAGCGATTCGAATTTTCCGCACAGCCTTGCGTCGTCGCTCGCACAGGTACGCGCTCGATACGGGGACATGCGAGAACTTCAGGTGCCGCATCCCGACGGTTCGCTCGGCTTCTATCTCGTCGAAGTCGAGGCGCAGCGCACGAGCGTGCCGTATCGCAGCCCGTTCGAGCACGCGAAGCCGAAGATGCACCTCGAGACGGCGATCGTCGTTGGTCCGCAGGGCGAGGAGGTCTATACCGACGAGCTGAACCGGATTCGCGTGCAGTTCGTATGGGATCGCCTCAATCCGGGCAACGAGAACGCATCGTGCTGGGTGCGTGTGGTGCAGTCGGACACCGGCGGCGGCTACGGCGGCGTGCACGTGCCACGAATCGGCGAGGAAGTGCTGATCGACTACGTCGGCGGCGACTGCGACCGGCCGCTTGCGGTCGGGCGCGTGTACAACGGCGCGAACAAGCCGCAGTGGCATAGCGACGGCATTCTGTCCGGATATCGATCGAAGGAATACGCGGGCGGCGGCTACAACCAGCTCGTGATGGACGACGCCACCGGGCAGAACCGCGTGCAACTGATGAGCAGCAGCGCGAACAGCCTGCTGCATCTGGGCTACATCATCGATCAGAACGGCAATGCGCGCGGCTCGTATCTCGGCAGCGGGTTCGATCTGCGCTCGGATGCGTACGGTGCGGTGCGCGCGAGTCAGGGGCTGTACGTGACCACGCATCCAAAGGCGGCGAACAGCCAGCCGCTCGACGTGAAGGAAGCGCAGCAGCAGCTCGTGACCGGCGAGAGCCTGATCGAAGCGATGTCGGGCGTGAGCGAACAGCATCAGGCGGAAAGCCTGAAGGAAGCGCACGACACGATGCGCGCATTCGCGGACGCGACGCAAAGCAGCGTGTCGGGCAGTGCGTCGGGCGGGCGTACTGCGGGCGGTGGAACGGGCAGCGCGAACGCATTCAAGGAACCGGTGATGCTGTTCGGCAGCCCCTCGGGGATCGCGATGTCGACGCAGCAGTCGGTGCACATGGTCGCGAACGATCACGTGAACGTCGCGAGCGGGCAGAGCGTGCACGTGGCCGCAGGCAAGTCGCTGATCGCGAGCATCGGACAGAAGCTGAGCCTGTTCGTGCAGAACGCGGGGATGAAGCTGTTCGCGGGCAAGGGCAAGGTGGAGATCCAGGCGCAGTCGGACAACGTCGAAGTGACTGCGCAGAAGGCGGTAAAGGTTGTGTCCGCAACCGACAGGATCGAGATCGCGGCCGATCAGGGGATTCTGCTGACGAGCGGCGGCGGCTATATCCGTATTCAAGGCGGGAACATCGAGATTCATACGCCGGGTGCGGTCGATGTGAAGGGCGCGTCGCATACGTTCGCGGGGCCGGCGAGCATGGGCTATCCGTTGCCGAGCCCGAGGCCCGATCAGCCGGGGCAATTGGAACTGTTTCACAAGTATGCGAACGGCGAGGCGGTGAAGGGCGGCTTGTTCACGGTGAAGGACGTGAACGGCGCGGTGCTGAAGAAGGGGGCGCTCGACAACAGCGGCTATACGGTTGTGAGCGGACTGCCGCCCGGCGCAGTGCGTGTCGAATTCGGAAAGGATCCGCGCGAGTCGGATCAGCCGGCGAACTACTTCAAGGAAGCGAAGTGGCCGGCCGAGCCTGTCACGCCGTCGCCGGACGGTGCGCAGGCCGCGGCAGCCGGTCAGCTCGCCAGCCAGTTGAAGGGAATGGCGCCCGCGGCTGCGACGGCTGCGGCGGGGCTGGCGAGTGGAGGCGACGCCGGTGCTGCGTTGGGCGGACTGGCGAGCTCCGCGTTGCCGGCTGCGGCGGCTGCGCTGGGCGGCGCGGGTGCGGTGTCCGCGTTGCAGACCGCTTCAAGCTTGGGCAGCGCCGCGAAGCAGGTGGCGGGGATGGTGCAGGCCGCGCGTCAAGGCGGCCTCGCGGCCTTGGCTGCGCCAGCCGCGAATGCTGCATCCGGGGCGCTGCAGGGCGCTTTGCCCGGTGTGGCGGGGATCGCCGGCAAGGGCGCTACGGCGATGGCATCGGCTGGCGGCGCCGCCGGCATGAAGTTGCCGACCAGCGGCTTCGGCGGCCCGCTTAAATCCTGAGAGGGCGGCGTATCGGCCGTCGAGAACAACAAATCGCGATTTGAACGAAAAACGACATGGCACAGCAACTTCCACCGGGCGCCGAGAAAGAACAGGCCGTTACCTGGCTTAGCGATGTTTCGCCAAAGGACGTCGCCGCAGTCGGCAACCGCTTCGACGCGTGGTTGCGCCGGATCAGCGGCAACCACATTACGTTCGAGGACGTGAAGACTTTTGCCGGCGCGGTGCCGATCGTCGGCAACATCATGGCGATGGTCGACGCGCTTGGCGATATTGCCGAGATCGTCGAGAAACGCGGCGGCCAGGTGCTCGATTACATGAGCCTCGCGATCAATCTTCTCGGCATCATTCCGATTCCGCCAACGCTTGCGCCGTTCCGGATGTCGGCGCGTCCGCTACTCGCGCTCGTTCGTCACGAATTACTGGCAACGCGCAACAATCTCGGTGCAGCGATCATCTCCGTGCTGGTCACGCACATCAACGCGACATGCGCGACCGAAATCGAGGATTTTCTCAACAAGCTGAAGGCCGGACTCACCGAGCTGCTCGACGGTTGCGCGTCGAAGTGCGAAGAGATCATGATCGCGCTGGCGAACGGCATGGACAAGGCGCTGCACGGGCAGCTCTTCGACGCCGGCGGCAATCTGAGACGTCAGCAGCAGCTCGCGAAGAAGATCGCCGACGATCGGCCGTGGTACAGCCCAAGCCGCGTCGGTGACGGCATCCAGTTCGCATACGAGGGCACCAAGGCACTTGGCAAGAAGGTAGCGAACAAGACGGCGGGCACGATGGCGAAGCTCGCGCCGGACGCGTGGCTGGAGCCGTTTCGCGGCACGGTGACCTTCCTGCGGACCGAGGCGCCGAAGGTCGCAACGTCGATCCGTTCGCTCGCCGGGAGCGAAGAAGGCAAGATGATGTGGCTCGTGTTGCAGTTGATCGAGGCCGTTGGGCGTGTGAAGGCGCGCGCGAAGCTCCATGAACAGAGTGCGGACGTCAAGGCCGCCGGAAAGAGTCAGGCGAAGAAGACGCGCGGCCAGGAGGGGCTGGAGAAAACCGACGCGCAGGCACCGGCCGAAGGGCAGGGAAAGAGCAAATGCAAGGCTTGCGGCATCGGCGGGTCACCGGCTTCCATCGATTTCGCGTTCGGCGATGAGACGTTCTCGCACGTGGATTTCGATCTGCCGGGCGCGTTGCCGCTCGTATGGGAGCGTACCTATCGCTCGCGGCTGTCTGCATATGACAGCGGCGAGCTGGGTGCACGCTGGATCACGCCTTATACGACGCGCATCGACGTCAAGAACGACCGGTGGATCTACCGCGATGCAGAGGGGCGCAGCATCGACTACCCGGCACTCGCGGCCGGAGCGGTGCACGACGATCTGTCGGAGAACCTGACGCTGTCGCGGCTCGACGATACGTGGGCGACGATCGCATACGGCCATGACGTTCTGCATGTATACGAACGCCGAGGCGATGCGTTCCGGCTCGCGATGCAGAAAGATCGCGCCGGGAACACCGTCACGTTGGACTACGATGCGCTTGATCGCCTCGCGCGCCTGATCGACGCGAGCGGCAATGTGCTTGCGCTCGAGCATGACCGGCATGGCCGGATCGTACAGATCGAGCAGGTGCTCAAGGACGGTGAGCGCCGTACGTTGGCGAGCTATGAATACGATGCGAACGGTGATCTCGTCCGTGCGGTCGACCGCCATGGCAATGCACGGACGTATCAATATCACCGGCATCTTGTGACGCGCTATACAGATCGAACGGGCCGCGGCATGTCGCTCGAATGGGATGGCGCGGATGCCGAAGACAACGCGGACGCGAAATGCATTCGTGAATATGCGGATGACGGCAGCCTGGACATTCGGCTCGCATGGAATCCGAACATCCGCCTCACATACGTGACCGATGCGCTTGGTCGGATGACGCGGTACTACTTCAACATTCACGGCTATGTGTACCGGATCGTGTATCCGGATGGCAATCAGGAGTGGTTCCGTCGCGACGCGAATCACAATCTGGTGCTGCATATCCGGCAGGATGGCAGCATCGAGCGCAGGGAATACGACGCACGCGGCAATCTCGTTCGGCACGAACGCGCCGACGGCAGCATCATCGAGATGGCGTACGACGACAAGGACCAGATGATCCGGCTCGTCGATCCGAATGGGCACGTGTGGCAGCGCAAGTACGACGATGCGGGCAATCTCGTCGAGGAGATCGATCCGCTCGAGCACGCGACGAAGTATGCGTACAACGATAAGGGGTTGCCGACGCAGATCACCGATGCGAAGGGCGGGACCAAGACGCTCGAATACAACGACGCCGGGCAGCTCACGAGCTACACCGATTGCTCCGGAAAGAAGACGGAGTGGCAGTACGACGATATCGGACGCGTGGTGGAGGCCAAGGATGCGTCCGGCGGCGTGGTCGCTTATGGTTACGGACCTAACGGGCAGCTGTCGGAGATTCGTTCTCCCGCCGGCGTCGAGCACGTGCAGTACGACGCCGAAGGCAGATTGCTGCGGCATACCGATCAACTGAACCGTTCGACGCGATACAGCTACGACGCGGCGGGCCGCATTGCGAGCCGCGCAGACGCACTCGGGCAGACGATTGCGTATCGCTACGATCGTCTCGGCCGGCTCACTGCACTGACCGATGCGAACTTCGCAACGTATCAGTTCCACTACGATCCGGCGGGACGGCTGATCGAAGAGATCGGCTTCGACGGCAAGTCGACGCGTTATCAATACGACAAGGACAGCGGTAGTCTCGTTGCCGTCGACGAAGCCGGCTGCGTGACGTCGGTTGACCTCGACGTGAACGGGCGGCTGCTGAAGCGTGCTTCTGGCGAAAGCGAGGAGCGGTTTGCGTACGATCGGAGTGGCCGCCTGATCGACGCGGTGAACCGCTACAGTCGCGTGCAGTTCTTCTTCGACCCGGTCGGGAACCTCGTCCGAGAGCATCACGCCTACAATGTGTTCGGCGAGCGACGCAGCTACGTGTGGCATCACGAATACGACGAACTCGGCAATCGACGGCGCACCGTGCGACCTGACGGCCACGCGATCGACTGGCTGATGTACGGCTCCGGGCACGTGCACGGGATGCTGCTGGATGGCGACGAGCGCGTGCAATTCGAGCGCGACGATCTGCATCGAGAGACGGTGCGGATGCTGTCGAGCAAGGTCGGGCAACGCACGCACTACGATCCGGCCGGACGCGTGCTGCAACAGACGATACAACGGTCCACGTCGCCGGCGCCGCTGGTCGAGCGACGGTATCGCTATGACGCGGCCGGTCAGTTGTCGCGGATCGAGGACAGCCGCAAGGGCGGCATCGACTATCGGTACGATCCGGTCGGACGGCTGATCGAGGCGATCAGCCCGGTCGCGAAGGAGCGGTTCGCGTTCGATCCGGCGAGCAATATCGTCGATCCGGCGCGATCGAGCGACACGCCTGCGTCGCGGCCGAGCCCGGTGCGGCCGGAAAGCACGTTGCCGGCAGAGGTACCGAAAGTGCTCGGCAACCTGCTGAAGGCGTATGCGGGGATGCGCTTCGAGTACGACGCGCGGGGCAATCTCGTGCGCAAGCATACGCCGGCGGGCGAGCAGGAATACGAGTGGGATGCGTTCAACCGTCTGCTGTCGGCGCGCGTTGCGGAGACGTCGCGGCAGAGCGAGGCGCGGTACTTTTACGACGCGTTCGGCCGCCGGATCGCGAAGGAGGTGAACGGCGAGCGGACGGTGTTCGGATGGGATGGCGACACGCTCGCGTACGAAAGCGATGGAGAGCGCGGCACGCACTATATCTACGAGCCGGGGACGTTCGTGCCGCTCGCGCAGTATGTGGCCGAGCCGGTTCTCGGAATCGAGACGCCGGAGTGGAAGAGCAGCGATCGGTACGTGCCGGAGGACGATCCGCTGCAGAAGGTGCCGCAGCGGCGGGCTGACGCGAAGCTTTTCTATTACCACTGCGACCAGATCGGCACGCCGCAGTTGCTGACGGACGAGGATGGGGATGTTGTCTGGGAAGCGTCGTACAAGGCGTGGGGCGAAGCGCGGGGGGTGATCGCGCGGGCGTCGAAGGCGGCGGGGATCGTGGCGAGGAATTCGTTGCGGTTTCAGGGGCAGCAGGAGGATGAGGAGACGGGGCTGCATTACAACCGGCACCGGTATTATGATTCCAGCATTGGGCGTTTCACATCGCAAGACCCGGTCGGCGTGGCCGGTGGAATCAACCTGTTCCGGCATACGGCGAATCCGACTCAATGGATCGACCCCCTTGGACTCACACCATGTGCTGGTAAGGCAGTGATTCGACACTACGATACGGGAAGCCGAACTGGGCACTATACGGTTGAAGTGCAGAGTCCGACTGCATCTGTCCATACTCATCAAGTAATCACGGGCGATACGACTACAACAGTTGTAAACGAGAGGCGCGAAAGGTTAATGGTGGGCGACCCCATCCTTCATACCACGGAAGTACCCCTTCCGAATGCCAATGCTGCGATTGCCTATCAGCAGGCCCAAATCGGACGGCAGTTAGGTCAATATGATGAGAGGTCAAATAGTTGCGTCGATCACGTTGCGAATGTCCTGCGGGCCGGTGGAGAAAACGTTCCCTCTGGGCCTTTGGGTCAATCACGGTATCTTACTCAACGTGGATTTAAAATGAAGGTCAGATAATATGGCTCACGCAAGATGTGAAAAACATGGCTCCCAACCTGCTGAATTGGTGACGAACAATGTTGTCGATCTGATCCGAAACGGTGTGGGATCCGACTTTAAGCGAGTGTTTCCGATGACGTTGGTTTATCAGGAGCTGGAATATCCCGGCTATGGAACCGCGGAAGACCGGACTATTCTACAAAGCTTGGGGGGAGTTTGGGACTCCGAGGAAATATGCACGTTCGTGGACGAAGGTGCGATGGAGAAGGCAATAGGGCTATTTAGTGCGATTTGCGCGAAGTGCTTGGCTGAAGTGCTTTGACGGTCTATTCGGCGATCGCAGCGTCAAGCAATTGTTTGGCCAGTTCATTCTGCTCTGATCCAGCGCACCAGGCGGCACAAAAAAAGAGGGCCGCGGAGCGACCCTCGACAGCGTTGGAAGAAGCGCAACCTCAAGGCAACGAAATCGTCAAATTCGCCGACTCCGGCTCGGTCTTGGTCACCCGTGAGCAAGACGGCAAGGTATGTTGTCCGCAGAGGTACTGAAGGTGCGGGGTAACCTGAAGGCATATGCAGTGATGCACTTCGAGTAGTGGGACGAGTTCAATTAAGCGTCGTACAAGGCGTGGGCGAAGCGCGGGAGGTGATCGCGCGGGCGTCGAAGGCGGCGGGGATCGTGGCGAGGAATTCGTTGCGGTTTCAGGGGCAGCAGGAGGATGAGGAGACGGGGCTGCATTACAACCGGCACCGGTACTATGATCCGAGTAGCGGACGGTTCGTGTCGAAAGACCCGATCGGCCTCGATGGCGGCATCAACGTCTATCAGTACGCTGATAACCCGACGGGCTGGATTGATCCACTTGGTCTCGCGAAGCGATGCGGGTGCCCATGTGGCGTTGAGCCCCACGGTAATCAACCGAGCCCCCGGCCGTCTGGCTATCAGAGTCACCACATCATTCAGGATCGTTGGGCTAAGGCGAACGAAATCGAGGGGTACAACTACCGAGAAGCTCCTGCGATTCTTATCCCACAAAACCCGATCCACAAAGCGATCAGCGATAGCCAGAACGCACGTCGCGACGCAATGACGGCTGCGGGACAGGACCCGTGGGCTACCAGCATTCAGGATCAATTCAACTATTCGTCTCAAGATATGCGGGCTGCTGGGATCTCGGACGACTGCCGTAAGCGTGCCTTGAAGAAGGCGTAGAAGTATTTCGACCAACTCGGAGCCATCAAATGACGGATTTCACAGCGTTGCTGGGCGTCGACTTTCGCAGAAGGGCTCCCGCTACCCGTGCAGAAATCGCTCGCCTGGAAAAGACACTAGGCGTCCTGCTTCCATTGAACTATAAGGACTTCCTTGCGTGGTCGGATGGGGGCGAGGGCGAAGTTGGTGACCTCTATCTGTCCATGTGGGCCGTCGAGCAGGTCATCGAACTCAATGCCTTGTACTCGATCACGACACGCATGGGCCGGGGCTTTGTGGGCATCGGTACCGACGGTGGGGATTACTGCTTTGCTCTGGATCTCCGAAGGGACCAACGTTTCGTTGTCGTGCCGCTCGGTGCGCTAGCTGAGGATGAGGTCAAATCACTGGCAAGCGATCTCGTTGCCGGGTTGACCGCCATCCACGACGGCCACATAACGGGCAACGATCTATAACCGGCATCGCTACTATGATCCCCAACTCGGCAGGTTCACCAGCAGAGATCCCGTCGGGTTTAGCGGTGGGATAAACGTGTTTCGATACGCACCCAACCCCGTGGGGTGGGTTGATCCGCTCGGCTTGACGTGCTGCGATTGTTTGTATAGGGGGTGAGGGAGGTATCCGGAATTTCGTGTGTGAGGCGGGTTGAGATTCAGATTCCAATGTTGAATCGTTCCGGGTAAAGCAGCGCGAACTGGGTCATCGCGCTCTTCCAATCGTGCCGAGAGCCGGTCCACTTGGCCACGACGTTGCGCAGTGCCAGCCAGATCAGTTTGAGCGCGGCCTCGTCCGACGGGAAGTGACCGCGCGCCTTGATGATCTTTCGAAGCTGCATATGCAGCGACTCGATCGCGTTGGTCGTATATACAATTTTCCGGATATCAGGCGCGAAGGCGTAGAACGGAATCACCTGATCCCAGGCCCGGCGCCAGAGCGCGGCAATCGGAGGGTATTTCGTACCCCACGGGCTCGTATCGAACGCGTCCAGCGCCACGGCGGCCGCTTCGGCCGACGGTGCCCGATAGACCTCCTTGAGCGCCGCTGCGACCGATTTCCTGTCTTTCCAGCTGGCAAAGTCCAGCGAGTTCCGGATCAGATGCACGATGCAGGTCTGGACCGCCGTTTCCGGGAACACCGTGTTGATCGCTTCCGGGAAGCCCTTCAGGCCGTCGACCACGGCGATCAGAATGTCCTGCACGCCGCGCAGCTTCAGGTCGTTGACCACCCGCAGCCAGAACTTGGCGCCCTCGGTCTGCTCGATCCAAAGGCCCAGCACGTCGCGTGTGCCGTCGCGGCGCACGCCCAGCGCCAGGTAGATCGCCTTGTTGCGCACCACGCCTTCGTCGCGGATCTTGACTCGCAAGGCGTCGAAGAACACGACCGGGTACATCGGCTCGAGCGGTCGCTGCTGCCATTCGCGCACTTCGTCGATCACGGCATCAGTCACCGTGCTGATGAAGTCCGGCGACACCTCGATGCCATACATCTCCAGCAGGAAGCCCTGAATCTCCCGCACGCTCATGCCGCGGGCATACATCGCGATGATCTTGTCGTCGAAGCCTGTGAAGCGTCGCTCGCCCTTGGCGATCAGCACCGGATCGAACGTGCCTTCGCGGTCGCGCGGAATCTCGACGTCGAGCAGGTCATTGTCGGTTGCGATGCGCTTGCGGCTGGTGCCGTTGCGATGGTTCGTGCGGCCTACCGGCTTGGCTTCGCCCTTCTCGTAGCCCAGGTGGTGGGTCAGTTCGCCGCCCAGCGCGCGCTCGAATATCGCCTTCTTCAGGGCCGCGAATTGCTCGTTGATCGAAGCCCGATCCAGCGTTCCGGGCACCAGTTGCTTGATGAGTTCCGGGTCCAGGTTCAAGCCCTTGCCCGGTTCTACCGGCACTTCTTCCTTGCGTTTGCGTGGCATAACGTGGCTCCTTGGCCATCAGTTTATGCCTCACACACAAAAGTTCGGATAGGCTCACGCCGCATGGCGACGGGCATCGCTCCCGCTCGTCGTACTGGGGCTCGACCGGCTCGACCGCCTCGGCAAGCGCAATGGATGACCATCCTGCGCTTGACGATGTATATCGGAGAACGGAGCGCTCGACCGACAACAACCGCCGATCCGCCTCGCGCCTCCGAAATTGGCATAATCACGGCTCGTTGCCGCGAGCGCTGCGACGCAGGCGCATTCGTTCCAGTGGCATCACCCGACTTGCATCGACTTCAGCCTGGTTATAGCCGCAACACCCATGCCGACCATCCCCGAGACCACCGCGTCGCTGAAACACATCCTCGAACACCCTGGCGATTTCCACGGATGGCTCTGCCTCCCGCGGACGCCATGGACCCTCGACGCAGAGGCCGCATTCATCGAAGATGCCGCCAACACCGAAGCTGCTTCGCCACCACCACCGCCCCACACCCCGATTGGCGCGTGACCTTGAACAGCGCGACGATCGAGGACATCGTAATCAATGCGCATGACCAGGTCGACGAGCCGACCGCCACGCAGCTGTTCGACGCATTCACGTTCTACGTCGACAACGAAGACTTCATCCTGCTCTGAAGCCACACGTCACATACCATAGCAAAAAAGGACCGCCAAGCGGTCCTCTCTCATACAGCGTCAACGTCCGAACGAAGCACAGCCGTCAAGGCAACGAAATCGTCAAATTCGCCGACTCCGGCCCGACCTTGATCACCTGCGAATAAGGCGCCAACGCCTGCAGCGTCTTGTCCTTGAGGTAGGCATTGAGCCCGAGATACCCGAGCAGGGCCACCAGCGCGAACACGGCCCCGATCGCCCAAACCGGCACCTCCCGCTTCAACCGGTGCGCGATCTGATCCGGCAGCGGCCAATGCGGCGCAAACGCGGCCCGCTTGCCCTTCATGTGCGCGATCTCGTCGCCCAGCCGCGCCGTGAGATACGCGAGCTTCTCCGGCCCCTCGAGCAGATATTTGCCCTGGAACCCGAGCAGCAGGCACATGTGAAACACCTCGAGCGATTGCAACCGCGCCGCGCCCTGCGCGCGACATTCCTCGAGATACTGGAAGAATTTCTCGCCCGCGAGCTGCTCGCCGAACAGCACGAGCTGCAGCGGCCGGCGCTCCCAGTCGGCGCGGATCTTGAACTGCGACGACAGCACCATTTCATCGACCGCCGCGCAATAGGCGAACTTCGCGCCGTACACATCTTCGGCCGCAATATTGAGCTTCTTCGCGCCGCGCTCGAAATCCGACAGGAATTCCTGGATCTTCGTGCTGAACTCGCTCGCGCTGTCCGGCTCGCGGCCGTTCTTCAGCAGGAACAGCATGAAGAACCCGTCGTACAGCAGATCGAGCAGCGAACGGGCCTGAAATGCGGCGTCCGTCGACGACGGGGTATGCACGGGTGTCGGCGCGTTGTCGCCGAACAGGGAAGGCGCGTAGCTCATGATGTGACCGCGATCAGTTCGAATTTCAGGTCATTGATGCCGGTCGGCGCATAGATCATCGCCGACTGGGCCTGCAGCATGCGCTCGTACAGCGCGCCGCGCGAATCAAGCTGGAAATAGCACGCGCCCGGCCGCACGGGAATCGCGGGCGGCACCTGCGGCGTGTACGACAGCCGCACGCCGGGCATCGCCGACAGCACGAGCTTGTCGACGTCGTCGGGCGCGCCGACCTTGAAGCGCGCAGGCACCGCATCGACGAGCTCGACACTCGGCATGTCGGCGGACACTGCCAGGTAGAACTCGGTCTTGTCGTCGATCTTGCCCGAGTCGAGCCGGCCGAGATGGAACGACGGCCGCACCTCGTCGAGCGTGATCGCGAAGTAGCGCGTCGAGATCACGGTGTCGAGCAGTTCGCGCAGCATCACGTCCAGACGCGCGAAGCCGGGGCCCGGATCGTCGTGGCGATAGACGGGCAGATCGGCAAGCGAATAGCCTTTCGAGAACGTCATCAGCTGACCCGTGAGCCTCAGCAATTCATGGAACAGCCGCTCGGGATGCAGCGCCGCGTGCTGATGCAGGTGCGCGAGCGTCGCGAACGCGGCGTTCGCCGTGTGCAGCAGCCAGAACGAGGCGATGTCGCCCGAGCGGAACTCGATGATGTTCTTCGACGGCTCGCGATGAAAGCCGTACAGTGCATTGACTTTCGCCTGCAGCGCGTCGACGAGCTGGCGCAGCCGCTGATGCAAAAGCGGCGACGCTTCAATCGCGAGGCACGGCGGCACGAAGCTGTCGTCGACCTCGAACCCGGACGTCGCGGTGCGCCGCACGCGCACGAGCGGCACCGACAGCAGCTGGTCGCGCGGCTCGCTGTGCGCAATCAGCTTGACCTGCGTCTTCAGGAACGTGATGTCGGCTTCGGCCGCGTCGGTGAAGTTGTCGGCGACGCTGCTCTGCTGGCTGACGAAGCGCGTCGTGAAGCCGGCGGCCGGATCGTCGCTGTAGTTGGTGCCGTTCTCGCGCAGCGGGTGCAGCGCCAGATAGAACACGAATTCGTTGATGCCGTCGGGCAGCGTGTCGAGCGCGATCGGCGGCGGCAGATCGTCGCCCTGCGGCGCCGCGTACAGCGTGCCGTCGGGGAACACGAGCGCGAGTTCGGCGACGCGCAGCACGTTGCTGCCGAGCGCGTCATGGTCGATCCGCAGCGTGCGCAGCCCCCAGTTGTACGGCTGGATCGCCTGGATCGATTCGAACAGGCGCGCCTCGTGGTACGCGTCCTGCCGCTGAAAATGTTGAGGCCGGAGGAACAGCCCTTCTCCCCACAGCACCTTGGCCGAATAACTCATGTCGAATCCGGTTAATGTCGCGTTGCGATGTAATCGATCTGTTCGTGCCCGAATTAAATCGCGATTTGTTAACTCTTGTTAATTGACATTCGCGCGTCACGTTTAACCGCAACTGACCGACGACAGCATATTCAGCGGTTGCGAAGGCGCGCCCTGCTGCGGTGCGATCACCGTGCCCCCGGTCACCGTCATTGCGCAATTATGCAGGCCGATGATTATGCCGGATTTCTCCGACTTCGCCGGGTCGAATGTCAGCTTCCATCGCTGCAGTGCGGGATCGCGGAACAGCGCGACGATGCCGAATGCCTGCGCTTCGCGCGACACTTTCTCGGTCGCCGTATAGCGCTGCCCGGGAATCAGCGTGATTTCGCGGACGTTGAGCAAATCGGCGCCGAGTGCGGCTTTTTCCTTGTTCGGATCGGTAAATGCGTCGAACGGCGCCTGCTGGAACGAAGTCGGGTCTTTCAGCGCGTAAAGCCGCACGACGAGCGCGAGCGGCTTGTTATCGGTCGCCGCATTCAGATTCGGCGCGGCGGCGAGCGTGAGGCCGATGTTGCGCGGCGGTTTTTGCGAGTCCGGCACCTCGGGCTTGCCGATGCCGGTGGCCGACATCACGGCGCTCGCGGCCGATCCGAGCAGCGGCGCGGCGGCGCATCCGGCCAGCAGCGCGCAAGCGATCAACGGCAATCCGTAGCGAATCATGGGCGATCTCATCTTATTTCCGGCGTGCCGCCTTTTGCTCCCTGTCAAAACTGCCGGGCATTTCGCGTATCGGCGCGATGCACGGCCGGTCCCTCGTTCAACTATTAAGCCTGCGTGCGTCGCGACAGAGCGATTCGGCAATTTTTTCCGATGCCCCCGGCGAGCCGCCGCAAGACAGCAAAACCGCGGCTTTCCGGCGGATTCGAACGGTGTCTCGAACCCGCCGCCGCCGTGTTTCATCGGGGCAGCGCCCGGTTTTAAAAGAAATTAGCCTGCACGCGACGATTGAATTATGAAAAATTGATCGGTACTATACCCGCGCGCTTCTTGCAAAGCAAAAGAACGGATTCTCAACGATTTAAAACTCACGCGCCGGTGGATATAACGATGAAAGATCGTCTCTTCGCAAAGCTGTCTGGGGTAGTGCTGGCTTGCGGCGTGATTGCGGGCTGTGCAAGTCAGCCGACCACGCCGCCGACCGCCGAAGTATTCAACAAATCGCTGGCAGAAGCGGACGAAGTGGCCAAATCGGGCGATCAGGATCGCGCGCTCGGCCTCTATCAGGCGCTTGCCAAGTCGGACCCGACACGCGAAGAGCCGTGGTCGCGCATTGCGCAAATCCAGTTTGCCCAGAACCATTACGGCCAGGCGATCGTCGCCGCTCAGGAAGCGCTGCAGCGCGACTCGACCGACCGTCAGGCCAAGAGCGTGCTCGCGGTCGCGGGCCTGCGGATCGCGACGCAGTCGCTCGGCGAACTGCGTCAGGATGCGTCGCTGGCCGGCGACGCGAAGTCCGATGCGCAGGCGCTCGCGAAGCAGCTGCGCGAAACGCTCGGCGAGAACGCGCTGTTCCCGCCGGAGCAGAAGGTCCAGGCGCGCAAGGTCCGGCGTCCGATTCACCGAGCGAAGGCCGCGGCCGCAACGGCGGCCGCCGACAGCGGCGCCGCGACGCAGCCCGCGCAGACGTCGAGCAGCAGTGCGCCGCAAAAGGGCGGCGATCCGTTCAGCGCGCTGCGTTGATCGGCGCATAACCACAACCAACCTGGGAGCCGTCGATGGCCAAGAAAGAGAGCATTCAGAAAAGCTTGCAGAAAATACGGCCGCCGCGCGTCCAGCTGACCTACGAGGTCGAGAAGGGCGATGCGATCGAGGTGAAGGAGCTGCCGTTCGTCGTCGGGGTCGTCGCGGATCTGGCCGGCCAGTCCGAAGTCGAGCAGCCGAAACTGCGCGATCGCAAGTTCGTCAACATCGATCGCGACAATTTCGACGACGTGATGAAGGCGATCGAGCCGCGCGCGGCGTTCCAGGTGGAAAACCGGCTGAGCCCTGAGGGCGGCAAGTTCGCGGTCGACCTGAAATTCCGTTCGCTGTCGGATTTCAATCCGGACGAAGTCGTCGAGCAGGTCGAGCCGCTGCGCCGCCTGCTCGAGGCGCGCTCGAAGCTCGCCGACCTGCGCAACAAGCTCGCCGGCAACGACAAGCTCGAAGACCTGCTGTCCGAGGTGCTGAAGAACACGCAGCAGCTGCAGGCGCTCGCGAAGGGCACGGGCGGCGACAAAGACGGCGAATGACGACGGAGTGTTGAGATGAACCAGCAAACGGCTCCGGCCCAAGCGAGCGGCGCGGAATACGCCGCCGGGACTTCGCTGCTCGACGAAATCGTCGAGAAGAGCAAGGTCGCGAAATCCGATTCCGAGCATGCGCGCGCGAAGGACCTGATCGGCGAACTCGTGCACCAGGTGCTCGACGGCACGGTCGTCGTGTCGGACAACCTGTCGGCGACGATCGACGCGCGCGTCGCGGAGCTCGATCGGCTGATCTCGGCGCAACTGTCCGCGGTGATGCATGCACCGGAATTCCAGCGCCTCGAAAGCACATGGCGCGGGCTCGACTATCTGGTCAAGGAAAGCAACACGGGCCAGACGATCAAGATCAAGGCGCTGCACGCGCCGAAGCGCGACCTCGTGCGCGACTTCAAGGGCGCCAGCGAGTTCGACCAGAGCGCGCTGTTCAAGAAGGTCTACGAAGAAGAATTCGGCACGTTCGGCGGCTCGCCGTTCGGCGCGCTGATCGGCGACTACGAGATCTCGCGCCAGCCCGAGGACATGTACTTCATCGAGCAGATGTCGCACGTCGCGGCGGCCGCGCACGCGCCGTTCATCGCGTCGGCGTCGCCGGAGCTGCTCGGCCTGGAATCGTTCGCCGATCTCGGCAAGCCGCGCGATCTCGGCAAGGTGTTCGACACGGTCGAATATGCGAAGTGGAAGTCGTTCCGCGATTCCGAGGATTCGCGCTACGTCGGCCTCACGCTGCCGCGCTTCCTCGGCCGCCTGCCGTTCAATCCGAAGGACGGCCAGACCGCGGAAACCTTCAACTTCGTCGAAGACGTCGACGGCACCGACCACGACAAGTATCTGTGGTGCAACGCCGCGTGGGCATTCGCCGCGCGGCTGACGGCCGCATTCGACGACTTCGGCTGGTGCGCGGCGATTCGCGGCGTCGAGGGCGGCGGGCTCGTCGAGGATCTGCCGACGCACACGTTCAAGACCGACGACGGCGAAGTCGCGCTGAAGTGCCCGACCGAGATCGCGATCACCGATCGCCGCGAGAAGGAGCTGAGCGATCTCGGCTTCATCCCGCTCGTCCATTGCAAGAATTCTGATTACGCCGCGTTCTTCGCTGCGCAATCGGTGCAGAAGCCGAAAAAATACAGCACCGACAGCGCGAACGCGAACGCCGTGCTCTCTGCCCAGCTTCAGTACATCTTCTCGGTATCGCGCGTTGCGCACTACCTGAAGGCGATGATGCGGGACAAGATCGGCAGCTTCGCGTCGGCGCAGAACGTGGAGACCTTCCTCAACCGGTGGATTTCGCAATACGTGCTGCTCGACGACAACGCGACGCAGGAGCAGAAGGCGCAATTTCCGCTGCGCGAGGCATCCATACAAGTATCGGAGATTCCGGGCAAGCCGGGCTCGTATCGTTCGGTCGCGTTCCTGCGCCCGCACTTTCAGCTCGACGAACTCTCGATTTCTCTGCGACTTGTCGCTGATCTGCCCAAACCGGCAAATTCATAAGCGAGCAAAATCGCCCGGGCGGGCCGCCTGGGTAGGACGTTAAAACCACCTCTTTGGGGAGTCGAAGGGCCATGTTACACATGCACATGCAGTTTGGTAGTCCGGCGATCAAAGGCGAATCCGCGGACAAGGACCACCAGGGCTGGATCGAACTGAAATCGTGGGATCACTCGATCATCCAGCCGCGTTCGGCGACCGCGTCGACCGCAGGCGGCCACACCGCCACGCGTTGCGAGCACGGCGACATGATCTTCACGAAGGAAATCGATTCGTCGAGCCCGCTGCTGTATCAGCACGCGTCGGGCGGCACGACGTTCGATGAAGTGACGATTCATTTCTCGCGTGCGGACGGCGAAGGCAAGCGTGTCCAGTATCTGGAAATCAAGCTCAAGTACGTGATCATCTCGAGCATCGCGCCGAGCGTGCGCGAGGAAGGCCTGCCGGTCGAGACGTTCTCGCTGAAGTATGCGGCCGTGCAGTGGAAGCAGACGCAGCAGAAGATCGGCGGCAACCAGGGCGGCAACACGCAGGGCGCCTGGAGCCTGACGAAGAACGACAAGACCTACGCGGTCTAAGGTCGGTTGCGGCAACGGGGCGCGCGGCGCTCCGTTGCCGTTTTCGCAGCAGATGCCGGCCGATGAAACGCTTCGAACCCAGTTTTCTCGACAAGCTGTTCGACGACGAACCGCATCTGCCGGCCTCGGCCGCGATGCGGCAATTGTCGCTGGACGAGCTGAAGAACACGGTCGCCCGCGACGTCGAGGCGATCCTCAATACCCGTATCGCACACACCGAAACCGAGCTGGCCGCGCTGCCGGAATGCCAGAAGTCGGTGCTGACTTACGGGCTCAACGATTTCGCGGGGCTGAGCCTCGCCAGCCACTACGATCGCGCATTCATCTGCAAGTCGATCCAGCAGGCGATCGCACGCCATGAGCCGCGGCTGCAGCAGGTGCAGGTGACGTTCGAGCTGAACGAGCAGTCGACCAACGCGCTCTACTTCGCGATCCAGGCGCTGCTCGTCGTGCATCCGGCCGAAGAGCCGGTCAGCTTCGATGCAATGCTGCAGCCTTCGACGCTCCAGTATTCGGTCACGCGCGCACGCACGGCACGCATGCTGTAATTCAAGCCGCCGCGCGGGCCGGACCGCACGGCGGCGGAACAGGGTCCGGCACGGAATGGAAGAGGTTCGGGGTCGTCGATGGAAGAATTGCTGCCGTACTACGAGCGCGAATTATCGTTTTTGCGGCGCTATTCGCGGGATTTCGCCGAACGCTATCCGAAGATCGCGGCGCGCCTCGCGCTGTCCGGCGAGCACTGCGAGGACCCGCACGTCGAGCGGATGATCGAGTCGTTCGCGCTGCTCGGCGCGCGGATCAACAAGAAGCTCGACGACGACTACCCGGAATTCACCGAAGCGCTGCTCGAAGTGCTGTATCCGCACTATCTGCGGCCGTTTCCGTCGTGCTCGATCGCGCAGTTCGCGGCGGCGGCGCCCGGGCAGCAGACGGAGCCGGTCGTGATCCGGCGCGGCACCGAGCTCAAGAGCCGCCCGATCCGCGGCGTGCAGTGCCGGTTCCGCACCGCCTACGACGTGACGCTCGCGCCGATCCGCATTTCGGAGGCGCGCTATACGCCGGTCGCACTCGCGCCGAGCGCGACGGTGCTGCCGTCGAACGCGACGGGCGTGATCTCGATCACGTTCGAATCGCTCGCCGCGCAGCTCGATCTCGGCGCGCTGAAGCTGCCGACGCTGCGCGCGCATCTGCACGGCGAGCAGTCGTTCGTCGCCGCGCTGACCGACTGCCTGTTCGTCAACGTGCTCGGCGCGTACGTCGAACCGGAGCGCAACGGCCGCTGGACCGCGCTGCGCCAGTTGCCGATCGCGCAGGCCGGCTTCGACGAAGGCGATGCGCTGATCGACTATCCGGCGAAATCGCATCCCGCGTATCGTCTGCTGACCGAATACTTCGGCTTTCCCGACAAGTTCGACTTCGTCGATTTCGACATCGCCGCGATCGCGCGCGCATCGGGCCGCTGCCAGCGCGCGACGCTGCATCTGGTGCTGCAGGACGTGCGCAGCGATTCGCATGTCGCGCGGCTGCTCGAGCTGCTCGCCGCGAGCCACTTCCGCTTGTTCTGCACGCCGGTCGTCAACCTGTTCCGCCAGCACGGCGAGCCGATCCGCATCACGCATCGCGCGGTATCGTATCCGGTGATCGCGGAGGCGCGCCGCGCGTTCGCGTATGAGGTCTATTCGATCGACTCGGTGAAGCTCGTGCGGCAGCAGGCGCACGAGGAATCGGTGATCGAGTTCCGGCCGTTCTATTCGCTGCATCACGGCGAAGCGGCGCGGATCGGCCATTACTGGTTCGCGCGCCGCAACGACTCGGTCGCGCAGAAGAGCCCGGGCTACGAGACCGAGATCTCGATCGTCGACATCGATTTCGAGCCCACTTCACCGCAGACCGACACGCTGAGCCTCGATCTCACGTGCACGAACCGCGACCTGCCGGCGATGCTCGCGTTCGGCCTCGAAGGCGGCGACCTGTTCCAGGACGGCGGCGCGCAGACGGCCGGGATCGCGCTGCTGCGCCGTCCGACGCAGACGGTACGCTTCGAGCGCGGCCGCGCCGCGCACTGGCGTCTCGTGTCGCACCTCGCGCTCAACCACGTGTCGCTCGTCGCGCACGGGCTCGCGCCGCTCAAGGAGATGCTGACGCTGTACGACCTGCGGCGCACCGCGGTGTCGACGCGCCAGATCGACGGGCTCGTCGCGATCGAGCAGCGCGGCGCCGTGCAGTGGCTGCCCGGCAAGCCGTTTGCGACATTCGTGCGCGGGATCGAAGTGCGGCTGACGATCGACGAGGAGCATTTCGTCGGCGCGAGCCTCGCGTCGTTCGTGCGCGTGCTCGACAGCTTCTTCGGGCTGTACGTGCACCTCAACAGCTTTGTTCAACTGGTCGTCGTGTCGAAGCGCACCGGCGAGGAGATCATCCGATGCAAGCCCCGCACCGGCGAATCGATTCTGGCGTAGTCGATACGCTGCTCGACGAACCGCACCGCTTCGAATTCTTCCAGGCGGTGCGCGTGCTCGAAGGGCTGTTCGCGCGGCAGGCCGCCGATGCGCCCGGCGCGTGGCGGCAAGGCGACGTCGTCGCGCACCGGATCGCGTTCCGCAATACGCTGTCGCTCGGCTTTCCGCCGAGCGAGATCGAAGGCGCGCGCTCGTTCGACGACGACGGCCTGCCGCTCGACTCGACCGAGCAGCGCGAAGCGGCGGTCGCGGGAGGCGAGCTCGGGCGCGTCGAACTGACGCCGGCGTTCTTCGGGCTGCTCGGCGCGCAGGGCGCGCTGCCGCTGCACTACACCGAACAGATCGCGGCGCGCGAGCATCTGAAGCGCGACCATGCGGCGCGCGCATTCTTC
Source organism: Burkholderia multivorans ATCC BAA-247 (assembly GCF_000959525.1). Lineage (NCBI taxonomy): Bacteria > Pseudomonadati > Pseudomonadota > Betaproteobacteria > Burkholderiales > Burkholderiaceae > Burkholderia > Burkholderia multivorans. The sequence continues at coordinate 526,910 of NZ_CP009832.1, forward strand.
GACGTGTTCTCGAACCGCGCGACCGCGCTGTTCTACGCGGCCTGGAAGAAATACCGGCTGCCGTTCCACTACGAGCTCGATCGCGACGAGCGCTATCTGCCGCTGCTGCTCGCGATCGCGGGCGTGGCGAGCGACGACGTGCGCGACAGTCTCGCGGCAGGCGCGGGCGGCGTGCTCGACGAAGCGGTCGCCGGCTATGCGCTCGCGGCGCGACACCGGCCGATGTCGGCCGCCTATCTGCAGCGCACGCTGTCCGATTATTTCCGCGTGCCGGTGAAGATCGATCAGTTCGTCGGCAAGTGGTACGACGTGCCGCCCGATCAGCTGAGCGTGCTCGGCCAGGTCAACGCGGTGCTCGGCGCGACGGCGCTGGTTGGCGAACGCGTGTGGCAGCGCGACATGCGCGCCCGGATCGTGATCGGCCCGCTGTCCAAGCGCGACTACGAGGCGTTCCTGCCGGGCGGCGCGCAGGCCGTTGCGCTCGAGCGGATGCTGACGCTGCTCGCCGGCGTTACGCTCGAATACGAAGTGAAGCTCGTGCTGAAGCGGACCGAAGTCGGTGCGAGCGTACTCGGCGCCGGCTCGCGGCTCGGCTGGGACGCGTTCCTCTGCACGCGCGACGCCGACGAAGACCGGTCCGACGCGCGCTACGAGCTGCACGTGATTCACTGATACCGAACGACAACAAACACGCAAACGAACCTGAGATCGACGCCATGAGCACGCCTCTGAAGACCCTCATCACGAAACTGAATCCGCTGTGCCGGCATGCGGCCGAGCGCGCGGCGAGCGCGTGTCTTGCGCGCGGCCATTACGAGGTCGATCTGGAGCATCTGTTTCTCGCGCTGCTCGAGGAGCCCGCGGGCGACCTGTCGCTCGCGCTGCGCGCGAGCCGCATCGACGCGCATGCGTTGCGCGCCGATCTCGAGCGCGAACTCACGCGCCTGAAGACCGGCAACACGCGCACGCCCGTATTCTCGGTGCATCTGATCGCGCTGTTCGAGCAGGCGTGGCTCATCGCGTCGCTCGACTCGCAGCTCGGCCGCATCCGCTCGGGCCACCTGCTGCTCGCGCTGCTCACGGCGCCGGACCTCGCACAGTTCGCGCAACGGATGTCGGCGCGCTTCTCCGAAGTGAACGTGACCGATCTGAAGCACAAGTTCGACGAGATCACGGCCGGGTCCAGCGAAGCCGAGCCGCATCGTGCGGACGCGGAGCACGGCGACGCCGCTGCGCCGGCCGAGGGCGGCGTGCCGGCAGCGGGCGCATCGAAGACGCCTGCGCTCGACACGTACACGACGAACCTCACGCAGCGTGCACGGGACGGCAAGATCGACCCGGTAATCGGCCGCGAAGCCGAGATCCGTCAGGCGATCGACATCCTGATGCGGCGCCGCCAGAACAATCCGATCATGACGGGCGAGGCCGGCGTCGGCAAAACGGCCGTGGTCGAAGGGCTCGCACTGCGCATCGCGGCCGACGACGTGCCGCCGCCGTTGCGCGGCGTCGCGCTGCACGTGCTCGACATGGGGCTGCTGCAGGCCGGCGCGAGCGTGAAGGGCGAGTTCGAGAACCGCCTGAAGAGCGTGATCGACGAGGTCAAGAAGAGCCCGCATCCGATCATCCTGTTCATCGACGAGGCGCACACGATCATCGGCGCGGGCGGACAGGCCGGCCAGAACGACGCGGCGAACCTGCTGAAGCCCGCGCTCGCGCGCGGCGAGCTGCGCACGATCGCGGCGACGACGTGGAGCGAATACAAGAAGTACTTCGAGAAGGATGCCGCGCTCGCGCGACGCTTCCAGGTGGTGAAGGTCGAGGAACCGAGCGAGCCGCTGGCGGCCGCGATGCTGCGCGGCATGGCAGGACTGATGGAGAAGCACTTCAACGTGCGGATTCTCGACGATGCGATCACCGAGGCCGTCCGGCTGTCGCATCGCTATATCAGCGGCCGGCAACTGCCGGACAAGGCGATCAGCGTGCTCGACACCGCGTGCGCGAAGGTCGCGCTCGCGCACAGCGCGACGCCGGCCGCGATCGACGACACGAAAAAGCGCATCGAGCGCATCGACGCGGAAATCGCATCGCTCGAGCGCGATGCGGCAAGCGGCGCAGCGCACGACGAACGGCTCGGCGAGCTGCGCGGCGCGCGTGACGCGGCGCTCGAACAGCTCGCGAAGGACGAAGCGCGCTACGAGGCGGAACGCGCGATCGTCGCCGAGATTACCGCGCTGCGCGAGACGCTCGACCGCGCCCGCGCGCCGGCCGAGGACGGCCAGCCGGTCGACGTGCAGGCCACGCGCGAGAAGCTCGCCGAACGCGTCGCGGCGCTGCATGCGTTGCAGGGCGGCGAACCGATGGTGCCGCTGCAGGTCGACGGTCACGTGGTGGCCGAAATCGTCGCTGCGTGGACCGGCATTCCGCTCGGCCGGATGGTGAAGGACGAGATCGGCACCGTGCTCAATCTGAAGCCGCTGCTCGCCGCGCGCGTGATCGGCCAGGACCATGCGCTCGAAGCGATCGCGCAGCGCGTGCGCACCGCGTCCGCCAATCTCGAGGATCCGAACAAGCCGCGCGGCGTGTTCATGTTCGTCGGGCCGTCCGGCGTCGGCAAGACCGAGACGGCGCTGGCGCTCGCGGACATCCTCTACGGCGGCGAGCGCAAGATGATCACGATCAACATGAGCGAGTATCAGGAGGCGCACAGCGTGTCGGGGCTGAAGGGTTCGCCGCCGGGCTACGTCGGTTACGGCGAAGGCGGCGTGCTGACCGAGGCCGTGCGGCGCAATCCGTATTCGGTCGTGCTGCTCGACGAGGTCGAGAAAGCGCATCCGGACGTCCTCGAGATGTTCTTCCAGGTGTTCGACAAGGGCATGATGGACGACGCCGAAGGGCGCGAGATCGACTTCCGCAACACGCTGATCATCCTGACGTCGAACGTCGGTTCGGCCGCGGTGATGCAGGCGTGCCTGAACAAGCCGGCCGAGGAATTGCCCGATCCCGATGCGCTCGCGGAGGCGCTGCGCCCGCAGCTGTACAAGGCGTTCAAGCCCGCGTTCCTCGGCCGGATGAAGGTGGTGCCGTACTACCCGATCTCCGACGACGTGCTCGCCGAGATCATCGAGCTGAAGCTCGAACGGATTCGCAGCCGCATCGAGGCGAACCACAAGGCCGCGTTCGAATGGGACGAATCGCTCGTCGACGCGGTTCTCGCGCGCTGCACCGAAGTCGACTCGGGCGCACGCAACGTCGACCACATTCTGAACGGGACGCTGCTGCCGGAGATCGCGGGTCACGTGCTGGGCCGGATCGCCGACGGCGCGTCGATTACGCGCATCGCGGTGTGCGCGGACGACGCCGGCGAGTTTGCGTATACGGTCGAATGAGCGCGCCCCTTCCGATGCATCAACGGATTTACTGAACCATGCCCATCAATCTCCCCGAGCTGCTGACGCCGATCAGCGATGCGTCGCCCACCGGCGACGACCTGCTGTTCTCGAACGAATTCGACGCGATCCAGGAGGCGCGGCGCTACGACGATCCGACGCTCGATCAAGGCGAGTGGGTGACCGAGATCAAGGAGGCCGACTGGGGCCTCGTCGTCGAGCGCGCGACCGACCTGCTGCGCACGCGCACGAAGGATCTGCGCGTCGCGGTGTGGCTGACCGAGGCGCTCGCGCTCGAGGACGGCATCACCGGTCTCACCGAAGGCTATGCGCTGCTCGAAGGACTGTGCCGCGAGTATTGGGACACCGTTCATCCGCTGCCCGAAGGCGAGGACGTCGAATACCGGCTCGGCAACGTCGCGTGGCTGGCCGGCCGCACGGCCGAGCTGCTGCGCGGCATACCGATGACGGACGGCGCGGCGAACGCGTTCACGACGCTCGACTGGGAGGTCGCGCAGCACGTGGCGCAGGCGATCAAGCGCGATCCCGAGCATGCGGACGACATCGCGCGCGGCAAGCCGTCGGTCGAGCAGATCGATGCATCGCGGCGCGTGACGCCGATCGCGTTCTACGCGACGCTGCTCGCGAACCTGAAGGCATTCGAGTTCGCGCTCGATGCGTTCGAGGACACGCTGGTCGCGCGTGCAGGCGATGCCGCGCCGAGTTTCCGGCAGACGCGCGATGCGTTCGAGACCGTGTATCGGCTTGCCGAGCGCTTTGCGCGCGAGCAGGGCTATACCGGCAGCGCGCCGCATAAGGAAGTGCCGCCCGCCGCGCAGCCCGAGCGCATCGAGCCGAGTTTCGGCACGCCGATCCAGACCGAGGAGACCCACGTGCAGTCGCAAACCGCTCCGCGTCCGCCGGCGACGCAGATGATCGCCGGCATTCAGAACCGTGCGCAGGCCGTCGATCAGTTGCGTGCGGTCGCGCGCTACTTCAGGCAGACGGAGCCGCATAGCCCGGTCGCGTATCTCGCCGACAAGGCGGCGGAATGGGCCGACATGCCGCTGCACAAGTGGCTCGAGAGCGTCGTCAAGGATGACGGATCGCTGTCGCATATTCGCGAGCTGCTGGGGGTGAGGCCGGACGAGCAGTCGTGAGCGACCGGGATTTCGACCTGAGAGCGCGGGCCCGGCGGGTTCGCGAGGAACAACAAGAAGGGTGACGTATGAACGTGACCGAACTGATACAGGCGATTCGCGGCGGGCTGATTCAGCAGGATCGTCTGCTGAAGACCGACATCCCGTCGCTGCCGAGCAATGCACTCGTGCCGCGCCGCGCAGTAATCCGCGCCGAACTGGGCCGCGATTTCAGCGTCGCGCTCGACTTCGTGTCCGCTGCGAGCGACATCGAGCTCAAGACGCTGATCGCCAAGCCGATCACGCTGTGGATCCAGCAGGCGGACAAGTCGTATCTGCCGATCAACGGATATGTGCATACCGCTCGCCGGCTCGGCGCGGACGGCAGTCTGTCGAGCTATCAGTTGACGTTCGCGTCGTGGATGCACTTCCTGAAGTTCCGCAGCGATATGCGCTACTGGCAGGACGAGAGCGTCGACGCGATCCTGGCCGACGTGTTCGATACCCATCCGCAGGCGAAGGGCCGGTATCAGTTTGCGTTATCGAAGCCGCTGCCGTCGCGCTCGTACTGCCGCCAGAGCGAAACCGACTGGAACTTCGTGCATCGGCTGATGGAGGACGAAGGGCTGTTCGGGTTTTGGCGGCACGCGGAAGACGGCAGTGCGCACACGCTTGTCGTGACCGACGATCTGCATGCGATCGACGCGCTGTCGCCGAACGTCGTCAGGTTCGAGCGGTCAGGCGCGGGCACCGAAACCGCGGGGTTTACGCAGTGGGCCGCGTCGCGGACGCTGCAAAGCTCGCTGCATACGACGCGCACGTTCGACTACAAGTCGCCGTCGTCGGCCGCCAGTCCGAACGGCACGTCGTTGCCGACGAAGAGCGGCCACGGCGATCTGCCGGAGCAGGCGGAAATCTACGAATACACCGGCGCGTACACGTATCCGGGCCAGGATCGCGGCGAACAGCTGTCGAAGATTCGTCTCGAGGAATGGGAGTCGCGCGCGAAGCGCTTCGTCGGCGTGGGCGGCGTGCGCGGCATCGACGCGGGCCGACGCTTCACGCTCGCCGATCATCCAGAGCATGACCGCGATTCGGCGCAGGATCGCGAATTCGCGGCGATCGCCGTGAGCTGGTATGTCGAGAACAACCTGCCGCTTTCGGCCGAGGAGGCGCACTTTCCGCACAGTTTGCAGGACGAACTTGCGCGGGTGAAAGCGGCGTACCGCGATGCTGCGGCATTCGTTGTCGGCCACGACGACGGCTCGGCAGGGTTCTATCTCGTCGAGGTCGAAGCGCAGCGCGCGAGCGTGCCGTACCGCAGCCCGCTCGTGCATCGCAAGCCGGAGATGCAGCTCGAGACGGCGGTCGTCGTCGGTCCGCCGGGCGAAGAGGTTTACACCGACGAACTGAACCGGATCAAGGTGATGTTCGTGTGGGATCGGCAAAGCGAAGGCCGCGAGAACGCGTCGTGCTGGGTGCGCGTCGTGCAGTCGGATACCGGCGGCGGTTACGGCGGCGTGCATATTCCGCGCGTCGGCGAGGAAGTGCTGATCGGCTATGTGGGCGGCGACTGCGACCGACCGATCGCGTTGCACCGCGTGTATAACGGTGCGACCGCGCCGCAGTGGCACAGCAACGGGATTCTGTCGGGCTTCCGGTCGAAGGAGTATGCGGGATCGGGGCACAACGAGATGGTGCTCGACGACGCGACCGGGCAGAACCGCGCGCGGCTGTTCAGCAGCAGCGCGAATTCGCTGCTGCATCTCGGCTATCTGATCGAGCAGGACGGCAACACGCGCGGCGCGTATCTCGGTTCGGGGTTCGATTTGCGCACGGACGCGTATGGCGCGGTGCGCGCGGGGCAGGGGCTGTATGTGACGACGCATCCGAAGCAGGCGAGCAGCCAGCCGCTCGATGTGTCGGAAGCGCGGCAGCAGCTCGTCAATGCCGAGGGGCTGATCGAGTCGATGTCGCAGGTCAGCGAGATGCATCAGGCTGCGGGGCTCGGCGATGGGCACGATGCGCTGAAGCAGTTTGCCGATGCGACGCAGAACAGCGTCGCGGGCGCGACGGCGGGTGGCGGCAGGACTGGCGGTGGCGGGACCGGGAATGCGAATGCGTTCAAGGAGCCGGTGATGTTGTTTGGGAGTCCGGCGGGCGTCGCGTTTTCGTCGCAGCAGTCGGTACACGTGTCGGCCGATCGGCAGACCAATATCGTCAGCGGCCAGAGCACGTTCATTGCCAGCGGAAAATCGCTGATTGCCGGCATCCGCGATCGCATCAGCCTGTTCGCGCAGAATGCCGGAATGAAGCTGTTTGCCGGCAAGGGGAAGGTCGAGATACAGGCGCATGCGGATAGCGTCGAGGTCACTGCGCAGAAGGTGGTCAAGCTGATGTCGGCAACCGAGCATGTCGACGTGGCCGCCAAGCAGGAGGTCCTGCTGACGTCGGGCGGCGCCTATATCCGGATCAAGGGCGGCAACATCGAGATTCATGCGCCGGGGAAGGTGGATTTCAAGGGCGCGCAGCACCAGTTCAACGGACCGGCCAGCATGCCGTATCCGCTGCCCGCGATGCCGGGCGGAACGTGCAAGCAGTGTGTGCTGAATGCGCATAGCGGGCGCGAAGCAATGGTCGAGGCGGATTGATGGACGAGCTTAACGACGTGACCGGTCGGAATGACGCGACTGGCGCAAACGAAACCATCGACACTGCTCGGAATCCGCGCGAGCCGGAGTGGCCGGCGTTTCTGGCAATGCTGAAGGCTTCGCTGGCTCACACCGACGAAGTCGGCAGGGCGATGCGGCTGTATGTCCTCGTCGATACACGGGGCTATCAGGAGCTCGATGTGCGACTCGCGACGGTGCATCGTCTACGCTACGCGTCGCTGTGGACCGATACGGGGCTCGAAGCCTATACGGATATCGCGCCGTACCTGATCGCGTTCGATCGCGACACGCTTGACGACGAGAGCGCCGAGCAGCATCGGCTGCTGCGCCAGCTGTGGCTTGATGCGGTCGATCTGCATGCGGTGACGTGGATGTGGTCGACGTGGTCGTTCGATGCGCTTGATGCGCATCTGCGCCAGTACGTGCAGTACAGATTGCCGAACGGTCGCGCGTACTACCTGTTCTTCTTCGACAACCATGTGTTCGACCGTATTCGACGGGTGTGGAGCGATGCGCAGACACGGCAGTTCGTTGCGCCGTTCAACGAGATTCGGTATCGCGATCGACAGCTCGATGAGGTGGTGTGGCGCAACGATGCGCCGGCGGTCGAAGGAGCGATGCCGGCGGCCGATGCGGCGGGACTCAGCGAGCAACAGCATGCGAAGTTGATCGAGCTCGGGTATCCAGACAAGCTCGTGCTGAAGTTCAGGGAGACGATGGCGGCGGTGGTCGATCACCTGTCGGATGCGGAGCTTCACGACCTGGTTGTTGAGCAGCTCGATCGTGCGGCGGCGCACGGGATCGTCGATGAGGTCGGGCTGCTCTCCTATGTCGTGACCGGCGTGCAGGTTGCGCCGCGGTTCGACGAGCATCCGATCGTGAAGTCGTGTCTTGAAGCGGCGTCACGCGGAGAAACGAGCGTCGATGCAGCGCTGGCGTCGATCGATGATGCGACTTGGGATGCGATTCGCGACATGCATGAGCGGGAGTTGCTGGAGGCGCGTGAGGATGCGGCGTAGGCCCGCGGTAGCGGTGGGCGCGATTGCGATGGTTCTGGGCTTGAGCGGGTGCGGTAAGTCGGAGCCAGCGTATATGCGCGGCGCATTCGGTGGACTAGGCCGCCGGGAGCATTCGGATGATTGCGGTTGTTCGACGCCTGAAAGGCGAGTCGAGCGCGATTCAGAAGGGAAACATCAATGGGTAGCGTAATGAGATTGTCGAGTTTGGTAAGTCACGTTCTGGCAGCGTGCTTGCTCGTGGTGGCAGTGACCGCATGTGGGAAGTCCGAGCCGACCTACAGCGGGATTTCGATCATGGCCCAGAATTACCTTCCTTATAACCTCGACAAATTCACGATCGTCGACGCATACGGCAACAAGGCGAGCGGCGGTGGCGACAGCATGCCGGGCGGTGGCGGTGGCGTGACTTGCTGCTATCAGCTCAAGGGTACCGATTTCACGGTCAAGTGGGACTACTACGACGTTGATCAGTGGCATAAAGGCGACGAACAGACGTTTCACGCCGAAGCGAAGGTTACGTTGCCGCAGTCAACGATTCCGGAGAAAGTAGGGACTCGAATCCTCGCGGTTCATTTCTATCCGGATCGTCATGTTGAGCTTCAATTTCCCGCCGCGCCAGCGGACGATTCGCGCATTCCAATGATCGCCGTATCTCACCGGATATCGACCCATTACCAGGCGCAATTGAATAAGCGCTACGACGAGCGTGAGGATCAACAGTATCGGCGCATCGCCCGCGTCGTCGCTGCGGCTTGGCTCAAATACAGGCTCACCGACGTCGACGATCTCGAGCAATACGCGTATTTTGATCTACTCGTTAATAGCAGATTCGACGCCCATCCGGCGGTACAGCAGATCCTGAAAGCGGCCAGCAGCAAGCCCGGTACGTTCGCGAAATCGATGCAATCGCTGCCGACGACCATTTTGTCCGAGCTGAAAAGCAATAAATTCGAAGCAGTGGCGGTACCGACTATTCCCGTCGGTCTACTGCCATCACCACGCGTAGAGGAGAAACAGCATGGCTGAGAAACTCAAGCTCGACCCGGACGACGCGACACCGGCCTCAGTGTATTTGGCGCTTGCTCGTCAGAATGCAACCGCGTATCCGAAGGCCGACTGCATGCCGTGCGGAGCTACGATCCGAATTGGATTTTTCTTCGATGCCTTCGGTCGCAATCGCGACATCGATGATGCATCAAGTTCGCAGTATTCGAACATCGCGCGACTTTGGGAAGCACATCGTGAAATGAAGGACGAAAGGCGGCCCGCGAACCAGTTCTGGTATCGCTACTATTACTCGGGGCTCGGTACGCCGTTGAATGACGACAGCAACTCCGACGCGCTGGAGAACATGAAGAAGGCTGCCGTCGTGTCAGGGGCCAAAAAGGCCGCGAGTGCTGCAATATCCGTCGGCGAATCGTTCACGCGCGTCAATACGCCAATTAAACAGATGGATATGAAAAAGCGCGTCGACGATGTGAAGAAGCAGATCCTCACGGGAGATTTTTCACTTCGACCGGTTGAGAAGGCGTTCGAGGACTTTCGAAGGGATATCGAGCGTATTCCCGCCCAGGCGCGACGCGTCACGAACGTGCTGAATGCATCGCCAGAGCGCCTCTGGGAGCGAACGAAAGCGACTGGCAGGCTGCTGTGGCGCAATGCCAAGAACGATGTCAGGACCAACGTCAGGGGTAATCCAATCAAGACGGCCTGGTCGGTTGCTCGCGGCCTTTTCGTGGGGTTGGTGATGGAGAACGTGCCTATCGTTCGAGACAACGCAGCGATGGCAGAGGCCTTCGGAACGGGTGTCGACACTCGACTGACCGCAGCGAAAGACCAGTTCGAGGCGGCATACCACGAAGTGAAGAGCAAGATGCCGAAAGTTCGCGTCATCGAGGTATCTGTATTCGGCGCGGATCGTGGCTGCGTATTGGCTCGGGCTTTCGTCAATGATCTGGCGGAGAGGTATAAACGAAGAGACGATACCGACCTTGCAATCGACAATGTTCCGATCCAGATCAAGTTCGTGGGCCTCCTTGACGCGGTTTCTTCGATCATGTCGGAAGAGGCTGGTGAACTGATTGGCATGGTGCCGTATCTGGGCCTGATCAAAACCAGCTACAAGGATCGCAAGCTTTCCATACCCCCAAGCGTGCAGCACTGCGTGCACTTCGCGGCCGCCCATGAAATGCGATTTTACCAGCGCCTCGATAGTCTTGAAAAAACCCGAGGAGCTCAATTCCTATACCCCGGAACGAGCTGCGACATCGTGGGTGGAGCGCCAACTGGTTCGCTTGGCGTGAATGCAGAACTTATGAGGGTGCCGCTGAGAGACATGTTGCTGCAAGCGCTGATGGCCGGGGCGGCTATGGATACGATGGAGGACATGTACCTGTACAAGCGGAAGACTTTCGATAAGTTTTCGATTGCCAAACCCATCAACAGTAACGGTAAGCAATACCGTATCCGGCAACTCGTCGATGCATACGCGGCACTCGTTCCCCATAGAGCAGGTCTTGACCTCGTCTCCCATTCGAAGATCTTCCTGCGTTGGATTGCCGTTCGCTACCAGGATCCCGAATTCCGCCGCACGATGTCAGATCCGGTCGCCGATTGGAAGCGCAACATGGCCGACGCCGACCTGCAGCGCAAGACGACGAAGTCGAAACTCGACTGGGAACTGCAGCGCCAGGGCATCAACATGAGCATGCTGGCGAGTCGGAGCCCCGCCGATCAAGCGACGTTGCGGGGGATGAAGGCGGCGAGCGACGCGGCGCAGAAGCGTTACGAGAAGTTGCTCGCGGAGGCGCCGAAAGACTACACGACCGTGTGGGAACGTCTTCACAAGGAGTCGGAAAGGATGCTGTACCGCGCGTCCCTTCAGGACGGCTTGCGGAAATCAGCAGAACGAATCCGGAACACGCCGGACACATGGGATTCCGATAACAAGGCGAGCGCGGACGCGATCGAGGCAGCCATGCTGCCCGAACCTCAGATGGAACTAGTGTCGGCCTGGAAAGAAGGAATCGAAGGCAAGCACCCGCTTCCTCCCGACGTGATGGCACTATTCGACCTGCTCGTTCACGACACGTTGTTGACGAGTTGGCAGGATCACGTGCTCGCGCCCTCGCTGTACTTCCGCACGCGGGACACGGACGAGTTCGGGGTCTCCGATCTCGACAAGGAAGCAAAGCAACGCCAGAAAGACGATCGCGTCGCTGCTCGAATCGATCAGGCCGCCAAGCAGAGCAAGGAATGGGCGCGCGGATACAAGGGCGGCGCAACGCCTTCCGTCCATTGAGCGGCGACGAGAACTTCCTACCGCCGGCCGTCGCCCGGGCCGTATGGTCCGCGATTCTGCCGAACGCGCTGGCGGTAGCGCGTACGTTCGTCGTGTTGCGAATTGCCGCGGCCAATCTACTATTCGTGTCGATCGCAGCATGCAGCAAATCCGAGCCGACATGAGGCTGCGACGCTCGATGCTGTTGAGCGGATCGTTGAGCAGTATGTCGACGAACTCACGGCGCATTCGTAAAGCGAGATCGTGAGCATCTACCGAGAACCGGCGGAAGTCAGCGCAGAGGACGTCTGCAGGAATGGATAAGCATTCGAAAGGATTTGGGCAAGTTGTGCGAATGGTCTGCAGGGTGCCGGTCGTCGCGGTGCTTGCTACGGCCATGCTGCTGTCGGCATGTGACAAACCGTCGCCAGAACCGGTTTATGGCGGGCTGAGCGTCGAAGGGTTCAACTACCTGCCGTACAACCTCACGCGCTTTACCGTGACGGACAAGTACGGAAACAAGGCAAGTGGTGGTGGCGACCTGATACCGGGCTCAGGTGAGGGAAGCGTCAGTTGCTGTTACACGCTCAAGGGAACAGAATTCACCGTCGACTGGACATACTACGATATCGACAAGCATGCTGATCCGTACGCACCGCTCGAAAAAATACATGAGACGGCCCGCGTGCGTCTGCCTCCGACTGAGATGTCCGGTACTGCAGGCGAAACAATCCTGGGTATTCACTTCTACCCCGACAATCACGTCGAAGTGGAGTTCCGGAACGATTTGCATGGAACTCGTATTCTCTACGTCGAAGTCTGGGATTGGGTGCGAAAACACCACAAGCAGTTACTGAACCCCTCCAACGATGACGAAGCGGTCGAGTATCGGCGTGCAGCCAGACTGGCTGCGGCGGGCTGGACGAAATACCGGTTGACTGACACCGGCGATCTCCAGCAGTACGTCTACTTCACGCTGCTCAATCCACGCTTCGACGAATATCCTGCCGTGCGCAAGATAATCAATGAAACCAAGGGGAAGCCTGGTGCATTTGGCGACGCAATGCAGAACCTGTCTCCGGAAGTCGTGAACGACATCAAACGTTTCGATACAAAGGGGGCGAGCCGTGGTTGATCCAGATTTTGACGATAGCGTGCTTCACCCTGTCGACAGGACGCCGAAAACGGTCAGAACCAAACGTGCCAACAGCGAGCTGGCCTATAAGCACGACGATTGCATTCCGTGTGGTGGCATCGTGCACATGGGGTTCTTTTTTGATGGCTTTGCACGCCATCGCGACATGGACGATCCGGATACGTCTCGGTATTCGAACATCTGCCGTCTTTGGGAAGCGCACCGGACCAACATAGATCCCCGTCGCAAGGATGCGCCTTATGCAAACCAGCTCTGGTACCGCTTCTACTATTCCGGTCTTGGCACCGAGCTGAATGCGGAGGCCGCATCGGGCGCAGTCGAGTCCGCTGCACTTAAGGCCGTGAAGGGGACGGTAGGAGCGGTGGGCGACAAGCTTAAGGCGTTACCCGGAAAGATCGCGGGGACGGAGCGGCTAAAGATCGATCCGGCGAATGCGGCCGAGGAAGCGATCAAGAAGGGTTTGTCCGAGGGATCGTGGAAACCGGTGACGAACTCGTTCAACGATATCGTGAAGACGGTGGAAAAAGCGCCGGATTCGGCGATGCGCGTACTCCGGCTGATGAGAGACGATCGGTGGGTTTCGCGCGGCCGCGCGGTGGTACGGTCGGTGTTGTATGACGCGAAGGAATCGCCGCTCAAGCTGCCGGGATCGATTCTTCGAAGCGTAGTCGTCAACTACGGTATCGATACGATTCCTTGGTTCCGTGACAATCGCGCCATTTCGCGTGTGCTCGGCACCGGCGTAGAGGATCGCGTTTCGGCGGCATTGCGTCAATTTGAGCGTACCGTCGATGATGCGCGGGCCGTGCGGGACAAGCTGCAGCGTATTCAGATTTCCGTGTTTGCTGCGGATCGCGGCGCGGTTATTGCGCGCGTATTCGTCAACCGGCTTGTGGAAAAGTACAAGCTTCGTCACGCGACCGATCTGGAGGTGCACGGCATTCCGATCGAGATCAAGTTTATGGGTTTGTTCGACGCGGTGTCGTCACTTATGGAGGAAAACAAGCTGCTGTCAATGCTGCCGGTTTTGGGGTTATTGAAGCAGAACTATGGGGATTTGTCGCTCGCGGTGCCTGAAGCGGTGCAGCGTTGCGTGCATTTCGCGGCTGCGCACGAGTTGCGGTTTTATCAACGCCTTGACAGCCTGGAAAAAACGCGCGGCGAGCAGTATTTGTATCCGGGAACGAGCGAGGACGTGACTGGCGGTTCGCCGCCGGGATCGTTGGGCGCGCGTGCCGAACTGCAGCGCGTGCCGTTGCGCGACATGCTCGATGCCGCTTATGAGTCAGGGGTGGCGATCGACTCGATGGAGTTGCTGAGTCGGTATAAGCGGGATACGTTCCTCAAATTTTCGCTGGCGCGCGTCATTTCCGACGGACCCGAGTCCTATAACATGGGCGAGCTTATGGAAGCGTATCGGGCGCTGGTGCCACGCAAGCCGGGGCTGAACTTTGACGAGCACATGAAGGTGTTCCTCCGCTGGATCGCGGTTCGCTATCAATCGCCAGCATTCCGCAGTGCTGAAGGCTTCGCTGGCTCGCACCGACGAAGTCGGCAGGGCGATGCGGCTGTATGTCCTCGTCGATACACGGGGCTATCAGGAGCTCGATGTGCGACTCGCGGCGGTGCATCGTCTACGCTACGCGTCGCTGTGGACCGATACGGGGCTCGAAGCCTATACGGATATCGCGCCGTACCTGATCGCGTTCGATCGCGACACGCTTGACGACGAGAATGCCGAGCAGCATCGGCTGCTGCGCCAGCTGTGGCTTGATGCGGTCGATCTGCATGCGGTGACGTGGATGTGGTCGACGTGGTCGTTCGATGCGCTTGATGCGCATCTGCGCCGGTACGTGCAGTACAAATTGCCGAACGGTCGCGCGTACTACCTGTTCTTCTTCGACAACCATGTGTTCGACCGTATTCGACGGGTGTGGAGCGATGCGCAGACACGACAGTTCGTTGCGCCGTTCAACGAGATTCGGTATCGCGATCGACAGCTCGATGAGGTGGTGTGGCGCAACGATGCGCCGGCGGTCGAAGGAGCGATGCCGGCGGCCGATGCGGCGGGACTCAGCGAGCAACAGCATGCGAAGTTGATCGAGCTCGGGTATCCAGACAAGCTCGTGCTGAAGTTCAGGGAGACGATGGCGGCGGTGGTCGATCACCTGTCGGATGCGGAGCTTCACGACCTGGTTGTCGAGCAGCTTGATCGTGCGGCGGCGCACGGGATCGTCGATGAGATTGGGCTGCTCTCCTATGTCGTGACCGGCGTGCAGGTTGCGCCGCGGTTCGACGAGCATCCGATCGTGAAGTCGTGTCTTGAAGCGGCGTCACGCGGAGAAACGAGCGTCGATGCAGCGCTGGCGTCGATCGATGATGCGACTTGGGATGCGATTCGCGATGCGCATGAACGGGAGTTGCTGGAGGCGCGTGAGGATGCGGCGTAGGCCCGCGGTAGCGGTGGGCGCGATTGCGATGGTTCTGGGCTTGAGCTGAGCTATGTCGCTGAGGGCATGCCGAGGATTGCGGTCGGCTCTATGCCTGTGTCGCGCGCTGAGAGCGATTCAAAAGGAAAACATCAATGAGTAGAGCAATGAGATTGTCGAGTCTGATGAGTCGTACGCTGGCGGGGTGTTTGCTCGTGGTGGCAATGACTGCATGCGGAAAGTCAGAGCCGACGTATACCGGGATTTCGGTAATCGCGCACAACTATCTGCCATACAACCTGGACGGATTCACGATTACCGACGCATACGGTAACAAAGCTGGGGGGGGTAATAGCTTGCCAGGTGGCGGAGGTGGCGTGACGTGCTGCTACAAACTTAAAGGCACGGAGTTTACAGTCAAATGGAACTATGTCGACGTTGACCAGTGGCACAAGGGCAACGAACAGACGTTTCACGCGGAGGCCAAGGTGACGATGCCGCCGGCGCAGGTTCCAGAGAAGGTCGGTGATCGAATTCTCGAAGTGCACTTTTATCCAGACCGTCACATCGAGTTCCAGTTTCCTGGTGCGCTGATGGATGAGTCGCGTATCCCAATGGTCGATGTGTCGCGTTGGATGGCGAGTCAGTATCAGACGCAGTTGAACAAGCGGTACGATGAGCGCGAAGACCAGCAGTTTCGTCGTGTCGCCCGTGTGGTCGCGATTGCATGGCTGAAATACCATCTCACCGATCTCGACGATCTGAAGCAATACGCTTACTACAATCTGCTCGTCAATAATCGCTTCGACTCGCATCCGGAGATTCAGCGCATCCTGCAAGCGGACGCCAGCAAGCCGGGGGCCTTTGCGAAGGCGATGCAATCGTTGCCGAAGAAGACTCTGTCTGAATTGACGAGCGGCAAGTTCGAGTCGGTAGCGGTGCCGTCCCTACCCGATGGACTGGTTCCGCCCCCGCGCGTAGAGGAGAAAAAGCATGGCTGAAAGAATCAAACTGGATCCGGATGATGCAACACCGGCATCGGTGTACATGCAGATCGTCAATCAGAACGCGACCATGTACCCGAAGAGCGATTGCATGCCTTGCGGGGCGACGATCCGTATGGGTTTTTTCTTCGATGCGTTCGGGCGCAACCGAGATATAGACGATAAATCGAGTTCGCGGTATTCAAATATCGCCCGGCTTTGGGAGGCACATCGTGACATTGAGGACCCGAGGCGACCAGCGAACCAGTTCTGGTTTCGCTTTTACTATTCCGGCCTGGGTACGCCGCTGAACGACGATGCCAAATCCAACACATGGAACAACATTGGCGTAGCCGCCGCCAAACTGGCGGGCAAGAAGCTCGCCAAGGGGGCGTCGTCGGTGGCCCAATCGTTCGCGCGTGTCAATACGCCGCTCAAACAGGCCGACGTAAAAAGGCGGGTCGACGACGTGAAAAAGCAGTTTCTCGCGGGAGATTTTTCGTTTCGACCAATCGAGAAGGCATTCGAGGATTTTCGAAAGGATATTGAGCACATTCCTGCTCAGGCGCGTCGAATCGCGAATGTGCTGAATGCGTCGCCGGAGCGAATCTGGGAGCGAACCAAGGCCACTGGCACGTTGCTGTGGCGCAATGCCAAGAACGACGCCAAGGCGAACATTAAGGGAACCCCGATGAAGGCGGCCATGGCCGTTGTGCGCGGACTCTTCGTTGGCTTGGCAATGGAGAACGTACCGATCGTACGTGACAACGCTGTCATGGCCGAGGCATTCGGAACTGGCGTCGACACCCGGTTGATCGCGGCCAGGGATCAATTCGAGGCTGCATACCATACCGTCAAGAACCAGATGCCGAAGGTTCGCCTCATCGAGGTATCGGTCTTTGGGGCGGATCGGGGATGCGTGCTCGCACGTGCGTTTATCAACGATCTGGCAGAGAAATACAAACGCAGGGACGATACGGATCTTGCGATTGACGGCGTATCGATTCAGATCAAGTTTGTCGGTCTTCTCGACGCCGTTTCGTCGATCATGTCGGAGGAGGCCGGCGAACTGATCGGGATGGTGCCTTATCTTGGATTGCTAAAAACCAGCTACAAGGATCGGCCTCTCGGCATTCCGGCAAGCGTCCAGCGCTGTGTTCATTTCGCTGCTGCGCATGAGATGCGCTTCTATCAGCGTCTTGATAGTCTCGAGAAAACCCGCGGCGAGCAGTTTCTCTATCCGGGCACTAGTTGCGATGTCGTCGGTGGAGCACCGAACGGGTCCTTGGGTTTTAATGCCGAACTGATGAGGATCCCGCTGCAAGATATGTTGCTGGAAGCACTGAAGGCGGGGGCCGCTATGGACACGATGGAGGATCTGTATCTGTACAACGCACCCGTGTTCCAGCGCTTCAAGCTCTCTGATCCAATCAAATGCGATGGAAGGGAATACCGGATTAGGGCACTGGTCAACGCCTACCGCGCACTCGTCCCCCGCAAAGCCGGCATCGACCTCGTCTCCCATTCGAAAATCTTCCTGCGCTGGATTGCCGTCCGCTATCAGGACCCCGAATTCCGGCGCACGATGTCCGACCCAGTGGCGGACTGGAAGCGCAACATGGCCGACGCCGACCTGCAGCGCAAGACGACGAAGTCGAAACTCGACTGGGAACTGCAGCGCCAGGGCATCAACATGAGCATGCTGGCGAGTCGGAGCCCCGCCGATCAAGCGACGTTGCGGGGGATGAAGGCGGCGAGCGACGCGGCGCAGAAGCGTTACGAGAAGTTGCTCGCGGAGGCGCCGAAAGACTACACGACCGTGTGGGAACGTCTTCACAAGGAGTCGGAAAGGATGCTGTACCGCGCGTCCCTTCAGGACGGCTTGCGGAAATCAGCAGAACGAATCCGGAACACGCCGGACACATGGGATTCCGATAACAAGGCGAGCGCGGACGCGATCGAGGCAGCCATGCTGCCCGAACCTCAGATGGAACTAGTGTCGGCCTGGAAAGAAGGAATCGAAGGCAAGCACCCGCTTCCTCCCGACGTGATGGCACTATTCGACCTGCTCGTTCACGACACGTTGTTGACGAGTTGGCAGGATCACGTGCTCGCGCCCTCGCTGTACTTCCGCACGCGGGACACGGACGAGTTCGGGGTCTCCGATCTCGACAAGGAAGCAAAGCAACGCCAGAAAGACGATCGCGTCGCTGCTCGAATCGACCAGGCCGCCAAGCAGAGCAAGGAATGGGCGCGCGGATACAAGGGCGGCGCAACGCCTTCCGTCCATTGAGCGGCGACGAGAACTTCCTACCGCCGGCCGTCGCCCGGGCCGTATGGTCCGCGATTCTGCCGAACGCGCTGGCGGTAGCGCGTACGTTCGTCGTGTTGCGAATTGCCGCGGCCAATCTACTATTCGTGTCGATCGCAGCATGCAGCAAATCCGAGCCGACCTATGTGGCTGTTTCCACGGAAGCACTGAATTACCTGCCGTACAACCTCGCTCGATTTACGATCACAGACCAATACGGCAATAAGGCTCGCGGAGGTGGCGATTTGGAACCGGGAGCGGGCGAGGGCAGCATCGCATGCTGCTATTCGCTGAAGGGCACGAACTTCAAGGTTCAGTGGACGTATTACGACGGGGACGACTGGCGGCCCGGCGAGCAGGTGAAGAAGCAGCAGGCGGAAGCGAACGCATCGCTGGCTCCGACCAACGTGCCGGACTCGATCGGTTCGCGCATTCTCGAGATTCATTTCTACCCCGATCACCATGTCGAACTGGCATTTTCTGGCGAGATGCTGGGGAGTACGCGCTTGCCCATCGTGGACGTATCGCGCGAGCTGACGAAACGATACGGAAAGCAGCTCGACGAGAAACGGGGACAACGATGCCCAACTGCATCGCCGAATTTCGCGGACGGTCGCGGCAGCGTGGCTCAGGTACCGCTTCACCGATCGCGATGATCTCGCGCAATACGCGTATTTCGCGCTTCTGGTGAACGCTCGGTTCGACGCGCACCCGGCGGTGCAGAAACGCATTCGGTCGAGCAACGGGACGCGCGGCGCATTCGCGAAAGAGATGGCCGCTTTGTCGCCGGACATTGCGGCGGAACTGGCGCAGGATCGATTCCCGTCGGTTGCTGTGCCGCCGATCGAAGCGGGACTATTGCCGCCGCCGCGCGACGATAGCCGAGGCAGCCGAGGCAGTCGAGGCTGACGCACACGGGCGTGCTCGGGCCGCGTCAATGACGCGGCCCGTTTCGAATTCGGTCAAACGGCCCCGTCTCCCCACCTACTGCCCAACCCGAAACTCGATCCGCCGATTCCTCGCCCGCCCGTCCGCCGTATCGTTCGGCGCAATCGGCTGATCCGGCCCGACGCCTGTCGTCGTCATCTGCTGCGGCGCGATTCCCTTCGTGATCAGATATCCCTTCACAGCATCCGCACGAGCCTGGCTCAGCGCGATGTTCGACGTTCGATTCCCCGAGTTGTCGGTATGCCCGATGATGTCGACGGTCCGGTTCTGCAGCTTCGCGAGCGCGGCCGCCATCTGGTCGAGAATCTGCTTGCCCTGCGGCGTCAGCGTCGCGCTGCCGGTCTCGAACTCGATCGTGCGGTTCGCGAGCGTTTGATCGAGCAATCCCTGCTCGGACGCCGACACACGCAACCCGTTCCGGATCGTATACGTCGGGTTCAGCGTATTGGCCATGTCGCTCGCGATCTGCTGACGCTGCGCCTCGTTGTGCACCTCGCCCTTCATCTCGATCTGCGTGCCGTTGATCTTCAGCTGCCCCTTGCTGATCTGCTTGAGCTGCGCGCCGAGCAGCTTCTGCACGTTCGCGCTCCAGTTCGGCGGCGTCGCGACGTCGCCGACCTCGATCTGATCGACGACGTTTGCGGCGCCGTACGTGTCGCGCAGCTTCTGCAGCACGGCGGCCTTGGTCGCTTCGTCGGGCACCTTGCCGCCGACCACAACCTGGCCGGGCGTCGCATTCGCAGGCGGCGGCGCAAGCGTGCCGGCCGTGCCGCGCACGAGCGTGCCGGATGCGGCCGCGCTTGCCGAACCTGCGCCGGCATTCGCGGGCAGCGCACTCGCCGCGACGGTGCCGTTGCCGACCGGCGTGACGGTCGCGCCACCGGCGTTCTGCGCGTAGGCCGCACCGTTGCCGACGAGGCCGGCAGCGAGAAGGGCGGCAACGAAGGACGACAAGCGCGACAAGCGCATACGCCGGACATGAATCGTACGTTGCATCCCGTCAGCCTCCGATGAACGCTTCGCGGAACGCGTCGATGGCGACGCGCAGCGACAGCTGTGGTTGATCGAGATAGCTGACGAGTTTGCTGACCTGCGGATCGTTTTGCGCATGAGCGTCGATCCACTCGGGATCGTCGATATCGATGTTGTGGGCGGCGTACGTTTGCGGATCGACGACGCTCAGCAGCGTCTTCGCCGACGCACCGTTGAACCCGATGATCAGTCGTTCGCGCTCGGCGATCGTACCGATGAAGATCGCGAGCTCGAAATCGGCCTGCGCGACGAACGGCGCGATCAGTTCGAGCCAGAACGCGGCGACGAGGCTGCGGTAGAACGGATCGACGGGCAGCGGCAGCGTGAGGCCCCGTTCGATATGCGACGAGCCGCTCTGCATCACCGGCCGCAGCAGCGAGCCGAGCGCGAGCATCGCGCCGCGCAGCCGCACGGGATGGCCGCTTTCGAGCAGCATCTGCTGCAGCCCGTACAGCGACTGATGTTCGACGAAGTCGTTGAACGTGCCGTCATGCGACGTGCCGGGCCCGCCGATGTCGATCGGCACCTGCGTGTCGCCGAGCGCCTGCAGCGCGCCGGGCGGCTCCTCGCTCGCGAGCAGCGGCGCGATCTGCGCGGCGACGCGCGACCACAGCCGCGCGAACGCGAGCGGGCTGCGCGCGAGGAACGCGAGCGGCCGGTCGACTTCGAGCGCGGTCGCGCCGAGGAACGGGAAGCGGCGCATCGATACGTCGTGGCTCGCGACCATATGGCCCGCGATCGCCAGCTTGCTGCGCGAGCCGAGGAACGCGAAATGCATCGGCTTCGCATCTTCGTAGACGATCTTCCAGCGCGGATCTTCCGCAAGCAGTTCGAGCGCCTGCGCGATCCAGCGATCGAGCGTCTGCAGCAACTGCGGATTGTGCGCGCTCTTCACGAAATCGCCGCGCGAAGGAATCTTGCCGAAATAGGCGACTTGCGCCTGAACGGTTTGCGTCATTGCGCCCCCTGTGCATTCGAACCGGTAGCGGCCGCGACGGTCGGCGCGGCGGCCGGCGCGCCGGCGCCGGCCTGGGCCGCGTTCTGTGCGGCGCCCGCGCTCGCGTCGACGACCGACGACGGCAGTTGGAGCCCGCGCAGGCTCTGCTGCTGCGGCTGGTCGCCGCCGCCGCTTGTCGGCTGCGACGTGCTGATGATGCGCATCGTCACCGACACGCTCACGCTGCCCTGCGTCCACGTGAGGTCGAACGTGCCGTCCGGCCGGCGCTTGCGCTGCGCGGAGTTGATCAGTTTCTCGAGACCGTAGCGGCCGGGCTCGTTGACGAGCTGCACGGTGCGCCCGTCGAACGTCGTCGCCGACAGCGTCGCGCCCGGCGAGCCCTGCGGGTTCGGCCACACGAAGTTGGTCCACTGCGGCGGCGTGTTGCGGTAGCGCAGCTGCTGGCCGTCGATCGCGACCGTGTATTCGGTCGTGCCGGTGCTCGGCTGCGGCAGGATCTGGAACACGGTCTGCGGTTCCGACGACGCGGCGGCACCGCCGGCCGCGCCGCCCGCGAGCGGTGCGACCCAGCGCGCGAAGCCGTTCGTGAAGTCCGGCGCGAGCGCGAGGCCCATGTCGCCCCACGTACGCGCGGCGAGCGTATCGCCGCGGCGGACGGCGAGCGGCCCGAGCGTCGTGCCGACGAACTTCGCGATCGAGCCCTCCGGACCGAACACCTGCGCGATTTCGCCGGCGCCGGCCTCGACCTTCGCGTTCGCCGCGAACGGATACTTGGTCGCGAGCGAGCTCTGGAACGGCTGATAGACCTGCGCGTTCCACACCTTGTTGACCTCGACGCTGGCCGGCTGAATCACGACCGAGAACGCCTGCATCAGCGGACGCACGAGCAGCGGGCGCAGCGCCTTGCGTTGCGAATCGGTGAGGCCGGTCAGCATCTGCTCGTCGACGAACTTCAGCGAATCGGCGAGCTCCGAGCCGTTGCCGTCGAGCGTCTGCTGCATCAGCTGGCGCGCGCCGGGCCCAGGATCGCCCTGGTTCTTGATCACGTTGAAGCGCGTGCGCACCTTCGACAGCGTGTCCATGTAGCCCTTCAGCATCGACGTGCCGTCGTGCGTCGCGACGATTCGCGCGAGGCCGATGAACTCCTGGCCGATCGGGCCCATCGGCACCTCGACCGGATTGCCGTTGATGTCGATGTTGGCGGCCGCAACCTGGCCGGCCTGCGAGCGCGTGAACAACTGCTTGACCCAGTTCACCACGCCGGTCTGCGCCTTCTTGATCGCGACGTTCGCCAGCGACGGGTTGTCCCACGAGGTCTGCTCATACGCGGTCTCGAGGATCTTGCGGATCGGCGAGTCCTGCGGGTCGCCGAGGCGATTCATGCCGTCGACGGCCTGGCCGAAGCTGCTGAAGCCTTGCACCGCGATGCCCTGCATGAACTTCTGCCAGTGCTGCGCGTACTCGGTCTTGTACATCCCGACCAGCGTCTTCTGGATCTGCTCGGGACTGCCCTCGAGCGTGAGGTCGTCCTGCGTCGACGTATTGAGCACCCAGTCCTTCGCCTGCAGCTCCTTGGTCGCCGCGTCGCGGATCGCAGGCTGCACGTAGTCGAACCACGCGTCGCGCGTGAACGTGCCCGGGATCGCGTAGCTGCCGGCAATCAGCCCCTGGTTGCCGTCGCCGACGATGCGCGCGACGGTCATCGGCGCGAAGCGCGTCGACGCGCGTGCCTTGATTTCCTCGTACACGCGCTGGCGGGCCGGCATGCCGCGCACCACGCGACGCAGGTTCTCGCGCGTCTGGTCGACGAGCGCGAGGTTCGCGTCGATCATCGGCCAGTCGTCGTCGTTCACGCGCGCGAGATAGAACGAGATCATGCGCTCGGCGCTCTTGATCATCTCGTCGCGCGGCATGTTGCCGCGATTCGTCTCGAGCCAGCCGCGCCAGAAGCGCGCGAGCTGGTCGGTCAGGTGCGCTTGTTCGACGTGACGCTTGTCGGACAGCATCAGGTAGGTCTTCAGCGCGTTGTACGCGTCCTGCACGTTGGTCGGCGACGCGTCGCTGTACAGACCGCCTTGCGGCGCGGCCGGCGGTTGCGGCGCGGCGAGCGCGCCCGCGACGGACGACGACGGTTGCGCGGCGCCCGCCGGATTCGTCGATACCGGCAGCGCGCTCGCCTGCACGGCGCCCGATTCGGGCGGCCGCGTCATCGGCACGAGCTGGTCGGGGTGTGCGTTCACGTCCTTCAGGAACGATGCGAGGTTCTGCGAAACCGGGTTCAGCAGGATCTGGCGCACGCCGTTGTAGTACTCGGTCAGCAAGTGCTGTTCGAGACGATCGCCCTGATACAGGCCGAGCGACACCGACAGCGGCTTGTCGCGGCGGAACTGTTCGAGCTGCTCGATGCGGTCCTCGAGGATGTCCATCGCCTGCAGCCGCGACTGCAGATCGTTGCGGCCCTGCTGCAGGCGCGTGACGTTGTCGAGATCGGCCTGCACGTTCGCGACGAGCTGCTGGTTGCCGATCGTCGACCACGTCCAGCCGCCGAGCGCCAGCGCGAGCGCCGCGACGAAGCCGAAGAAGGTCGCGTAGCGCAGCCGCGTCTTGGTCGGGCTCGCGAACTGGCGCACGGTCTGGCGGTCGGCGAAGATCACCTTCGAGAACAGGTCGCGCAGGAAGAAGCCGTTCTTCGAGAACGCGCTGTGCGGCTTCGGCAGCGCGCTCGCGTCGAGGCCGAAGCGGTGTGCGATGCGCTGCGCGGCCGCGCTGCTGGTTTCGCCTTCCTGCAGCGCGCTCGTGAAGTAGAAGCCGCGGAAGATCGGCTTGTACTGGAACGGGTTGTTCTCGAACAGCGTCGCGAGGAACGCGCGCAGCGCCGGCTTGATCGTCGAGAACTCGAGCGGGAAGCTCAGTTGGCCCGGCGACAGCTGATGGCCGCGCGACAGCGACAGCTGCGCGATGCTGATTTCCTTCAGCCCTTCGTAGAGCTCCTCGAAGCGCTCGTCGAACAGCGCGACGACGTCGCGCTTCTCGTCCGGTTCGTACGGCAGCGTCGCACCCCACACGCGGTCGTACTCGTGCTTGTCGCTGCTGCTGAAGAATTCGGTGAAGCCGGTGATGAGGTCGGCCTTCGTGAACATCACGTAGACCGGCGCGAACACTTCGAGCTTTTCCGTCAGTTCCTGAACGCGCTGGCGGAGGTTCTTCGCGAGATTGATCGCGAATTCGGGGCGGTTGCCGGTGAGTTCGGCAATGCTCGCGGTCACGATGATGCCGTTGATCGGCGCCTTCGGCCGGTAGCGTTTCAGCAGGCCGAGGAAGCCGAGCCATTCGCTGCGGTCTTCCTCGTGAACCGAGTAGCGGCCCGCGGTGTCGAGCAGGATCCCTTCGGTCGTGAAGAACCAGTCGCAGTTGCGCGTGCCGCCGATGCCGTGGATCACGGCGCTGTTCTTGTCGGCGAACGGGAACTGCAGCCCCGAGTTGATCACCGCGCTGCTCTTGCCGGCCGCGGGGTTGCCGATCACGATGTACCACGGCAGTTCGTACAGCGCTGAGCCGCCCGATACCTGGCCGATCTTCGAGGTCTTGATCGTCTTCACCGCATCGGACAGGCGCGTGCGCAGCGCGTCGAGGTCGGCCGTCTTCGCGTCGGGCGCGACGGCCGCCGCGGCGGGCGCCGCGATCTTGCCGGTTTCGGCCTGTTCTTCGAGCACCTCGCCGAGCTGCCGGTTCGCGCGCTTCACGCGCCAGCGCCGCCAGAGCGCGACCGCGAGCCACAGCGCGAGGATCGCCGCGAGCGCGATCGCGGCCCACAGCAGCGGCAGCTGCAGCATGTCGGCGACGATGAAGAGGATCGCCGCGAGCGCGACGATCCCGACGATCGAGAGCGTACGCGGGTGAGTCAACACGTTGAGGATGCGTTGCATAGGACGTTCAGGTTCCGGTGCGATTCGGTGAGGCGACGGGCGTGCGAGCGGCAAGCGTGACACCGCGACGTGTCGCCATGCTGTCAAACGGGGTGAAGGGGGCTGGCATCAATGCGCCCGCGGCATCGGAGAAGGCGCGCGCATGGATGAAAGGACGCTGTGAGTTTTAAAACGCAGGCGGCGGCCGGAAAAAATCGCGCATCGAAATGCCCGATCGATTGCGCCGCCGATATCGTTTCCTGTCGGGTGATTAACAAGCCCCATGCCGCCCTCATTATTTCCTGTCCGGCAGCCCTGGCTAGCTGCCGCGTCCCAGTTTAAAACCGGGTTTATGGTATTCCACGTGCCCGAGATCCATCATTTTCCATCGGCCGCCCCACGTGAGACCGACCTGTTCGGCCACCTGTCCGTACAACTGGTAGCCGCGCATTGCCCACGGATCTTTCTCGGAAATGACGAGCTTGCCGTCGCGCAGGAATGCATTGTCGGCCGCGAGCCCGAATTGGTGATAGCTCTGGAACGCCGCCGCATTTGTTACGTTGCTGCCCATCTGCGCGAGCCGGTTTTGCCGTTCCGGGCTTCGATAACCCTCGAGCAGCGCCATTTCATAACCGTACTGCTCGTGCATGATCTTGTAGACCAGCAGCAAGCGCGTACGGAAATCCGGATCGAGCAGATTCCAGTCGCGGCTCGCGTCCTTCAGCGCCGGCCTTACCTGCTCGACTTCCCGCGTGGCAAAGACTTCCGGCGGCAACGGCGGCGGCGGCACGAGCTGCTCGCCCTGCAATAGCGCGGCGATCTTTTCGTCCGGCACGCGCGCCGTGTCGTCGTACTGAAACAATTGCCTGCCGCGTAACGCAATCGCGACCAATGGCGGCGTCGCAAGAATACCCGCCGAGACCATAATCATCAAGCGCCGCCGAACCAGTAAATTTTGCACGTCGCTCAGCGTGGTGCGCGTGACGCGTGCCGATTTAACAATCTGACTTCGTGCGCGTGCGGCGCGATCGTTCGCGCGGCGCGTAAGACGGCCGTGAAATTGCGCGACGGAATCGAAAACCGTCGCGCGGATGCCTGGTAAAAGCAACAGTGCCGCAACGGCGACGGCAACGGCGAAATAGGCGACGAGTGCGACGGCAATCAATGAAATCCCCGGAAATTGGAATTGATTGTGTTTTGCAATGCTTGCTCTTAGAATCAGGCTGCTTCGAGAGGCCGGGCTATATTATCGCGGTGAATTAAACCAGGATTCAATGAGACGCTGAATGAGTGCGCCGGAAAATTCAAATTCGAAAACTCCACCGAGCCTGCTGTCCGATACAAAGCCGGCGGACAACGGCGGCTCGCAGCCGTCGCGCATTCTCGCGGATCTGGAAGGACGCGTCACGCCGCCGGCCGAGCCGCCGCGCCGGTCGCTGAAGGCGCCGATCGCCGCCGTCGTCGCGCTGCTGGTCGCCGTCGGCGGCTGGGGCGCATGGCGCTGGCAGCAGCAGTCGGCCGACGAGCCGGCCGCGGTGGCCGCCGCGCCCGCGCAAGCGGCCGGGAAAGCGACGCCGGCAAGCGGGGCGACCGCGCAGGTTGCGCAGAACGGCGCATCCGCGGCGTCGGCCGTGCAGCCGGCGACGATCGTCAACGACGAGCCGGCATCGGCAGCGGTTGCGTCCGCATCGGCACCGCCGGCAGCGGACGACAGCCGGCTGTCGCGCGCGCTCGCGAACGGCGCCGACGAGGCATCCGGCGCGACGACGGCCGGCGCAGCGGCTACGGCCGCCACGGCGGCCACTGCTGCCGCGACGACGGCTGCAGCCGCCACGACGGCGAAAACCGCGAAGGCCGATGCGAAACCGGACGCGAAGAGCGCGAAGGTGGCCGCCCGCAGCAAGGCGGACGCCAAGGTCGACGCAAAGGCCGAGGCCCGCAAGCACCGCAAGGAGCAGGCCGAACTCGCGCAGAAGAAGCATCGCGACACGTCGGTGCGGACGGCGTCCGCGAAGGACGATCCGGACGCCGACCTGCTCGCCGCGCTCGTCGCACGTACGAAGCCGGCCGACAAGAAAGCGGCCGCGCAAAAGGCGCAGCCCATGCCGACCAAGGCGGCAGCCGCGACCGGCGGCTCGCTCGCGGCACGCGTGAAGGAATGCTCGGAGCGCGGCTTCTTCGAAGATCAGCTGTGCCGCTGGAGAGTCTGCGACGGCCATTGGGGCAAGGATCCGGCGTGCCCGACTGCCGCGCAGTCGGACGCGCGCCAGTAAGGCTCCGCACCCACCGAATCGCCGCATGCGCGCCGCCCACCGGGCGGCGCGTTGCTTTTGGGGCCCATGCATCGGCGCGGCACAGTCGCAGCAGGGCATACATGACACTGTCACGAAACCGTCACACATGTGCGGCATACGTCATGTTTCCCTTCCCGGTGCGCTGCCGGCGACGCGCGACGCGCGCTCGACGCACCCTCGCTTCGACACGATGGACCTGATCGCACAGACTTACGGCGCCGACACGTCCGGCATGATATGCGGGTTCCGCTTCATGCGCGGCGAGCCCGGCGTGCCGCTCGACGCATCGGCTGCGGCCGACTGGCTGCGCACGTGCTGCGCGCGCGATGCAGCCGACGCCGACGATTTCGTGTGGCTGCACTTCAATCTCGCGCACGGCGCGAGCGAGCGCTGGATGCGCACGCATCTCGGGCTGCCCGACAGCTTCTTCGAATTTCTGCATGAAGGCTCGCGTTCGACGCGTATCGAGCAGGAAGACGGCGCGCTGCGCGCGATCGTCAACGACGTGATGTTCAACCTCGAGCTGACGCCGTCGGAGATCGCGACGCTGTTCGTGCACGTCGAGCAGCGCATCATGGTCACCGCGCGGCTCAAGCCGCTGCGTTCGGTCGACACGCTGCGCGCGTGCGTGCGCGACGGCGAGCGCTTCCGGTCGCCGGCCGAGCTGCTGATGCATCTGCTGCGCGATCAGGCCGACCTGCTGATCCAGATCATGCGGCGCACGAGCGTCGACGTCGACCGGATCGAGGACAGCTTCCTGTCGCAGCGGCTCACGTCGAACCGCATCGAGCTCGGCACGATGCGGCGCACACTGACGCGCCTGCAGCGCATGCTCGCGCCGGAACCGGGCTCGATCTTCCGGCTGCTCGCGCGGCCGCCCGCCTGGCTGCACGCGGACGACGTGCAGGAGCTGCGCGAATCGACCGAGGAGTTCTCGCTCGTGCTCGCCGATCTCGCGGGGCTCGTCGAGCGCATCAAGCTGCTGCAGGAAGAGATCGGCTCGCGTCTGGACGAACAGAACAACCGCACGCTGTTCACGCTGACGCTCGTCACCGTGATCGCGCTACCGATCAATATCGTCGCGGGCTTCTTCGGGATGAACGTCGGCGGCGTGCCGTTCGCCGAGAACAAGCACGGGTTCTGGTTGATGGTGCTGTTCGTCGCCGGCTTCACCGCGCTCGCCGCATGGTGGGCGTTTCGTCGGCGCAACGATCGGTGAGCGGCGCGGCGGCACCGCGCGACGCATCCGCAAGAAAACGGGCCTCGCTCGCGAGGCCCGTCGTACGGGTAAGCGCATGCGCCGGCCGGCGCGGCGCCGCAAGCGGCGTCGGCCGGCCGTGCATCGTTACTGCGTGAGCACCTTGCGCGGCTTGAACGCGCCCTGGTAACGCAGTGCCGGACGTTCCTTCGTCGTCGGCGCGATGCCGTCGAACGTCGGCGTCTGACGCAGCTTCATCGCGGCCGGCGAGGCGACCGAACCGATCGACGTCGAGCGCGAGGCCGGCGCGAGGTTGTTCGCGACGAGCAGCGCGGCTTCGCTCTTCAGGTTCGCGAGCAGCACCGGATCGGTCGAGCCGTTGACCTGCGTGAGCACGCCGCTCCAGGCCGCGTCGCTGTAGTTCACAACGTAGTAGTCGAGACCGCTCGGATCGGCGACCACGCCCGTGCAGCCGTCGAGCCGCGTTTGCGCCTGCGTGTCCTTCAGCGCGAGCGTCGTGCGCTTCGACAGGCCCTGACCGTACGCGAGCGTGATCGGCACCGTCCATTGCAGGCCCGGATACGCGTTTTTGTTCGGGAACGGCTGCTGTTTCAGCGTGACGATCGTCTGGTTCTTCGTCAGGTCGCACTGCGTGTC
This sequence comes from Burkholderia multivorans ATCC BAA-247, assembly GCF_000959525.1. NCBI lineage: Bacteria > Pseudomonadati > Pseudomonadota > Betaproteobacteria > Burkholderiales > Burkholderiaceae > Burkholderia > Burkholderia multivorans. The sequence continues at coordinate 556,277 of NZ_CP009832.1, forward strand.
GAGCGAGACCAGCGGCACGCCCGTCTGCCGCACGTAGCTGTCGCCGATCGGGCCGACCGGCTGGCCGCTCGCCTTCGACAGCGCGTCCCACAGACGCTTCGGCGTCCCGTTGCCGAACGAATAGTCGGTCAGGTACTGCTGCAGGCCCTTGCGCAGCGTCTGCTCGCCCAGATAGTTCTCGAGCGTCTTCAGCACGTGGCCGCCCTTGTCGTAGGTAAACGCGCTCGCGCTCAGCACGAAGTCGTTCGACGCCCAGCCGTTGAAGTTCGGTGCGACCGGGAACGCGTTCGGCCCGATGTCGCGATTGATCACGCGGTACTTGTTCTTCACCTGATCGAGCCAGCTGAACTCGTCGGGGAAGAACTGAATCGTCGTCTTCGTTTCGAAGAACGTCGCGAACGACTCGTTGAGCCACACGTTGTCCCACCAGTCGGTCGTCACGAGATCGCCGAACCACTGGTGCGCGACTTCATGCGTGAGCACCTCGTTGCCGTACTGCGACATCGGCTGGCCCGGCTCCGGCAGGATGTCGTCCGCGAATTCGAGAATCGAGCCCCAGTTCTCCATCCCGCCGAAGTTCAGGTCCTTCTGCTCCTTGAACGCATCGTTCGCGGCGACCGTGTCGAACTTCGTGAGCGGCAGCGGAATGCCGGTGTACCGATAGTAGAAGTCGAGCGCCTGCTTGGTGCGGTCCATCGCCGGCTTCGCCCAGTCGCGCATGCCCGGCGGCGTGAACACGCGCAGGTGCAGGCCGCCCTTGCCGCCCGGCAGCGGGCTCGTGAAGTCGTCCTCGTAGGTGTCGAACAGGCCGCCGCCGAAGAACAGCAGGTACGACGGCATCGGCGGCGTCTTCTCGAACTGCACGAGCTTGTAGCCGCCGCCGACGTTCGTCGACGGCTTCTCGGCCGCGTTCGACACGACGCGCCAGTTCTGCGGCACTTCGGCCGTCACTTCATAGGTCGGGCGGAACGCAGGCTCGTCCCAGCCGGGGAACCACTGGCGCGCGAGGTTGGTTTCGCCCTGCGTGAGAATCGCGCCGCTCGTCGTGCCGTCGGTCGCCTTCAGGTCGACGCGGAAGATCCCTTCGGCGGCCGAGCAGCCCGGATACGGATCGTCGCCGCAGCTGCCGCCGGTCTTGTTCACCGGATCGTCGTACGACTTGAAGTTGATGATGCCCGACCACTCCATGTGCAGCGAATAGTTGCCCGGCGAGATCGAGCCGCTGACAGGGCGCAGCTGATAGAAGTCGCCCTTGTCCTGCGGCGTCGCGATCAGCTGGATGTTGCCCGGCTGCAGCGTGATGCGGCCGTTCGTGAACTTGATCCGGTGGCCCGCGATCACGATGTTGTTCACGGGCTTCAGCACCTTGATTTCGACGTCGGCGCGGCCGTCGAACGCGTTGAGCGCCTCGTTCGGACGGAACCAGAGGCGGTAGTTGATCGGCACGACGGTGTCCGGCAGCTCGACGGGCGCGACGCTCTTGTCGACGTTGGACGCGCTGGTCTGCGGGCCGCCGGCGGCGGGCGACGAGCCGGCGTTCGGCGCGGCGGCCGAACTGAGCGCGGAAGCGGAGCCTAGGCCGCCGTCGTCGCCGCCGCACCCGGCGAGCGCGAGCGCGGCAACGAGCGGCAGATAACGCACCTTGCGAATAGAAATCGACATGACTGAAAACCTCGATTGTAGAAAGAGTCGTTCAGTGCTGCGAAAACGCCGGCAAAAGCAATCCCCCGCCGCTGGATAAGCGGCGAAAAAAGCCAATGACGGATTTATTCGAAAAGACGGCCGGCCGACTACGTAAAGGTAATCATGGTTTGCTGCCCCCTCTGTGTTTCCGGATATCGGTTGACTTGCCGGTTCGAAATCGCCGGGCGCGTGTTGTACTGAATGGAATGCGCGCGCACGACAGGCGGCGCGCCGTGCACGGGCGCGCGCCTGCTTTGAACCGACGCCCCACGGGGCGGGCCGGGCCAGGCCGCCGGACGGAAGGACGGCGTGGTGTCGCCGTTCCGCAATGTCGCCGTCATGCGGCTTGAAGGTTTGTCGGCCTGCTCGAAGGATGCGTCAATATACTTGATGGTTTTGGGTAAAGGAAATGAAAAAATTAGAAAGTCAGCCTATTGCGGTTTTTGCGCTTCATTGAATTGCGGATGGAATGAATTAACGATTTGGTTATTTGTGGAATTCCGTAGTTTTAATCTGTTAAGGAACCGGCGGTGCGCTGGAACTACGAAATCGCTCGCGTGCGGGTGCGGTCGGTACAATGCCGGATCGATCCGACGAATTCGCTGCCGCGAGGAGGCTGTCCATGCTGCGAGCCCTGTTCCGTTTCGCGCCGCTGCGCGCCGTGCTGTTCCTGTTCGCGGCGGCATTCGTGCTCGACGGTTGCGCGAGTCTCACGCGCGAGCCCCTCAGCGTGTCGGTGGTCGGGCTCGATCCGCTCGTCGGGCAAGGGCTCGAGATGCGTTTCAGCCTGAAGCTGCGCGTGCAGAACCCGAACGACACGCCGATCAAATACGACGGCATCGCGGTCGCGCTCGAGCTGAACGGCGCGCCGTTCGCGAGCGGCGTCAGCGATCGCTCGGGCGTCGTGCCGCGCTTCGGCGAGGCCGTGCTCGACGTGCCGGTGTCGGTATCCGCGTTCGCGGCCGCGCGGCAGGCGTGGAACCTGCCCGGCGCCGCCGCGAACGGCGAACTGCCGTATGCGCTGCGCGGCCGGCTCGCGGGCGGCGTGCTCGGCACGGTGCACTTCAGCGACGCGGGCACGCTGCGCCTGCCCGCGATGCCGGGCTGGGGCGCATCGTGACGCGCCTGTACCGTGCCGTGCCCGCTTTGCCGCACGATGCAAAGCGCGGTATGGTGTCGTCCGCGCGGCGAATGTCCGCCGCGCCGAAGCCAACCGTAGCCGAGCTCGCGTGACCGATTTCCCCGTTTTCCACTGGACCGACGCCGACGGCGTCGATCATGCCGTGCGCTGGCGCTCCGAAGCCGGCGTACCGCCGCCGAAGCGCGCGGTGCCCGCCGACGACCGCCTCACTGCCGACGCCGCCTATCGCCTCGCGTGCGAGGGCACCGCGCTCGTCTGGCAGGGCGATTTCCAGAATGCGCGCCAACTCGTGCAGGCGATGGCGCGCCGCGTCGAGCGCAAGCCGAAGAAGGCGAAGGCTGCCGCCGGCGTCGAGGCATTCAACCTGCACCGGCTCGCGCAGTCGCAGCGCGCACGTACGCTCGGCATGCTGCTGATCCCGCTCGACGCCGACTATACGATCCCGCTGCGCCGCGCGCCCGACGTGCGCGCCGCGTGCGAGGAAGCGTACGGGCCGGGCGACGCGCCGTCGATGGTGTCGCTGCGCGAACTGCTCGGGCTCGTCGGCGCGCACGAATGGCGCAAGAAAGGCGTGCCGATTCCGGCGCTCGGCGGCGCGGCGATTCATCCGCACTACGGCGTGTTCTCGCCGGTGCGCGGCGAATACGTGACGCTCGTCGCGCGCGCGCCGCTGCCCGCGACGTCGGTTGCCTTCGACATCGGCACCGGTACCGGCGTGCTCGCGGCGGTGCTCGCGTCGCGCGGCGTCGAGCGCGTCGTCGCCACCGATCAGGATCCGCGTGCGCTGGCCTGCGCGCGCGAGAACCTCGAACGGCTCGGTTACGCAGGCCGCGTCGACGTCGTCGAAGCCGATCTGTTTCCGCCGGGCCGTGCGCCGCTCGTCGTCTGCAATCCGCCGTGGGTGCCCGCGCGGCCGAGCGCCCCGATCGAGTTTGCGGTCTACGATCCCGACAGCCGCATGCTGCGCGGGTTTCTCGCGGGGCTCGCCGCGCACCTCGAACCGGGTGGCGAAGGCTGGTTGATCCTGTCCGATTTCGCGGAGCATCTCGGGCTGCGGCCGCGCGACACGCTGCTGCAATGGATCGACGCGGCCGGCCTCGTCGTGCTCGGCCGCGACGACATCCGCCCCGCGCACCCGAAGAGCGCCGACGCCGACGATCCGCTGCACGCGGCGCGCCGTGCCGAGCTCACGTCGCTATGGCGGCTCGGCGCGCGAGCCTGAGCGCGCGTTTTCGGTAAACTGTCGCCATTCCTCACGATTGCCCGCCGCCGGGCCGTGGTCGACCGACCGCGGCCCGGCCGCGCTTCACGATGTCCAACAAGACTTACGAAATCCGTCCGGAGCAGTCCGTCGAACTGCTGAAGGAACTGCATATCCTGACCCGCGACGGCAAGATGAACCAGGACAGCCGCCGCAAGCTGAAGCAGGTGTATCACCTGTTCCAGTTCATCGAGCCGCTGCTCGCGAACGTGCAGGCCGACCGCGGCGCGGTGACGCTCGTCGATCACGGCGCCGGCAAGTCGTATCTCGGCTTCATCCTGTACGACCTCTTCTTCAAGCAGCAGCCGGGACACGGCACGCCGGCGTTCGCGTCGCATGTGTACGGGATCGAGACGCGCGAGGAGCTCGTCGCGCGTTCGACCGAACTGGCCGCGCGGCTCGGGTTCGGCGGCATGTCGTTTCTGAACCTGTCGGTTGCCGATTCGATCACGTCGCCGAAGCTGCCCGATACGGTCGACGTCGTCACCGCGCTGCACGCGTGCGACACCGCGACCGACGACGCGATCCGCTTCGCGCTCGCGAAGCGCGCACGGCACATCGTGCTCGTGCCGTGCTGCCAGGCCGAAGTCGCGGGCGTGCTGCGCCGCCACAAGGGCAAGTCGCTCGCGAACGCGCTGACCGAAGTGTGGCGTCATCCGCTGCATACGCGCGAATTCGGCAGCCAGATCACGAACGTGCTGCGCTGCCTGCAGCTCGAGGCGCACGGCTATCAGGTGAGCGTGACCGAGCTGGTCGGCTGGGAACATTCGATGAAGAACGAGCTGATCATCGCGCAGTACAAGAACCTGCCGCGCCGACGCCCGAGCGAGCGGCTGAACGAGATCCTCGACATGTTCGGGCTCGCCGAGCTGCGCGAGCGCTTTTTCGTTCCGCAGCGCGACGCGGCGGCCGGCGAAACGGTCGAACAGCACGCCGGCTGACGCCTGCGCGCCCGGCGCGCGTGCGCGCCAATCGGGCGGAGCCGGCGGCGCTAGACGTCGTCGCCCGTGCCGCTCATCCACTCGCGCCAGCCGTCGTGGCCAAGGCGGCGCAGGGTTTCCTGGTTTTTCTCGTAGATCGCGGCGGCGTCCGGAAACGCGTCGACCGCGCGCGCGATGCTGTCCTCGCGCAGCAGATGCAGGATCGGATACGGCGCGCGGTTCGTGTAGTTCTCGATGTCGTCCGGTTCGCTGCCGTCGAACCGATACTGCGGATGAAAGCTCGCGATCTGCAGCACGCCGTCGAGTTTCAGCTGCTGCACGAGGCGATCGGCGAAGAACAGCGCGTCGTTGTAGTCGACGAAATCCGCGAACGCGTGCGGATAGATCACGAGCGTCGTGTCGATCTGCCGCGGATCGGCCGCTTCCAGCGCCCGCAGTTCGGCTTCGAGATCGGCGAGCGCCGTGTCGAGCGCGGTCGCGTCGCTGACCGCATAGCGCACCTGATCCTTCACGTACACGCTCTTCGCGAACGGGCACAGATTGAGTCCGATCACCGCCCGCGCGAGCCAGTGACGCGTGGCGGCGACGATTTTGTCGGTGGATTCGGGGCGGGTGTCGATCATCGGAAACGGGCGGGAAGGGCGGCAACGGCCGCATTGTAGCGGGCGCGCGCGGCCGCTACGCGCAGGCGGCCGCGATCAGCTGCGTGACGAGCGCCGGTGCGATGCCGATCGGCGTTTCGCCGTGCCGGTACGTCTGGCTTGCCGCATAGATCCCTTCGATGACGAGCGCGAGCGAATCGGCGAGCGCCTTCGGATCGCGCGCGCCGGCCGCTTCGCAGAGCGCGACCAGCCGCTTCATCAGCTGTTCCTTGTTCTGCGCGACGCGCTCGCGCGCCGGATGCGACGCGTCCGGAAATTCGGCGGCGACGTTGACGAACGGGCAGCCGCGGTAGTCTTTCTGCGTCGCGCGCTCGGCAAGATCGACGAAATACTGGATCAGCTGCGCCTTCGGGTCGCCCGGATGCTTCGCGAGGCTCGCGTCGACGCGCTCGAAGAAGCACGCATCCATGCGCGCGAGATACGCGAGGATCAGGTCGTCCTTCGACGAGAACTGACGATACAGGCTCATCTTGTTGACGCCGGCGAGCTCGACGACCGCTTCGACGCCGACGCTGCGCACGCCTTCCCGGTAAAACAGTTCCTGCGCGGCGCGCAGCAGATGCTCCTGTGCGGTGGCGCCGGCGATCGCGCGGCGCGTGCGGCGAGCTGGCGGCTTGGCGGCCTCGATGCCCGACATGATGACCCTCGACTGCGTGGTGAATTGCTTGACATGTTACCGACTGGTCACTACGATCGCAACACACTTGTGACCGGTCAGTAACAATGCCGGTCCGGACAATGGAAAAAATGCCAAGCATCGGCCCGGGTCAGCCGATGCGGTGTGCGGCGGAGGTGGCCCGGTCAAATGGGCGGCGCGCGGGCGCGTGCCGGCCGACTGGAGAACGCGAGATGAACTGGGCAGTGACACGAATCGGCGGGCGGTTCCATTACGGATGGCTCGCGGCGGCGGTGGTATTCCTGATCCTGCTGGCCGCGGCCGGCACGCGCGCGACGCCGAGCGTGCTGATGGTGCCGCTCGAGCGCGAGCTCGGCTGGAGCCGCGCGGCGATCTCGCTCGCGATCTCGGTCAATATCGCGCTGTACGGGCTGACGGGGCCGTTCGCGGCTGCCGCAATGCAGCGCTTCGGCCTGCGCCCGACGATCCTGACGGCGCTCGCGACGATGGGCGCGGGCGTCGCGCTGTCGTCGATGATGACGCAGAGCTGGCAGATGGTGCTGATCTGGGGGCTGATGGTCGGCTGTTCGACGGGCGTCGTCGCGCTGACGCTGTCCGCGACGTTCGTCACGCGCTGGTTCCACGCACGCCGCGGCCTCGTGATGGGGATTCTGACCGCGAGCACGGCCACCGGCCAGCTCGTGTTCCTGCCGATGCTCGCGGCGATCGCGCAGCGTCACGGCTGGCGGCCGGTCGTGCTGGTGGTCGCGCTCGCGGCGGCGATCGTGATTCCGCTCGTCGCGTTGCTGCTGCCCGAACGGCCGGCGGACGTGAACCTGCGTCCATACGGCGAGCCGGCCGATGCGCCGGCCGCGCCCGACGCGACGAAGGAGAATCCGCTCGCGGTCGCGTTCCGCACGCTGCTCACGGCGAGCCGCTCGCGCGATTTCTGGCTGCTGTTCTTCAGCTTCTTCATCTGCGGCGCGAGCACCAACGGCTACGTCGGCACGCACCTGATCGCAATGTGCAGCGACTACGGGATGACGGAAGTGCAGGGCGCGTCGCTGCTCGCCGCGATGGGCGTGTTCGACCTGTTCGGTACGACGCTGTCGGGCTGGCTGTCCGATCGCTACGACAACCGCGTGCTGCTGTTCTGGTACTACGGGCTGCGCGGGCTGTCGCTGATCTATCTGCCGCATGCGTTCGGCATCGACTTCTTCGGGCTGCCGCTGTTCGCGATGTTCTACGGGCTCGACTGGATCGCCACCGTGCCGCCGACCGTGCGGCTCGCGACCGACGTGTTCGGCAAGGCGGCCGCGCCGGTCGTATTCGGCTGGATCGTCGCCGGCCATCAGCTCGGCGCGGCGTTCGCGGCGCTCGGCGCGGGGATGCTGCGGGCGAGCCTCGGCACCTACACGATCGCGTCGATGATCTCGGGCGGGCTCTGCATTATCGGCGCGCTGATCGTGCTGCGGATCAACCGCGGACCGTCGCGCGCGGCCGCGCAGGCGGCCTGAATACCGCGGCCGCCGCGTGCGGCCGCCTTTGCAGGTGCGGCGATTTGCATTGTCCGACGCGATCGGGCGCGTGTCGCCGCAAGCGGTTATGCTTGCGTTTCGGCGAGGCGTTCGCGCCCCTTCATCGATGTCAGCGAGGAACCGCATGTCTGTCAAACCTGCTCCCACTACCGTTTCGATTCACGAACTGATCGCGGGCCGCTGGAGCCCGCGTGCCTATTCCGACGCGCCGATCAGCGCCGCCGACCTGCATGCGGTGCTGGAGGCGGCGCGCTGGGCGCCGTCCGCGTACAACGCGCAGCCGTGGCGCTTCATCGTGTTCGATCGCACGCGGGACGAAGCCGCGTTCAAGCGTGCGTTCGCGACGCTCGTGCCGTTCAATCAGGGCTGGAACGCACCGGCGCCGGTCCTGATCGCCGTCACCGCGCATACGCTGACGCCGAAGGGCGAGCCCGCGCCGACCGCGCTGTACGACGCGGGCGCGGCTGCGATGTCGCTCGTGCTGCAGGCGCACGCGCTCGGGCTCGCCGCACATCAGATGAGCGGCTTCGACGCGAACGCGTTCCGCGAGGCGTTCGAGATCCCGGCCGACGTCGCGATTCCCGCGATCATCTCGCTCGGCCACTACGGCAACGTCGACAAGCTCGATCCGGTGTTGCGCGATCGCGAGAAGGCGCCGCGCACGCGCCATCCGCTCGGCGAGATCGTCTACGCGGGCGCGTGGAAGAAGGGCTTCGAAGCGGCCGCGTGACGGCCTGCGCGCGCCGCGGCGGAGCGCGCCGCGGGCGCCGCGCGACCGGCGCGACGGCCATACGCCGATCGCGCCCGCCCGTTGTGATCGCGCGGGCTTCATGTTAAAAAGCCCGTCCTTTCCGTTTTCGCGCCGGCCATGCGGCGGCTCTTTCCCATGACTTACTGCGCGATCGATTTCGGTACGTCCAATTCCGCCGTGGCGCTGCCCCACGGCGACGGCATGCGGCTCGCGCCCGTCGAGGGCGACCATCTGACGCTGCCCACCGCGATTTTCTTCAACAACGACGAGGAGACGGTCGAATACGGCCGAGCGGCGCTCGCATCGTACATCGACGGCTTCGACGGCCGGCTGATGCGCTCGATGAAGAGCATCCTCGGTTCGCCGCTCGCCGAGACGACGACCGATCTCGGCGACGGCACCGCGATCGCCTATACCGACGTGATCGCGCGTTTCCTGCAACACCTGAAGCAGAAGGCCGAGGCGTGCGCAGGCGCGCCGATCCGCCGTGCGGTGCTCGGCCGCCCGGTGTTCTTCGTCGACGACGATCCGCGCGCCGACCGCCTTGCGCAGAACCAGCTGCAGGCGGCCGCGCAGTCGGTCGGATTCGCCGACGTGCGGTTCCAGTACGAGCCGATCGCGGCCGCGTTCGACTACGAGTCGCGCCAGCAGGCGGAGCGGCTGGTGCTCGTCGCCGACATCGGCGGCGGCACGTCCGACTTCTCGCTGGTGCGCGTCGGCCCGGACCGCATGACGCGCCTCGACCGCAAGGACGACGTGCTCGCGCATCACGGCGTGCACGTCGCCGGCACCGACTACGACCGGCGCGTCGAGCTGTCGGCGATCCTGCCGGCGTTCGGCTATCGCGCGCTCGATCCCGAAGGCCGCGAGTTGCCGAACCGGATCTACTTCGATCTGGCGACCTGGCATCTGATCAATACGGTCTATACGCCGAAGCGGCTCGGCGAGCTGAAGCTGATGAAGCATCTGTACCGCGACGCGCGGCAGCACGAGCGGCTCGTGCGCGTGGTCGAGCAGCGGCTCGGGCATGCGCTGATGGCGCGCGCGGAAGAGGCGAAGATCGGCGTGGCCGCGGGCGGGGAGACGATGATCGACCTGAACGATGTCGAAGAGGACCTGCAGATCGCCTTCGACGCGGCGCGCCTGATCGATGCGAGCCGCGAGGACACTGCACGGATCGTCGACGCCGCGCGCGAAACGGTGCGGCTGGCGGGCGTCGCGCCGCGCGACGTCGGCGCGCTGTACTTCACGGGCGGCTCGACGGGTTTGGCGTTCCTGTCCGGCGCGCTGGCGGCCGCGTTTCCGGACGCGCAGCCGGTGTTCGGCGACCGCCTCGCCAGCGTCGCGACGGGCCTCGGCATTCACGCGCAGCGACTGTTCGGCTGACCGGCCGACGCGCGGTGCGCACGCGCTGCGCGCCGTGCCTGGCACGCTCCGACGCGACAAATAAAAAGCCCCGCCGAAGCGGGGCTTTTTTCACGAAATCTCGCGCAGCAATTACAGCGGGCGGATGTTCGCAGCTTGCAGACCCTTCGGGCCCGTCTTCACTTCGAATTCGACCTTCTGGTTTTCTTGCAGCGTCTTGAAACCTTCGACGCGGATTTCCGAGAAGTGCGCGAACAGATCGTCGCCGCCGCCTTCCGGGGTGATGAAGCCGAAGCCCTTTGCGTCATTGAACCACTTGACGGTACCGGTTGCCATGTTACTTGTTCCTAAAAAGATAAAACGGGGCCGAAGCCCATGGGGTGCGGAAAATCAAGGAAGGGGGTAATGGGACCAACCGGAGTACCGTTGATGGGCGAACTACGAAAGACCAATTCACTCGCCGCTTGAAATCCTGCGAAGTCCGTTATACGGCTAATCGGGCGCGCGGTCAACCGTATTTCCATGTCCTCAGGGTTATTGCGGATATTTAAGCTTACAAACATTGCAGAAACGCCGGATTTTTTGTAGGGGGCGATCGATTTTGGCGCCAACTTGGAGGTGCAACCGTTAAACTACGCGCCGCGCGGACCAGGTTGCCCCGATCGGGTGACCTGTCCCCCCAAGAATGCGTGCGCGGCGCAGTTCGAGCCGATCCCGAACTGCGGGCCGACCATGCTTTTTGAGACACAGGAGAGGATGTGAAGAGTTCTATACAACGGAACATCGGCCCGTTTGCATTGATGCTGACGGGGCTGGGTTCGATTATCGGCTCGGGCTGGCTGTTCGGTGCCTGGAAAGCCGCCAAGATCGCCGGTCCGGCGGCGATCTGCGCGTGGATCATCGGCGCCGTCGTGATTCTCGCGATTGCGCTCACGTACGCGGAGCTCGGCGCGATGTTCCCCGAGTCGGGCGGGATGGTGCGTTACGCGCGCTACTCGCATGGGTCGCTGGTGGGCTTCATCAGCGCATGGGCGAACTGGATTGCGATCGTGTCGGTGATTCCGATCGAGGCCGAGGCATCGATCCAGTACATGAGCACGTGGCCGTATCCCTGGGCGCATGCGCTCTTCGTCAACGGGGAACTGACGACGCCGGGCCTGCTGCTGTCGGCCGTGCTGGTGGTCGTGTACTTCCTGCTGAACTATTGGGGCGTGAAGGCCTTCGCGCGGGCGAACACCGCCATCACGATCTTCAAGTTCCTGATCCCGGGCCTGACGATCCTCGGCCTGATGCTGACGAGCTTCCATTCGGAAAACCTCGGCACGAGCTCCGGTGCGAGCTTCGCGCCGTACGGCTGGTCCGCCGTGCTGACCGCGGTGGCGACGAGCGGCATCGTGTTCGCGTTCAACGGCTTCCAGAGCCCGGTGAACCTTGCCGGTGAAGCGCGCAACCCGTCGCGCAGCGTGCCGTTCGCGGTGATCGCGTCGATTCTGCTCGCGCTCGTGATCTACGTGCTGCTGCAGATGGCGTACATCGGCGCGGTGAATCCGGCCGACGTCGCGAAGGGCTGGCAGCACTTCAACTTCTCGTCGCCGTTCGCGGAACTCGCGATCGCGCTGAACCTGAACTGGCTCGCGATCCTGCTGTACGTCGACGCGTTCATCAGCCCGAGCGGTACCGGCACGACGTACATGGCGACGACCACGCGGATGATCTACGCGATGGAGCGCAACAACACGATGCCGAAGATGTTCGGCAACGTGCATCCGCTCTACGGCGTACCGCGTCAGGCGATGTGGTTCAACCTGCTCGTGTCGTTCATCTTCCTGTTCTTCTTCCGCGGCTGGAGCTCGCTCGCGGCAGTGATCTCGGTCGCGACCGTGATCTCGTATCTGACGGGTCCGATCAGCCTCATGGCGCTGCGCCGTGCGGCGACCGACATCGAGCGCCCGCTGTCGATTCCGGCGATGAAGCTGATCGCGCCGTTCGCATTCGTCTGCGCGTCGCTGATCCTGTACTGGGCGAAGTGGCCGCTGACCGGCGAAATCATCCTGCTGATGATCGTCGCGCTGCCGGTGTACTTCTACTTCCAGGGCAAGTCGGGCTGGACCGGCTGGGGTGCCGACCTCAAGGCGGCATGGTGGCTCGTCGCGTATCTGCCGACGATGGCCGTGCTGTCGCTGATCGGCAGCAAGGAGTTCGGCGGTTACGGCTATCTACCGTACGGCTGGGACATGCTGGTCGTCGCCGTGATCTCGCTCGGGTTCTACTTCTGGGGCGTGAACACCGGCTACCGGACGCAGTATCTCGACGAGCGCGAGTCGCACGACGAGATCCTCGAAGGCATCGGCGCCTGACGCAAGCAGTCCGCTCTGCCGCCGGAATCGGCGGCGGCCGAGCGCGCAAGCAAGCCCGCCCGAGCAGCGATGCTCGGGCGGGCTTTTGTTTTGTGCGTTCCGGGGCAGGGGGCGGGCAGCGGGGCCGGCGGCCCGCGCGGCCGCTCAGGCCGTCGCGCTCGAGAACACGTAGTTCGTCATGGCCAGCACGCGCTGATACGTGCCGAGCGCCTGGATGCCGAGCCGGTAGTCGTCGTCGGCCGCGCCGAGCGCCGCGAACACCGGCAGCAGATGCTCGTCGGTCGGATGCATCAGCGCCGCGTGCGGCGCCTGCCTGCGGTAGTCGAGCAGCGCGTCGATGTCGCGCTCGGCGAGCTTCGTCTCGAACCAGTCGGTGAATTCGGCGACGCGCGGATCGGCGTCCTCCGGCGAGGCGCCGAAATCCGCCGCGCGCAGATTGTGCGTGATCTGGCCCGAGCCGATCACCATCACGTCCTCATCGCGCAGCGGCCGCAGCGCGCGGCCGACCGCGAAGTGATGCGCGGCGTCCGCGCGCGGCTGGATCGACAGCTGCGCGACCGGCACGTCGGCGTGCGGGAACATCAGCAGCATCGGCACCCACGCACCGTGATCGAGGCCGTGCTCGAGCGTCGCGGTCGCGATGCCCGCCGCATTCAGGAGGTCGGCCGCATGCTGCGCGACGTCGGGCGCGCCGGGCGCCGGGTAGCGGATTTCATAGAGCGCGCGCGGAAAGCCGTAGAAGTCGTGAATCGTGTCCGGATGCGCGGCAATGCTCGCGACGGGTTGCTGCGTGCCCCAGTGCGCGGACAGCATCAGCACCGCGCGCGGGCGCGGCAGCTCGGCACCGAGTTCGGTGAATGCGCCGGACGGCAATGCCGGATCGATCGGCAGCGTCGGCGCGCCATGCGACAGGTAAAGCGAAGGCAAGCGGTTCATGTCGGTGGCCTGCTGAAGGGATGTTGCGTTCGACTATAGATCCGCACGAGAGATTGATAAACAGCGGTTCTGGATTTTATTGAATCTCTCGAGTTGATAATCGAGCCGCGCATCGGCTCGGCGGCCATCCGCGCCATGAGCGGATGGCTTTCTCCGAACTTGCGCGAAAATCGGCGAAGATGGCTCGGAAACGGCGAGGTTTCGCCGCGAGAGGCGCGCTACTGCGCGTGACGGAGCCCGGCCCACGGCGTCGTGAGCGGCGTATCGGGCGCGAACAGGTCGAGCACGCGCGTGACGGTCTGGTCGACGAGTTCGTCGATCGTCTTCGGCATTGCATAGAACGCCGGCAGCGGCGGGAACACGATGCCGCCCATTTCGGTGACGGCCGTCATGTTGCGCAGATGCGCGAGATTGAACGGCGTTTCGCGCACCATCAGCACTAGGCGGCGACGTTCCTTCAGCGTCACGTCGGCCGCGCGCGTGATCAGGTTGTCGGACAGCCCGTGCGCGATGCTCGCGAGCGTCTTCATCGAGCACGGCGCGATCACCATGCCGTGCGTCGCGAACGAGCCGGACGCGATCGTCGCGCCGACGTCGCGCACCGAATGGACGACGTCCGCGCGGCTTTCGACGTCGGACTTCGACAGCTTCAGTTCGTGCTGGATATTGAGCCAGCCGGCGTTCGAGATCAGCAGGTGCGTCTCGACGCCGCCGGCGGCGCGCAGCAGATCGAGCAGCCGCACGCCGTAGATCGCGCCCGTCGCGCCGGTGATCGCGACGATCAGCCGGCGACGCGGCGCGCTGGGAGAGACCATCGGGGAAGCGGTGTTACGCGGCGGCGAACAGTTGCTGCAGCTCGCCCGACTGGTACATCTCCATCATGATGTCCGAGCCGCCGATGAACTCGCCCTTGACATACAGCTGCGGGATGGTCGGCCAGTTCGAGAATTCCTTGATCCCCTGACGGATCTCTTCGTCCTCGAGCACGTTGACCGTCTTGAACTGATCGACGCCGCAGGCCTTCAGCACCTGCACCGCGCGGCCGGAAAAGCCGCACATCGGGAATTGCGCGTTGCCCTTCATGAAGAGCACGACCGGGTTTTCGTCGACGATTTGCTTGATACGTTGTTGGGTGTCCATGACTGACCTTGCGTTTGCGGGGCGTTAGATCGAAATGATAGCGGATTTCAACCGGGCGGGCCGGGCGTCAGCGGGGCAAGCGGCCGCCCGTCGTGCGTTCGATTGCGGCGAGATCGGCGAGCGATTCGACCGCGTCGAAACCGTGCGATGCGAGCAGCGCGCGCACCGCTTCCGCCTGGTCGTAGCCGTGCTCGATCCACAGCGTGCCGCCCGGCTTCAGATGCGCACGCGCGCCGGCGACGATCGTCCGAATCGCGCTCAGCCCGTCGGCGTCGTCGGTCAGCGCGCCGCGCGGCTCGAAGCGCAGGTCGCCTTGCGACAGATGCGGATCGTGCTGTGCGATATACGGCGGATTGCTGACGATCGCATCGAAGGCGAGCGCGGGATCGAGTGCCGCGTACCAGTCGCTCTGCAGCCACTGCAGCGGGCCGCCGGGGCGGCGCGCATCGAGCAGTTTGTCGGCGTTGCGCTGCGCGACCGCGAGCGCGGCGGCCGACCGGTCGAGCGCCCATACGCGCGCATCGGGCCGCTCGGCTGCGATCGACACCGCGATCGCGCCGCTGCCGGTGCCGAGATCGAGCACGGCCGGATGCGCGAGCCCGTCGATCGCGTCGAGCGCGGCTTCGACGAGCAGTTCGGTTTCGGGGCGCGGGATCAGCACGTCGGGCGTCACGTCGAACGGGCGGCCGAAGAACTCGCGCATCCCGACGAGCTGCGCGACGGGCTCGCCGGCCGCGCGGCGCGCTTCGAGCGCACGATAGCGTTCGACTGCCTCTGCATCGAGCGGCCGATCGCCGCGCGTGATCAGCTGCGTGCGCGTCCAGCCGAGCGCGTGCGCGAGCAGCACGCGCGCGTCGACCGCATCGAGCGGCGTCGCGCGCAGCAGGTCGTCGGCGGTCGGTGCGGACATCGTCGCGGCCTCAGTCGGCGTCGCCGAGCGACGCGAGCAGCTCGGCCTGATGCTCGCTGACGAGCGCGCCGATCAGCTCGTCGAGATCGCCGTCCATGATCGCCTCGAGCCGGTAGAGCGTCAGGTTGATCCGGTGATCGGTCATCCGGCCCTGCGGGAAGTTGTACGTGCGGATTCGCTCGGAACGATCCCCGGAGCCGATCAGGCTCTTGCGCGTCGCGGCTTCCTTCGCGTGCTGCTCGTGATACTGCTTGTCCTTGATGCGCGCGGCGAGCACCTTCAGCGCGCGATCCTTGTTCTTGTGCTGCGAGCGGTCGTCCTGGCACTCGACGACGATCCCGGTCGGCAGGTGCGTGACACGCACCGCGGAATCGGTCTTGTTGATGTGCTGGCCGCCCGCGCCCGAGGCGCGGAACGTGTCGATCCGCAAGTCGGCCGGATTGATCTCGACTTCGCCGATTTCGTCCGCCTCCGGCATCACGGCGACCGTGCACGCGGACGTATGGATGCGCCCCTGCGTTTCGGTGGCCGGCACGCGCTGCACGCGATGGCCGCCCGACTCGAACTTCAGCCGCGAATACGCGCCCTGGCCGGCGATCCGCACGATCACCTCCTTGTAGCCGCCGAGGTCGGACGGACTTTCCGACATCATCTCGACCTGCCAGCGCTGCCGTTCCGCGAAGCGCAGGTACATGCGCAGCAGATCGCCGGCGAACAGCGCCGATTCGTCGCCGCCGGTGCCCGCGCGGATTTCGACGAAGATGTTGCGATCGTCGTTCGGATCCTTCGGCAGCAGCATCTTCTGCAGCTCGACCTCGAGCCGCGCCATCCGCTCGCGCGCGCTGCGGATTTCTTCCTCGGCGAAATCGCGCATCGACGGATCGGCGAGCAATTCCTGCGCGGCCGTCTCGTCGCTGCGCGACTGGCGCCACAGCGCATACTGCTCGACGACCGGACCGAGTTCCGCGTGTTCGCGCGTGAGCTTGCGGTACTGGTCGAGATCGGCCGTGACGTTTTCGCGGCTCAGCAGATCGTTCAGTTCGGCCAGCCGGGTGGACAGCTGGTCGAGCTTGCGTTGCATGCTCGTCTTCATGGTGTGGAGCGGCGCTCCCGGGCAAGGAGTATTCGGAAAGGATAGGCCGGCCGACGGCCGGCGGCAGTGCGATCGGCCGGCGCTAGTGGCCGGACTGATCGTTGGAGCGCGGCGCGTGCTGATAGAAACCGCGCATCAGCTCGATCAGCGAATCGCGATCGGCGCCGTTCACGCGGTTGAGCGCACTCGTCGGGCCGTGGATCAGCTTGTTGGTCAGCGCCTGCGACAGCGCTTCGAGCACGGCGGCCGGATCGTCGCCGCGAGCGAGCATTTTCTGCGCCTTCTCGACTTCCAGGCGGCGCAGCGCGTCGGCCTGCGTGTGCATATGACGGATCACCGGCACGACGCTGCGCGTATCGAGCCATTGCATGAAATTCTGCACGCGCGTCTCGATGATCGCTTCGGCCTGCGCGACCGCCGCCTGACGCGATGCGTTGCCTTCGCGCACGATCGCGCCGAGATCGTCGACGGTGTACAGGAACACGTCCTTCAGCTTGCCGACTTCGGGCTCGATGTCGCGCGGCACGGCGAGATCGACCATGAAGATCGGACGGTGACGGCGCGCCTTCACGGCGCGCTCGACCGCGCCGAGACCGATGATCGGCAGCGTCGACGCGGTGCACGACACGATGATGTCGAATTCGTGCATCCGCGCCGGCAGGTCCGACAGCGGCATCGCGCGGCCGTTGAAGCGTTCGGCGAGCCGCTGGCCGCGCTCGGCCGTGCGGTTCGCGACGACGAGCTCGCGCGGGCCTTGTGCGGCGAAGTGCGTCGCGCAGAGCTCGATCATTTCGCCGGCGCCGATGAACAGCACGCGCTGATCCGACACCTTTTCGAAGATCCGCTGCGCGAGGCGTACCGCGGCGGCCGCCATCGACACCGACTGCGCGCCGATCTCCGTCGTGCCGCGCACTTCCTTCGCAACCGCGAACGTGCGCTGGAACAGCTGATTCAGGTAGGTGCCGAGCGCGCCGGCTTCGGACGCGGTACGCACCGCGTCCTTCATCTGACCGAGGATCTGCGTTTCGCCGAGCACCATCGAATCGAGGCCCGAGGCGACGCGAAATGCGTGCCGGACCGCTTCGGACTGCGGCAGCGCATAGACGTGCGGCGCCAGTTCATCGACCGGAATCCGGTGATAGTCGGACAGCCAGCGGATCGCGGCGTCGCGCGCCGCGCGATCGTCGGTTGCGCAGTAGAGCTCGGTGCGGTTGCAGGTGGACAGGATCGCCGCTTCGGGCGCGTTGGGCGCCTGCGGGCCGAGGAAGACGTTCTTGAACGTGACGAGAGCCGGCTTGATCTGCTCGAGCGGAAACGCCACGCGTTCGCGCAAGGCGACTGGCGCAGTGTGGTGGTTGATTCCGATCGTGAGGAGTTGCATATCGAGGGCTATCGTTTAGCCGCATATTATAGCGTCTCGGCGGATTGCTCACCTGCGCTGTAGCGGGCGTCCGCGAGGCGCGGGCGGCGATTTGGGGGCTCGATCGGCACGCGATCGAGCTGATAGCCGTAGCCGTACAGCGGCAGCAGCCGGTAGCCGCGTTCCGGCAGCAGCCGCAGCTTGCTGCGCAGCCGCGATGCGTGCGTGTCGAGCGTGCGCGACTTCATGTCGCGGTGGCGCGCCCACACCGTCTCGAGGATATGGGCGCGCGACACCGGCCGCGACAGGTTCGCGAGCAGAAGCCGCGCGAAGCGGAACTCCTTCGGCGTGAGCGCGACGGTGTGCTGGCCGAAGCTGACGAGCAAGTGCGTCGCATCGAACGCGAATTCGCCATACATTTCGCGCGAGCGCACCGGCGGCCGGCGCACGCCCGCGCGCCGGCTCAGCGCGGTCACGCGCGCCAGCAGCTCGGGCCCGCCGACCGGGCGCACGAGGCAGTCGTCGGCACCCGCGTGCAGGCAGGCGACGATTTCGCTTTCGCGTGACAGATGGAAGACGGCGATCGCGGGCAGCCCGGGCAGGACCGCCTGCGCGCGCGGAATGATGTCTTCGGCAGGGCTGTCGCCGGCCCAGCCCGCGACGATCAGCATGTCGCAGGTGTCGCCTGCAAGCCATTCGAAGAACGCCGCGGCGGTGGAAAATGCGTGGCAAACGTGACCGCCGATGAAGAGCTGGCGATTCAGGAACGCGGCGTGGTCCGCGTCCGGATCGATCAGAGCGATTCGCATGATGTGTGTTCAATGCGGCAGCCGGTGCGCGCTTGCCATAACGTCGACTGGGCCCCTACACTCGAACGTTCGCGGCGCCCGGCTGTCCCGGGTTCGATGGATGATCGATGCTAGCCGCTGGCAACGTTCACGCCTATTGGACGAATCTGAATTTATAGAAGGCGTCGAATGAACTGGTTTGGGATTGTTGTCCTGGGGGCGGCCGTCGGGCTCGTCGGCCGCTGGCTGCACCCGATGCGGCGTGCGGGCCGGCCGGCGTGGTGGGCGTCGGTGCTCGTCGGCATCGCGGCGGCCGCCGCCGCGCGCATGCTCGGCAACCTCTCGGGACTGTTTTACGACGGCGAAACGCTCGAATGGCCGGTCTGTACCGGCGCCGCGTTCGTCGCCGTCGCCGTGACGGTCGCGCTCGCGGCCCGTCGATGAAAGCTCTCAGGTGAAATCATGAATGCCCGTCTCCCCGAAGTCTCGCCGGTGCCGGCCCGGCTCGCGCTGCTGCGCGGCGCGATGGTCCGCGAGGATCTGGCCGCGTATCTCGTACCGTCCGCCGATCCGCATCTGTCCGAATATCTGCCCGAGCGCTGGCAGGCCCGCCGCTGGTTGTCCGGCTTCACGGGCTCGGTCGGCACGCTCGTCGTGACCGCCGATTTCGCGGGCCTCTGGGTCGACAGCCGCTACTGGGTGCAGGCCGAAGCCGAGCTCGCCGGCACCGGCGTGCAACTGATGAAGATGACGGGCGGCCAGCAGAGCGCACCGCACGTCGACTGGCTCGCGCAGAACGTGCCGGCCGGTGCGACGGTCGGCGTCGACGGCGCGGTGCTCGGCGTCGCCGCGGCGCGCGCGCTGACGGCGGCGCTCAGCGCGCGCGGGATCGCGCTGCGCACCGATCTCGACCTGCTCGACGCGATCTGGCCCGAGCGGCCGGCGCTGCCCGCCGATCCGGTGTTCGAGCACGTCGCGCCGCAGGCCGACACGACGCGCGCGAGCAAGCTCGCCGACGTGCGGCGCGCGATGCAGGCGCAGGGCGCGCAGTGGCATTTCGTCTCGACGCTCGACGATCTCGCGTGGCTGTTCAACCTGCGCGGCGCCGACGTCAGCTTCAATCCGGTATTCGTTGCGCACGCAATGATCGGCATCGAGCGCGCGACCTTGTTCGTCGCCGACGGCAAGGTGTCGCCGGCGCTGGCCGCGTCGCTCGCGCAGGACGGCGTCGACGTGCGGCCGTATGGCGACGCGCGGGCGGCGCTCGCCGCGCTGCCGGACGGCGCGACGTTGCTGGTCGACCCGCGCCGCGTGACGTTCGGCACGCTCGAAGCCGTGCCGGCCGGCGTGAAGCGGGTCGAGGCCGTGAACCCGTCGACGTTCGCGAAATCGCGCAAGACGCCCGCCGAGATCGCGCATGTGCGCGTGACGATGGAGCACGACGGCGCGGCGCTCGCCGAATTCTTCGCGTGGTTCGAGCAGGCCGTGAACCGCGACACGATTACCGAGTTGACGATCGACGAGCAGCTGACGGCCGCGCGCGCGCGGCGCCCCGGCTACGTGTCGCCGAGTTTCGCGACGATTGCCGGTTTCAACGCGAACGGCGCGATGCCGCATTACCGCGCGACGCCTGCGTCGCATGCGACGATCGCCGGCGACGGGCTGCTGCTCGTCGACTCGGGCGGCCAGTACCTGACGGGCACGACCGACATCACGCGCGTCGTGCCGGTCGGCACCGTCAGCGATCTGCAGCGGCGCGATTTCACGATCGTGCTGAAGTCGATGATGGCGCTGTCGCGTGCGCGTTTCCCGCGCGGCATCCGCTCGCCGATGCTCGACGCGATCGCGCGCGCGCCGATGTGGGCAGCCGGTCTCGACTACGGTCACGGCACCGGCCACGGCGTCGGTTATTTCCTGAACGTGCACGAAGGTCCGCAGGTGATTTCGCACTACGCGCCGGCCGAGCCGTACACGGCGATGGAAGAAGGGATGATCACGTCGATCGAGCCGGGCGTGTACCGCCCCGGCCAGTGGGGCGTGCGGATCGAGAACCTGGTCGTGAATCGCGCGGCCGGGCAGACCGAGTTCGGCGATTTCCTCGCGTTCGAGACGCTGACGCTGTGCCCGATCGACACGCGCTGCGTGCTGATCGAGATGCTGCACGAGGAAGAGCGCGCGTGGCTCAACGCGTATCACGCGACGGTGCGCGAGCGCGTCGGCCGGCACGTGAGCGGCGACGCGAAAGCATGGCTCGACGCGCGCACGCAGCCGGTCTGACGCGGCGAACGGCACGGGCCGCGCGGCGGCCCGACGATAACGACGGCGAGGAGCGACGATGACGGATACCGCAGTGATCGTGGTCGACATGCAGCACGGGCTCGTGCAGCGCGCGACGCCCGCGTACCGGCTCGACGACGTCGTGTCGGGCATCAACCGGCTGACCGCGGCGGCGCGCGCCGCGCGTGCGCCGGTGTGCTTCGTGCAGCACGACGGCGACGCGGCCGACGACATCGTGCCCGGCACGCCCGGCTGGGAGCTGCATCGCGGGCTCGTCGTCGAGGCCGGCGACTGGCGCATCCGCAAGCGGATGAGCGACGCGTTTCACGACACGCCGCTCGCCGCCCAGCTGGACCGGCACGGCGTCCGGTCGGTGCTGATCTGCGGCTACGCGACCGAGTTCTGCGTCGATGCGGCCGCGCGTCGCGCGGCGCTGCTCGGCTACCGCACGACCGTCGTGTCGGATCTGCATACGACGAATACGCGCGCGCACCTGTCGGCGGAGCAGATCGTCGCGCATCATCACTTCATCTGGGAAAACAGTTCGCTGTCGGGCAACGCGGTGACGCCGCGCCCGCTGGCCGACGTGCTCGCAACGGAGCTCGCATGACGATCAAGGCGGTGGTGTTCGATTTCGGCGGCGTGCTGATCGACTGGAGCCCCGAGTATCTGTACCGGAAACTGATTGCCGACGACGCCGAGCGCCGCTGGTTTCTCACGCACGTCTGCGCGATGGAGTGGGTCGTGCGGCAGGACGGCGGACAGACGATCGAAGAAGGCACGAACGAGCTCGTCGCGCAGTATCCCGAACACGAAGCGCTGATCCGCGCGTTCTACGCACGCTGGCACGAGATGATCGGCGGCGTGCTCGCGGAAGGCGTCGCGCTCGTCGAGCGGCTCGAGGCGCGCGGCATGCCGCTGTTCGGGCTCACGAACTGGTCCGCGCAGACGTTTCCGTATGCATGGGAGCACTTCCCGGTGCTGCGGCGCTTCAAGGACATCGTCGTGTCGGGCCACGTGAAGCTCGTGAAACCCGATCCGGCGATCTACCGCGCGATGCATGCGCGGATCGATCCGCATCTGCCGGGCATCGCGCCGCACGAACTCGTGTTCATCGACGACAACGCGAAGAACGCGGCCGCCGCAACCGCGCTCGGCTGGCACGGCATTCACCACACGAGCGCGGCCGCGACCGAAGCGCGGCTGCGCGAACTCGGCGCGCTCGCGTAAGCCGCCGCCAACAAAAAACCCCGCGCTTCGGACAGACAGCGCGGGGTTTGTGCGTCGGCGGGGCCGCCGGCGGATCAGCGCGTGATCGGCTTGTAGCGGATGCGCTTCGGCTTCGCCGCTTCCTCGCCGAGACGTGCGCGCTTGTCGGCTTCGTATTCCTGGTAGTTGCCGTCGAAGAACGTGACCTGCGAGTCGCCTTCGAACGCGAGGATGTGCGTCGCGATCCGGTCGAGGAACCAGCGATCGTGCGAGATCACCATCACCGAGCCCGCGAACTCGAGCAGCGCGTCTTCGAGTGCGCGCAGCGTTTCGACGTCGAGGTCGTTCGACGGCTCGTCGAGCAGCAGCACGTTGCCGCCGGAGATCAGCGTCTTCGCGAGGTGCAGCCGGCCGCGCTCGCCGCCGGACAGGTTGCCGACGATCTTCTGCTGGTCGCCGCCCTTGAAGTTGAAGCGGCCGATGTACGCGCGCGACGGCGTTTCGTACTTGCCCACCGTGAGCACGTCGGCGCCGCCCGAGATTTCCTCGAACACCGTCTTCGAGCCGTCGAGCGCATCGCGGCTCTGGTCGACGTACGCGAGCTTCACGGTCGGGCCCGTCACGATCTCGCCCGAATCCGGCTGCTCCTTGCCCGTGATCATCCGGAACAGCGTCGACTTGCCGGCGCCGTTCGGACCGATGATGCCGACGATCGCGCCGGCCGGAATCTTGAAGCTCAGATTGTCGATCAGCAGCCGATCGCCGTACGACTTGCTGACGTTCTTGAATTCGATCACTTCATTGCCGAGGCGATCGCCGACCGGAATGAAGATTTCCTGCGTTTCGTTGCGCTTCTGGTATTCCTGGCTGTTCAGCTCCTCGAAGCGCGCGATACGCGCCTTCGACTTCGCCTGACGGCCCTTCGGGTTCTGGCGCACCCACTCCAGTTCCTTCTTGATCGCCTTCTGGCGCGCGGATTCGGCCGCCTCTTCCTGCTTCAGGCGTTCCTCCTTCTGGTCGAGCCAGCTGCTGTAGTTGCCCTTCCACGGAATGCCGTGGCCGCGGTCGAGTTCGAGAATCCACTCGGCTGCGTTATCGAGGAAGTAGCGATCGTGCGTGACGGCGACGACCGTGCCCGGGAAGCGCACGAGGAACTGCTCGAGCCAGTCGACCGATTCCGCATCGAGGTGGTTGGTCGGTTCGTCGAGCAGCAGCATGTCGGGCTTTTCGAGCAGCAGCTTGCACAGCGCGACGCGGCGCTTTTCGCCGCCCGACAGGTGCTCGATCTTCGCGTCCCACGGCGGCAGGCGCAGCGCGTCGGCCGCCACTTCGAGCTGCTGCTCGGGGCTGCCGCCGTCGCTCGACGCGAGGATCGCCTCGTATTTCGCCTGCTCGGCCGCGAGCGCGTCGAAGTCGGCGTCCGGTTCCGCATACGCGGCGTAGATTTCCTCGAGCTTCTTGTTCGCCTGGAACAGATCGCCGAGACCTTCCTCGACCGCCTCGCGCACCGTCTTGCTCGGATCGAGCTGCGGTTCTTGCGGCAGGTAGCCGATGTTCAGGTTCGGCATCGGCGTCGCTTCGCCTTCAATATCCTTGTCGACGCCCGCCATGATGCGGATCAGCGTCGACTTGCCCGAGCCGTTCAGGCCGAGCACGCCGATCTTCGCGCCCGGAAAGAACGACAGCGAGATGTCCTTCAGAATCTGGCGCTTGGGCGGCACGATCTTGCCGACCCGGTTCATCGTGAAAACGTATTGGGCCATTTCGGTGTGAAGTCAGAAGTGGTTGAGACGGCCGCGCAGCGCGCTGGCGTGGCGGCGTCGGATGATTCGGTACGGAGCGGCCGCGCGATGCGCGGCGGTGTGCCGCGTGCGGCGACGCGAACGGCTATTGTACTTCGCCGCCGGCTGTCGCTGGCGCGGCTCGGCCGTTTGGCCGAGGCACGCTCAGAGCCACTCGGCGACGCCGCCGTGGCCCGAGCACGTGCCGCGTCGATGGCGGCTGAAGCTGTACGCGCCGTCGCGGCATCGCGCGCTCGCGCCTTCCGGCACGCGGCCCGATTTCGAGCGGGCCGGCGCGTGGACGGTCTCGCCGTCGCGATTGCGATAGGTGTCGTGGCGATCGAGGTCGGCTTCGTTGCCGTACGCGGGCGATGCGCGGAACGCGTGCGCCGGAGCGGACAGCGGCGCGGTGGCGGCGAACAGCGCGATCGACAAGGCTGCGATGCGCGTCGCGCGGTGGAGCAGGGCGGGCATGGTCTTCTCGTGATGTTGTTATTGGAGCGGCGCGATGGCCGTGGGCGGCATGCTAACCGATGCGCGGGAGAAGCGGCGCGGCGCGCGCTGTCGCTACGTCGCGCCGGACATCGATGGCGCGTCGCCGGCGCGCGCGGCATCGAGTATCCAGCGCCGGAACGCAGCCACCTTCGGCCGTTCCGCATGATGCGGCGGGTAGACGAGGTCGTACGCGAAATCGTCGAGCCGTGCGACGTCGGCGAGCTGCACGAGCCGGCCGTTCGCGAGCTCGCCGCGCACCATCGCAGCCGGCAGCAGCCCCGCGCCTTGCCCGGCGACGATGGCCTGCAGCGGCGGTGACAAGCCTGCTTCGGCGCGAATGGGAGGCGAACGTGCCGGCCAAATGGCGGGAAACGGGCGATGCGAGTTGGCGCGTCGACCGGTGCCGGCACGGGCGGCCGAACCGGATCACGCGTTGCATCGATGCGCGTCGATGCAACAAGTGGTTCCATCGAAAATATTCAATTGGTTCTTAGTGAAGAACCGTTTGATGCTTACACTGCATCGCTTCGAAGGCGGCTGACCGAAAGCCGACGGAATCGGCGCGCGCGATGCGCCGGCGCGCTGCGCGCCGCATCGCACCCGCAGCTTCGCAGACTGCGCGGCGCGCCGTCCCGGAGCGGCCCGGCGGATTCGCGTGCCGCACGCACGCGGTTCCATCCCGGCTCAACAAAGACAATCCCCACGCCGCCTTCACGCGACACCAGTCGTACCGGACCGTTTTTTGGAGAGAGACAGATGAAGGAAAGCAAGACAGGCCTTGGCACCGGCCTGAAGCAGCGGCACGTGACGATGATGTCCATTGCGGGCGTGATCGGCGCGGGCTTGTTCGTCGGTTCCGGCCACGCGATCGCGGAAGCCGGTCCGGCATCGATCCTCGCGTATGCGATCGCGGGCGTGCTCGTCGTGCTGGTGATGCGCATGCTCGGCGAAATGGCCGTCGCGCATCCGGACAGCGGCTCGTTTTCTACCTATGCCGACCGCGCGATCGGTCACTGGGCAGGCTTCACGATCGGCTGGCTGTACTGGTGGTTCTGGGTGCTCGTGATCCCGATCGAGGCGACGGCCGCCGCGACCATTCTCAATGCGTGGTTCCCGGGCATCGCGACGTGGATGTTCGCGCTCGGCATCACGCTGCTGCTGACCATCACGAATCTGTTCTCGGTCAAGAACTACGGCGAATTCGAATTCTGGTTCGCGCTGATCAAGGTCGTCGCGATCGTCGTGTTCTTGTGTGTCGGCGCTGCGGCGATCGTCGGCATCGTGCCGGCGCCGGCCGTGTCGGGCGTGTCGAACCTGTTCGCGCATCACGGCTTCATGCCGAACGGCGCCGGTGCGGTGCTCGCGGCGATGTTGACGACGATGTTCTCGTTCCTCGGCACCGAGATCGTGACGATCGCGGCCGCCGAATCCGACAACCCGCAACGCCAGATCGTGCGTGCGACGAATTCGGTGATCTGGCGCATCACGCTGTTCTATCTCGGCTCGATCCTCGTCGTGGCGGCGATCGTGCCGTGGAACGACCCGCTGCTGCCGGCGCACGGCTCGTATCAGCGTGCGATGGAGCTGATCGGCGTGCCGAACGCGAAGGCGATCATCGACGTGATCGTGCTCGTGTCGGTTGCGAGCTGCCTGAATTCGGCGCTGTACACGGCGTCACGGATGCTGTTCTCGCTGTCGAAGCGCAAGGATGCGCCCGCGTTCCTGCATCGCACCGATGCGACCGGCACGCCGCGCGCGGCCGTGCTCGCCTCGACCGCGTTCGGCTTCGTGACCGTGATCGCGAACTACCTGATGCCCGAGCAGGTGTTCGGCTTCCTGCTCGCGACCTCGGGCGCGATCGCGCTGCTCGTGTATCTCGTAATCGCGATCTCGCAGCTGCGGATGCGCAGGACGCTCGAAGCGACTGGCGCGGATCTGCCGCTGCGGATGTGGATGTTCCCGTGGCTCACGTGGGCCGTGATCCTGTTCATCTGCGGCACGCTGACCGTGATGCTCGTGAGCGAGGAACACCGGATGGAAGTCGGTGCGACGGCCGTGCTGGCGCTGTTCGTGCTGCTTGCGTCGTGGCTGAACAAGCGAGGTCGCGATGCGCGGGTGGGGGAGGGGCGGCGCGTGTCGGCGACGTAACTCGCGTGAACCGGACGGGCGCGGCTGCTGCGCCCGTTCGCGCTGTGCGGCGTAGGCGCGGTGGAATCGAGGCGTGGCGTCGGGGAGGGCGGGCGTTGGCGGCACACCGCACGCGGCAGCGCGATGAATATCGGCGATAGCGCGTTACGCGAGAGAAAACTCCAGAATATCCTGGCGACAGAGATCCGTGACCAGATCGCGGATGCGGTCCGCATCGGTGTTGGCAAAACCAGAAATCAGTGTTCCGAGGCTGATGCCGGGGCGCTCGACGATCAGTCGAATCAGCGTTGCGCCTTGATCGTCCAGATTGACCTTGGTGCCGTTGGCGATCACATAGCGATCGTCGCGGCCAGGCGGCCGATAAGCGCTCAAGCGAATTCTCGATTCATCTGGGATTGCCGACACCGCTGGGTTCCCCAATGTCTCGAGTGCGAGATCTGTCTCGATACGTATGGCCCCAGTCCTATCGTCGAGAAAGCGGCGGTAATTCTCTCGGGTGCAAATGAAGTCCTCGAATTGTTGCCCTATCGACGCCAGGACGTTTTTATCGTTCTCCCAGTCACTCAACGAACGTCTGGCGTCGAGCAAGTGCGGCATTCGGTTTATCGCCCAACTCAAGTAATCAATGACATAGGCCGGGAAAGTTCCGAATGCAAGATGGAAGGTCGCTTCACCGACGGGAAGCGGGTTGTGCCACCAGCCTCGTGGTAGATAGAGCAGATCACCGGCCTCCAACATGACGTCCATATACGGGGTGTCAGGACACGGATACAGGCCCTCGTAATCCTTGCTTTGTTGCATGTAAAGCGGTGCCTCGAGTGAGGGCTCGTACAGGACCCACCGCTTGCGCCCGATGAGTTGTATTGCGAAAACGTCACGTGTATCCCAATGGCAGCGGAACGAGTCGCGCTCACCGAATGCCAGGTAGGCGCTACTGACCACCTGTCTGCCGGTGAATTCGATGAGTTGTCTCGATAACTGATTGACCTTCGGTTCAGTGGCGATTTTGTTTGCGATCAATGTCGCGCCCTTGCGCAAATAATCGTAGACAACTGGCTTGATCAGGCGATGGCGAAGCGTGCCGATGTCCCACCAGCTTTCGATGTATTCGCTCTTTGGTCGGATGCCGTCGAAAGTCAGCTTGAAATCGTCGGAGGCTACGTTGCTGCGTTCGAAGATTTCATTTACGTCCCGCCAGGAGAAGTTGCGAAGCGATACGGCTCCTTTCATAAGCAAGGGGCGCTTTTCCTGGTAATCGAGTGCGAAGTCTTTAGGGGAGACGCTGAACGAAATGCTCATCGGAACGATTTGATGTTTGGGCTGGTTTCGGGTTCGGTTGGGGAAGGTGATTTAGTTGTAGTTGGTTCATGGCGCGTTGTAGTTGGTGCCCGCCGAGTTGGTCGCATTTTCCAAGAAACCAGCGGCCATTCCACTATAAAATCCAAGCTGACCATTGAGAATGGTCATTGCACCGGCTTGCATGAGTGTGGGGGTTGCTGGGCCGGTAAAAAAGCCAAGCGTGGCCCCGGCAAGTATCGCTGAAGCGAGACCGGTGGGGCTCGCTTGTCCGGTGACCGATGCTTGCCCCAAGTAAATGGCCCCCCCTCCGACACCGCCAAGCGCGGCACCGATTGGCCCTACGGCGCCAGAGACTACCTTCAGTTCTCGAATTGATAGTTCGCGCATTTCAATTCTCCGAAAAACCGTCATGTCAGGGATGTTTGGTAAGTAGTGATTTTGCGATGTTTCCTAAAATTACGGATAAAAATATTAGGATCATCCAGGGGTTTACTTTTGTTTTTATGATGAACGTCGATATTATTTTGAATAGCCAATACAGGACAATATGGATGGAAATGATGAGTGCGCATCCAATGAAGAAGTCGATGAAGAAAGCGTCGACTGAACCGGGGGTGAATTTTATGCCGAGAATCTCGGCGTGTGGTTCATTTTTCATGGAGTGATTGATCCTTGGATTGATGAGGTGCCGAGTGCCTACGGGAAGTGATGGGGGCAGTATTGTGTGCGATCAGATGCTTGTATATAGAACAAATACCAATTTTTATAAATCTGCGTCGGAAAATGTCTGAAGTCGTAGCTCGATGACGATCGCTGTTTTTTGTTGGAAGTGTGCTGAACGAATTTTCGGGCTGTATCCGTCCGGCGCCATTCAATTGATCCATCGGTTCGAGTCGGTCTACGGACAGCCGGTGGGCAACGGCTTTGCGATCGGACCAGGACGGAGAAACCAGTCGCCGCATCCGTCGAGCAACAATTCCAAGTAAAGGCAGACCAAAAAAGCAAACTGTCGTCGCACCCTCCGCGATTCGTTCTCGCGAGTAAATAGACGATCAACAGATCGGCTATTTGTAACCGACATAGTTTCATTTATCGTTCGTCGACCTCATCTCTGAAGGAGTACGACCATGTCGGTACGTCACCTGGTTTCATCCGTACTGGCGGCGAGCGCGCTGCTCGGCGCGGCATCGTCGAGCATTGCCGGCCCGCTGGCCGTGGACGTCTACAATCCGGGCGCGAAGAGCATCTTTCCGGTGTCGTCGGAGATCGTGTCGGGCAAGACCGAAGCGATCCTGATCGACGCGCAGTTCCAGCGCAACGACGCGCAGACGCTCGTGAACCGGATCAAGGCGACGGGCAAGACGTTGAAGGCCGTCTACGTCAGCCATAGCGATCCGGACTACTACTTCGGGCTCGACACGATCCACGCGGCGTTCCCGGACGCGAAGATCGTCGCGACGCCGCAGACGGTCGCCGCAATCGAAGCGAGCAAGGACGGCAAGCTCGCGTACTGGCGGCCGATCCTGAAGGACAACGCGCCGGCGTCGATCGTCGTGCCGCGGCCGCTCGACGGCGACACGCTGAGCGTCGACGGCGAGAAGCTGCGCATCGTCGGGCTCGACGGCCCGACGCCGGACCGCACGTTCGTGTGGATTCCGTCGGAGCGCACGGTGGTGGGCGGAATTCCGGTCGCGGCGAACATCCATGTGTGGATGGCCGATACGCAGACCCCGCTGTCGCGCGCGAACTGGCTCGCGACGCTCGACCGGATCGATGCGCTGAAGCCGGTGCGCGTCGTACCGGGCCACTTCCTGCCGAACGCGGACGGCAGCCGGCCGTTCACGACCGGCGTCGCGTTTACGCGCGCCTATGTGAAGGCGTTCGATCAGGAGGCCGCGCGCGCACGCGATTCGTCGGCGCTGATCGCCGCGATGGAGGCGCGCTATCCGACGCTAGGGGCGAAATCGTCGCTCGAACTGAGCGCGAAGGTCGCGAAGGGCGAGATGCAGTGGCCTGCGCCGCAGCCGTTTCCGGCAATCGGCAAGGTCGCGCGCGTGGCGTTCGGCGACACGGTGTTCGACCTGCACTTCAAGGACGACAAGACGATGTCGTTCATCGGCACGGCAGGCCAATTCAAGGGCGTGACCGATACCGTGCAATACACGGCGCACGAGATTCGGCCGCAGGTGTACATGGTGTACTGGCACGAGCCGTCGACCGGTTCGAACGTCGTGCACGTCGAGGATTTCGCGCGCGGCACGGTGAACACGAACATCGCGACGAAAGACGGGCAGTTTCTCCACATGTCCGGCACGATCGCGATCGTCGGCGGCGAGTAACGAACGCATGCGGCTGCGACACGGTACCGTCGTCGCGGCGCGCCCCGCGACGCAAAAAAGAAAAAGCCCGCATCGAGCGGGCTTTCTCACGGCAGCATCGAAACGACGCTCAGACGTTAAACAGGAAGTTCATCACATCGCCGTCGTGCACGACATATTCCTTCCCTTCCGCGCGCATCTTGCCGGCTTCCTTCGCGCCTTGCTCGCCCTTGTACGCGATGAAGTCGTCGAACGCGATCGTCTGCGCACGGATGAAGCCGCGCTCGAAGTCGGTGTGGATCACGCCGGCCGCCTGCGGCGCGGTGTCGCCGATGTGAATTGTCCACGCGCGCACTTCCTTCACGCCCGCGGTGAAGTAGGTCTGCAGCCCGAGCAGCTTGAAGCCGGCGCGGATCACGCGATCGAGACCCGGCTCCGACATGCCCATGTCGGCGAGGAACGCTTCCTTGTCGGCATCGTCGAGATCGGCGATTTCCGCTTCGATCGCCGCGCACACCGCGACCACCGGCGAATTCTCGCTTTCCGCGTACTTGCGCACCGCGTCGAGGTGCGGGTTGTTCTCGAAGCCGTCGTCCTTCACGTTCGCGACGTACATCGCCGGCTTCGCCGTGATCAGGCAGAACGGCTTGAGCAGCGCCTGCTCGTCGTCGGACAGCGCGAGGCCGCGCACGGCCTTGCCCTGGTCCAGATGCGCGCGCACCTTGTCGAGCACCGCGACGAGCTTCGCCGCTTCCTTGTCGTTGCCGGACTTCGCGGCCTTCGAGTAGCGCGCGAGCGCCTTCTCGACCGTGCCGAGATCGGCGAGCGCGAGTTCGGTGTTGATCACCTCGATGTCGTCGATCGGGCTCACCTTGCCTGCGACGTGGACGACGTTGTCGTCCTCGAAGCAGCGCACGACGTGCGTGATCGCATCGGTTTCGCGAATGTTCGCGAGGAACTGGTTGCCGAGGCCTTCGCCCTTGCTCGCGCCGGCGACGAGGCCCGCGATGTCGACGAACTCGACGACGGCCGGCACGATGCGCTCGGGCTTCACGATTTCGGCGAGCGCCTTCAGGCGCGCGTCGGGCACTTCGACGATGCCGACGTTCGGCTCGATCGTGCAGAACGGGTAGTTCTCGGCGGCGATGCCGGCCTTGGTCAGCGCATTGAACAGAGTGGACTTGCCGACGTTGGGCAAGCCGACGATGCCGCATTTGAGGCTCATGGAATCCTTCGAACGGATGAAGCGGCGCGGCCGGGCAGGGCGCGGCGGCGCGGGACAAAGAGGGCGGCCGGCGCTGGGCAGCGCGACGGGCCGGCGTTCAAAGACGCTATTGTACCGTGCCGACGCGCCGGTTTCCGGCTGCGGAGCGCTCCGGCGCGGCCGCCGGCGCCGCCGCCATCACGCCGTCACCGTCGTCACAGCCGTCACAACCGTCACAACCGTCACAACCGTCACCACTGCCACCGCCGCCACCGCGGCCACCGCGGCCACCGCGGCCACCGCGGCCACCGCGACCACCGCCGCTGCTGCCGCCAGCGCCCCCGCCCCCACCACACGCCCCCAATCGACGTGCGCGCGGCGCAGCAACCGCCCGCGTGCGCCGGCCGGTCGCGCCGCCGCGCGCCGCGATTCCGCTGATTTCCCGCAAAGTCCGGCCGCGTAAGGGTTTGGCCCCGCGGCTATAATGCCCGCCATGACTGTCCACCATACCTTCGACGTCGCCGTGGTCGGCGGCGGGCTCGTCGGCAAGACGGCCGCGCTCGCGCTGACCCAGTCCGGCTACAAGACCGCGCTGCTCGCGCAGCCGGTCACGCCGCGGCCGGCCGATCTCGCGTTCGATACGCGCGTGTATGCGCTGTCGTCCAGCTCGCAGGCGCTGCTCGAGCGGCTGCGCGTCTGGCAGGCGCTCGATCACGGCCGGCTCGCGCCCGTCTATGACATGCGCGTGTACGGCGATGCGCACGCCGAGCTGCATTTTTCCGCCTATCAGGCGTCGGTGCCGCAGCTCGCCTGGATCGCCGAATCGTCGTTGATCGAGACGTCGCTCGACGCCGCGCTGCGTTTCCAGCCGAACCTGACCTGGTTCGACGCGCGCGCGCAGGGCCTCGACGTGCGCGACGACGCGGCCGTGCTCGCCTTGTCGTCGGGGCAGGTGCTCGAAGCCGATCTCGTCGTCGGCGCGGACGGCGCACACTCGTGGGTACGTTCGCAGATGGGCGCGCGCGTCGAGCGGCGCGATTACCGGCAGACGGGCGTCGTCGCGAACTTCAAGGCGTCGCTGCCGCACCGCGAAACCGCGTATCAATGGTTTCGCGACGGCGAAATCGTCGCGCTGCTGCCGCTGCCCGACGGCCACGTGTCGCTCGTGTGGTCCGCGCACACCGCGCACGCGGACGAGCTGCTCGCGCTCGACCCCGCGCAGCTCGCGGCCGAAGTCGAGCGCGTGTCGCACGCGCAGGTCGGCACGCTCGAATGCGTGACGCCGGCCGCCGGTTTCCCGCTCGCGCTGCAGACGGTCGACAAGCTGATCGCGCCGCGCGTCGCGCTCGTCGGCGATGCCGCGCATCTGATCCATCCGCTCGCGGGGCAGGGGATGAACCTCGGCCTGCGCGACGTCGCCGCGCTCGCCGATGCGATCGCGACGAAGGAGAGCTTCCGCAACCTCGGCGATACGGTGCTGCTGCGCCGCTACGAGCGTTCGCGCCGGGAGGACATCCGCGCGCTGATGGTCGCGACCGACGGCCTGCAGCGGCTGTTCGCCGTGCCCGGTTCGTTCGCGAAGGCCGTGCGCAATGCGGGCATGGCGTTCGTCGGCGCGCAGCCGCTCGTGAAGCGCTGGCTGGTATCCGCCGCGCTCGGTTGAGCGAACCTTCGGCCGCATCGCCGGTCGGACTCGGTTCCGTTACGGCGTACACTGTGCCGTGCATTCCGATAGAGCTGAAGGAACAACTCGATGAAAAAAACGATCCGCATCGCCTCGCTGGCGCTGGCCGTCACGATGGCGGCGCTCGGCTGCACTGCGCAGGCCGATCAGACCACCGACAAGCTGAAAGTCACGCTGCAAGCGCGTCTCGGCAACGACGCACCGATCAAGAGCGTGTCGAAATCGCCGGTCGCGGGGCTGTACGAAGTGAACCTCGGCTCGCAGATCATCTATAGCGATGCGGCGGGCGACTACGTGCTGCTCGGCGATCTCGTCGACGCGAAGACGCACAAGAACCTCACCGACGCACGCCTGTCGGAGCTCAACAAGATCGACTTCACGAGCTTGCCGTTCGCCAACGCGATCAAGGTCGTGAAGGGCAACGGCGCGCGCAAGATAGCCGTGTTCTCCGATCCGAACTGCCCGTATTGCAAGCGTCTCGAAACCACGCTGCAGTCGGTCGACAACGTCACCGTGTACACGTTCCTGTATCCGGTGCTGTCGCCCGATTCGACCGCGAAGTCGAAGGCGATCTGGTGCGCGACCGATCGCGCGAAGACGTGGCAGAGCTGGATGCTCGATCATCGTGCGCCGTCCGGCGCCGGCAACTGCGACACGAGCGCGCTCGACAAGAATCTCGCGCTCGGCCGCGGCATGAACGTGACGGGCACGCCGACGATCTTCCTGCCGGACGGCCGCCGCCTGCCGGGCGCGGTGTCGGCCGACCAGCTGAACCAGGCGCTCGCGTCGAGCAAGTAACCGACCGACATGCCGGGCCGCGCGCCCGGCCAGCGAGGGGCGCCCGCGATGCCTGCCGGCGCCTCTCTTCGTTTCCGCAGCCGCAGTTCGACCGATTGCCACGATGAACCAGCCGATCCGCTATTCGATTGTCCCGAAAGACGTTGCCGCCCACCTGTTCGAAGTGACGGTGACGGTTTCCGATCCCGATCCCGACGGCCAGCGCTTTTCGCTGCCCGTATGGATTCCGGGCAGCTATCTCGTGCGCGAGTTCGCGCGCAACATCGTGACGCTCGACGCGTTCAACGACGCCGGCCGCAAGGTACGGATCGCAAAGACCGACAAGCATACGTGGCAGGCCGCGCCCGTCAGCGGCGCGCTGACGCTGCGCTACGTCGTCTACGCATGGGATCTGTCGGTGCGCTCCGCGTATCTCGACGAATCGGGCGGTTTCTTCAACGGCACCGCGGTGTTCCTGAACGTCGCGGGCCGCGACGATGCGCCGTGCGAAGTCGACATCGCGAAACCGGCCGGCGACGTGTTTCGCGCATGGCGCGTCGCGACCGCGCTGCCGGAGGCGCGCGGCACGAAGCGCTACGGCTTCGGTGCCTATCGCGCGGCAAACTACGACGAACTCGTCGACCATCCCGTCACGATCGGCGAATTCGCGCTCGCGACGTTCGACGCGCACGGCGTGCCGCACGACATCGTGATCGCCGGGCGCGTGACGCAGCTCGACATGGAACGGCTGCGCACGGACCTGAAGCGCGTGTGCGAAGCGCAGATCGCGCTGTTCGAGCCGAAGTCGAAGAAGGCGCCGATGGATCGCTACGTGTTCATGACGCTCGCGGTCAGCGACGGCTACGGCGGCCTCGAGCATCGGGCCTCGACCGCGCTGATCTGCAATCGCACCGATCTGCCGGTGAAGGGGCGCCCGGAAACGACGGAAGGCTATCGCACGTATCTCGGCCTCTGCAGCCATGAATACTTCCACACCTGGAACGTGAAGCGGATCAAGCCGGCGGCGTTCGTGCCGTACGACCTGACGCGCGAGAACTACACGTCGCTGCTGTGGCTGTTCGAAGGCTTCACGTCGTATTACGACGACCTGATGCTCGTGCGCAGCGGGCTGATGTCGCAGGACGAATATTTCGCGGCGCTCGGTCGCACGATCGGCGGCGTGCTGCGCGGCACGGGCCGCCTCAAGCAGAGCGTCGCGGACAGCTCGTTCGACGCGTGGATCAAGTACTACCGCCAGGACGAGAACGCGACGAACGCGATCGTCAGCTATTACACGAAGGGCTCGCTCGTCGCGCTCGCGTTCGATCTCGCGATTCGCGCGCAGACGCGTCACCGCAAGTCGCTCGACGACGTGATGCGGCTGCTCTGGCAGCGCTACGGCCGCGACTTCTATCGCGGCAAGCAGGCGGGCGTCGCCGAAGACGAAGTCGCCGCGCTGATCGAAGAAGCGACCGGCGTCGCACTCGGCCGTCTGTTCAGCGATGCGGTGCACGGCACGCGCGACCTGCCGCTCGCCGAGCTGCTCGCACCGTTCGGCGTGACGCTCGCGCCGGACCTCGGCGCGCCCGGTGCGGTCGCGAAACCGTCGATCGGCGCACGTCTGCGCGGCGGCGCCGACTGCACGCTCGCAGCCGTCTATGAAGGCGGCGCCGCGCATCGTGCGGGGCTGTCGGCCGGCGACACGCTGATCGCGCTGGACGGGTTGCGCGTGACGGGCACGAACCTCGATGCGCTGCTCGCGCGCTACCGTCCGGGCGACAAGGTCGAGGTCCACGCCTTCCGCCGCGACGAACTGCGCACCGCGAAACTGAAGCTCGACGGCCCGGAGGTGTCGCGCTACCGGCTGACGGCCGCCGCGAGACCGGCCGCGTTGCTGAAGGCGCGCGAAGCCTGGCTGAAGGGCTAGCATGACGAAGCGGAAATCGGGGCGCGATCCGCAATTGTTCTGCTGTTGCAACAATCCGTCGCCCTGAGCCCGCTTTTTCACGCAAATGCGGCCACGCACAATGGCGTCACTCGCGCTACCGAAGCGCAACCCAACCGGAGCCTGACATGACGACCATTCTGCAAATCAATTCGGCGGCGCGTTCGCAAGGCGCGCAGTCCACGCTGCTGTCCAACGAACTGACGGCAAAGCTGCAACAATCGAATCCCGGTGCGAAGGTCGTGGTCCGCGACCTGCTGGCCGATGGTCTGCCGCATCTCGACGAATCGGTGCTCGGCGCGTTCTTCACGCCGGCCGAGAACCGCAGCGCGGAGCAGAATGCGATCGTCGCGAAGAGCGATGCGCTGATCGCCGAACTGCAAGCCGCCGACATCATCGTGATCGGCGCGCCGATGTACAACTTCGGCATCTCCTCGCAACTGAAGACGTACTTCGACTGGATCGCCCGCGCCGGCGTCACGTTCCGCTACACCGAGAACGGCCCGGAAGGCCTCATCAAGGGCAAGAAGGTGTACGTCGTATCGGCGCGCGGCGGCAAGTACGCGGGCACCCCGCACGACAGCCAGACGCCGTATCTGCGTTCGTTCCTCGGCTTTGTCGGCATGACCGACGTGAGCTTCATCTACGCGGAAGGCCTGAACATGGGGCCGGAAGCGCAGAGCGCGGCGCTGGCCGGTGCACGCGAGGCGATCGCCGCTGCGTAAGGGTTGGACGCGGGCGTCGCACGCCCGCGGCTCGATCTGAAAGCAGAAAGCGCCGCGTCCCGACAGGGGCGCGGCGCTTTGCATTCCGGCCGACGCAGGACGCGGCGCAGCCGCCGTTACGCGAGCGTTTCGGCGACCTCGGGCAGCCGCCAGTCGATCGGCGTGCGGCCGTGCTCGACCAGATAGTCGTTCGCGAGCGCGAAGTGGCGGCAGCCGAGAAAGCCGCGATGCGCGGACAGCGGCGACGGATGCGGCGCCTCGAGCACGCAGTGCGCGCTCGCGTCGAACAGCGCACGCTTCGCCTGCGCGTGCGCACCCCACAGCATGAACACGAGGCCGCGATGACGGTTCGCGAGCTCGCGGATCAGCGTATCGGTGCACTGCTCCCAGCCGCGCTTGGCGTGGCTCGCGGCCGCGCCGCGCTCGACCGTCAGCACGGTGTTCAGCAGCAGCACGCCCTGGCGCGCCCACGTGTCGAGACAGCCGTGGCGCGGCGTATCGTGGCCGAAGTTCGCGGCGATTTCCTTGAAGATGTTGCGCAGCGACGGCGGTGTGCGCACGGCGGGCGGCACCGAGAATGCGAGGCCGTGCGCCTGCGGCGTGCCGCGATCGTCGCCGTGATAAGGGTCCTGACCGAGGATCACGACCTTCACGTCGTCGGGGCTCGTCAGCCGCAGTGCGCGGAACACGTCGGTCGGGTAGATCGTCTTGCCGGCCGCG
The DNA here is from genome assembly GCF_000959525.1 of Burkholderia multivorans ATCC BAA-247. NCBI lineage: Bacteria > Pseudomonadati > Pseudomonadota > Betaproteobacteria > Burkholderiales > Burkholderiaceae > Burkholderia > Burkholderia multivorans. The sequence goes on from NZ_CP009832.1 coordinate 593,401, forward strand.
CGTTCGTCGTCGACGAAGCGGCATAGCGGCGCATATGCGTCGCTGTCGATGAACGGCTTCAGCACGTCGCGCCATACGGCGGGCAGTGCATCGAATTGCGCGGCGAGGTGCGGGATGTCGCGCGCGGCATGCGGGGCGGCCGCGGCGCCGGCAGCGATCTTGCCGGCCGGCCGGCGCTCGGCTGCGGGAGCGGCCGGCGCAGCGGGCCGGAGGTCGGCCTCGGCCGTTTCCGGCACGGGATCGTCGAACAGCGACGCCTGCAGCGGCGTGCGGGAGGTCTTGCGGGTTGCCATGCGTGATGCGGGTTTATTGCGCGCGCAGCCGGTAGCCGCGCTGCGCCTTGCTGATGTTTTCGGGAGCGAGACCCGGCAGCGCCTGCTGCAGCTCGGCGGCGAGCGTCGCGAGCGCCGCTTCCGGGCCGTCGAGCAGTTCGAGTTCGATTTCGCTGATCGGTTCGCGGCGCGTGTCGCGGTCCGTGTGGACGACGATCTCGCCGATGTCCACCGCCGCCTCGACCGTCGCACCGCCGATCGCGACGCGCCACAGCGTACGCGAAAAATCCGTGCGGAACAGCGCGTGTAGCGCGGGCGCCGCGTCACGCAGCGCGGCGGCGGCTTCCGGCACGTCGCATGCGGCGACGAGCGCGGCGACTTCGAGCGCGTCGCCGGCCACCGGCAGTTCCCATTCGTGGCGGCGGTGCAGCCCGTGTTCGGCGCTGCCGACCGTCTTGAACGTCTGCAGCCAGCCTTGCGGCGTGCGGCGTACGCGCACTGCGCTTTTCGAACGCGCGAGCGCGAGGTCGGGCGTGTCGTAATAGACGTTCGACAGCGCGATCTCGCGGCCGCGCTCACCGGTCAGCGTCTCGAAGAAGCGGTGCGCGGCCGGCGCGTGGCCCGCCGGCAGCGCGAGCTTGATTTCCTTTTCGATCGCCATCAGAAGAACATCCGTGCGAGTTCCTCGCCCGGCTGGTCGGCACGCATGAACGCCTCGCCGACGAGGAACGTGTTGACGTTCGCCGCGCGCATCGTATCGACGTCCGCGCGCGACAGGATCCCCGATTCGGTCACGACGATGCGGTCCTGCGGAATCATGTCGAGCATGTCGAGCGTCGCCCGGATCGAGGTTTCGAACGTGCGCAGATTGCGGTTGTTGATGCCGAGCAGCGGCGTCTTGAGCGTCAGCGCCTGCTCCATTTCGTTGCGGTCGTGCACTTCGACGAGCACCGCGAGGTCGAGCGAGTGCGCATACGCTTCGAGCTCCTGCATCAGCGGCGTGTCGAGCGCGGCGGCGATCAGCAGGATCGCGTCCGCGCCCATCGCGCGCGCTTCGAGGATCTGGTACGCGTCGACGATGAAGTCCTTGCGCAGCACCGGCAGGTCGCACGCGGCGCGCGCTTCCTCGAGATAGCGGACGCCGCCCTGGAAGAACTGCTCGTCGGTCAGCACCGACAGGCACGCGGCGCCGTGCGCCGCATACGAGCGCGCGATGTCGGCGGGCACGAAATGCTCGCGCAGCACGCCCTTCGACGGGCTCGCCTTCTTGATTTCGGCGATCACGGCCGGCTGGCCGGCCGCATGCTTGGCGCGCAGCGCGCCGACGAAGTCGCGCCGGTCGCGCGCGGACGCTTCCAGCTTCAGCGCCTCGAGCGGCGTGCTGCGCATGGCGGCTGCTACTTCTTCGCGCTTGACGGCGATGATTCGGTCGAGAATGTCGCTCATTGGGGTTCCTGCTTGATTCGTAACGGGGTCAGCGCTTGAATTGCTGCGTGAAGCGCACGAGTTCGTCGACTTTCGCACGGGCCTTGCCGCTCGCGATCGCTTCGCGCGCGAGCCGGATGCCGTCGGCGATCGAGCCGGCGACGTTCGCCGCATAAAGCGCGGTGCCCGCATTCAGCGTGACGATCTCGCGCGCGACGCCGGGCTGATTGTCGAGCGCGCCGAGCAGCATCGCGCGCGATTCCTCGGCATTTTCCACCTTCAGCGTGCGGTTCGACACCATCTGCAAGCCGAAGTCCTCCGGATGGATCTCGTATTCGTGCACCTGGCCGTCGCGCAGTTCGCCGACGAGCGTCGCGGCGCCGAGCGACACCTCGTCCATCCCGTCCTTGCCGTACACGACGAGCACGTGCTGCGCGCCGAGGCGCTGCATCACGCGCACCTGGATGCCGACGAGGTCGGGGTGGAACACGCCCATCAGCTGATTCGGCGCGCCGGCCGGATTGGTGAGCGGGCCGAGGATGTTGAAGATCGTGCGTACGCCGAGCTCGCGGCGCACGGCCGCGATGTTCTTCATGGCCGGATGATGGTTCGGCGCGAACATGAAGCCCATCCCGGTCTCGGCGATGGACGCGGCAACCTGGTCGGGCTGCAGGTCGATGTTGACGCCGAGCGCTTCCAGCACGTCGGCGCTGCCGGACTTGCTCGATACGCCGCGGTTGCCGTGCTTCGCGACCTTCGCGCCGGCCGCGGCCGTCACGAACATCGACGCGGTCGAGATGTTGAACGTATGCGAGCCGTCGCCGCCCGTGCCGACGATGTCGACGAAGTTCGAATTGTCCTGCACCTCGACGTGGTTCGCGAATTCGCGCATCACGGTCGCGGCGGCGGCGATCTCGCCGATCGTCTCCTTCTTCACGCGCAGCCCGGTGATGATCGCGGCCGCCATCACCGGCGACATGTCGCCGCGCATGATGAGCCGCATTAGATGCAGCATCTCGTCGTGGAAAATCTCGCGGTGCTCGATCGTGCGCTGCAGCGCTTCCTGCGGAGTAATCGTCATCGTCGCGCTCCGTCAGGCGGCATGCGCGGCCGCGCGCGCCTGCTTCAGGAAATTCTCGAGCAGCGCATGGCCGTGTTCGGACAGGATCGATTCCGGATGAAACTGCACGCCTTCGATCGGCAGCGTCTTGTGACGCACGCCCATGATTTCGCCGTCGTCGGTCGTTGCGGAAATCTCGAGGCAGTCGGGCAGCGACTCGCGCTCGATCGCGAGCGAGTGATAGCGCGTGACGTCGAAGTGCTTCGGCAGATCGGCGAACACGCCGCGGCCGTCGGTCTCGATGCGGCTCACCTTGCCATGCATGATGGTCTTCGCGCGCACGACGCGGCCGCCGAACGCCTCGCCGATCGCCTGATGGCCGAGGCACACGCCGAGAATCGGCTTCTTGCCCGCGAATTCGCGCAGCACGTCGAGCGTGATGCCCGCGTGCTGCGGGTTGCTCGGCCCCGGCGACAGGCAGATCGTGTCGGGATTCAGGCGCGCGATGTCGGCGAGCGTGATTTCGTCGTTGCGGTAGGTGCGCACGTCCTCGCCCAGTTCGCCGAAGTACTGGACCAGGTTGTAGGTGAACGAGTCGTAGTTGTCGATCATGAGCAGCATGGTCAGTCTCCGGTCAGAAGTCGCTATCGAGGCCGTCCTGGACCTGTTCGGCCGCGCGCAGCACCGCGCGCGCCTTGTTCTCGGTCTCTTGCCATTCGGATTCGGGCACCGAATCCGCGACGACGCCGGCCGCCGCTTGCACATACAGGTTGCCGTTGTGGATCAGGCCCGTGCGGATCGCGATCGCGAGATCCATCTCGCCCGAGAACGACAGGTAGCCGACGGCGCCGCCGTAGAGCCCGCGCTTGACGGGCTCGAGCTCGTCGATCAGCTCCATCGCGCGCACCTTCGGCGCGCCGGACAGCGTGCCGGCCGGGAACGTCGCGCGCAGCACGTCGAAGTTCGTCATGCCGGGCTTCAGCTTGCCTTCGACCGAGCTGACGATGTGCTGCACGTGCGAGTACTTCTCGATCACCATCTTGTCGGTCACCTGCACGGAGCCGATGTCGGCGATGCGGCCGACGTCGTTGCGCGCGAGGTCGATCAGCATCACGTGCTCGGCGATTTCCTTCGGATCGTTCAGCAGCTCGGTCGCGAGTTCCGCGTCGCGCTCGGGCGTGTTGCCGCGCGGGCGCGTGCCGGCGAGCGGGCGGATCGTGACGATCTGGTCGTCGCCGCGCTTTTCCTGGCGCACGAGGATTTCCGGCGACGCGCCGACCACGTGAAACTCGCCGAAGTTGTAGTAGTACATATACGGCGACGGATTCAGCGAGCGCAGCGCGCGATACAGCGACAGCGGATTGTCGCGGTAGGGCTTCGTCAGGCGCTGGCCGACCTGGATCTGCATCAGTTCGCCGGCCGCGATGTATTCCTTCGCCTGACGCACGGCGGCCAGATAGTCGTCCTTCTTGAATTCGCGGAACGTCTCGGTGCGCACGCTCGCCGACGTGACGGGCGGCTGCACGGTCGCGCGCAGCCGCTGCTTGAGCTCGCGCAGGCGCTGCTTCGCCTTGGCGTACGCCTCGGGCTGGCCCGGATCCGCGTAGATGATCAGATACAGCTTGCCGGCGAGGTTGTCGATCACCGCGACTTCCTCGGTCAGCAGCAGCTGGATGTCGGGCAGGCCGAGATCGTCGCGCGGCGCGGTGTGCGCGAGCTTCTTCTCGATGTAGCGCACCGCATCGTAGCCGAAGTAGCCGGCGAGGCCGCCGCAGAAGCGCGGCAGGCCCGGGCGCTGCGCGACCTTGAAACGCGCCTGGAACGACGCGATGAATTCGAACGGATCGCCGTGGTGCGTCTCGACGACCGCGCCGTCGCGCACGACTTCGGAGACGCCGTTGCGGGTGCGCACGAGCGTGCGTGCCGGCAGCCCGATGAACGAGTAGCGGCCGAAGCGTTCGCCGCCGACCACCGATTCGAGCAGGAAGGAGTTCGCGCCCGCGCGTTCGGGTTGCGCGAGCTTCAGGTAGAGCGACAGCGGCGTTTCGAGATCGGCGAGCGCTTCGGCGATCAGCGGGATGCGGTTATAGCCTTCGTTCGCGAGCGATTGGAATTCGAGTTCGGTCATGTTCCGGTCCTGTTCGGGACGAGCGGCGCGTGCGCCAGGGATCGTTTGACGCTGCGCGGGCTACCGTCGGCGAAAGGGCGGTCGATCCTGAAGTGCCTGGTGCCGGCCGGCGCGGCCCGCAGCGTGAACGTCGCGAGCCTGCAGCCGATCCTGAACGCAGGCGTTCGGACACGGTGGAACTCGGGTGGTGCGACGATCGGCGCGCGGATGCGCAGCGAGATAAAAAACGGCGCTGAAGACGTGCTTCAGCGTACCTCATCGAAGAGGTTAGCGCGACCAGCGACGCCAGGGCCAGGCTCCCCGGTCGATGCTGCTCAGACTCCGTTTTTTATTCAGAAACATGCGGATGGAAGAAATAGTCAGACGGTTGGCTGGCCGGCATTGTGCGCGACGATCGCGCGAGCCGCAGCCAGCAACGAATCGACTATACCATCCGAATTTATCGTTTGTATAGGCTTGCCGTGGTTGTAGCCATACGGGACCGTCAGCGTTGCCATCCCGGCCGCGCGGCCCGCGAGCGCGTCGTTTTCCGAGTCGCCGATCGCGACCGACACGTGCGGCGCGACGCCGAGCGCCTCGCAGGCGGCCAGCATCGGCAGCGGATCGGGCTTCTTGCGCGCGACGCTGTCGCCGCCGAGCACGACGCCGAAACGATCGGCAAGCCCGTATTGCTCGAGCAGCTCGACCGCGAAGCGGTGCGGCTTGTTCGTCACGCACGCGAGCCGGATGCCTGCCACGCGCAGCGCATCGAGGCCGGTCGCGACGTCGGGATAGAGGCGCGTGTGGCGGCCGTTGATCTTCGCGTATTCGGCCTGATAGATCGCGAGCGCGTCGTCGAAGCGCGTGCGCACTTCGTCGGCAGTGAAGCGCGGCGCCAGCACGCAATGAATCAGATGCTCGGAGCCCTTGCCGACGTAGCCGATCACTTCGTCGCGCGACGTGGCCGGCGCACCGAGCTTCGCGAGCATCGCGTTCAGGCCGGCCGTGAAATCGTCGACCGTATCGACCATCGTGCCGTCCAGATCGATCAGCGCCGCGTCGATGCGCGGCGCGCTCAACCGGATCGTGCGATCGCCGGCGGCGGGCGGCTCGGCGGCGGATGCGGGCGCGGCAAGCGGCGGCTGAGCCATCGCGTCAGCTCCGCTCGACGGCCGCGAGGGCGGCGCGCATCTCGTCGATCACCTTTCGGTAGTCGGGCTTGCCGAAGATCGCCGAGCCCGCGACGAACGTGTCGGCGCCGGCCGCCGCGATTTCCGCGATGTTGTCCGCCTTCACGCCGCCGTCGACCTCGAGCAGGATCTCGCGGCCCGTGCGTTCGGTGTACGCGTCGATGCGCGCACGCGCTTCGCGCAGCTTGTTCAGCGTTTCCGGAATGAACGACTGGCCGCCGAAACCGGGGTTCACCGACATCAGCAGCACGTAGTCGAGCCGGTCCATCACGTGATCGAGATAGTTCAGCGGCGTCGCCGGGTTGAACACGAGACCGGCCTTGCAGCCATGATCGCGGATCAGCGTCAGCGTGCGGTCGATGTGGTCGGAGCCTTCCGGATGGAAGCTGATCAGGTTCGCCCCGGCTTTGGCGAAGTCCGGCACGATCCGGTCGACCGGACGCACCATCAGATGCACGTCGATCGGCACCTGCACGTGCGGACGAATCGCTTCGCACACGAGCGGGCCGATCGTCAGGTTCGGCACGTAATGGTTGTCCATCACGTCGAAGTGGATCCAGTCGGCGCCGGCGGCGACCACGTTGCGGACTTCTTCGCCGAGCCGCGCGAAGTCGGCCGACAGGATGCTGGGAGCGATGCGGAATTGAGTCATGACAGGGAAGCGGGGACGCTGCGGCGCAAAACCGCCATTCTACCGCCCGCCGGGCGCGGCGCGGCGGCGGGCCGTCCGGTTGCAGCCCGTTTGCGCATCAAGCAGAATGCCGAACCAAAGCGGCGCGCCTGCCGCGTCCTTCGTCCACGTCGCCGGCGCGGGCCTTACCCTCCAGCGGAAACACCATGAGTCAGTATCAGTTCACCGTTTCGGTGAAAACCAGCTACTTGCCGGAACAATCCGACCCCGAACGTCGTCAATACGCATTCGCGTACACGCTGACGATCCGCAACACGGGGCAGGTCGCCGCGCAACTGATCGCGCGCCACTGGATCATCACCGACAGCGAGAACCACGTGCAGGAAGTGAAAGGGCTCGGCGTGGTCGGGCACCAGCCGCTGCTGCAGCCGGGCGAACAGTTCGAGTACACGAGCTGGGCCGTGATCGCGACGCCGGTGGGCACGATGCGTGGCGCGTATTTCTGCGTGGCCGAAGACGGCGAGCGCTTCGAAGCGCCGATCGACGAGTTCGCGCTGCACATGCCGCGCACGCTGCACTGAGCGCACGACGCCGCACGCGGCGCGGCGCGGTGCTGCGCGCGCCGCGATCAGCGCGGCTGACGGTCGTTGTTGCGGGCGTGCTTCTTTCTGCCCGACGCGGTCCACGCGACGATGAAAACCAGCAGGGCGAGCGCGAGAAAGGCTTCCAGCGCGAAGATGAGCATCGGATATTGGTCGAGAAAATCTGACATGGCGGTTTCCATCAAGAACGGACATTGTATGTGGTTTGGGCGCCGGGCGGCCGGCTGGGCGGCGGCGGTCGCGATGGCGGCGCTACTCGCCGCATGCGGCGGCGCGCCGACGCGGCCGACGGCGCTGAAGCCGCCGACCGGCGCGGCGATCGTGCCGGGGCAGGTCGCCGCGAAGCGGCTCACGCCGGTGGCGTGGCAGCAGGTGCCGGGCTGGCAAGACGATTCGCTGATCGGCGCGACGGCCGCGCTGCGGCAGAACTGCGTGCGGCTCGCGCGGCAGCCGGCGTGGCAGCGCGCGTGCGCGGCCGCCGAGCGGCTCGACGAACTCGACGCGAACGGCGCGCGCGCGTTTTTCGAAACGTACTTCACGCCGTTCCAGTTCGCGAACACCGACGGCACGCTCGACGGCCTCGTGACCGGCTATTACGAGCCGCTGCTGCACGGCTCGCGCGTGCGCCGCGGCCCGTATCAATATGCGCTGTACCGCTGGCCGGCCGGCTATCGCGCCGGCGCGGCGCTGCCTGCGCGCGCGCAGCTCGAACGCTCGGGGATACTGAACGGCAACGAACTCGTGTGGGTCGACGACCCGATCGAGGCGTTCTTCCTGCAGGTGCAGGGCTCGGGGCGCGTGCTGCTCGACGACGGCTCGGTGATGCGGGTCGGCTTCGGCGGCACCAACAATCAGCCGTATCGCTCGATCGGCAAGTGGCTGCTCGATCGCGGCGAACTGACGCCGGCGCAGGCGACGATGCAGGGCATCAAGGCGTGGGCGAAGGCGAATCCGGGCCGCGTCGACGCGCTGCTCGACACGAACCCACGGTTCGTCTTCTTCCGCGAGATGCCGACGAAGGAAGAAGCGCCGCACGGCGGCGCGGACGGTCCGATCGGCGCGCTCGGCGTGCCGCTCACGCCCGAGCGTTCGATCGCCGTCGATCCGGCGTCGATTCCGCTCGGCACGCCGGTGTTTCTGCAGACCACACGTCCACTGACGAACACGCCGATGAACCGGCTCGTGTTTGCGCAAGATACGGGCAGCGCGATCAAGGGCGGCGTGCGGGCCGACTATTTCTGGGGGCTCGGCGACGATGCCGGCGACCTCGCCGGTCGCATGAAGCAGGTCGGCCGGATGTGGCTGCTGTTCCCGAATTCGTGAGGGTTTTCGTGTCGGTCGTCGTGACGGGCGACGGCGGCGCGTAGCCGACGCGGCGCGCGCCTGTCGGCGAAATCGTTCGGGCGAGGCGGTTCGCGCCGATGAATAGAAAAACGCCCGCCCGGCGTTCGCCGGTCGGGCGCTGCATCGAAATGGCGTTGCGGGCGTCGACGTTCGCTATGCGGCGCGCGACGACTTGCCGGCTCAGCCCTTGCGCTTGTCGATCACGCGGCGCGCCTTGCCCACCGAGCGCTCGATCCCGTTGACCGGCAGCACGTTGACCACCGCCGTCACGCCGATCAGCGATTTGATGTCGTACGCGAGCGCCTGCTTCGCGGCCTGAATCGCGGCGGTGTCGGGCGCCGTTTCCGGGCACGGCTCGACGTTGAGCGTCAGTACGTCGAGCGGCCCTTCCTTCGTCAGCACGATCTGGTAATGCGGCGCAAGCGCGCGCTGCTTCAGCAGCTGCTCCTCGATCTGCGTCGGAAACACGTTCACGCCGCGCACAATCATCATGTCGTCCGAGCGGCCCGTGATCTTTTCCATGCGCCGCATCGTACGGGCGGTGCCCGGCAGCAGACGCGTGAGGTCGCGCGTCCGGTAGCGGATGATCGGCAGCGCTTCCTTCGTCAGCGAGGTGAACACGAGCTCGCCGAGTTCGCCGTCCGGCAGCACTTCGCCGGTGTCCGGATCGATGATTTCCGGGTAGAAGTGATCTTCCCAGATCGTCGGGCCGTCCTTCGTTTCGACGCATTCCGACGCGACGCCGGGGCCCATCACTTCGGACAGCCCGTAGATGTCGACCGCGTCGATCTTCATCCGCTGCTCGATCGCGACGCGCATGTCGTTGGTCCACGGCTCGGCGCCGAAGATGCCGATGCGCAGCGAACTATGCGCCGGATCGACGCCCTGCCGTTCGAACTCGTCGGCGATCGACAGCATGTAGCTCGGCGTCACCATGATGATGTCGGGGCGGAAGTCCTGAATCAGCTGCACCTGTTTTTCGGTCTGGCCGCCGCCGAACGGAATGACCGTGAGGCCCGCGCGCTCGGCGCCGTAGTGCGCGCCGAGGCCGCCGGTGAATAGCCCGTACCCATAGCTCACGTGCACCTTGTCGCCGGGGCGCGCTCCGGCCGCGCGGATCGAGCGCGCAACGAGGTTCGCCCACGTATCGATGTCGCGCGCCGTGTAGCCCACCACGGTCGGTTTGCCGGTCGTGCCCGACGACGCATGAATACGCGAGACCCGCTCCTGCGGCACCGCGAACATCCCGAACGGATAGCTGTCACGCAGGTCGCTCTTCGTCGTGAACGGGAAGCGCGACAGGTCGGCGAGCGTTTGCAGGTCGTCCGGATGCACGCCGGCTTCGTCAAACTTGCGGCGATAGACAGGGGAGTTATCGTACGCGTGCCGCAGCGACCATTTGAGGCGTTCGAGCTGCAGCGCGGTCAGCTCGTCGCGGGATGCGGTCTCGATCGGCTCGAGCGGTAGCGGGGTAGTCATGCGTGTCTCCAGTGTTTGTTATGGGCGTGGCGCCGACGTCAGCGGTCTTCCGGTATCACGGTGCCCTTGATCTGCGCGGACTTGCCGCGAAACATCGCCACCGTTTCGCCGGCGCGGTTCGTCACGCGGATGTCGTAGATGCCGTGCCGGCCGCTGCGTGTTTGTTCGGTTGCCTCGGCGGTCAGCACGTCGCCGCCGTGCACGGGCCGCAGATACTCGATCGAGCAGCCGGCTGCGACCGTATTGACGTTGTACGAATTGCACGCGAATGCGAACGTCGAATCGGCGAGCGTGAAGATCAGCCCGCCGTGGCAGATCTGATGGCCGTTCAGGAAATCGGCGCGCACGGGCATCCGCAGGCACGCATAACCGGCGCGCACGTCGACGATTTCGATGCCGAGCGCGCGGCTGCACGCGTCGGCTTCGTACATGGTCTGCGCAGTCATGCGGGCGAGAGCGTCGGGATCGAGCGTGTCGGTCGTCGGGTTCGTCGTCATGTCAGCGGCCCTCGAAGCGCGGCGCGCGCTTTTCGATGAATGCGTTGACGCCTTCGGCGTAATCGTGCGACTGGCCGAGCTTGCGCTGCAGGTCGCGCTCCAGATCGAGTTGCTGGTCGAGCGTATGGGTCATGCCGTCGCGCATCGCCTGCTTGATCGACGCGATCGCGAGCGTCGGTTGCTGCGCGAGCCGCGCGGCCAGCTCACGGGCCGATGCGGCGAGCGCGTCGTCGTCGACGGCGCGCCAGATCAGCCCCCACTGTTCCGCCTGTTCGGCGCCGAGCTTGTCGCCGGTCAGCGCAAGGCCCAGCGCGCGCGCCATCCCGACGCGCTGCGGCAGGAACCACGTGCCGCCCGAGTCCGGCACGAGGCCGATCTTGACGAAAGCCTGGATGAAGCTGCTCGAGCGCGCGGCGAGCACGATATCGCACGCGAGCGCGAGATTCGCGCCCGCACCGGCGGCCGTGCCGTTGACGGCCGCGATCACCGGAATCGGCATGCGCTGCAGCCGCCGGATCAGCGGATTGAAGTGCTCGTCGATCAGCGCGCCGAGGTCGGTCGACGCGCCCGGCGTGAAATCGAGGTCCGCGAGATCCTGCCCGGCGCAGAAGCCGCGCCCGGCACCCGTCAGAATCAGTGCGCGCGCACCGGCCGCGCCGACCTCGTCGAGCGCCGACTGCAGCTCGCGATGCATCGCGCGCGTAAAGCTGTTCAGCTTGTCGGGACGATGCAGCGTGATCGTCGCCACGCGGGCGGCTTCGTCGATGTCCAGCCGAATTGCCTGATAGGACATGCAGTGTCTCCGTGATGATTCGTTATAGGTGCGCGCGGAGCCAGCTATACGCGTTCGATCGCGAGCGCGATGCCTTGCCCGACGCCGATGCACATCGTGCAGAGCGCGAAGCGGCCGTTCGTGCGATGCAGCTGATACATCGCCGTCGTCACGAGCCGCGCGCCCGACGCGCCGAGCGGATGGCCGAGTGCGATCGCGCCGCCGTTCGGGTTCACGCGCGGATCGTCGTCGGCGACGCCGAGCATGCGCAGCACCGCGAGGCCCTGCGACGCGAACGCTTCGTTCAGCTCGATCACGTCGAACTGATCGATCGTCATGCCGAGTTGCTGCAGCAGCTTCTGCGTGGCCGGCGCCGGGCCGATGCCCATCACGCGCGGCGCGACGCCGGCGGTCGCCATGCCGATGACGCGCGCGCGGCGGCGCAGGCCGTACTGGTCGGCCGCTTCGGCATTCGCGAGCAGCAGCGCGCACGCGCCGTCGTTGACGCCCGACGCGTTTCCGGCCGTCACCGTACCGTCCGGGCGCACGACGCCCTTCAGCTTCGCGAGCGCTTCGAGCGACGTTTCGCGCGGATGCTCGTCGCGCGACACGACGAGCGGGTCGCCCTTCTTCTGCGCAATCGTGACGGGCACGATTTCCTCGGCCAGTGTGCCGTCCTGCTGCGCGCGGGCCGCCTTCTGCTGGCTGCGCAGCGCGAACAGATCCTGATCGGCGCGGCTCACGTTGTAGTCGACCGCGACGTTCTCGGCCGTCTCCGGCATCGAGTCGACGCCGTATTGCTGTTTCATCAGCGGATTGACGAAACGCCAGCCGATCGTCGTGTCGTAGATGTCGGCCTGACGCGCGAATGCGCTCGCGGCCTTGCCCATCACGAACGGCGCGCGCGTCATGCTTTCGACTCCGCCGGCGATCATCAGCCGCGCTTCGCCGGCCTTGATCGCGCGCGCGGCCGTGCCGATCGCGTCCATGCCCGAGCCGCAGAGCCGGTTCAGCGTCGCACCGGGGACGGCGGTCGGCAGCCCGGCCAGCAGCGCCGACATGCGCGCGACGTTGCGGTTGTCTTCGCCGGCTTGGTTCGCGCAGCCGTAAATCACGTCGTCGACCGCGTTCCAGTCGACGTCGCGGTTGCGCTCGATCAGCGCCTTCAGCGGCACCGCGCCGAGGTCGTCCGCGCGGACGTCTTTCAGGGCGCCGCCGTAGCGGCCGATAGGGGTGCGAATGGCATCGCAGATATAGGCGTCAGTCATGGCGTATCGGAAGGCGACGAACCCGCCGGATGGCGGATTCGTTCATGGTAGAGAATGTGGCGGCGTTTGCACGTCCGCCATTCGGGTTATACCGGTTGGCCGACTTCCGCGGGCGCCGCCTTCGGCGCAACATGGACGCGGCTCTGAACCACGCGGAAGCGGTTGGCGACGAATGCGGCATCGGCCAGTGCCGCGTTCGCGGCCGGATTGGCGCCCGTACCGTGGAAGTCCGAGAACGCCGCCGACTGATTGACGAACACGCCGCCTGTCAGGTTGAGCGACAGCGCGACGCCGCCGCGCACCGCGGCTTCGTGTGCGGCGTCGATCACGTCGTCGGCCGTGCTGTAGACGGACAGCGTCAGCGCGCCGTGCTCGGCGGCGATCTCGCCGGCGAGATCGAGCGACTGCGCGGTCGAGTCGGTCGCGATCACGAACGAGATCGGCCCGAACCATTCCTGCGTGAATTTTTCGCGGTCGGCGACGTCGAGCTGCAGCACGAGCGGCGTGCGCACGCGAGCGTCGGGGAAGGCGGGGTGCTGAAGCGTCTGGCTATCGAGAAGCACTCGGCCGACTGCGCGCGCGGCGTCGATACGTGCCGTCACGCCGTCGTTCTGGATGGCGCCGATCAGCTCGACCGACCGTGCCGGGTCGCCGGTGAGTTTCTGCACCGCGCCGGCGATCGCCTGCGCGACTTCGTCGAAGCTCGCATGGCCGTCGGCGGTGCGGATGCCGTCGCGCGGCACATAGATGTTCTGCGGCGCGGTGCACATCTGCCCCGAGTACAGCGCGAGCGAGAACGCGATGTTCTTGGCGGCGGCTTTCAGATCGTCGGTCGAGTCGATCACGATCTGATTGACGCCTGCCTTCTCGGTGTAGACCTGCGCCTGATGGGCGTGACGTTCGAGCCACGTGCCGTTCTGCGTGCTGCCGGTGAAGTCGATCAGCTTGATCTCGGGGCGCAGCGCGAGGTCCTGCACGAGTGCGCCGTCGTTCGGCTCCGTGGCGAGCAGCGTCACGACGTTCGGATCGAAGCCGGCCTCGCGCAGCACATCGCGCGCGATCCGCACGGTGATCGCGAGCGGCAGGATTGCGCCGGGATGGGGCTTCACGATCACCGTGTTGCCGGTCGCGAGATCGGCGAACAGGCCGGGATAGCCGTTCCAGGTCGGGAACGTGCAGCAGCCGAGCACGAGCCCGGTGCCGCGCGGGACGATCGTGTAACGCTTCTGCATCGCGAGCGGCGGGTTCTTGCCTTGCGGCTTTTCCCAATGCGCGTCGGCCGGGATGCGGCGCAGCTGGTCCCACGCATAGGCGACGGCCTCGAGCGCGCGGTCCTGCGCATGCGGGCCGCCGGCCTGGAACGCCATCATGAACGCCTGGCCCGTCGTGTGCATCACGCTGTACGCGATTTCGAAGCTGGCGCGGTTCAGGCGCGCGAGGATCTCGAGGCTGACACCGATCCACGCGCTCGGGCCGGCTTCGCGCCACGCCCGCTGGGCAGCGCCGGCGGCGGCGATCAGCGCATCGGGCGTCGACTTCGGATACCGGATGTCGAGCGCGACGCCATACGGAGAACGTTCCGCGCCGACCGTCTCGCCGCTGGCCGGCTGGTCGAGCTCGAAGGTCTTGCCCAGGTGCGATTTGAACGCGGCTTCGCCGTCTGCATTGCCGCTTTCCCCGTACACTTTGGGGCTCGGCATTTCGGCGAACGGGCTCCAGTATCCGCGGCTCTCGATGGCGGCGAGTGCGCGTTTCAGCGTGTCTTCGTGCTTCGTGAACAGTGCATGGGTCATGACGGCGGCCTGATGAACGTGAGAAGGGTTGGATCGATTAATTAACCGACCGGTTGGTCGGAGAATGGTAGCATCAAACTATTCGCGTGTGCGAGGCGTTTCTCAATTCATTGATCGAGGAGAAATAGATGTCTTACGAGAACATCCTGGTGGAGACGCGAGGGCGTGTCGGACTGATCACGCTGAACCGGCCGAAGGCGCTGAACGCGCTGAACGACGCGTTGATGGACGAGTTGGGCGCAGCGCTGAAGGCGTTCGACGCGGACGACGCCGTGGGCGCGATCGTCGTAACGGGAAGCGAGAAGGCCTTCGCGGCCGGAGCGGACATCGGCATGATGGCCACCTATTCCTATATGGACGTGTACCGCGGCGACTACATCACGCGCAACTGGGAAACGGTGCGCCAGATCCGCAAGCCGATCATTGCAGCGGTCGCCGGTTTTGCGCTCGGCGGCGGCTGCGAGCTTGCGATGATGTGCGACATCATCTTCGCCGCCGATACGGCGAAATTCGGCCAGCCGGAAATCAAGCTGGGCGTGATGCCGGGCGCCGGCGGCACGCAGCGCCTGCCGCGCGCGATATCGAAGGCGAAGGCGATGGACATGTGCCTGACTGCGCGCTTCATGGATGCTGACGAGGCGGAGCGCGCCGGGCTCGTATCGCGCGTGCTGCCGGCGGACAAGCTGCTCGACGAGGCGTTGTCGGCTGCGGCGACGATCGCCGAGTTTTCGCTGCCCGCTGTCATGATGATCAAGGAGTCGGTGAATCGGGCGTACGAGACGACGCTGGCGGAAGGCGTTCATTTCGAGCGCCGGCTGTTCCACTCGCTGTTCGCGACGGAGGATCAAAAGGAAGGGATGGCGGCGTTCGTCGAGAAGCGTAAGCCGGTATTCAAGCACCGCTGATGGTGTCGCGCCGCGGTTGCGGTGTTTGTTGTCAACGGCGCGATGGGTAACGCAGTCGGACCCGCGCGTCGTTGCCCCGAAGCTTCCGTGCGCGGCAGCGCACGGAAGCTTTTAAAAATATTTTCACAAACCGCTTGCGTGTTGGACGTGGGCTGCATAGAATCACGCCTCTTTCGCGCTAACGGAAACGCGGCGTGAAAGGGGAAGCGAAGTTGGACGTGTGCTGCAGCATAGAGCGCCCGGCCGACGAAGGAAGAAGAACCCCGCAGTCGCAACGATGTAGTGAAAAAAGTTGTTGACGAACTGCGAAACAGTGTTCATAATCTCGCTTCTCTGCTGCTGACAACGCAGCGCTGCTGAGCAAGACGATCTGCTCGCAGATATGTTCTTTAAAAACTAACAGCCGATAAGTGTGGGCGCTTGATGTGAGCGAGACCTGATCTTCGGATCGGGATAGCAAAAGTATCAAGAGTCTCACACTAAAGTAAGTCAGGTTTATGAAGCAATTCATATGACCTGTCAGCTTTGAGTGAGCGACCGGTTCGAGAGAACCGAAAACAGTAACAGGTTTGAACTGAAGAGTTTGATCCTGGCTCAGATTGAACGCTGGCGGCATGCCTTACACATGCAAGTCGAACGGCAGCACGGGTGCTTGCACCTGGTGGCGAGTGGCGAACGGGTGAGTAATACATCGGAACATGTCCTGTAGTGGGGGATAGCCCGGCGAAAGCCGGATTAATACCGCATACGATCCACGGATGAAAGCGGGGGACCTTCGGGCCTCGCGCTATAGGGTTGGCCGATGGCTGATTAGCTAGTTGGTGGGGTAAAGGCCTACCAAGGCGACGATCAGTAGCTGGTCTGAGAGGACGACCAGCCACACTGGGACTGAGACACGGCCCAGACTCCTACGGGAGGCAGCAGTGGGGAATTTTGGACAATGGGCGAAAGCCTGATCCAGCAATGCCGCGTGTGTGAAGAAGGCCTTCGGGTTGTAAAGCACTTTTGTCCGGAAAGAAATCCCTGGCTCTAATACAGTCGGGGGATGACGGTACCGGAAGAATAAGCACCGGCTAACTACGTGCCAGCAGCCGCGGTAATACGTAGGGTGCGAGCGTTAATCGGAATTACTGGGCGTAAAGCGTGCGCAGGCGGTCTGTTAAGACAGATGTGAAATCCCCGGGCTCAACCTGGGAACTGCATTTGTGACTGGCAGGCTAGAGTATGGCAGAGGGGGGTAGAATTCCACGTGTAGCAGTGAAATGCGTAGAGATGTGGAGGAATACCGATGGCGAAGGCAGCCCCCTGGGCCAATACTGACGCTCATGCACGAAAGCGTGGGGAGCAAACAGGATTAGATACCCTGGTAGTCCACGCCCTAAACGATGTCAACTAGTTGTTGGGGATTCATTTCCTTAGTAACGTAGCTAACGCGTGAAGTTGACCGCCTGGGGAGTACGGTCGCAAGATTAAAACTCAAAGGAATTGACGGGGACCCGCACAAGCGGTGGATGATGTGGATTAATTCGATGCAACGCGAAAAACCTTACCTACCCTTGACATGGTCGGAATCCTGAAGAGATTCGGGAGTGCTCGAAAGAGAACCGGCGCACAGGTGCTGCATGGCTGTCGTCAGCTCGTGTCGTGAGATGTTGGGTTAAGTCCCGCAACGAGCGCAACCCTTGTCCTTAGTTGCTACGCAAGAGCACTCTAAGGAGACTGCCGGTGACAAACCGGAGGAAGGTGGGGATGACGTCAAGTCCTCATGGCCCTTATGGGTAGGGCTTCACACGTCATACAATGGTCGGAACAGAGGGTTGCCAACCCGCGAGGGGGAGCTAATCCCAGAAAACCGATCGTAGTCCGGATTGCACTCTGCAACTCGAGTGCATGAAGCTGGAATCGCTAGTAATCGCGGATCAGCATGCCGCGGTGAATACGTTCCCGGGTCTTGTACACACCGCCCGTCACACCATGGGAGTGGGTTTTACCAGAAGTGGCTAGTCTAACCGCAAGGAGGACGGTCACCACGGTAGGATTCATGACTGGGGTGAAGTCGTAACAAGGTAGCCGTATCGGAAGGTGCGGCTGGATCACCTCCTTTCCAGAGCTATCTCGCGAAGTTGAGCGCTCACGCTTATCGGCTGTAATCAAGACAGACTCAGGGGTCTGTAGCTCAGTCGGTTAGAGCACCGTCTTGATAAGGCGGGGGTCGTTGGTTCGAATCCAACCAGACCCACCAAGTTGTCTGGCGAGAAGAAACCTGAGTGGTCTCTGTATGGGGGCATAGCTCAGCTGGGAGAGCACCTGCTTTGCAAGCAGGGGGTCGTCGGTTCGATCCCGTCTGCCTCCACCACAATCTTCAATGCGAAGTGCTTGGTTCGAAAGCGAACCGAGGATTTGGCATTGGCGATTGAGCCAGTCAGAGTGATGCAGGAAACTGTATCGGCTGTCGTTCTTTAACAATCAGGAAGAAGTAAGTAATTTGGATAGCGGAAGCGTCTTATGAGATGGACGTGGAAACTATCCGGGTTGTGATTGTATCGATGTATCTCAAGATGATTCGAACTTCATTGTTCGGCTCAATTTGGAATACGGCACACACGTAGTGTGGGCTCCGCGTAAGTGCTAAAGCACTGACGCTGAGCGACACGCGAGAACTCAACCTGTAACGACTGTCGACGAGACAGACTCGTTATAGGGTCAAGCGAACAAGTGCATGTGGTGGATGCCTTGGCGATCACAGGCGATGAAGGACGCGGTAGCCTGCGAAAAGCCCCGGGGAGCTGGCAAACAAGCTTTGATCCGGGGATGTCCGAATGGGGAAACCCACTCCGTATGGAGTATCCATGACTGAATACATAGGTCATGTGAAGCGAACGCGGTGAACTGAAACATCTAAGTAACCGCAGGAAAAGAAATCAACCGAGATTCCCAAAGTAGTGGCGAGCGAAATGGGATGAGCCTTGTACTCTTTATTCGTATTGTTAGCCGAACGCTCTGGAAAGTGCGGCCATAGCAGGTGATAGCCCTGTAGGCGAAAACAGTATGAAAGAACTAGGTGTACGACAAGTAGGGCGGGACACGTGAAATCCTGTCTGAAGATGGGGGGACCATCCTCCAAGGCTAAATACTCGTGATCGACCGATAGTGAACCAGTACCGTGAGGGAAAGGCGAAAAGAACCCCGGGAGGGGAGTGAAATAGATCCTGAAACCGCATGCATACAAACAGTCGGAGCCTCGTAAGGGGTGACGGCGTACCTTTTGTATAATGGGTCAGCGACTTACGTTCAGTAGCAAGCTTAACCGTATAGGGCAGGCGTAGCGAAAGCGAGTCCGAATAGGGCGTTCAGTTGCTGGGCGTAGACCCGAAACCAGGTGATCTATCCATGGCCAGGATGAAGGTGCGGTAACACGTACTGGAGGTCCGAACCCACTAACGTTGAAAAGTTAGGGGATGAGCTGTGGATAGGGGTGAAAGGCTAAACAAACCTGGAAATAGCTGGTTCTCTCCGAAAACTATTTAGGTAGTGCCTCGTGTCTCACCTTCGGGGGTAGAGCACTGTCATGGTTGGGGGGTCTATTGCAGATTACCCCGCCATAGCAAACTCCGAATACCGAAGAGTGCAATCACGGGAGACAGACATCGGGTGCTAACGTCCGGTGTCAAGAGGGAAACAACCCAGACCGCCAGCTAAGGTCCCCAAATATGGCTAAGTGGGAAACGAAGTGGGAAGGCTAAAACAGTCAGGAGGTTGGCTTAGAAGCAGCCACCCTTTAAAGAAAGCGTAATAGCTCACTGATCGAGTCGTCCTGCGCGGAAGATGTAACGGGGCTAAGCCATATACCGAAGCTGCGGATGCGTGCTTGCACGCATGGTAGGAGAGCGTTCCGTAAGCCTGCGAAGGTGCCTTGTAAAGGGTGCTGGAGGTATCGGAAGTGCGAATGCTGACATGAGTAGCGATAAAGGGGGTGAAAGGCCCCCTCGCCGTAAGCCCAAGGTTTCCTACGCAACGTTCATCGGCGTAGGGTGAGTCGGCCCCTAAGGCGAGGCAGAAATGCGTAGCTGATGGGAAGCAGGTCAATATTCCTGCACCGTCGTTAGATGCGATGGGGGGACGGATCGCGGAAGGTTGTCCGGGTGTTGGACGTCCCGGTCGCTGCATTGGAGAAGGCGCTTAGGCAAATCCGGGCGCAGGATTCAAGGGTGTGGCGCGAGCGACTTCGGTCGCGAAGCAATTGGAAGTGGTTCCAAGAAAAGCCTCTAAGCTTCAGTCTAACGATGACCGTACCGCAAACCGACACAGGTGGGCGAGATGAGTATTCTAAGGCGCTTGAGAGAACTCGGGAGAAGGAACTCGGCAAATTGGTACCGTAACTTCGGGATAAGGTACGCCCTTGTAGCTTGACCAGCCTGCGCTGGAAGGGTGAAGGGGTTGCAATAAACTGGTGGCTGCGACTGTTTAATAAAAACACAGCACTCTGCAAACACGAAAGTGGACGTATAGGGTGTGACGCCTGCCCGGTGCCGGAAGATTAAATGATGGGGTGCAAGCTCTTGATTGAAGTCCCGGTAAACGGCGGCCGTAACTATAACGGTCCTAAGGTAGCGAAATTCCTTGTCGGGTAAGTTCCGACCTGCACGAATGGCGTAACGATGGCCACACTGTCTCCTCCCGAGACTCAGCGAAGTTGAAGTGTTTGTGATGATGCAATCTACCCGCGGCTAGACGGAAAGACCCCATGAACCTTTACTGTAGCTTTGCATTGGACTTTGAACCGATCTGTGTAGGATAGGTGGGAGGCTATGAAACCGGAACGCTAGTTTCGGTGGAGCCGTCCTTGAAATACCACCCTGGTTTGTTTGAGGTTCTAACCTTGGTCCGTGATCCGGATCGGGGACAGTGCATGGTAGGCAGTTTGACTGGGGCGGTCTCCTCCCAAAGGGTAACGGAGGAGTACGAAGGTACGCTAGGTACGGTCGGAAATCGTGCTGATAGTGCAATGGCATAAGCGTGCTTAACTGCGAGACCGACAAGTCGAGCAGGTGCGAAAGCAGGTCATAGTGATCCGGTGGTTCTGTATGGAAGGGCCATCGCTCAACGGATAAAAGGTACTCTGGGGATAACAGGCTGATACCGCCCAAGAGTTCATATCGACGGCGGTGTTTGGCACCTCGATGTCGGCTCATCTCATCCTGGGGCTGTAGCCGGTCCCAAGGGTATGGCTGTTCGCCATTTAAAGAGGTACGTGAGCTGGGTTTAAAACGTCGTGAGACAGTTTGGTCCCTATCTGCCGTGGGCGTTGGATATTTGAAGGGGGCTGCTCCTAGTACGAGAGGACCGGAGTGGACGAACCTCTGGTGTACCGGTTGTGACGCCAGTCGCATCGCCGGGTAGCTATGTTCGGAAGAGATAACCGCTGAAAGCATCTAAGCGGGAAACTCGCCTTAAGATGAGATATCCCTGGAGGCTTGACCTCCTTGAAGGGTCGTTCGAGACCAGGACGTTGATAGGTCGGGTGTGTAAGCGCAGTAATGCGTTCAGCTAACCGATACTAATTGCCCGTAAGGCTTGATCCTATAACAAGTCTGCCTTGTAGATCGGCGCCGTGCGACAGCACCGGCTGCGATCCAAAGCGACACGTTGGATTCTCGAGTGCGATACGCACAACCCAAAATTACTGCTTCTTCCCGATTGGTTGCGCTGCGAAGCAACGCAACAACCCTCTTTGCCTGATGACCATAGCGAGTCGGTCCCACCCCTTCCCATCCCGAACAGGACCGTGAAACGACTCTACGCCGATGATAGTGCGGATTCCCGTGTGAAAGTAGGTAATCGTCAGGCTCCCTAAGCCAAAAACCCCCGCCTGATCAGGCGGGGGTTTTTGCATTTGTGGCGCCGGAAATGCGCTGTCGGCCCGAGCGCCGGCCAAATGCGCCGCTGCGATCTCCGATTCTTCTCCTCCGACCGGCCCGCCTAGCCCCATCTTCAAATAAAGCCCGCGACCTGTACGGAATGAGCGCTTTATCCGGCAGGTCCACGTAAAATTTGCGAATCCCCATCTTCGCACCCACAACAATGAACGCCGCCACCCACGTTGCTCGGGCCGTCTGCCCGCATGATTGTCCGGATACGTGCGCCATGCGCGTGACTGTCGAGAACGGAAGGGCGATCAAAGTCGCAGGCGACCCCGACCATCCGCCGACGCAAGGCGTCCTCTGCACGAAGGTCAGCCGATATGCGGAGCGTGTTCATCATCCGGACCGTCTTACCGTGCCGCTGAAGCGCATCGGCGCGAAAGGCGAAGGGCGCTTCGCGCCGATCAGTTGGGACGATGCGTTCGACGAAATTGGTCGCCGTTTGGGGGACATTGCGACGCGCGCGCCCGAAGCGATCGTGCCGTACAGCTATGCGGGAACGATGGGTCTCGTGCAGGGCGAAGGCATCGCACAGCGCTTCTTCCACAAGATCGGCGCGTCCCGCCTCGAGCGGACGATCTGCGCGGCGGCCGGCGCCGCCGGCCTGCGCTTCACTTATGGCGCCAGCGTCGGGATGCATCTCGAGCATTTCGAGGAAAGCGAACTGATCCTGATCTGGGGCGCCAATCCGATCGCATCGAGCCTGCATTTCTGGACCCGCGCGCAGGAAGCCAAGCGGCGTGGCGCGCGGCTCGTCGCGATCGATCCGTATCGGTCGCTGACCGCCGAAAAGTGCCACCAGCACATCGCGCTGAAGCCCGGCACCGACGGGGCATTCGCGCTCGGCATGATGCACGTGCTGATCACCGAGAATCTGCTCGATCACGATTACATCGCCGACCATACGCTCGGATTCGACGCACTCAAGGCGCGCGCGCTGTCGTATCCGCCGGAGCGCGTCGCGCAGATTTGCGGTATCGATGCGTCGGAACTGATCGATCTTGCCCGCCGTTACGGCGCGACGCGCAAGGCAGCGATCCGCCTTAATTACGGTATGCAGCGCGTGCGCGGCGGCGGCAATGCGGTGCGCGCGATCGCCAGCCTGCCCGCGCTGACCGGTGCCTGGCGCGACCGCGCGGGCGGCCTGCTGCTGTCGTCGTCGGAATTCGCGCCAATCAATCAGCCCGCGTTGTTGCGCCCGGATCTGATCCCCGGCTGGCCGCACAAGCTGCCGCGCATCATCAACATGAATGCGATCGGCGATGCGCTGCTGCACCCGGGCGATGCGGCGTTCGGTCCGAAAATCGAGGCGGTGATCGTCTACAACTCGAATCCCGTTGCCGTCGCACCCGACTCGTCGAAGGTCGCGGCCGGGTTCGCACGCGAAGACCTGTTCACCGTCGTTCTCGAGCATTTCAAAACGGATACCGTCGATTTCGCCGATATTGTGCTGCCGGCGACGACGCAGCTCGAGCACCTGGACGTCCACAAATCGTACGGGCACACCTACGTGATGGCGAACCTGCCGGCCATTCCGCCCGTGGGCGAGGCACGGCCGAACACGGAAATCTTCCGCGGCATCGCGCGCAGCATGGGGATCGACGAGCCGGCGCTCTATCACTCCGACGAGGAAGTCGCGCGCGCGGCGCTTCGATGGGACGACCCTTCGCTCGACAGCGATTGGGACACGCTGAAGCGCGAAGGTTGGCTGAAGCTGAAATTGCCCGATGCGCCGTTTGCAAACGGCGGGTTCCGCACGCCGTCCGGCAAGTGCGAGTTCTACAGCGCGCGGCTCGAGCAAATGGGTCTGGATCCGGTGCCCGACTATCTGCCGCCTTTCGAGTCGGCCGAAGCGGCGCCGGAGCTCGCGGCCCGTTACCCGCTCGCGATGATTTCGCCGCCGGCGCGCCACTTCCTGAACAGCACGTTCGTCAACGTCGAGAGCCTGCGCAGCACGGAAGGGCAGCCGCACCTCGACATGCACCCGGCGGACGCCGCATCGCGCGGCATTGCGGACGGCGATCTCGTGCGCATCTTCAACGACCGCGGATCGATGCAGGCCGTCGCGAGAGTGACGGACCGCGCGCGTGCGGGGCTCGTCGTCGGCTTGTCGATCTGGTGGAAGAAGCTGTCGCCCGACGGCCGCAACGCGAACGAGGTCACGAGCCAGGCGCTGACCGATCTCGGCAATTCGGCGACGTTCTACGACTGTCTGGTCGAAGTCGAACCCGCCTGAGCGAACGGACGCACGCGCGTCGGGCGAGCATCGTCCCCCGTTCGAAGGGGACGTCTAACCCTGTTGTCTCGCGACGGGCGACCCGCTACGATGCGTTTTAGCACGACCATTCGAAAATCCGTGAGGAGACGCGCAGTATGGAAAAAATTTGGCTGAAATCGTACCCGCCCGGCGTTCCAGCCGAAATCGACGCGTCTCCGTATCCATCCGTTCCCGACCTCCTCGACGAGAGCTTCACGCAATACCGCGACCGTACGGCATTCGTCTGCATGGGCAAGGCGATTACGTACGGCGAACTCGATGCGCTGTCGCGCCGCTTCGGCGCGTGGCTGCAGTCGCGCGGCCTCGCCCGCGGCGCGCGCGTCGCGATCATGATGCCGAACGTGCTCCAGTACCCGATCACGATTGCGGCCGTGCTGCGTGCCGGCTATACGGTCGTCAACGTGAACCCGCTCTACACGCCGCGTGAGCTCGAGCATCAGCTGAAGGACAGTGGTGCAGAAGCGATCGTCATTCTCGAGAATTTCGCGTCGACGCTGCAGGCGGTGATTGCGAATACGGCGATCAAGCACGTCGTCGTCGCGTCGATGGGCGATCTGCTCGGCATCAAGGGCTGGATCGTCAACTACGTCGTGCGCAACGTGAAGAAGATGGTGCCGGCCTGGCAGTTGCCGTCCTTTACGCGCTTCAATGCGGCGCTCGCCGAAGGAGCGCGGCAAACGTTCAAGCCGCCGAAGCTCGGCCCCGACGACGTCGCATTCCTGCAATACACGGGCGGCACGACCGGCGTCGCAAAGGGCGCGACGCTGCTGCACCGGAACATCGTGTCGAACGTGCTGCAGGCCGGCGCGTGGCATCAGCCTGCACACGACAAGTATCCCGATGTGAAACAGTTCGTGACGGTTGTCGCGCTGCCGCTCTATCACGTGTTTGCGCTGACCGTCTGCGGCTTTCTGACGATGCGCACCGGCGGCATGGGCGTGCTGATTCCGAATCCGCGCGACATCGGCGGAATGATCAAGGAGCTGAAGGGCTATCAAATCTCGACGATTCCGGCCGTCAACACGCTGTACAACGCGCTGCTGAATCATCCCGACTTCGGCCAACTGGATCTGTCGAAGCTCGTGATTGCGAACGGCGGCGGGATGGCGATCCAGGAAGGCGTCGCGAAGCGCTGGTATGAAAAGACTCATACGGCGATCGTCGAAGGCTACGGGCTGTCCGAAACGTCGCCGGTCGCGACCTGCAATCCGGTCACGGCGACCGAATACAGCGGGACGATCGGGCTGCCGCTGCCGTCGACCGAAGTCACGATTCGCGACGATGCCGGCAACGACGTCCCGCTGGGCGAGCCGGGCGAGATCTGCATCCGCGGGCCGCAAGTGATGGCCGGTTACTGGAACCGCCCGGAGGAAACCGCGAAGGTCATGTGTCCGGACGGATTCTTCAAGACCGGCGACGTCGGCGTGATGGATGCGCGCGGTTACGTGAAGATCGTCGATCGCAAGAAGGACATGATTCTCGTATCCGGCTTCAACGTTTATCCGAACGAAGTCGAGGACGTCGTCGCATCGCATCCGGGCGTGTTCGAAGTGGCCGCGGTCGGCGTGCCGGACGAGCACTCGGGCGAAGCGGTGAAGCTCTTCGTCGTGAAGAAGGATCCGGCGCTGACCGACAAGGATCTGCTTGCGTACTGCAAGGAGCGCCTGACCGGCTACAAGCGGCCGAAGTTCGTCGAATTCCGCACGGAATTGCCGAAGACGAACGTCGGCAAGATCCTGCGGCGAGAACTGCGCGACGGACGCGCGTAACGGCGCAACGCTCGAGCGAGCGGACCGCAGGACGAGCCCGGCCTATGCCGGGCTTTTTGTTTGCCTGCGCGAAAAGCGTCGTCGCAATTGCAAGGCCGCCGCTGCGTGGCGCGACGAGGACGCGCATGGCACGGCTCGACGAATGCCGCTGCTGCGGTCACCCGTTGCGCGGTGATCCGCGAGCGGATCACGCATCGTCGAGCGCCGAGTTCAAGCGGCCGCAGGCGCGTACGCGCGCCGAAAAAAGAAAAAGGCGCCCGAAGGCGCCTTCAATATGCTGCGGCTTGTCAGACAAGCTGATTAGAACTTGTGACGGATGCCGACGCGCGCTGCGACCTGGTTGCTCGTCGCCGACGGATCGAGACCGTTGATCGAAGCCGTTGCGTTGATCGGCGTGCCGGTCGGGTTCGTCGGGTCGAGCGTCTTGCCCGAGGCGTGCTGGTACACGCCGATCACGTAGACGTCGGTCCGCTTCGACAGGAAGTAGTCGACGCCCAGCGAGCCTTGGTGATACTTGGCTGCCGAGTTGCCGTCGATCTTGCTGCCTTGCGTGTAGTCGTACGCTGCGCCGAGGATCAGCGCCGGCGTCAACTGATACTTGAAGTTGATTTCGCCGTTGTTGAACGTCGCGGTTTGGCCAGTGTACGGGCCGAAGTTGAAGTTCTTGAACTTGACGTTCGAGTACGTTGCCCCGATCGTCGCTGCGCCGAACGTGTACGCACCACCCGCGCCGATCACCTGATAGGTGTTCGCGTTTGCATATGCGCCATAAATCGGCGAGCTCAAGACGCTGTTCGAAGTCGCCGAGCCGTTGTTGAACATGCCGCCGAAGTTGCTCGGCGTACGTGCGTTCAAGTAACCCACACCGAGTACCAGCGGGCCGTTGTTGTAGCCGGCGCCGAGCGACCAGACCTGATTCTTCGAGAACTGGCCCGCTTGACCGCCGAAGCTATACAGGCCGCCGAACGAGAAACCGCCGTAGGTCGGGCTCGTGTACTTCACCGCGTTGTTCACGCGGTACGCGTTGTTGAAGTTGTCGAGGTCGCCCGGGTGAGCGGCGATGTAGCCGCCCCACTGGTCGCCTGCCTCGAGCGGGCCGACGAAGTCGACGACGGAGTCGTACTGGCGGCCCAGCGTGACCGTGCCGTACTGGCTCGACAGGCCCACATAGGCCTGACGACCGAACATCAGGCCGCCCTGGCCGAGCCTGCCCGAGTTCACGTCGAAGCCGTTTTCGAGGGTGAAGATCGCCTTCAGGCCGCCGCCGAGGTCTTCGGTGCCGCGCAGGCCGAAACGGCTACCCTGCATGACGCCGCTGCTCAGACCGTACAGGTGCTGGCCCTTCGCGTTGTTGTTGAAGATGAAACCTTCATCGATGATGCCGTAAAGCGTCACGCTGCTTTGCGCATGGGCAGCGCCAGCGAACGCGCCCAGCGCGACGAGCGCGAGAAGCGACTTTTTCATTAACGGATCTCCAAGAATCACTGAATTTTTCTGTCGGGGCGGGTAGTTATGTTTTGCCGGCTGCCCCCGTCAACTTCGCAAGAAGTCGCTCGTAATGTAGCAAAACGGATTTTTGCCACAAAGCGAAATGCCGTACCGCAACCTCGGCATGTTTCCTTTATGCAACAATGGTTAAAATCACGGGTTAACCGCAATTTCCGCTGAAGAATCAAGTCGTTTACGCAGCGGGACGCGTGCCTTCGCCATTCGCGGCGGCGGCACATGCAGCCAGGAGAACAGGATGGTGTTGGATGAACTGATCAGCGAATTCGACCGCGGGCTGCGGTCGCTTACGGGTATCAGCCGGATGAGCCGCCCGGTGCCCGCGCCGGCCGAGGCGCCGGCCGCCGAGCTCACACCGGCCGAGCGCACGCACGCGGCCGGGCTGATGCGCGTGAATCACGTCGGCGAAGTCTGCGCGCAGGCGCTCTATCAGGCGCAGAAGCTCACGGCACGTTCGCCGTCCGCCAAGGCGATGTTCGAGGACGCCGCGCGCGAGGAGGAAGATCACCTCGCGTGGACGGCCCATCGCCTCAAGGAGCTCGATTCGCGTCCGAGCGTGCTGAATCCGCTGTGGTACGCGGGCGCACTCGCGATCGGCGTCGCGGCCGGCACGCTCGGCGACAAGGTGAGCCTGGGGTTCATGGCCGAGACGGAGCGCCAGGTCGAGAGTCATCTCGACGGCCACCTGTCGGACCTGCCGGCCGGCGATACGGCGTCGCGCGCGATCGTCGAGCAAATGCGCGTCGACGAAGCGAAGCACGGCAAGGCGGCCACGGATGCCGGCGGCATCGAGTTGCCGCTGCCCGCGCGAATGCTGATGCGCGCCGCGTCGAAAATCATGACGCGCACGGCGTACTACCTGTAAGATGCGCGCCGGCGGCGGACGACGTGCCGCGCCGGCCACCCCGTCCAACCCGCCCGTTTCGTCCGCGTTTTCCCGTCCCCGAAAGTCCTGTCCCCGTCCCCGTCTGCCCGGCCCTTCTCACGTATCACCTTCACAAGTTGCACTAGCTCATTCATTTATAACGGTTTTTGGATAAGGGGCTGCATGAGCATGTGCGCGTAAGTCCTTGTTCTAACTAACAAAATTCGTCAAAAAAGCGGGCCGCTCCCTTGACCGTGCCACACCCTTCCTCTAAAGTGGGAGACAGTGTGAGAAAGTGTATTTTTGTGTGATTTGGCGGGCTAATCCGGCTAAATTCTCAGCCTTGAGAGCGGGTGCTTCGGTGCCCTGAACGGGAGAGCGGAACGTGTTCCAAGGGGCGTCGGCGCTGACGCTCGATGCGAAAGGGCGGATGTCGGTGCCGGCTCGCTATCGCGAAGCGCTGCAAGGACAGGCAGAAGGACGGGTGACTGTGACCAAGCACCCGGACGGCTGCCTGTTGCTGTTTCCGCGCCCTGAATGGGAGGTGTTCCGCGCCAAGATCGCCGCGCTGCCGATGGACGCGCACTGGTGGCGGCGGATTTTTCTCGGCAATGCGATGGATGTCGATCTCGACAGCGCGGGCCGGATTCTCGTATCGCCCGAGCTGCGCATGGCAGCGGGGCTGGAAAAGGAAGTCATGTTGTTGGGAATGGGTAGTCACTTCGAGCTGTGGGATTCGCAGACCTACATCGCGAAGGAGCAGGCAGCGATGGCGCAGGGCATGCCCGACGCGCTGAAGAACTTCACGTTCTGATTGCGGTGACGGAGACGCCCGCGATGGGAAACGAATTGCAGCATCGGACGGTGCTGTTGGACGAAGCGGTCGAATCGCTCGTGACGCGTCCGGACGGCATCTACGTCGACGGCACGTTCGGGCGCGGCGGTCACAGCCGCGCGGTGCTCGCGCGGCTCGGGCCGGCCGGGCGGCTGATCGCGTTCGACAAGGATCCGAGAGCGATCGAGACGGCGCAGGCGATGGCCGATGCGCGCTTCTCGATCGTGCATGACAGCTTTGCCTCGATGCGCGGCGCGCTTGCGGCGCGCGGCATCGAGAAGGTGTCGGGTGTATTGCTGGACCTGGGCGTGTCCTCGCCGCAGGTGGACGATCCGGCGCGCGGCTTCAGCTTCCGCGCCGATGGTCCGCTGGACATGCGTATGGATCCGACGCGCGGCGAATCGGCGGCGGAATGGCTCGCGCGGGCTTCGCTGCAGGAACTGACGGAGGTGATACGAGATTATGGGGAAGAACGGTTTGCTTTTCAGATTGCAAAGGCGCTTGTTGCTCGCCGGGCAGAGTCCGACCGTCTCGGGCCTCTCGACAGCACGGGCGAGCTTGCCCAAATCGTGGGTCACGTCGTCAAAACCCGTGAGAAGGGCAAGGATCCGGCAACCCGCACCTTTCAGGCTATACGGATTCACGTCAATCAAGAGCTTGCGGACCTGCAAGTCGTACTAGACGCGGCATTGTCGTTGCTGGAGCAAGGGGGGCGGCTGGTGGTCATCAGCTTTCATTCACTCGAGGACCGGATCGTCAAGCGATTCATGCAGGCGCACGCCAGTGCGCCTGCGGTCGATCGTCGCCTGCCGATCCGTGCCGTCGACCTCCCGAGCCCGCCGCTCAAGATCATCGGCCGCCAGTTTCCGAGTGAAGCGGAAGTGGTCGCCAACCCGCGAGCCCGTTCGGCCGTGATGCGCATTGCGGAGCGCGTCACGCCATGAGCCGCTTCAACATCTTCCTGTTGATCATCGTGATGGGCTGTGCGCTGTCCGTCGTCAACTCGACGAACCAGCAGCGGCAGATCTTCATCCAGTTGCAGCGCGCGCAATCGCAGGAGCGTCAGCTCCAGCAGGATTACGCGCAGCTTCAATATCAGCAGAGCGCGCTGTCGAAAACGTCGCGCATCGAGCAGCTCGCGAACGACTCGCTGAAGATGCAGCCGATCACGACCGGCCGCACGCAGTACCTGACGCTGCCGCCGGGCGCCGCGAAGGCCGTCGACGCGCCGATCCCCGCATCGGCCGACTCGGCCGGCAAGGGCAAGGGAGGCGCGCGATGAAGAAGCCTCCGCAGAAGCGCCACGACGTGAAGTTCTCGTCGAGCCCCGTGCTGTCCGTGCATCTGCCGATGTGGCGCTCGAAGCTCGTCGTGTTCATGCTGTTCATGGCGTTCGTCGCGCTCGCGGCCCGCGCCTTCTGGATCCAGGGGCCGGGCAACGCGTTCTATCAGAAGCAGGGCGAAAGCCGGTATCAGCGCACGATCGAACTGCCGGCCACGCGCGGCAAGATCCTCGACCGCAACGGGCTCGTGCTCGCGACGAGCCTGCCCGTGCGCGCGATCTGGGCGATTCCGGACGCGGTGCCCGACGATCTCGGCGCCGACAAGATCAACCAGCTCGGCAAGCTGCTCGGCATGACGCCGAAGGAGCTGCGCGTCAAGCTGTCGGAAGACAAAGGCTTCGTCTACGTGAAGCGCCAGGTGCCGATCGACATCGCGGACAAGGTCGCCGCGCTCGACATTCCCGGCATCTATCAGCGCAACGAATACAAGCGCTTCTATCCGGAAGGCGAGATCACCGCGCACCTGATCGGCTTCACGAACGTCGAGGACGAAGGGCAGGAGGGCGTCGAGCTCGGCGACCAGAAGCTGCTGTCGGGCACGTCCGGCATGCGCCGCGTGATCAAGGACCGCCTCGGCCACATCGTCGAGGACGTCGCCGAGCAGATTCCGCCGCACAACGGCACGGACGTCGATCTGTCGATCGACAGCAAGATCCAGTACATCGCGTATGCGAACCTGAAAGCCGCCGTCGAGAAGTTCAAGGCGAAGGCCGGCGCGGCGATGGTCGTCGACGTGCGTACCGGCGAAGTGCTCGCGCTCGTCAACTATCCGACGTACAACCCGAACGACCGCTCGCGGCTGACCGGCGAGCAGCTGCGCAACCGGATCCTGACCGACGTGTTCGAGCCGGGCTCGATCATGAAGCCCTTTACGGTGTCGCTCGCGCTCGACCTGCACCGCGTGACGCCGAATACGCTCGTCGAAACGGGCAACGGGCATTTCGTGCTCGACGGCGCGCCGATCACCGACGATGCCGGTTTCGGCACGCTGACGGTCGGCGGCGTGATCCAGAAGTCGAGCAACATCGGCGCGACGAAGATCGCGATGACGATGCGGCCCGAGGAAATGTGGAACATGTATACGAGCATCGGCCTCGGCCAGGCGCCGAAGGTCGGCTTCCCGGGCGCGGCCGCGGGCCGGCTGCGTCCGTGGAAGAGCTGGCGCCGCATCGAGCAGGCGACGATGTCGTACGGCTACGGGCTGTCCGCCTCGCTGTTCCAGCTCGCGCGCGCCTACACGGCGATCGCGCACGACGGCGAACTGATGCCCGTGACCATTTTCAAGACCGACCCCAAGCAGCCGATCGCCGGTACGCAGGTGTTTACACCGACCACCGCGCGCGAAGTGCGGGCGATGCTCGAGACCGTGGTCGCGCCGGGCGGCACGTCGCCCGATGCGGCGGTGCCCGGCTATCGCGTCGGCGGCAAGAGCGGTACCGCGTACAAGCATGAAGGCCATGGATATACGCGCAAGTACCGCGCGTCGTTCGTCGGGATGGCGCCGATGCCGAATCCGCGGATCGTCGTCGCGGTGTCGGTCGACGAGCCGACCGCCGGCAGCCACTTCGGCGGACAGGTGTCCGGCCCCGTCTTCTCGGCGATCGCGGGCGATACGCTGCGCGCGCTGAACGTGCCGCCGAACATGCCGATCAAGCAGCTCGTCGTGTCGGACGATTCGCCCGCTACGGCGCCTTCGACCGGTGCGCAAAAGCTGGCCGCGGGCGGCAAGGCGAAGCATATGATCGTATCCAGCACCACACGCAATTCACCAGGAGTCGTTCGATGAGCGCCGCTCGCAGTTCCCATCCGGCGCATCAGCAAATCGCAGCCGCGCTTGCGTGGCTGCGTCAGCATGTAGCCCCCGCCGCGCAATTGCATGCGGACACGCGCAGCCTTCGGGCCGGCGACGTGTTCGTCGCCTATGCGGTCGACGGGGCAGACAATCGCGCATTCATTGCCGACGCGCTCGCGCGCGGCGCGGCCGCCGTGCTGTACCAGCCGGAGGGACTCGCCGCCACGCCGAACGCGCCCGTCGCGCTCGCGGTGCCGGCGCTCGACCAGCTCGCCGGCGAGATCGCGAGCGGCTGGTACGGCGATCCGAGCGACGGCCTGCTCGCGATCGGCGTGACGGGCACGAACGGCAAGACCACCTGCACGCAGTGGATCGCCGCCGCGCTGACGGCGCTGCACCAGCCGTGCGCCATCATCGGCACGCTGGGCAGCGGAATGCCGGGCCATCTCGTGCCGACCGGCTTCACGACGCCCGATGCGCCGCAGCTGCAGCGCAGCCTCGCGCAGCTGCGCGATGGCGGCGCGCAGGCGGTCGCGATGGAAGTGTCGTCGCACGCGCTGCATCAGGGGCGCGTGAACGGCACGGCGTTCGACATCGCCGTCTTCACGAATCTGACGCAGGATCACCTCGACTATCACCGCACATTCGAAGCGTACGAAGCGGCGAAGGCGAAGCTGTTCGCCTGGCGCGGGCTGCGCGCGGCGGTCGTGAACCGCGACGACGCGGCCGGCCGCCGCCTGCTCGAAAAACTCGCGGGCCGCGTGCGCACGATCGCGTACGGGATCGGCGATACGCAGCAGGCGCTCGACGCCGATCGCGAACTGGTCGCGCTCGACGTGCGGGCGACCGCGACGGGCACGGCATTCCGTCTGCGTTCGTCGTGGGGCGACGCGGACGTCGAGGTCGGCACGCTCGGCACGTTCAATGTCAGCAACCTGCTCGCCGTGCTCGGCGCGCTGCTCGCGGCCGACGTGCCGTTCGACGCGGCGCTTGCCGAGATCGCGCGGCTCGAGCCCGTCAACGGCCGGATGCAGCGTCTCGGCGGACGGCTGCAGAACGACGAGCCGCTCGTCGTGATCGATTACGCACATACGCCCGATGCGCTCGAGAAGACGCTCGACGCGCTGCGCCCGATCGCCGTCGCGCGCGGCGGGCGGCTCGTCTGCATGTTCGGCTGCGGCGGCGATCGCGATGCGACCAAGCGCCCGCTGATGGGCGCGATCGCCGAGCGGCTCGCCGACGACGTCGTCGTCACGAGCGACAACCCGCGCAGCGAGGATCCGCAAGCGATCATCGACCAGATCGTCGCCGGCATGACGGCGCCCGATCGCGCGCGCCGCATCGAGGATCGCGCGAGCGCGATCCTGCAGGCCGTGCGCGGCGCGGCGCGCGAGGACGTCGTCGTGCTCGCCGGCAAGGGACACGAGGCAACGCAGGAAATCATGGGCAAGAAGCGCGCATTCTCCGACCAGGACCACGCGCGGCTCGCGCTCGCGGCGCGCGCGACGCACGGCAAGGGAGGCGGCGAATGACGATGCTGAGTCTCGACGAAGCCGCGCGCCTGATTCCCGGCGCGACGGTTCATGGCGATGCGCACGTGACGTTCGAGCGCGTGTCGACCGACAGCCGCACCGTCGGTGCGGGCGACCTGTTCGTCGCGCTGAAAGGCGAGCGCTTCGACGCGCACGACTTTCTCGCGGACGTCGCCGCGCGCGGCGCCGCGGCTGCGCTGGTCGCGCAGGCGCCGGCGGGCGTCGCGCTGCCGATGATCGTCGGCGGCGAAACGCGCGCGGCGCTCGGCGCGCTCGCGCACGGCTGGCGCAAACGATTCGCGCTGCCGGTCGTCGCGGTGACGGGCAGCAACGGCAAGACGACCGTGAAGGAAATGATCGCGTCGATCT
This sequence comes from Burkholderia multivorans ATCC BAA-247, assembly GCF_000959525.1. Classification (NCBI taxonomy): domain Bacteria; kingdom Pseudomonadati; phylum Pseudomonadota; class Betaproteobacteria; order Burkholderiales; family Burkholderiaceae; genus Burkholderia; species Burkholderia multivorans. Next base: position 626,956 of record NZ_CP009832.1, read on the forward strand.
TTGCCGCGGCGGTCGGCGCCCACGCACGGCTCGCGACGGCCGGCAATCTGAACAACGACGTCGGCCTGCCGCTGACGCTGCTGCGCCTGACGGCCGCGCACCGCCTCGCGGTGATCGAGCTCGGAATGAATCATCCGGGCGAAACGGAGATCCTCGCGCGCCTGACGGCGCCGACGGTCGCGCTCGTGAACAACGCGCAGCGCGAGCACCAGGAGTTCATGGCGACGGTCGAAGCCGTCGCGCTCGAACACGCGGCCGTGATCCATGCGCTGCCGCCCGACGGCGTCGCGGTGTTTCCGGCCGACGATGCGTACGCGAGCATCTGGCGCGTCGCGGCGACCGGCAACCGGATTCTCGATTTCGCGCTGCACGACGACGAACGGCAGACGGCGGCGCAAGTCACCGGCCGGCTGCACGGAGGCGAGCTCGCGATCGATACGCCGTCGGGCACGCTGACCGTGCGGCTGCGCGCGCTCGGCGAGCACAACGCACGCAATGCGCTGGCCGCGACGGCGGCCGCGCTGGCCGGAGGCGTCGCGCTGTCGGCGATCAAGCAGGGCCTCGAATCGTTCGAACCGGTCAAGGGCCGGCTGCAGGTGCGTCGCGCGAGCGCGGGCAGCCTCGCCGGCGCGACGGTCGTCGACGATACGTACAACGCGAACCCCGACTCGATGCGCGCGGCGATCGACGTGCTCGCTGCGCAACCGGCGCCGCGCGTGCTGGTGATCGGCGACATGGGCGAGGTCGGCGACGAAGGGCCGGCGTTTCACCGTGAGGTAGGCGCATACGCGCGCGAGCGCGGCATCGACGCGCTGTTCGCGCTCGGCGACGCATCGCGCGACGCCTGCGCGGCGTACGGCGAAGCGGCGCGCCATTTCGACGAGGTCGGCACGCTCGTCGACGCGCTGCTCGCGGCGGGCTACGGCGCCGACGCGTCGGTGCTCGTGAAGGGCTCGCGGTACATGAAGATGGAGCGCGTGGTCGACGCGCTGACGAACCAACCCGCGGCGGGCACGACGCCCGCCGCCCACTGAGTAGAAGGAAGGAAGCATGCTGCTGGCGCTGGCGCAATGGCTGCAAGGAGACGCAAGCTTTTTGCGCTTGTTCACGTACCTGACGTTCCGTGCCGTGATGGCCACCATCACGGCGCTCGGCATCGGGCTCGTGTGCGGACCGTGGGTGATCCGCAAGCTGACGGAAATGAAGGTCGGGCAGGCCGTGCGCAAGGACGGCCCGCAGACGCACCTCGTCAAATCGGGCACGCCGACGATGGGCGGCGTGCTGATCCTGATCGGCATCGCGGTCGCGACGCTGCTGTGGGGCGATCTGACGAACCGTTTCATCTGGATCGTGATGCTCGTCACGTTCGGCTTCGGCGTGATCGGCTGGGTCGACGACTACCGCAAGGTCGTCTACAAGGATCCGCGCGGGATGTCGTCGCGCGAGAAGTATTTCTGGCAGTCGGTGATCGGCCTGTTCGCGGCCGTTTATCTCGCGTTCAGCGTGTCGGAGGCGAACAACGTGCGCGTCTTCGACCTGTTCATGGCGTGGGTGCGCAGCGGGCTGTCGATGGGGCTGCCGGCGCGGGCCGACCTGATGCTGCCGTTCCTGAAGTCGATCAGCTATCCGCTCGGCGTGTGGGGCTTCATCGCGCTGACCTATTTCGTGATCGTCGGCGCGAGCAACGCGGTGAACCTCACCGACGGCCTTGACGGTCTCGTGATCATGCCGGTCGTGCTGGTCGGCGCGTCGCTCGGCGTGTTCGCGTACGTGATGGGCAGCGCCGTCTATTCGAAATATCTGCTGTTCCCGCACATTCCGGGCGCCGGCGAGCTGCTGATCTTCTGCTCGGCGATGGGCGGGGCAGGGCTCGCGTTCCTCTGGTACAACACGCACCCCGCGCAGGTGTTCATGGGCGACGTCGGCGCACTCGCGCTCGGCGGCGCGCTCGGCACGGTCGCGGTGATCGTGCGCCAGGAAATCGTGCTGTTCATCATGGGCGGCATCTTCGTCGCGGAAACGCTGTCGGTGATGCTGCAGGTCACGTGGTTCAAGTACACGAAGAAGCGTTACGGCGAAGGGCGGCGCATCTTCAAGATGGCGCCGCTGCATCACCATTTCGAATTGTCCGGCTGGAAGGAAACGCAGGTGGTGGTGCGTTTCTGGATCATCACGTTGATGCTGTGCCTGTTCGGTCTGTCCACCCTCAAGTTGCGGTAAAGGAAAGGTAACAAGGATGTCTGGCGAGATGTTTGGAGATCGGCAACGGCCGATGGTGCTCGTGCTGGGGCTCGGCGAATCGGGCCTCGCGATCGCGCGGTGGTGCGCGAGGCACGGGTGCCGGCTGCGCATTGCCGATACCCGCGAGGCGCCGCCGAACCTTGCCGCACTGCGCGCCGAAGGCATCGACGCGGAATTCGTCGGCGGGCCGTTCGGGCCCGCGCTGCTCGACGGCGGCGTCGAGATCGTCGGGTTGAGCCCCGGCCTGTCGCCGCTCGAGCCCGCGCTCGCGACGCTGCTCGCGGCTGCGAACGAGCGCGGCATCGCCGTATGGGGTGAACTCGAATTCTTCGCACAGGCGTTGCGCGCCCTCGGCACGAGCGGCTATCAGCCGAAGGTGCTCGCGATCACCGGCACGAACGGCAAGACGACGACGACGAGCCTCACGGGCCTGCTGTGCCAGCGCGCGGGCAAGAAGGTCGCGGTGGCCGGCAACATCAGCCCGGCGATGCTCGACCGGCTCGCGGCCGCCATCGACGACACGGCGCTGCCCGACGTCTGGGTGCTCGAACTGTCGAGCTTCCAGCTCGAAACCGCGCGCACGTTCGCACCCGATGCGGCCGCGATCCTCAACATCACGCAGGATCATCTCGACTGGCACGGCAGCTTCGACGCGTACGCGGCCGCGAAGGGCCGGATTTTCGGCGCGACGACGACGCGCGTGCTGAACCGCGACGATCCGGTCGTGATGAAGTTCGCACCGGCGGCCGGCGCGGCCGACGCGCCGCGCACGATCACGTTCGGCCTGAACGAGCCGACGCAGGACGGCGATTATGGGCTGTCGCGCGACAACGGCATCGCATGGCTCGTCGAAGCGATCGATCGCGACGCACCGGACGAAACGGCGACGACGACGCGCCGTCGCAAGCGCGACGCGCATACGCCCGACATCGCGCACAAGCGGCTGATGCCGGCCGACGCGCTGCGCATCCGCGGGCTGCACAACGCGGCGAACGCGCTGGCCGCCTTCGCGCTCGCGCGCGCGATCGACCTGTCGGCCGCGCCGCTGCTGCACGCGCTGCGCGAGTACCGCGGCGAAGCGCATCGCGTCGAAGTGATCGCGACGATCGACGACGTCGACTACGTCGACGACAGCAAGGGCACGAACGTCGGCGCGACGGTCGCCGCGCTCGACGGGCTCGCGCAGAAGACCGTGCTGATCGCCGGCGGCGACGGCAAGGGCCAGGATTTCGCGCCGCTCGTCGCGCCGGTCGCGCGCTGGTGCCGTGCAGTGATGCTGATCGGCCGCGATGCGCCGGCGATCCGCGACACGCTCGCGGAAACCGGCGTGCCGCTCGCCGAGCATCCGACGCTCGAAGCAGCCGTGCACGCGGCAGCGGCGCTCGCGGAGCCCGGCGACGCGGTGCTGCTGTCGCCCGCATGCGCGAGCCTCGACATGTTCCGTAACTATGCCCACCGGGCGGACGTGTTCCGTGCGGCGGTCGACGAACTCGCCACCGACAAAGGAGCGACGCCATGAGCTGGTCCGATCGCCTCGTCTCCCGTTTCAACGACCGGCGCGATGCCGGCGGCAATGCCGCGGGCGGCCGCGTCGCGTCGGCCACGCGCGCGGCGACCGGCGGCCTCGCGAGCGTCGTCAACGGCGTGCGCCCGAGCCGCTCGCGGATGCTCGATTTCGACTACTCGCTGCTGTGGGTCGCGATCGCGCTGCTCGGGCTCGGCGTCGTGATGGTGTATTCGGCGTCGATCGCGATGCCCGATTCGCCGAAGTACGCGCAGTATCACGACTACGCGTTCCTGATGCGCCACGTCGTCTCGCTCGTCGTCGCGTTCATCGCGGCGGTGATTGCGTTCCGCGTGCCGGTGTCGACGTGGGACAAGTACGCGCCGCACCTTTTCCTGATCGCGCTCGTCGGCCTCGTGATCGTGCTGATTCCGCACGTCGGCAAGGGCGTGAACGGCGCACGACGCTGGATTCCGCTCGGCATCACCAACATGCAGCCGTCGGAAATCATGAAGCTCGCGGTGACGATCTACGCGGCGAACTACACGGTGCGCAAGCAGGAATACATGCAGAGCTTCGCGAAGGGCTTTCTGCCGATGGCGTTCGCAGTCGGCCTCGTCGGTGCGCTGCTGCTGCTCGAGCCGGACATGGGCGCGTTCATGGTGGTCGCGGCGATCGCGATGGGCGTGCTGTTCCTCGGCGGCGTGAACGGCAAGCTGTTCGGCGGCCTCGTCGCGACCGCGATCGGCACGTTCACGATGCTCGTGTGGCTGTCGCCGTGGCGGCGCGAGCGGATCTTCGCGTATCTCGATCCGTGGGACGAGCGCTACGCGCAGGGCAAGGCGTACCAGCTCACGCACTCGCTGATCGCATTCGGCCGCGGCGAGTGGTTCGGCGTCGGTCTCGGCGGCAGCGTCGAGAAGCTGAACTACCTGCCGGAAGCGCATACCGACTTCATCCTCGCGGTGATCGGCGAGGAGCTCGGTTTCGTCGGCGTGCTGGTCGTGATCCTGCTGTTCTACTGGATCGTGCGCCGCGCGTTCGAGATCGGCCGTCAGGCGCTCGCGCTCGATCGCACGTTCGCGGGGCTGATGGCGAAGGGCATCGGCATCTGGTTCGGCGCGCAGGCGTTCATCAACATGGGCGTGAACCTCGGGCTGCTGCCGACGAAGGGCCTGACACTGCCGCTCGTCAGCTACGGTGGCTCGGGCATTTTGCTGAACTGCGTCGCGCTTGCGGTGCTGCTGCGGGTCGATTACGAGAACCGGGTGCTCATGCGCGGAGGGAAGGTATGACCGCGTCGCGACGCACGCTGATGGTGATGGCAGGCGGCACCGGGGGCCACGTGTTCCCGGGGCTCGCGGTCGCGCACCGGATGGAAGCGGCGGGCTGGCGCGTCGTGTGGCTCGGCAATCCGGCCGGGATGGAAGCGACGCTCGTGCCGAAGCACGGGATTCCGATGGAATACGTGCGCTTCGGCGGGCTGCGCGGCAAAGGGCTGAAGACCAAGCTCGCACTGCCGTTCAACCTGCTGCGTGCCTGCGCGCAGAGTCTCGGCGCGCTGCGCCGCGTGCGGCCTGACGTCGTGCTCGGCATGGGCGGCTACATCACGTTCCCGGCCGGCGTGATGACCGCGCTGTCGGGCCGTCCGCTCGTGCTGCACGAGCAGAATTCGATCGCGGGCCTCGCGAACAAGGTGCTCGCGAAGTTCGCGAAGCGCGTGCTGGTCGCGTTTCCCGGCGCGCTGCCGCACGCCGAATGGACCGGCAATCCGATTCGCGCGGAACTTGCGCGCACGGAACCGCCCAAAGCACGCTATGCGGCGCGCAGCGGCCCGCTCAACGTGCTGGTCGTCGGCGGCAGCCTGGGCGCCGCCGCGCTGAACGAAGTCGTGCCGCGTGCGCTGGCGCTGCTCGCGCCCGGCGAGCGTCCGCGCGTCGTGCATCAGGCGGGCGCCAAGCACATCGACGCGCTGAAGGCGAATTACGAAGCCGCCGGCTTCGCGGCGGGCGACGACGTGCGGCTCGTGCCGTTCATCGACGACATGGCGGCCGCCTATGCGGCGGCCGATCTCGTGATCTGCCGCTCCGGCGCGATGACGGTGTCGGAAATCGCGGCGGTGGGCGTCGCGGCGCTGTTCGTGCCGTTCCCGTACGCGGTCGACGATCACCAGACGACCAATGCCGCGTTCCTCGCCGATGCGGGTGCCGCGGTGCTGGTGCAACAACGCGACCTGTCGGCGGAACTGCTCGCCGACTGGCTGCGCGGCCAGTCGCGGGCGTCGCTCGCGGCGATGGCGGAGCGTTCGCGCTCGCTGGCAAAGCCCGAGGCTACCGACGAAGTCGCGCGCGTGTGCGCGACGGTAGCCGGCGCGAACCTGGAATCATTGCAATGAAACACATCGTCAAACACATTCATTTCGTCGGGATCGGCGGCGCGGGCATGAGCGGCATCGCGGAAGTGCTCGTCAATCTCGGCTATCAGGTCAGCGGCTCGGATCTCGCGCGCAACGCGGTGACCGATCGCCTGGCTGCGCTCGGTGCGCGGATCGCGATCGGCCATGACGCGGCGAACATCGAAGGCGCGAACGCGGTCGTCGTGTCGACGGCCGTGCGCTCGGACAACCCGGAAGTGCTGGCCGCGCGCGCGCAGCGCGTGCCCATCGTGCAGCGCGCGGTGATGCTCGCGGAACTGATGCGCCTGAAGCAGGGGATCGCGATCGCCGGCACGCACGGCAAGACCACGACGACGAGCCTCGTCGCGAGCGTGCTCGCCGCGGGCGGCCTCGACCCGACGTTCGTGATCGGCGGCCGGCTGATCAGCGCCGGCGCGAACGCGCGGCTCGGCACCGGCGACTTCATCGTCGCCGAGGCCGACGAATCCGACGCGTCGTTCCTGAACCTGTATCCGGTGATCGAAGTGATCACGAACATCGACGCCGATCACATGGATACGTACGGCCACGATTTCGCGCGGCTCAAGCAGGCGTTCATCGAATTCACGCAGCGCCTGCCGTTCTACGGCAGCGCGGTCGTGTGCGTCGACGATCCGAACGTGCGGCAGATCATCCCGTTCATTTCGAAGCCGGTCGTGCGCTACGGCCTGTCGCCCGACGCGCAGGTGCGCGCGGAGGACATCGACGCGCGCGACGGTCGCATGCATTTCACGGTGATCCGCGAAGGACGCACGCCGCTCGCGGTCGTGCTGAACCTGCCGGGCCTGCACAACGTGCAGAACGCGCTCGCGGCGATCGCGATCGCGACCGATCTCGGCGTGTCGGACGACGCGATCCAGCAGGCGCTGGCCGAATTCAACGGCGTCGGCCGGCGCTTCCAGCGCTACGGCGACGTGCCGACCGCCGACGGCGGCCGCTACACGCTGATCGACGACTACGGTCATCACCCGGTCGAGATGGCCGCGACGATCGCGGCCGCACGCGGTGCGTTCCCCGGCCGCCGGCTCGTGCTCGCGTTCCAGCCGCACCGCTATACGCGCACGCGCGACTGCTTCGACGATTTCGTCAACGTGCTGTCGACGGTCGACGCGCTGGTGCTGACCGAAGTGTATGCGGCCGGCGAGGCGGCGATCGCGACGGCCAACGGCGACGCGCTGTCGCGCGCGCTGCGCGCGGCGGGGAAGGTGGAACCGGTGTTCGTCGAGACGGTCGACGCGTTGCCGGAGGCACTGGCGAAGGTCGCGCAGGACGGCGACGTAGTAATCACGATGGGCGCGGGTTCGATCGGCGGCGTGCCGGCGAAGATCGTGCAGAACACGCAACAGAAGGGATGACATGAGCGGGATCGATCCGAAACGTTTCGGCAAGGTGGCGGTGTTGTTCGGCGGCGAATCCGCCGAGCGCGAGGTGTCGCTCACCTCGGGCCGCCTCGTGCTGCAGGGGCTGCGCGACGCAGGCGTCGACGCCCATCCGTTCGACCCGGCCGAGCGGCCGCTGTCGGCGCTGAAGGACGAAGGCTTCGTGCGCGCGTTCAACGCGCTGCACGGCGGCTACGGCGAGAACGGCCAGATCCAGGGCGCGCTCGATTTCTACGGCATTCGCTACACGGGCAGCGGCGTGCTCGGCTCGGCGCTCGGGCTCGACAAGTTCCGCACGAAGCTCGTGTGGCAGCAGACGGGCGTGCCGACGCCGCCGTTCGAGACGGTGATGCGCGACGACGACTACGCCGCGCGCGCGACCGAGATCGTCGCGAAGCTCGGCCTGCCGCTGTTCGTGAAGCCGGCGAGCGAAGGCTCGAGCGTCGCGGTGCTGAAGGTGAAAACGGCCGACGCGCTGCCGGCCGCGCTCGCGGAAGCCGCGACGCACGACAAGATCGTGATCGTCGAGAAGAGCATCGAAGGCGGAGGTGAATACACGGCGTGCATCGCCGGCGATCTCGATCTGCCGCTGATCAAGATCGTGCCCGCGGGCGAGTTCTACGACTATCACGCGAAGTACGTGGCCGACGACACGCAATACCTGATCCCGTGCGGGCTGCCGGCCGACCAGGAAGCGCAGCTGAAGCGCCTCGCGCGCCGCGCGTTCGACGTGCTCGGCTGCACCGACTGGGGCCGGGCGGACTTCATGCTCGACGCGGCCGGCAACGCGTACTTCCTCGAAGTGAACACGGCACCGGGCATGACCGACCACTCGCTGCCGCCGAAGGCCGCGCGCGCAATCGGCATCAGCTATTCGGAACTGGTCGTGAAGGTGCTGTCGCTCACGCTCAACGACTGACGCGGAAACGGAACACGTATGTGGAACAACGTTCGCCAACTCAACCTTGCCGCCAGCGCGTTGTACGCGCTGCTGCTGCTCGTGTTGGCGGCGGCCGGCTGCTACTGGCTGATTCAGCGTCCGACGTTCACGCTGCGCGAGATACGGATCGACGGCGACACCGAGCACATCAACACGCCGACGGTGCGTGCGGGGCTCGTCGGCCGGCTGAAGGGCAACTTCTTCACGGTCGATCTCGACACGGCGCGCGCCGCGTTCGAGCAGATGCCGTGGGTGCGGCACGCGAGCGTGCGCCGCGTGTGGCCGAACGCGCTCGCCGTGACGCTGGAAGAGTACAAGCCGCTCGGTACCTGGGGCAGCAGCCAGCTCGTGAGCGTCGACGGCGAGCTGTTCACCGCGAACCAGGGCGAGCTCGATCGGGAACTGCCCGCGTTCGACGGCCCGGAGGGCAGTGCGAAGGAAGTCGTCGCGCGGTATCGCGACTTCGAGAAATGGTTTGCGCCGCTGAAGGCGGCGCCGGAAGAAGTGACGCTGTCGGCGCGCTACGCGTGGACGGTGAAGCTGTCGAACGGGATGCAGGTCGAGCTGGGCAGAGAGCGCAACAACGACACGCTGCATGACCGGAGCCAGCGCCTCGTCGCCGCGTGGCCGGCGGTCACGGAGCGCTGGGGCAACGACATCGAGTACGCGGACCTGCGCTATCCGAACGGATTCGCGATTCGCGCGGCAAGCATGCGGTTCCTGACCGATACCGACAAGCGCAAGAAGTAACGAGAGATCACACGCAAGAGCACTTTATGAGCAAAGACTACAAGGATCTGCTGGTTTCCCTCGACATCGGCACGTCGAAGGTGGTGGCCATCGTCGCCGAGCTGAAGGGCGAAGGCCATTACGAGGTGATCGGTCTGGGCCAGAGCGAATCGAAGGGTCTGAAAAAAGGTGTGGTGGTCAACATCGAGGCCACCGTGCAATCGATCCAGCGCGCGCTCGAGGAAGCCGAGCTGATGGCCGACTGCAAGATCACCAACGTGTTCACCGGCATCGCGGGCAGCCATATCCGCAGCTTCAATTCGAGCGGGATGGTCGCGATCAAGGACAAGGAAGTCACGCAGACGGACGTCGCGCGCGTGATCGAGACCGCGAAGGCGATCAACATCCCGACGGACCAGCAGGTGCTGCACATCCTCACGCAGGAATTCATCATCGACGGGCAGGAAGACGTGCGCGAGCCGATCGGGATGAGCGGGATCCGGCTGGAAGTGAAGGTGCACATCGTGACGGGCGCGGTCAGCGCCGCGCAGAACATCGTCAAGTGCGTGCGCCGCTGCGGGCTCGAGGTGAACGACCTGATCCTGCAGCCGCTCGCGTCGTCGCTCGCGGTGCTGACCGAAGACGAGAAGGATCTCGGCGTGGTGCTCGTCGACATCGGCGGCGGCACGACCGACATCGCGATCTTCGCGGAAGGCGCGATCCGTCACACGGCCGTGATTCCGATCGCCGGCGACCAGATCACGAGCGACATCGCGATGGCGCTGCGCACGCCGACGCCCGATGCGGAAGACATCAAGGTCGGCTACGGAATCGCGAAGCAGGCACTCGCCGATCCGGACGAGATGGTCGAAGTGCCGGGGCTCGGCGAGCGCGGTCCGCGCACGCTGTCGCGCCAGGCGCTCGCGGCCGTGATCGAGCCGCGCGTCGAGGAACTGTTCTCGCTCGTGCAGCAGGTCGTGCGCGAATCGGGTTACGAAGAACTGCTGAGCTCCGGCGTGGTCATTACCGGCGGCGCGGCGATGATGCCGGGCATGGTCGAGCTCGGCGAGGACATTTTCCTGAAGCCGGTGCGCATCGGTGCGCCCGAGTACGCGGGCGGTCTTGCCGACGTCGTGCGCAATCCGCGCTATTCGACGGCGATGGGGCTGCTCGTCGAAGGCAGCGCGCAGCGCATGCGCGGCCGCAAGGTTGCGGTGCAGTCCGGCAACGCGGGGCAGATCTTCTCGCGGATGAAGGAGTGGTTCCTGAGCAATTTTTAAGCGCCGCGCGGCACGGCAAACCGAGCGTGCGGAGAACCGAATCGAAATTCGCGCTGGTGCCGGCGGCTGGCGCGCGACAGGGGGTTGCCCGATCTCCTGCCGAATAACGGCCGAGTAGCGGTAATTTTCTTGACGGAGGCAACAATGGAATTCGAAATGCTGGAAACCGAAACCAACGGCACCATCATCAAGGTGGTCGGCGTTGGCGGCGCTGGCGGCAATGCCGTGCAGCACATGATCAACCGCGGCGTGCAGGGCGTTGACTTCATCGTGATGAACACGGATGCGCAGGCGCTGTCGCGTTCGCGTGCACCGTCGGTGATCCAGCTCGGCAATACCGGCCTTGGCGCCGGTGCGAAGCCGGAAATGGGCCGTGCAGCGGCCGAGGAAGCGCGTGAGCGCATCGCGGACGCACTGCGCGGCGCACACATGGTGTTCATCACGGCCGGCATGGGCGGTGGCACCGGCACGGGCGCGGCACCGGTCGTCGCGCAGATCGCGAAGGAGATGGGCATTCTGACCGTCGGCGTGGTCAGCAAGCCGTTCGAGTTCGAAGGCGGCAAGCGCATGCGCGTCGCGGAAGCCGGTTCGCAGCAGCTCGAGGATCACGTCGATTCGCTGATCGTCGTGCTCAACGACAAGCTGTTCGACGTGATGGGCGACGACGCCGAGATGGACAAGTGCTTCCAGTGCGCGGACGACGTGCTGAACAACGCAGTGGCCGGCATCGCGGAAATCATCAACGTCGACGGTCTCGTGAACGTCGACTTCGAAGACGTGAAGACGGTGATGGGCGAGCAGGGCAAGGCGATGATGGGCACGGCGACGGTCGCCGGCGTCGATCGCGCGCGCCTCGCGGCGGAACAGGCCGTGGCGAGCCCGCTGCTCGAAGGCGTCGATCTGTCGGGCGCGCGCGGCGTGCTGGTCAACATCACGTCGAGCCGTTCGCTGCGTCTGTCGGAAACGCGCGAAGTGATGAACACGATCAAGAGCTACGCGGCGGAAGACGCGACGGTGATCTTCGGTGCGGTGTACGACGACGCGATGGGCGATGCGCTGCGCGTGACGGTCGTGGCGACGGGTCTGGGCCGTGCGGCGAAGAAGCAGCAGTCGGCACCGATGACGCTGCTGCGCACCGGTACCGACAACCAGCCGGTCAACGCGGTCTCGCACGGCTACGCACAGCCGCACCACGTCAGCACGGCAGACTACGGCGCGCTCGACACGCCGGCGGTGTGGCGCAACTCGCGCGAAACCGCGGCATCGCACGTGCAGGCGCTGCAGGAGAAGGGTGTCGACACGTACGACATTCCGGCTTTCCTGCGCAAGCAGGCCGACTGACGCATACACAGGCGAAGCCGCGGCGGTGTCGCCGCGGTAACGCCGGCGTGATGGATGCCACGAACCGCAACAGGCCGCGTCGAGACGACGCCGGGCCGGGAGACGTGCCCTCTTCGCTTGCGCGAAGCGGGATGGGTCGTGCTGTCCGCAACATGCCGAAAAACCGTATCGCTATGAGGGACCAGCCATGATTCAAGTGGGCGACGCGCTGCCCGACGCGCAACTGTTCGAATTCGTCGACGACGCGCGCGAGGGCTGCACGCTGGGGCCGAACGCCTTCAGCGTGCGCGAACAGGTCGCGGGCAAGCGTGTGGTGATCTTCGGATTGCCGGGCGCTTTCACGCCGACCTGCTCGGCGCAGCATGTGCCGGGCTATGTCGAGCACGCGGAGCGCTTGCGCGCGGCGGGCATCGACGAGATCTGGTGCGTGTCCGTCAACGACGCATTCGTGATGGGCGCATGGGGACGTGATCTGCACACCGCGGGCAAGGTGCGCATGATGGCGGACGGCAGCGCGGCTTTCACTCATGCGCTGGGGCTGACGCAGGATTTGTCCGCGCGTGGCATGGGAATCCGTTCCCTGCGCTACGCGATGGTGGTCGACGACGGTGTGGTCAAGACGCTGGCCGTCGAAGCGCCGGGCAAATTCGAAGTGAGCGATGCGGCGAGCGTGCTCGCGACGTTGACGTCCTGATCGTGCGGTGCGCCGTTGCTTGCCGGCAACGCCGCTTACCGCGCTCGGGGCAGTTGTAACACGGGCCGATGACCGGAAACGCCTCCGTTCCGGGCATCGGCCCGTCCCGTATCGGCGCGGGTAAACAGTCGAAACAGATTGATACGCAGTTTCAAACGGCGTTGAATAGGGAATTACGCTATAATCACGCCTATCGAAGATAACTCCTGATTGGAATCTTCAATCAAGACAAAGAACATCATGCTGAAGCAGCGCACCATCAAATCGATCGTGAAGACCGTCGGTATCGGTCTCCACTCGGGCCGCAAGGTCGAACTGACGCTCCGTCCCGCCGCGCCGGGCACGGGGATCGTGTTTTCGCGCGTCGACTTGCCCACGCCCGTCGATATTCCGGCCAGCGCGATGTCGATCGGCGACACGCGGCTCGCATCGGTGCTGCAGAAGGATGGCGCGCGCGTGTCGACGATCGAGCACCTGATGTCCGCGTGCGCGGGGCTCGGCATCGACAACCTGTATGTCGACGTGACGGCCGAGGAAATCCCGATCATGGATGGCAGCGCGGCATCGTTCGTGTTCCTGATCCAGTCGGCCGGCATCGAAGAGCAGAATGCGCCGAAGCGCTTCATCAAGGTCAAGAAGCCGGTCGAAGTGCGCGACGGCGACAAGTTCGCGCGTCTCGATCCGTTCTTCGGCTTCAAGCTGAAATTCACGATCGACTTCCGTCATCCGGCGGTCGACAAGACGGGCCAGGCGCTCGAGGTCGACTTCGCGAACACGTCGTACGTGCGCGAGATCGCGCGCGCGCGCACGTTCGGCTTCGCGCACGAAGTCGAGATGATGCGCGAACTGGGCCTGGCGCGCGGCGGCAGCATGGACAACGCGATCGTGCTCGACGAGTACCGCATCCTGAACAACGACGGCCTGCGCTACGACGACGAATTCGTGAAGCACAAGATGCTCGATGCGATCGGCGATCTGTACGTGGTCGGCCATCCGCTGCTCGCGTCGTACACCGCGTACAAGTCGGGGCACGGGCTGAACAACGCGCTGCTGCGCGAACTGCTCGCACACGAGGACGCTTACGAGATCGTCACGTTCGACGATCCGCAAGCTGCGCCGAGCGGCTTCGCGTTCGATACGCAGACGGCCTTCGCGTAAGCGCGGCAAGTCGAATCTGTAAAAAAAGCGGCCTGCGGGCCGCTTTTTTATTGCGTTTCGCTTGCGCGCCGCGTGCTCAGCGCGGCGTCTTCTTCGCGCCGTGGCGCGCGGCCATCCGCGCGAGCGCGGCCTGCAGCGGCGACGGCGCGAGATGGTCGGCCAGATCGCGCAACGCGGCCGCGCCGGCTGGCGTCATGCGCGCCTGCTTCTGCGGAGCCGGTTCCGGCGCGTCCTTCGGCCGCACGCGCACGCGCAGCGTCGACACGGGCCAGCCGCGCTTTTGCAGATCGGCGAGCAGGCGCGGTTCGACCTGCCGCAAGCGGGCCGCGAGCGCGTTGTGGGCGGCAAAGAGGGTCAGGGTGCCGTCCTTCACGAAGCCCGGTTCGACGTGCGCCGCCAGATAGTCGGGCAGCAACGCGGCGAGGTCGCGCTGCAGCGACGCGACCTGCTCGACGCCGGCGCGCAGTGCGGCGAAGGCATCGGCGCGACCGAGCACTTCGGACACGGGCTGCGGGCGATACGCGGGGAGCGGGCCGAAACGGTTGGAAAAGCGGGTCATCGAGTCATTCTTCGGGCGCGCACGCGCGCGGAGGTTGCCGCCGATTGTACTCGCGCCGGCCCGCGCCCGCGCGGGTTTCGGCGCTCGCGACGCGCATGCGGCGCGCAACCGCGATCCCGCCGAGACACGGGCGCGTGCGCCCTCGCGTGCTAAAATTCGACGTTTGAGTCCACCCATTCGCTAAGCCGCCGGGGCTCGGGCGTCGGGGCGCGCAACACGCGCCGGGCGCCGGTGCTGCGACGCAGGATCCGATCCGATGACAACCGGTTTTCTCCAGAAAATTTTTGGCAGCCGCAACCAGCGGCTCGTCAAGCAATACCAAAAGACCGTCGCGGCGATCAATGCGCTCGAAACGCAGATCGAGAAGCTGACGGACGACCAGTTGCGCGGCAAGACGGACGAATTCCGCCAGCGTGTCGCGGCCGGGGAGTCGCTCGACAAGCTGCTGCCCGAAGCGTTCGCGGTCTGCCGCGAGGCGAGCCGCCGCGTGCTGAAGATGCGCCACTTCGACGTGCAGCTGATCGGCGGCATGGTGCTGCACTACGGCAAGATCGCCGAAATGCGCACCGGCGAAGGCAAGACGCTGGTCGCGACGCTGCCCGTCTACCTCAATGCGCTGTCGGGCCGCGGCGTGCACGTCGTGACGGTCAACGACTATCTCGCGCAGCGCGACGCCGAATGGATGGCGCGCCTCTACAACTTCCTCGGTCTGTCGGTCGGCATCAACCTGTCCGGGATGGAGCACGACCAGAAGCAGCAGGCGTACGCGGCCGACATCACGTACGGCACGAACAACGAGTTCGGCTTCGACTACCTGCGTGACAACATGGTCTACGAGACCGGCGCACGCGTGCAGCGGGCACTGAACTTTGCAGTCGTTGACGAAGTCGACTCGATCCTGATCGACGAAGCGCGCACGCCGCTGATCATCTCCGGCCAGGCCGAGGATCACACCGAGCTGTACGTGCGGATGAACGCGCTGCCGCCGCTGCTCGAGCGCCAGATCGGCGAGGAGAAGGCCGACGGCACGGGCGTCGAGAAGCCGGGCGACTACACGCTCGACGAGAAGTCGCGCCAGGTGTTCCTGACCGAGTCGGGCCACGAAAAGGCCGAGCGCCTGCTCGCCGAGTGGGGCCTCATCGGCGAGGGCGAAAGCCTGTACGCGCCGCAGAACATCACGCTGATGCATCACGTGTACGCCGCGCTGCGCGCGCACACGCTGTTCCACAAGGATCAGCACTACGTCGTGCAGAACGGCGAAGTGGTCATCGTCGACGAATTCACGGGCCGCCTGATGGCGGGCCGCCGCTGGTCCGACGGCCTGCATCAGGCGGTCGAGGCGAAGGAGCACGTGAAGATCCAGAGCGAGAACCAGACGCTCGCGTCGATCACGTTCCAGAACTACTTCCGGATGTACGCGAAGCTCGCGGGCATGACCGGTACCGCCGATACCGAAGCATACGAATTCAACGAGATCTACGGTCTCGAGACGGTCGTGATTCCGACCAACCGTCCGCCGAAGCGGATCGACAAGCAGGACCAGATCTACAAGACGGCCAAGGAGCGCTACGACGCGGTGATCCGCGACATCCGCGACTGCTACGAGCGCGGTCAGCCGGTGCTCGTCGGCACGACGTCGATCGAGAACTCGGAGCTGCTGTCGCACCTGCTGAAGCAGGCCGGGCTGCCGCACGAAGTGCTGAACGCGAAGCAGCACGAGCGCGAAGCCGCGATCGTCGCGGAAGCCGGACGCCCGCGCGCGATCACGATTGCGACCAACATGGCCGGCCGCGGCACCGACATCGTGCTCGGCGGCAACGTCGAGAAGCAGGCCGCGTTCATCGAGGCCGACGAGTCGATTCCGGCCGACGAGAAGGCGCGCCGCATCCAGCAGCTGCATGACGAGTGGGAATCGCTGCACGAGCAGGTGAAGGCGGCCGGGGGCCTGCACATCATCGGCACCGAGCGGCACGAGTCGCGCCGGATCGACAACCAGCTGCGCGGCCGTGCGGGCCGTCAGGGCGATCCGGGCTCGTCGCGCTTCTATCTGTCGCTCGACGATCCGCTGCTGCGCATCTTCGCGGGCGACCGCGTGCGCGCGATCATGGATCGTCTGAAGATGCCCGAAGGCGAGGCGATCGAGGCCGGCATCGTCACGCGTTCGATCGAGTCCGCGCAGCGCAAGGTCGAAGCGCGCAACTTCGACATCCGCAAGCAGCTGCTCGAGTACGACGACGTCGCGAACGACCAGCGCAAGGTCATCTACCAGCAGCGCAACGAACTGCTCGAAGCGCACGACATCACCGAGACGATCACCGCGATGCGTCACAGCGTGATCGCCGACGTCGTCCGCCAGTTCGTGCCGGAAGGCAGCATCGAAGAGCAGTGGGACGTGCCCGAGCTCGAGGAAGCGCTGCGCAACGACTGGCAGCTCGATCTGGCGATTCAGGAAATGGTGAACGAGTCGTCGTCGATCACGGCGGACGAGATCCTCGACGCGGTGACGACGGCCGCCGACGAGCAGTACGAAGCGAAGGTTGCGCTGGTCGGCCGCGAATCGTTCAGCGCGTTCGAGCGCTCCGTCATGCTGCAGACGGTCGACCGCCTGTGGCGCGAGCACCTGGCGGCGCTCGACCACCTGCGTCAGGGCATCCACCTGCGCGGTTACGCGCAGAAGAATCCGAAGCAGGAATACAAGCGCGAGGCGTTCGAGCTGTTCGCAGCGATGCTCGAGGCGATCAAGCAGGAAGTCACGCGGATCGTGATGAACGTGCAGATCCAGTCGCCGGAGCAGCTCGAAGAGGCGGCCGAGCAGATCGAGGAGCGCAGCAGCCATCTCGAGAACGTCGAGTATCAGCACGCGGAGTTCGCGGAAGCCGGCGCGCCGGCGGCCGGCGGTGCGGCGGTCGCCGCGGCCGCCGCGACGGCCGACATGGTCGGCAGCGCGATGGCGCACAGCGGCCCCGGCGGCGAAATGCCGAAGGTCGGCCGCAACGACCCGTGCCCGTGCGGCAGCGGCAAGAAGTACAAGCACTGTCACGGCAAGCTGTCATGATCGGCGGCGCGGCGTGCCCTGTGCGCCGCGTCGTGTTGGCTTGACGTCAGTGATCTGAGTTGCGGCGGCGCGCGCGAGCGGCCGCCGGTTCGTCCAATCGATGCCGGCGCGCGCCGGCATTTTCCTTTCGGCAGGTGTGCCCCATGGCTGTCAATTTTCCGTCGATCGATCCCGCCCAACTGCATCCCGTCGCCGGCGTCACGCTCGGCTGGGCCGAAGCGAACATCCGCAAGCCGAATCGCAAGGACGTGCTCGTCATCTCCGTCGACGAAGGTGCGACGGTCGCCGGCGTGTTCACCGAGAACCGCTTTTGCGCGGCGCCCGTCACCGTATGCCGCGAGCATCTGGCGAAGGTGCGCGCGGGCGGCGCCGGGATCCGTGCGCTCGTCGTGAATACGGGCAACGCCAATGCGGGCACGGGCGAGCCGGGCCTTGCGAACGCGCGCGAAACCTGCGCCGAACTCGCGCGTCTGGCCGGCATCGAGCCGTCGCAGGTGTTGCCGTTCTCGACCGGCGTGATCCTCGAACCGCTGCCGATCGATCGGCTGAAGGCGGGCCTGCCGGCCGCGCTGGCGAACCGCGCTGCCGCGAACTGGTACGACGCCGCGCAGGCGATCATGACGACCGATACGCTGCCGAAGGCCGCGTCGCGCCGCGTGACGATCGACGGCCACACGGTCACGCTGACGGGCATCAGCAAGGGCGCGGGGATGATCAAGCCGAACATGGCCACGATGCTCGGCTTCCTCGCCTTCGATGCAGCGGTTGCGCAGCCGGTGCTCGACACGCTCGTGAAGGAAGTCGCCGACCGCTCGTTCAACTGCATCACGATCGACGGCGATACGTCGACGAACGACTCGTTCATGCTGATCGCGTCCGGCAAGAGCACGCTGCCGGCGATCACGTCGACCGACTCGCCGGCCTACGCGGCGCTGCGCGATGCGGTCACGGCGCTCGCGCAGACGCTGTCGCAGCTGATCGTGCGCGACGGCGAGGGCGCGACGAAGTTCATCACGGTGCAGGTCGAAGGCGGGCGCAGCGTCGCCGAGTGCCGGCAGATCGCCTATGCGATCGGCCACTCGCCGCTCGTCAAGACGGCGTTCTACGCATCGGACCCGAACCTCGGCCGGATTCTCGCGGCGATCGGCTACGCGGGCGTCGCGGATCTCGACGTCGACAAGATCGACCTGTATCTGGACGACGTCCTCGTCGCGAAGGCGGGCGGCCGCAACCCGGCCTACCGGGAAGAGGACGGCCAGCGCGTGATGAAGCAGAGCGAGATCACGATCCGCGTGCTGCTCGGCCGCGGCGACGCGCAAGCAACGATCTGGACGTGCGACCTGTCGCACGATTACGTGAGCATCAACGCGGATTACCGCTCCTGATCGGGGGCGCTCGAACGACATGGACAAGCTCGAACAATTTCTGACGCGGGCCGAAGCGCTGCTCGGCCGCCTCGAATCCATGCTGCCGCCCGCGCCGGCAGCCGTCGACTGGAACGCGGCGCACGCGTTCCGCTGGCGCAAGCGCCAGGGGCGCGGCTATCTGCAGCCGGTGCCGGCCGTGTCGACGATCACGCTCGACGATCTGCACAACATCGATCGCCAGAAAGGGCTGATCGAGCAGAACACGCGGCAGTTCGTCCAGAAGAAGCCGGCCAACAACGTGCTGCTGACGGGCGCGCGCGGCACCGGCAAGTCGTCGCTGATCAAGGCGTGCCTGAACGCGTTCGCGAAGGACGGGCTGCGCCTGATCGAAGTCGACAAGGACGATCTGCACGATCTCGGCGACATCGTCGAGCTGATCTCGCCGCGCCCCGAGCGCTTCATCGTGTTCTGCGACGACTTGTCGTTCGAGGACGGCGAGTCGGGCTACAAGGCGCTGAAGGTCGCGCTCGACGGCTCGATCGCCGCGCAATCGGACAACGTGCTGATCTACGCGACGTCGAACCGCCGCCATCTGCTGCCCGAGTACATGAGCGACAACGAGACGTACAAGCACCTGCCGGACGGCGAAATCCATCCGGGCGAGGTTGTCGAGGAAAAGATCTCGCTGTCCGAGCGTTTCGGGCTGTGGGTCAGCTTCTACCCGTTCAAGCAGGACGACTATCTCGACATCGTCGCGCACTGGCTGCGCCATTTCGGTTGCCCGGAAGCGGAAATCGAGACCGCGCGCGGCGACGCGCTCGTGTGGGCGCTCGAGCGCGGGTCGCGTTCGGGACGCGTCGCATGGCAATTCGCGCGCGACTGGTCGGGCCGCAAGGAGCAGGCATGAGCGGCGTCGATGGCGTGGCGTCCGCCGCGCACGCACCCGACGGGCGCAAGGTGACCGAAGTCGCGGTCGGCGTGATGGTGCAGTCCGACGACGCGACCGGCCGCAGCCTCTACCTGCTCGCGCAGCGGCTGCAGGGCAAGCCGTACGAAGGCTACTGGGAATTTCCGGGCGGCAAGCTCGAGGCCGGCGAGAGCGTCGAGGATGCGCTCGCGCGCGAACTGCACGAGGAACTCGGCATCGTCGTCACGGCGAGCCATCGCTGGCACACGCTCGAGCACGACTATCCGCACGCGTACGTGCGGCTGTATTTCTGCAAGGTCACGGGCTGGACGGGCGAGCCGCACAGCAAGGAAGGGCAGGCGTTCGTCTGGCAGCCGCTGCCGGTCGACGTCGCGCCGCTGCTGCCCGCGGCGCTGCCGGTGCTGGCACTGCTCGAGCAGGAGGCGGCGTCACGCTGACGTCGCCGCGGCCGGCCCGTGCGGCCGGTCGCTTCGCATACCGGGCGGCGTCGCGCGCCGCTCAGTTGTCGCGGCGTTCGTCCGTGCCGTCCTCATCGGACAGCGGCGCATCGTCCGAGCCGCCGATCCGGTACTTTTCGGACGCCCATGCACCGAGGTCGAGCTGTTTGCAGCGGGCCGAACAAAACGGACGGAATTGATTCTCGGGCGTCCAGCGCACCGCTACGCCGCACGATGGACATTTGACAACGGTAACCATACGAAAAAACGATCCGGCACGCGGCCGTTACAGATTGCACAAGGTCAGCTGGAACGGCACGTCGATGTCGACCGCGCGCGGCCGCACGTCGCCGTCCTGCATCGTGAACCGCACCCAGAGCATGTACTTGTTCGCGCTCGCTTCCGGTATCACGTGCAGTTCGCGCGGCACACGCACCTGCATCAGCTGATAGCTGCGGCCGGACAGCATCTGCTGATAGCTGCCCTGCATCGCCATCACTTTCGACGCCTGACCCGATTCGCGCGCGAGCCGCAGCACGATCGTCGCCGCGTCGCGCAGCGGCAGCAAAGGCATGATCCACTTCGCGATGTCCTGGCGCCGCTGCTCGGCGGGCCATTGCTGCCACGCGTAGTACGACGGCAGGTCGAACTTGCAGGTGCCGCCGGGGATCACCGCGCGGCTGCGAATGCTCGCGAGCCATTCGTTGTCGACCAGATGCTGACCCGTCTTGCCCTGCATTTGCGCGAGATTGGCGAGCGTCTGCTCGATCTCGCCGAGCACGGCTTCGAGCGCGTTCTGTTCGATGCCGGGATTGCCGCGAAACGGCGCGAGCGTCTGGCGCTGACGTTCGAGCTCCTTCATCAGATCCGATTTCAGGTCCGCGCGGCCCGTCACCTCGGCGATTTCGAACAGCGTCGTCAGCGCGACGTGATGTTCCCGCGGGTCCTCTTGAGCCAAAAAGAACGCGAAGCGCTCGAACAAGTCTTCGAGGCGCAGCAGCGTGCGAATTCGCTCATTGAACGGATACTCGTAAAGAATCAAGCGCGCTCGCCTCTCGGATAGGGATGGAAACAATGCAGGACATTCTAATGCTCACACTCTACCCTAGCAACGCGCCAATTTCGTACGCCATCACGAGTGCGCGCGCGTTCAACGCATCGTTAGCGCATCGTTGCCGCGTGCTGCAGATAGCGTTGGTGCAGTGCATCGACCTGCGCGGCGAGTGCCGCCGGCGTCGCCGCGTCGTTGACGATCACGTCGTCGGCCGCGGCAAGACGCGCCTCGCGCGTCGCCTGCCGCGCGATGATCGCTTCGACCTGCTCGCGCGTGAAATCGTTGCGCCGCATCACGCGCGCAATCTGGGTCTCGACCGGACAGTCGACGACGAGTATCCGGTCGGCACGCGCCTTCCAGTTGCCCGATTCGACGAGCAGCGGCACGACGTATATCACGTACGCGCCTTGCGCTTCGCGCGCTTCGCGATCGGTTTCCGCGCGGATCAGCGGGTGCGTGATCGCTTCGAGGCGGCGGCGCGCAGCGTCGTCGCTGAAGACGAGCGCGCGCATCTTCGCGCGATCGAGCGAGCCGTCGGCGGCGACGAAATCCGGCCCGAACGTACGCTCGATCTCGCGCATCGCGAGACCGCCCGGCGCGGTAATACGGTGCGCGATCACGTCGGTATCGACGATCGACGCGCCGCGCGCGGCAAACAGATCGGCGACGGTCGTCTTGCCGCTGCCGATACCGCCGGTGAGTCCCACTGAAAACATGTGTCAGCCTCCGAGCGCGGAATAAAAAGGGGTGCCGAAAAACAGCGTAGCCGCCCCGCCGGCCGCAAGGAACGGGCCGAACGGAATCGGCTCCTCGAAACGCATGCGGCCGCGCCAGGTCGCGACGAGCCCGACGAGCGCGCCCGTCACGGCTGCGAACAGCACGACCTGCGGCAGCGCGGCCCAGCCGAGCCACGCGCCGAGCGCCGCGAGCAGTTTCAGGTCGCCGAAGCCGATGCCCTCGATGCCGCGCAGCCATTTGAACAGCCAGTAGACCGACCACAGGAACAGATAGCCGGCCATCGCGCCGATCACCGCCGAACGCAGCGACGCGAACGTGCCGCCGAGATTCAGCACGAGGCCGGCCCACAAGAGCGGCAGCGTCATCGAGTCGGGCAGGTAGCCGGTGCGCATGTCGATCGCGCTCATCGCGAGCAGCGCCGCGCACAGGCCGAACGCGGCCAGCGCGGTGCCCGTCATCCCGAAGGCCGCGAGCGAGCCGGCCGCGAGCAGGCCGCCGGCCAGCTCGACGAGCGGATAGCGCGCGCCGATCGGACGGCTGCACTGCCTGCAGCGCCCGCGCAGCAGCAGATAGCTGACGAGCGGGATGTTTTCCCACGCGCGCAGCACGTGGCCGCAATGCGGGCAGGCGCTGCGCGGACGGCAGAGGTCGTAGCGCAGCGGATAGCCGTCGTCGGGTGCGGCCGCCGCATTGCCGGTTGCGTCGGCAATCTCGCGCTGCCACGCGCGCTGCATCATCACCGGTAACCGGTGCACGACCACGTTGACGAAGCTGCCGACGCACAGGCCGAGCACGACCGCGAACACATACTGCGCGGCAGGCGGCAGCATCGCCAGGGCGAGCAGCGTGCTCTCGGGCGCAGAAGAGGCGGCGTACAGGGGCGCGGGCGTCATGATGCTGAGGGGTTCCGACAAAAAGGGCGACAGTGCGCTGCGATGCTACACCACGTTGCCGAGCTGAAGGATCGGCAGATACATCGCGATTACGAGCCCGCCGACGAGCGCGCCGAGCACGATCACGATCAGCGGTTCGCCGAGTGCGGCCAGCGTGTCGATACGTGCGTCGAGCTGATGTTCGGACAACGTCGCGATGTCCGCGAGCATCGTGTCGAGCGCGCCGGTTTCTTCGGCGACGGCGATCGGCTGCACGATGTCGTCCGGGAAGCAGTCGCTCGTCTGCATCGCGTCGGCCAGGCGTGCGCCGCGCAGCACGCGCGCGGCGATCTGCGTGCTCGCCCGTTCGAACACGGGGTGGCCGGCCGTTCGTTCGAGCGTCGCGAACGCGTCGGCGAGCGGCACGCCGGCGCCGAGCAGCGTCGCGAGCGAGCGGCACCAGCGCGCGGCCGCGTATCGCGTCAGCGTGTCGCCGATGAGCGGCGCGCGCAACGCCTGCCGCGCGAGCGCGTATCGCAGCGTCAGCGAGCGCCGCAACGCGTATTGCGTGGCGAGCGCAGTTGCGGCGGCGCCGGCGGCCAATGCGCCGCCCGATGCCGACAGCGCGGACGAGAGCGCGAGCAGCGCACGGGTCGGCGCCGGCAGCGCGGTGCCGAAACCGTCGAAGATCTGCCGGAAGGTCGGCACGACCCACACCATCAGCGCGGCCGCAATCGCGAGTGCGAACAGGATCACGACGGCCGGATAGGCGAGCGCCGTGCGCAGCTTGCGCCATTGCGCGTCCGCACGTTCGCGATGCTCGGCGATGCGCATCAGGACCGTGCCGAGTGCGCCCGACGCTTCGCCGACCTCGATCAGTTGCCGATACAGCGTGCCGAACTGCGACGGGTACAGCGCGAGCGCGGCCGCGAAGCGCTGCCCGTCGACGATCTCGCGCGCCAGGCCGGCGGCGATGCGCGGCAGGCCGCCGTGCGTGCGCGTGCGCGACAGCATGTCGAGCGCCGGCGCGAGCGGCAGGCCGGCCTGCAGCAGGCTCGCGAGCTGACGGGTGAAGCGCGTGACGTCGCGGGCACGCGCCGTCGGCGGCCTTGCCGGCCCGCGCGCGGCGAGCGACAGCACGGCGATGCCGTCGCGCGCGAGCCCGGCGCGCGCAGCGGCGGCGTCGAACGCGATGACGGTGCCGCTGCGCGGCGTGCCGTCGCGGCGACGGCCGCGCCAGGCGAAGCGCATCTCGCGGGGCGGCGTGCGCACGGTCATGCGTTCGGCGTGGCGGCGAGCGCTTCCGCGACGCTCGTCGTGCCATCTCGAACGCGCGCGAGCGCCGCGTCGCGCAAGCTGCGAACACCTTCCGCCGCCGCGCATCGCGCGAGTTCGCCGACGCTCGCACGCGCGACGATACGTTCGGCGAGCCGCGACGACACCGGCATCGTCTGATGCAGGCCGATGCGGCCGCGATAACCGATGCCGTGGCATGCGGCGCAGCCGCGCGCGACGAACGGGCGCCATCCGGATTCGAGCGCGGGCGCGTCGCAGCCCGCGTCGCGCAGCAGCGCGGCCGGCGCGTCCGACGGCACGCGGCAGCCGACGCACAGCCGCCTGACGAGCCGTTGCGCCGTGACGAGGCGCAGCGCGGCCGCGAGGTTGTACGGCGCAACGCCGATGTCGAGGAGCCGCGCGATCGCGGCCGGCGCGTCGTTCGTATGCAGCGTCGACAGCACGAGATGGCCGGTCTGCGCGGCCTTGATCGCGACGTCGGCCGTTTCGGCATCGCGGATCTCGCCGACCATGATGACGTCCGGATCCTGCCGCAGCAGTGCGCGCAGCGCGGTCGCGAACGTGAGGCCGGCTTTTTCCGCGACGCCGACCTGGTTGATGCCATCGAGCTGGATTTCGGCGGGGTCTTCTACCGTGCAGACGTTGTGGGCATCGCGATCGAGCATCTGCAGCGCGCAGTACAGCGACAGCGTCTTGCCGCTGCCCGTCGGGCCCGTGACGAGCACGAGGCCGTGCGGTGCGCGGATCGCCGCTTCCATCGCGCGTGCCTGCTGCGCATCGAAGCCGAGCGCGGCGAGCGTGAGATCGGGCGGCAGCGTTTCGAGTCGGCGCAGCACGAGCTTTTCGCCGAACAGCGTCGGCAGCGAGCTCACGCGGTAGTCGCCGCGCGTGCCGCCGCCGAGCGCGATCCGCAGCCGGCCGTCCTGCGGAAGCCGACGCTCGGCGATGTCCATGCGCGCGAGCACCTTGATGCGCGTGACAAGCGCGTCGCGCAGGTGAACGGGCGGCCGCCCATGCTCGTGCAGCACGCCGTCGATGCGCAGCCGGATGCGCCAGCCGCCTTCGAACGGCTCGATGTGAATGTCGGAGGCATCGCGTGCATGCGCCGCATGCAGCGTGTCGGTGAGCAGGCGCACCGCAGGCGCATCGTCGAGCTGCGCCGCATCGAGCGAGCGGGGCACAGCGGCCGCGGCCGCTGCGTCGGAGGGCGCAGGCGCACGCGGCGCCGTGCGGGAAGCGGGAAAGTTCATGTGAGCCGGCGCGTCGGCCGCCGTTGATCGTGACGCGTACAGGATCGCGCGGCACGGCAGGCACCGGTAGTCGGCCGTTCGGTCAGGCGCGGCCGCGCCCGTGACGGGCGTTCGGCGTTAGCGGGGAGCTTGGCGTGACGGTGAAACCGTTCTTCCCGCGCGTCGCAGCGGCGCGCGACACGGACGCGCTGCGCGAACGGACGCAAATGCGCTAGCGACGGGCGCCGCCCTTCGCGCGCGATCCGGCACCGCGCGGCCGGAACAGCTTCACCGTGCGCACCGCCTGATCGTCGCTGCGCATCACTTCGAGCATCACGTCGCCGATCTTCAGGCAGACGTCGTCTTCCGGAATTTCCTCGAGGATTTCGAGAATCAGGCCGTTGAGCGTCTTCGGGCCGTCGGTCGGTAGCTTCAGATGCAGCCAGCGATTCAGCTCGCGCAGCGGCATGCTGGCCGCGACGATGCATTCGCCGTTTTCATCCCAGCCGCCCGCGCGCTCGCTGCGCGGCATCGACGTCGTGAACTCGCCGATCAGTTCCTCGATGATGTCTTCCGGCGTGACGAGACCTTCGAGTTCGCCGTATTCGTTGACGACGAGCGCGGTGCGCTGCCGGCTTTCCTGGAAATACTGCAGCTGCTGGACGACCGGCGTGCCCGACGGCACGTAGTACGGTTCCGCGAGCAGTTCGCGCAGCGTTTCGCGATCGAAATCCTGGTTGTGCAGCGCGGTCAGCGTCTTGCGTACGTGCAGCACGCCGAGCACCTTGTCGATATCGCCCTCGTAGACGACCAGCCGGTTGTGATAGCAGGTCTCGAGCTGATGCAGGATGTCGTCGAGCGGCGCATGGAAGTTGAGCGACTCGATCTGGCGGCGCGGCACCATCACGTCGTCGACGGTGATGTTTTCGAGATCGAACAGGTTGAGCAGGATGCTGCGGTGCTTGGTCGGCATGAAGCTGCTCGATTCGAGCACGATCGCACGCAGTTCGTCGGCCGACATCCGCTGATCGCGACCTTTCTTCGTATTGATGCGCAGCGCCCACAGCACACCGTTCGCGAGCGCGTTGACGAACCAGACGACCGGCTTGAACACGCGCATCAGCGGCGCGATCACGAGGCTCGCGGGCAGCGCGATGCGCTCCGGGAAGGTCGCGCCGACGATCTTCGGCGCGATCTCCGCGAACACGATGATCAGGAACGCGACGATGCCGGTCGCGATCGACAGCGCGAGATTGTTACGGCCGAAGGTATGAAGCGCGATCGACGTCGTGAGGACGGGGATGATCGTGTTGAACAGGTTGTTGCCGATCAGGATCACGCTGAGCAGCAGGTCGGTGCGCGTGAGCAGGCCTTGCGTCGCTTTCGCGCCGAGCGCGCCCTGGCCGACGAGATGCTTCAGCCGATGGCGGTTGAGCGCCATCATGGCGGTTTCGGAGATGGAAAAGAAGCTGGAACAGAGGAGAAGCAGGAAGACGGCGCCGATTTGCGCCCATAAGGGAATTTGGTCCACGCGTGGAAAGGGCTGTGAAGGACAGGGATGGAGCGAATATAGCAGAGGCGGCCGTAACGCTGCGGCGAGGGCGCCGCGCATACGGACGAAAAAAAACCGTGCACGTGGTGCACGGTTTTTACAAATCTGGTCGGGGTGAGAGGATTCGAACCTCCGGCCTCTACGTCCCGAACGTAGCGCTCTACCAGGCTAAGCTACACCCCGATTTGGACTCTTCCGATTTCGCCGTCTTCTTCAAGACAGCTGCGTCGTCGAGCAAGAACATAACTATATCAGCGCTTTTTCGAAAATGGAATACCTTGGGAAAGAAAATTTTCGAAGCGCCTGATCGGCGCGGCCATGGCGTCCTGCCGCCGCGCCTACTGCCGCGCCCTTACGACTGCCGAGACGTCGAATACGAGCACAGCGCGAGCAGGCTTTCCTTGTATGTCGAATCGGGAAACGCGGTAATCGCCGCTGCGGCCGCCAGCGCTTCCTGGCGTGCGCATTCGAGCGTGTGATCGAGCGCGCCGGAGCGCGTGATCGCATCGAAAATGGTGTCGAACCGATCGGTGCCGCCCTGTTCGATCGCTTCGCGCGCGAGCGCCGCCTGTTCGGGCGTACCGCGCTCGATCAGATAGATCAGCGGCAGCGTCGGCTTGCCTTCGCGCAGATCGTCGCCGGCGTTTTTGCCCATCGCTTCGGCCGTGCCCGCGTAATCGAGCCAGTCGTCCATGATCTGGAACGCGGTGCCGATCCGGCGGCCGTATTCGGCGGCCGCGGCCTCGGTCGGTGCGTCGGCGCCAGCGAGCACTGCGCCCAGACGGGCCGATGCTTCGAACAGCTTGGCCGTCTTGTAGCGGATCACCTGCATGTAGCGCGTTTCGTCGACGTCCGCATCGTGCATGTTCAGAAGCTGCAGCACTTCGCCTTCGGAAATGATCGTCGTCGCCTCGGACAGGATATCCATCACGCGCATCTTGCCGACGCCGACCATCATCTCGAACGAGCGCGAATAGAGGTAGTCGCCCACCAGCACGCTCGCCGCATTGCCGAACAGCGCGTTGGCCGTCTCGCGGCCGCGTCGCAGCTCCGATTCGTCGACGACGTCGTCGTGCAGCAGCGTCGCCGTGTGGATGAACTCGACGACGGCGGCCAGCACGTGCCGCTGATGCGACGTTTCGCCGAGCGCGCCGGCCACGAGCAGCAGCAGTGCCGGGCGCAGCCGCTTGCCGCCCGCGCCGATGATGTACTCGGCGATCTGGTTGATCAGCAGCACGTCGGACGCGAGGCTTTGCCGGATAACGCGATTCACCTGCTCCATGTCGCTGGCGATCGGGGCGAGCAGGTGGGCGGCGCTGAGGGAGGGGGAGGCGGTGGACGACGACATGATGATGGAATTGGGTGATGCCGCGGATTATAAGGCGAATCGGCAATATTCCGGTCTGTCGCACGTTGCGCGCCCGCGATTTTGGCCGTCCGGCCGAGGCCCGCGCGCGGCAATCGTCGATCGGCTTTGACTTCGATGCTAACTCTCTGTATAATCACGCCTTTTCCGCGCGTGGTGTGCGGAAAAATGGATCCAGAGTGAGGTTCTCAATGTACGCGGTCATAAAAACCGGCGGCAAGCAGTACAAGGTTGCCGTTGGCGAAAAACTGAAAGTAGAACAGATACCGGCTGACATTGACGCTGAAATCACGCTCGACCAGGTTCTCGCAGTGGGCGAAGGCGAATCGATTAAGTTCGGTACGCCGCTGGTCAGTGGGGCTTCCGTCAAGGCCACCGTCGTGTCGCACGGTCGTCACGCCAAGGTCACCATCTTCAAGATGCGTCGCCGGAAGCACTACCAAAAGCACGGCGGCCACCGCCAGAACTACACTGAGCTGCGCATCGACGCGATCAACGCGTAAGCGCCTCGGTAAAGGAGCAATCAGATGGCACACAAAAAGGCAGGCGGCTCGTCCCGTAACGGCCGCGACTCCGAGTCGAAACGTCTCGGCGTGAAAGTGTATGGCGGCCAGGCGATCAACGCCGGCGGCATCATCGTGCGTCAGCGCGGCACGCGCATGCACGCAGGCGAGAACGTCGGCATGGGCAAGGATCACACCCTGTTCGCGCTGGTCGACGGTCACGTGAAGTTCGCGACGAAGGGCGCGGACAAGAAGCATACGGTCATCGTCGTCCCGGCAGCTGCCTGAGTTCAGGCATCACGGGCTTCGTAGCCGAAAGGCCCCGCAGTCTTCGCGGGGCCTTTTTTATTGGCCGCCGCGCGCAGGTGCGCGCCGGCGGCCGTCGCAAAAACCGGCGCACCATTGGCCGAACGGCCGATTGTTCAAGCGCGCCGGCGCGCGGCACAATAGCGGAAATACTGGGCGGAGTAACGAATGAAGTTCATTGACGAAGCGCGAATCGAAGTCATTGCCGGCGATGGAGGCGATGGCAGCGCGTCGATGCGCCGCGAAAAATTCGTTCCGTTCGGCGGGCCGGACGGCGGCGACGGTGGCCGGGGCGGCAGCGTCTACGCAATCGCCGACCGCAACATCAACACGCTGATCGACTACCGATACGCGAAAAAGCACCTGGCGCGCAACGGCGAAAACGGCCGCGGGTCCGATTGCTACGGCAAGGGCGGCGACGACATCACGCTGCGCATGCCGGTCGGCACGGTGATCACCGACATGGACACCGGCGAGCTGATCGCCGATCTGACGGAGCACGACCAGCAGGTGCTGCTCGCGAAAGGCGGCGCCGGCGGCCTCGGCAACCTGCATTTCAAGTCGAGCACGAACCGCGCGCCGCGGCAGAAGACCGACGGCAAACCGGGCGAGCGGCGCATGCTGAAGCTCGAGCTGAAGGTGCTTGCCGACGTCGGCCTGCTCGGCATGCCGAATGCGGGCAAGTCGACGTTCATCTCGTCGGTGTCGAACGCGAAGCCGAAGATCGCCGATTACCCGTTTACGACGCTCGCGCCGAATCTCGGCGTCGTGCGCGTGGGCCCGAGCAAGAGCTTCGTGATCGCCGACATCCCGGGGCTGATCGAGGGCGCGGCCGAAGGCGCGGGCCTCGGTCATCAGTTCCTGCGGCACCTGCAGCGCACCGGTCTGCTGCTGCATCTCGTCGACATCGCGCCGTTCGACGAAGGCGTCGATCCGGTCGCCGAAGCGACGGCGATCGTCGGCGAGCTGCGCAAGTACGACGAGGCGCTCTACGAGAAGCCGCGCTGGCTCGTGCTGAACAAGCTCGACATGGTGCCCGAGGACGAGCGTGCGGCACGCGTCGCCGATTTTCTCGAGCGCTTCGACTGGCACGGCCCCGTGTTCGAGATTTCCGCTTTGACGGGGCAGGGCTGCGAAGCGCTGTGCTACGCGATCTACGACTATCTGGCCGAGCATTCGGACGCGCATCGCGCGGCGGAGGCGGAAGATCTGGCGGCAGACGTGCGCTTCCGCGATGCGCCGCCGGCCGCCAATGCTGCGCCGGGCGACGACGCCTGAGCGTACCCGTCACGCGCCGGTCTGCGTCGGTCCGGCGCCGGAATTGAATCGCGCCCGGCCGGGCAGGCTTCAGATACAGGAGACAGCGCACGATGCGTTCGATCATCGCGGATTCGAAGCGATTGGTAGTGAAAGTAGGCTCCAGCCTCGTGACGAACGACGGCAAGGGGCTCGATCATGCGGCAATCGGCCGCTGGGCTGCGCAGATCGCAGCGCTGCGCGCGCAGGGCAAGGAAGTCGTGCTCGTCAGTTCGGGCGCGATTGCCGAAGGCATGCAGCGGCTCGGCTGGAGCAAGCGGCCGCGCGAGATCGACGAGCTACAGGCCGCGGCCGCGGTCGGCCAGATGGGGCTTGCGCAGGTCTATGAGAGCCGCTTCACCGAGCACGGGATTCGCACTGCGCAGATCCTGCTCACGCATGCGGATCTCGCCGATCGCGAGCGCTACCTGAACGCACGTTCGACGCTGCTGACGCTGCTGCGTCTCGGCGTGGTGCCGATCATCAACGAGAACGACACGGTCGTCACCGACGAAATCAAGTTCGGCGACAACGATACGCTGGGCGCGCTCGTCGCGAACCTGATCGAAGGCGACGCGCTGATCATCCTGACCGACCAGTCGGGGCTGTTCACTGCGGATCCGCGCAAGGATCCGGCGGCGACGCTCGTCGCCGAGGCGAATGCGGGCGCGCCGGAGCTCGAGGCGATGGCGGGCGGCGCCGGCTCGAGCCTCGGCCGCGGCGGCATGCTGACGAAGATTCTCGCGGCGAAGCGCGCGGCGCACAGCGGCGCCAACACGGTGATCGCGAGCGGCCGCGAGCCGGACGTGCTCGTGCGTCTGGCCGGTGGCGAGGCGATCGGCACGCAGCTGATCGCGCGCACGGCGCGGATGGCCGCGCGCAAGCAATGGATGGCCGACCACCTGCAGGTGCGCGGGCACGTCGTGATCGACGCCGGCGCGGTCGAGAAGCTGACGGCCGGCGGCAAGAGCCTGCTGCCGATCGGCGTGACGGACGTGCAGGGCGCGTTCGCGCGCGGCGAGGTCATCGCATGCGTCGGCCCGGACGGGCGCGAAGTCGCGCGCGGCCTGACGAACTACAGCAGCGCCGAGACCAAGCTGATCCACCGCAAGCCGAGCGGCGAAATCGAAAGCGTGCTCGGCTACATGCTCGAGCCCGAGCTGATCCATCGCGACAATCTGGTGCTCGTCTGAACGCAGCGCGGGCAGTCGCGCCATGCGTTATCGCGGCCGAAATGAAAAAGCCCGCTCGATGCGGTAATGCCGTTCAGTTAAGGTTCTTTCTGAGGAACCGGACGGCATAACGAGCAGGACGGGACTTGACGGCCCGATCGCATTTGCGATCGGGCCGTTTTACATTGATGAGCAGCTTGAGGTGTTCGCGAAGTCGCTTGAGCACGGCGGGCAGCTTGGCGTAGGCAGGCGTGCGTGCAGCCCACATCATCTCGTGCTGGATGAGATGGAACGAGCGAACGAAGCTCAGTTCGGTCGGTTCGCACTTGGCCTCGAAGGCGGCGCAAGCCATTTCGCGGCGAATCAGGTTGTAAGCGATCAGCGCACCCCAGATCTCTTGGTAGATGCCGTCGACGGTTCGGCTACGTAGAGTCAGTTCGCTACCGAGCATGGACTGCTTCAGTTCGCGATAGCTGGTCTCGATCTGCCAGCGCCGCTCGTAGCAAGCAACCAGATCGGCCAACTTGAAGCGGCGCCGATCGGTCAATGACGTCAGTAGTACACGTTCCCGCCCCTGTGCATCTTGAATGCGCACTGCACGCGCCGTCCACCACTCCGGCAGATCGGGGCATTTCTGCCGAGCCTGAGGCGAGACGCGCATGCGCACCAATGCATCGTCCGGTTTGCCCGACAGTACCTCCCAACGCGTATTGGACTTTGCCGGAATCAGGAAGTGGCGATTGCGTTCGCCCGAGCTCAGGCCGCACAGGATCTCGGCTGCCAGGAAGCCTTTGTCGAAGACCGTGAGCGAATGGTCGGGAATCTGCTCCAGCAGATTCTTGGCGTAGATCATCTCGTTGGTGTCGTAGCGGCCAAACGCGATGTTTGCTACCAGATGCGTCGGGATCGAGGTCAGCGTGACGGCCCGCACCTGCGGGTAGCTGGCCACCTTGCCGCTCGCGTAGCTTTGGGACCCGAAATGTTCCCGATTCGCGGCACTGTCCGGCGTGCGTAGCGTGGTGCCATCCATGGCCCACAAGCTAAGCCCTTTGAAGGCATGGCGCGCACCATCCTGCTTGCACCATGCCTGCGCGGTTTGCTCGAACAGCCAAGCTATCGGGGCGTGGCCTAAGCGCTGCCGGGCCTGGGTGACGGCGCTCTTGCTGACGAACGTGGTCTCGTTGGGCAGCACCAGTTCCAGACTGTCCACCACTTCGCTGACTGACCAATGACGATAGATCGCCAGCGCGATCACCAGCCAGACCACCTGTTCAGCCGGCAAGCGACGGCGACGAATGCTCGCCGTGCCTGTCGCTTCGATGGCCTGTTCGATCCATGCATGGGGAAGATGCTCCGCCAACCGGCTCAGGTCGGTAGGTTCGGCATCGAGCATGAAGGTCAGGTGGTCGGTCAGCATCGCGCCAAAAGTTAACATCTCAGCGCAGCGTTTACAACCACTCCTTCCCCAAAACAAAAATGCCGTTCAGTTGCTTAACTGAACGGCATTACGCTCGATGCGGGCTTTTTGCCGAATGCCGCCGACACTGCCGGGGCCGCGTACGATCAGCGCAGCTGGCTCATCGCGGTGCGATGAAAGCGGATGTTCTCGACGATCTGCTGCGCGGAGCCTTGCGGCATCTTGTTCGCGCACAGGTAGTCCTGATAGAGCGCCGCGTGATACGCGTTCAGCTCGCCGTTCTCGATGCGCCGCCAGTCGTTCTCGACCGTGCGGTCCCAGCCGTCGTGATCCGAATTCAGCCCCGCGTACTGGCGCCATTCGTACGTATCGCAGCGGATCCCTTCGTAATTCACGTTGCGCGCGCCGGCCGGGCTCGTGACGACGACCGTGTAACGCACGACGCCGTCGCTGCCGACCGTCAGCGATTTCGCGTCGACGAAGAACTTCAGCGGCGTGTTCTGCGACACGTTGAACGGCAGCAGGTCGGCCGTTTGCGGGAGCGCCGGCAGCGTGTCGACCGGGTTTTCCTTCCAGTTCCCCTGGCGGTCCAGCAGATACACGAACGCGCTGTCGTCCTTGTTGGTCGGCGTTTTCGAATTCGCGCAGCCGGCCAGTGCGGCGGCTGCGGCGATCGACGCGAGCGCGAGAGCAATCGCTTTCAATATGCATTCCTCGTAAAAAAAGGGCGCGACACCAAGGTCGCGCCCGGTCATGCAGTCCGACTCGTCATTTGCCGACGATCACGCGGGGCGGCATCTCGTCGAGCGTGCTCGCCTCCACTTCGACCTCGGAACAGACGACCGATGTGTCGACAATCGTCAGCGTCTCGGTGGGTTGCGCGGCGATCACGCGCGGATAGCGCGGCAGACGCGGCCCACGGGGCTTGTCGGCTCGCTGCGCCGGGCGGCGCAGGAAGCGCGACAGTTCCGTCAGCGCCAACTGATAGACATCCCGCTTGAACTCGATTACCGCATCGAGCGGCACCCAGTACTCGTTCCACCGCCACGCATCGAACTCCGGGTGATCGGTCGCGCGCAAGCAAATGTCGCAGTCGCGTCCGAGCATCCGCAGCAGGAACCAGATCTGTTTCTGGCCGCGGTAATGACCGCGTACTTCGCGTTTGATGAACTTGTCAGGCACCTCGTAACGCAACCAGTCGCGAGTGCGGCCGATTATCTTGACGTGTTCCGGCAGCAGGCCCGTTTCCTCGTGCAGTTCCCGGTACATCGCCTGCATGGGGGTCTCGCCGTACTTGATCCCGCCTTGAGGAAACTGCCAGGAGTGCTCGCGGAGCCGTTTGCCCCAAAACACCTCGTTGCGCGCGTTCAAGAGGATGATGCCGACGTTCGGGCGAAAGCCTTCACGATCCAGCATACAACCACCTTCGAATCCTTTAAAATTGCTTTGATTATAAACAGATAACGGGCGCTGCGCACCGTGACGGAGCGAATCCGCACGAGGCGCGCCGGCTGAATTGTCCCTGATTTGTCTGCTACGTCATCTGCGCCATCGTCGTTCGTCGCGCGCAGCTTTTTCACCTTGAATCTTTTTCGGGCGCCCTGCCTGGGGGCGC
Source organism: Burkholderia multivorans ATCC BAA-247 (assembly GCF_000959525.1). NCBI lineage: Bacteria > Pseudomonadati > Pseudomonadota > Betaproteobacteria > Burkholderiales > Burkholderiaceae > Burkholderia > Burkholderia multivorans. The sequence goes on from NZ_CP009832.1 coordinate 661,418, forward strand.
CGTTTTTGGAACCGTCCGCATGAAAGCTTCCCGTTTCTTTATCGGCACCCTCAAAGAAGCACCGGCCGACGCAGAGATCGTCAGTCACAAGCTGATGGTGCGCGCCGGCATGATCCGTCGCGTCGCCGGTGGCATCTACAACTATCTGCCGATCGGTCTGCGCTCGATTCGCAAGGTCGAGGCGATCGTGCGCGAGGAAATGAACCGGGCGGGCGCAGTCGAACTGCTGATGCCGGCCGTGCAGCCGGCCGAACTGTGGCAGGAGTCGGGGCGCTGGGAGCAGTACGGCCCCGAGCTGCTGCGCTTCAAGGACCGCAAGGACAACGACTTCGTGATCGGGCCGACGCACGAGGAAGTCGTCACCGACATCGCGCGCAATCAGATCAAGAGCTACCGGCAGATGCCGGTGAACTTCTATCAGATCCAGACGAAGTTCCGCGACGAGATCCGTCCGCGTTTCGGCGTGATGCGCGGCCGCGAATTCATCATGAAAGACGCGTACTCGTTCGACAAGGACGCGGAAGGCCTGCGCGAGTCGTATCGCAAGATGTATGACGCGTACGTGCGCATCTTCACGCGCCTCGGCCTCGAATTCCGCGCGGTCGCGGCCGACAGCGGCTCGATCGGCGGCAACTTCTCGCACGAGTTCCACGTGATCGCCGATACCGGCGAGGACGCGATCGCCTACTGCCCGAGCTCCGAGTTCGCGGCGAACGTCGAGGCGGCCGAAGCGCTGCCGCTGATCGCGGAGCGCGCCGCGCCCGCCGAAGCGCTGACGAAGGTCGCGACGCCGGGCAAGGCGAAGTGCGAGGCCGTCGCCGAGCTGCTGAACATCCCGCTCGAGCGCACGATCAAGTCGATCGTGCTCGCAACCGACAACGAAGGCGCCGAGCCGACCATCTGGCTCGTGATGCTGCGCGGCGATCACGATCTGAACGAGATCAAGGTATCGAAGCTGCCGGGGCTGAAGAACCACCGCTTCGCGACCGAGCAGGAAATCGTCGAGTGGTTCGGCACGCCGCCGGGCTATCTCGGCCCGATCGGCACGAAGAAGCCGGTGAAGGTAATCGCCGATCGCACGGTCGCGAACATGAGCGATTTCGTCGTCGGCGCGAACGAGGTCGACTATCACATCGCCGGCGTGAACTGGGGCCGCGATCTGCCGGAGCCCGAGGTCGCCGATGTGCGCAACGTGAAGAAGGGCGATCCGTCGCCGGACGGCAAGGGCGCGATCGACATCTGCCGTGGCATCGAGGTCGGCCACGTGTTCCAGCTCGGCACCAAGTACTCGGAAGCGATGGGCGCGACGTTCCTCGACGAATCGGGCAAGCCGCAGCCGATGCTGATGGGCTGCTACGGGATCGGCGTCACGCGTATTCTCGGCGCGGCGATCGAACAGAACTTCGACGACAAGGGCATCATCTGGCCGGAGTCGATCGCCCCGTTCGAAGTCGTGCTGTGCCCGATGGGCTACGACCGCAGCGACGCGGTGCGCGAAGCGGCCGACAAGCTGTACGCGGAACTGACGGCGGCCGGCATCGACGTGATCCTCGACGATCGCGGCGAGCGTCCGGGCGTGATGTTCGCCGACTGGGAACTGATCGGCGTGCCGCACCGCCTCGTGATCGGCGAGCGCGGGCTGAAGGACGGCAAGATCGAGTACCAGGGCCGCCGCGACACCGAAGCGACGCTGCTGCCGGCCGGCGAGGCCGCGGCGACGGTCGCGGAGAAGGTCCGCGCGGCACTCGCGCACTAAGCGGATCGGACGGGGAACGCGGTGGAGTACACCTTCCTGTCGGCTACCGTGCTTCTCGTGCTGATCACCGATCCGCTCGGCAATATCCCGCTGTTCATTTCGGCGATGCGCGACGTGCCGCGCGAGCGGCGCGTCAAGCTGATCCTGCGCGAGGTGGGGATCGCGTTCGTGATCCTGCTGTTCTTCATGGTGGTCGGCGATCGCTTCCTGCGGATGATGAGCCTGACCGACCTGTCGCTGCGCCTCGGCGGCGGGATCGTGCTGTTCCTGATCGCGCTTCGGATGATCTTTCCGCATCCGGACGGCGCGCTCGGCAGCGATCCGCGGGCGGGCGGCGAGCCGTTCATCGTGCCGCTCGCGATCCCCGCGCTCGCGGGGCCGTCCGCGCTCGCGACGGTGATGCTGCTGACGTCGCAGGCGCCCGGCAAGATGTTCGAATGGGTCGGTGCGCTGACCGTCACGATGATCCTGTGCGCGATCACGCTGGTGCTGGCCGAACGGATCCAGCAATGGCTCGGCGAGCGCACGGTCGCCGCGTTCGAGCGGCTGATGGGCCTCGTGCTCGTCGCGATCTCGGTCGAGATGCTGCTCGCCGGCATCCGCGCGTTCGTCCACCAGTTGCAGACCTGACGCGCGTTTCGCGCGTAACGACAAAAAAAGCGGCGCTCCGGGCAATGAACCCGGGCGCCGCTTTCCGTTTGGCGACGGCGAAGCCGGCGTGCGCTCAGACGTTCGCGGTCAGCGCGCGGATCGTCGGCAGGTTGCGCCAGTAGCCCTTCGCGTCCATCCCGCAGCCGAACACGTAGCGGTCCGGCACCGAGAAGCCGCAGAAGTCGGGATGCAGCGGCTTCGCCTTCGCGAGCGTCTTCTCGCACAGCACGGCCGACATGAAGCGCTTCGCGCCCATGTCGAGGATGCGGTCGCGGATCGCGGCCATCGTCTCGCCTTCGTCGAGGATATCGTCGAGAACGAGCACGATGCGGTCTTTCACCGACTCGCGCGGCGCGACACGCCAGTGCATCTCTGGGCTGCCCTGCGTCGTGTTGCGGTAGCGCGTCAGGTGGATGTAGTCGAATTCGAGCGGGAAATCGAGATGCGGCAGCAGCATCCCGGTAAACACCGCCGCGCCGCCCATCACCGACAGAACGAGCGGGAACGCGTCGCCGATCTCGGCGCGGATCGCGTCGGCCATCCGGACGATCGATGCGTTGACGGCGTCCGCCGAGACGATCTCTTCGGAGTGTTCGAAAATGTGGAGGGCTTCTTCGCGGTTCATGTGTTCTGGCGGACAGTCGGTATACAAATAAGAGTGAAGCACAACGGCCGGTGCGCGCTACGGCAAAAACCCGCGCGCCGGCCGGCGGACGGAATCAGCGCAGGCCGGGCATCATGCCCTTCAGTCCGCGCATCATCTTCTGCATGTTGCCGCCCTTCAGCTTCTTCATCATCGTACGCATCTGATCGTACTGGTTCAGCATCCGGTTGACTTCCTGCACCGGCACGCCCGCGCCGGCTGCAATGCGGCGCTTGCGCGTCGCCTTGATGATTTCGGGTTTCGCGCGCTCGGCCGGCGTCATCGAGTTGATGATCCCTTCCATCCGGCGGATCTGCTTCTCGGCCTGGCCCATGTCGGCGCCGGCCGCGGCCTGCTGGAACTGCGCGGGGAGTTTGTCCATCAGCGACGACAGCCCGCCCATGTTCTTCATCTGCGAGATCTGCGCGCGGAAATCGTTCAGGTCGAAGTCGCCGCCTTTCTTCACCTTGTCGGCGAGCTTCTGCGCGGCCTGCACGTCGACGCCGCGCTGCGCTTCCTCGACGAGCGCGAGGATGTCGCCCATGCCGAGGATCCGGTTCGCCATCCGGTCGGGATGGAACACCTCGAGGCCGTCGAGCTTCTCGGCGACGCCGACGAACTTGATCGGCTTGCCCGTCACGTGCCGCACCGACAGCGCGGCGCCGCCGCGCGAGTCGCCGTCGAGCTTGGTCAGCACGACGCCCGTGAGCGGCAGCGTGTCGTTGAACGCCTTCGCGGTGTTGACGGCGTCCTGGCCGAGCATCGCGTCGACGACGAACAGCGTTTCCGCCGGCTTCAGCACGCCGTGCAGCGCGGCGATTTCCTGCATCATCGCTTCGTCGATACCGAGCCGGCCGGCCGTATCGACGATCAGCACGTCGTGATAGTGGCGCTTCGCCCAGTCGACGGCCGCGACCGCGATGTCGACCGGCTTCTGGTCGGGTGTGGACGGGAAGAAGTCGGCGCCGACCTGTTCGCTCACCGTTTTCAGCTGCATGATCGCGGCCGGGCGATAGACGTCGCACGAGACGGTCAGCACCTTCTTCTTGTACTTCTCGCGCAGCAGTTTCGCGAGCTTGCCGGCCGTCGTCGTCTTGCCGGCGCCCTGCAGGCCGGCCATCAGGATCACGGCAGGCGGCGAGACTGCGAGGTTCAGCTCGGCGGCCTTGCCTTCGTAGTCGCCGCCGATCACGGCGGTCAGCTCCTTCTGCACGACGCCGACGAGCGCCTGGCCCGGCGACAGGCTGCTGATCACTTCCTCGCCGAGCGCCTTTTCCTTGACCTTCGCGATGAATTCGCGGACGACCGGCAGCGCGACGTCGGCCTCGAGCAGCGCGAGACGCACTTCGCGGAGCATTTCCTGCGTATTCGCCTCGGTGAGCCGGGCTTCGCCGCGCAGCGTCTTGACGACGCGCGCCATCCGTTGAGTGAGATTGTCGAGCATGGGGAGCGATGGACAGTGGGGCCCTAAGGCGCGGCGGTCATCGAACAACGGAGCCGTCGCGGGAAGGGGGCCTAGTGTAAACTTCGAACATGGATATTGTACTGTATGCCCTCACCGCATTCCTGTACGGCGGCCTTGCCGTCGCAGGCTGGCGCACGCATCGGCAGGGCGCGGCGTCGCCGCTCGTCGCGAGCGTGCCGGCCGTGCCCGTTCCGGCATCGGCCGCGTCCGGGATGAGCGGCATCGGGCGCGCGCTGCTGTTCGCCGCGCTCGTCGCGCACGGCGTGCTGCTCCACATGACGATCTTCCCGCACGACGCGATGATCTTCGGTTTCGCGTTCGCGCTGTCCGCGATGTTCTGGCTCGGCGCCGGCATCTACTGGATCGAGAGCTTCTTCTTCCCGCTCGACAGCCTGCGTCTGCTCGTGCTGCCGCTCGCCTGCGGCGCATCGCTGCTGCCGCTCGTGTTCGGCGGCGTGCGGGTGCTGCCTTATGCCGCAGCACCGCTGTTCAAGCTGCACTTCCTGATCGCGAACATCGCGTACGGACTGTTCGCGATCGCGGCGCTGCACGCGGTGCTGATGCTGATGGTCGAGCGGCGCCTGCAGTCGCTGCGAAGCGGCGGGCGCGACGGCTCGACCGGCTGGATCGCGAGCTGGCTCGAAACGCTGCCGCCGCTGCTCACGCTCGAGAAGCTGCTGTTCCGCCTGATCGGCGCCGGCTTCGTGCTGCTCACGCTGACGCTCGCGTCGGGCATCCTGTTCAGCGAGCAGGTCGATGCGCGCGCACTGCGCCTCGATCACAAGACGGTGTTCGCGATTCTGTCGTGGCTGATGTTCGGCGGCCTGCTGATCGCGCGCAAGACGTCCGGCTGGCGCGGGCGCGGCGCGGCGCGCTGGGTGCTCGTGTCGTTCGCCGCGCTGCTGCTCGCGTATGTCGGCAGCCGGTTCGTTTTTGAGGTGCTGCTGCACCGCTCCGTCGTTTGACCGCAGGTTTCCGATGCGACAGATTCTTCTCCTGATTCTTCTCTTCTTCGCCGGTTCGTGGCTTGCGCGCAAGCTGCGTCACGCGCAGGAGCAGGCGCGCGCAGGCCGCGGCGCCGATGCGTCCGGCGCGCCGGGCTACGGCGCCGGTGCCGCGCGTCCGAACGGCGATGCGCGCTCGCTGCCGGAGCCGATGGTGCGCTGCGCCGAGTGCGGCGTGCATGCGCCGAAGGGCGATGCGATCGCGGCGGCGAGCGGCGAATACTTCTGCAGCACCGAGCACGCGCAACGTCACGCCGCACGCGCGGGCGGCGCGCGATGACCGACGCGCGGCGGCTGTCGGTCGACGCGGCCGGCTGGGTGCGCGAAGCGCGCCACGCGCGCTCGCCGAACTTCGAGGCGCGGCCCGCGGGCGCGGTGCCGTCGCTCGTGATCGTGCACAACATCAGCCTGCCGCCCGGCGAGTTCGGCGGCGACGCGATCGAGGCGCTGTTCCTGAACCGCCTCGACTGCGACGCGCACCCGTACTACCAGCGTAACCTGCGCGACGTGCGCGTGTCCGCGCATTTCCTGATCCGCCGCGACGGCGAGCTCGTGCAGTTCGTGTCGTGCGACGAGCGCGCGTGGCACGCCGGTGCGTCCGAGTTTTTCGGCCGGCCGCGCTGCAACGACTTCTCGATCGGCATCGAGCTCGAAGGCGCGGACGACGTGCCGTTCGACGATGCGCAATACGCGACGCTCGCCGTGCTCGCGCGCACGCTCGCCGCGCGTTATCCGGTCGACGCGTTCGCCGGGCATTCCGACGTCGCGCCCGGCCGCAAGACCGACCCGGGTCCGCATTTCGATTGGCAACGCTTCGCGCGCGATGCCGGGTTCGGCGCCGAATACTTTCCTTTCCGGCAGCAGTGAGCGCAGGGTTTTTTTGACCGGGAAACCCCTTTTCTCGGATCAATGCCTTGTCGCGTCTGCCCGTGCGCGATGTCAAGACCTCCGGCGCAAATTCTCCGTTTGGACCTCGCCGGAATGTCCACTATACTTGGTGCCTGTTGAGCGGTTCTGCACTAGATATAGTGTGTGTCGCAGGGGAAACCCGAGCGGCACCGGCCGGTGGGCAACGCCGGCGAACGGGGTTCTCAGGGCGGCGCGTCAGGCCGGGCAGTCCAGGCGCCGCAATCAGCGCAGCGAACATCGCGGGTAGGGTAGACATGACGAAGCACACGACCGAACCGGTTGTCGCGCATCGACGGAACCGGCTTCCCCGACGCATCGCTCGCCTCTTACCGCTTGCGCACCGCATCGCGCAGCGTTCGTTTTAATCCGCGGTTCTCTCCGCACCATCCAACACCAGGAGCTTTGCACATGCAAACCACCGACAACGCGACGTCCCAGTACGAGAGCGCATCGAGCCGTCCTCTCGGCGGGGCCGAACAAGGCGCGCCGGCGCTCGCGCCGCAGGCAACGTTCGCCGACTACAAGGTGATCCGCCGCAACGGCAGCGTGGTGGCGTTCGAGCCGTCGAAGATCGCGATCGCGGTGACCAAGGCTTTCCTGGCCGTCAACGGCGGGCAGGGCGCCGCGTCCGCGCGCGTGCGCGAGCTCGTCGACCAGCTCACGCGCAACGTCGTGCGCGCGCTCGTGCGCAGCCGCCCGAACGGCGGAACGTTCCATATCGAAGACATCCAGGATCAGGTCGAGCTCGCGCTGATGCGCGGCGGCGAGCACAACGTCGCGCGCGCGTACGTGCTGTATCGCGAGAAGCGTCACCTCGAGCGCCAGCATGCGGGCGAGGAAACGGCGGCGGTGCGCGAGACGACGGGCGGCATCAACGTCGTCGACAACGGTGTCACGCGTCCGCTCGACATGAACGCGCTGCGCGCGCTGATCGTGTCGGCATGCGACGGCCTCGGCGCTGCGGTTAACCCTGATCCGATCGTCGCGGAGACGGTGAAGAACCTGTACGACGGCGTGCCGATGAGCCAGGTCTACGACTCGGCGATCCTCGCTGCGCGCACGATGATCGAGAAGGATCCGGCATACAGCCAGGTCACGGCCCGCATCCTGCTGCACACGATCCGCCGCGAGATCCTCGGCGAGGAAGTCGTGCAGGCCGACATGTCGACGCGCTACGCCGAGTATTTCCCGCAGTTCCTGAAGCGCGGCGTCGAAGCCGGCCTGCTCGACGACAAGCTGCTGCAGTTCGACCTGAAGCGCCTCGGCGAAGCGCTCGACGCGAGCCGCGACCTGCAGTTCGGCTACCTCGGCCTGCAGACGCTGTACGACCGCTACTTCCTGCACGTCGACGGCACGCGCATCGAAATGCCGCAGGCGTTCTTCATGCGCGTCGCGATGGGCCTGTCGCTGAACGAGATCGACCGCGAAGCGCGTGCGATCGAGTTCTACAACGTGCTGTCGAGCTTCGACTTCATGAGCTCGACGCCGACGCTGTTCAACTCGGGCACGCACCGCTCGCAGCTGTCGTCGTGCTATCTGACGACGGTCGCGGACGACCTCGACGGCATCTATGAAGCGCTGAAGGAAAACGCGCTGCTGTCGAAGTTCGCCGGCGGCCTCGGCAACGACTGGACGCGCGTGCGCGCACTCGGCTCGCATATCAAGGGCACGAACGGCAAGTCGCAGGGCGTCGTGCCGTTCCTGAAGGTCGTCAACGACACGGCCGTCGCGGTGAACCAGGGCGGCAAGCGCAAGGGCGCGGTCTGCGCGTACCTCGAATCGTGGCACCTCGACATCGAGGAATTCCTCGAGCTGCGCAAGAACACGGGCGACGACCGGCGCCGTACGCACGACATGAACACGGCGAACTGGATTCCCGACCTGTTCATGAAGCGCGTGATGGAAGGCGGCGAATGGACGCTGTTCTCGCCGTCGACCTGCCCGGATCTCCACGACAAGTTCGGCGCGGACTTCGAGGCGGCTTACACGGCTTACGAAGAGAAAGTCGCGCGCGGCGAGATCAAGCTGTTCAAGAAGATTCCGGCGCAGCAGCTGTGGCGCAAGATGCTCGGCATGCTGTTCGAGACGGGCCATCCGTGGATCACGTTCAAGGATCCGTGCAACGTGCGCTCGCCGCAGCAGCACGTCGGCGTCGTCCACTCGTCGAACCTGTGCACCGAAATCACGCTGAACACGAGCGACACCGAAATCGCGGTCTGCAACCTCGGCTCGGTGAACCTCGTCGCGCACCTCGTCAAGCAGCCGGACGGCACCTACGCGCTCGACCACGACAAGCTGAAGCGCACGATCAGCGTCGCGATGCGCATGCTCGACAACGTGATCGACATCAACTACTACGCGGTGCCGAAGGCGCGTAACTCGAACCTGAAGCACCGTCCGGTCGGCCTCGGCATCATGGGCTTCCAGGACTGCCTGCACCTGCTGCGCACGCCGTACGCGTCGGAAGCGGCGGTCGAGTTCGCCGATCGCTCGATGGAAGCGGTCTGCTACTACGCCTACTACGCGTCGACCGAGCTGGCCGAGGAGCGCGGCCGCTACTCGAGCTACCGCGGCTCGCTGTGGGATCGCGGCATCCTGCCGCAGGACACGCTGAAGCTGCTGGCCGAAGCGCGCGGCGGCTACGTCGAGGTCGACTCGTCGGAATCGCTCGACTGGGCCACGCTGCGTGCACGGATCGCGACGCACGGGATGCGCAACTCGAACTGCGTCGCGATCGCGCCGACGGCGACGATCTCGAACATCATCGGCGTGTCGGCGTGCATCGAGCCGACCTTCCAGAACCTGTACGTGAAGTCGAACCTGTCGGGCGAGTTCACGGTCGTCAACGAGTACCTCGTGCGCGACCTGAAGGAGCGCGGCCTGTGGGACGAAGTAATGGTCGCCGACCTGAAGTACTTCGACGGCATGCTGTCGCGCATCGACCGCATCCCGGCCGACCTGCGCGCGATCTACGCGACCGCGTTCGAGGTCGATCCGAAGTGGCTGGTGGAGGCCGCGTCGCGTCGCCAGAAGTGGATCGACCAGGCGCAGTCGCTGAACATCTACATGGCCGGCGCATCGGGCAAGAAGCTCGACGAGGTCTACAAGCTCGCGTGGCTGCGCGGCCTGAAGACGACCTACTACCTGCGCACGATGGCGGCGACGCACGTCGAGAAGTCGACGGTCGCACACGGCGCGCTGAACGCGGTGCCGACGAGCGGCGGCGGCGCGGCAGGCGGCGCGCAGGGCGCAGCGGGCGGCTTCGGTGCGGCGGGCGGCGATGTGTCGTCGGGCGCGCTCGATGCAGCGGCGCTCGCGCCGGTCGAGGCGGAAGGTCCGGTGTGCACGATGCGTCCTGGCGACCCGGGCTTCGACGAATGCGAAGCGTGCCAGTAACGCTGCACGCCTGAGTCGAAGAGACTGCGGGCGGCGCGCACGACGAGCGATCCAGGTTGAAGTGCGCGCCGCTCTCTACTAAAAAAATGATAAGGAATCTGTAACGCGACATCTGCGTTGCAGGCAACGACGAACGATCGAGACATCCCCGACGACGTCACGTTTCGATCAGCGTTCGATGCGTCGAGCGCACCTCGCAAACGATGTGCGACACAGGTCGCGCACTGCATGACCGACGATGCGTTGCTCAAAGTGTTGTATCGAGGTCGCAACGCGAATCGAAAAAAGGATTTTTCGTGAGCGAACCCTTTTATCGCTCAGGAAAAGATGGTACAAACCGTTCTAAATTGATGGTGAGAATTTATGCTCAACTGGGATGACGAGATGACCGCCGTAACTCCCGCGAGTGGAGCGCAGCAAAACGCGATGCGCACCTCCGCGGGGACGGCTGTCGGAATGCAGGCTGCGTCGCCTGCCGCCCATCAGGTCCGTGACATTTTCGAAGGCGATCTTGCGGTGCCGCCGCAAGCATCGGCTGTTCCCGCCGGCCGTTCCGAAGCGCGGGTCAATGTCGCCGACAAGCGCATCATCAACGGCCAGACTGACGTCAATCAGCTGGTGCCGTTCAAGTACAAGTGGGCGTGGGAGAAGTATCTGGCCGGTTGCGCGAACCACTGGATGCCGCAGGAAATCAACATGTCCCGCGACATCGCGCTGTGGAAGGATCCGAACGGACTGACCGAAGACGAGCGCCGCATCGTCAAGCGCAACCTCGGCTTCTTCGTCACGGCCGACTCGCTCGCCGCGAACAACATCGTGCTCGGCACGTACCGCCACATCACCGCACCGGAGTGCCGCCAGTTCCTGCTGCGCCAGGCATTCGAAGAGGCGATCCACACGCACGCGTATCAATACATCGTCGAGTCGCTCGGGCTCGACGAAGGCGAGATCTTCAACGCGTACCACGAAGTCCCGTCGATCCGCGCGAAAGACGAATTCCTGATCCCGTTCATCCATACGCTGACGGACCCGGCCTTCAAGACCGGCACGCTCGAAGCGGATCAGAAGCTGCTGAAGTCGCTGATCGTGTTCGCCTGCATCATGGAAGGCCTGTTCTTCTATGTCGGGTTCACGCAGATCCTCGCGCTCGGCCGCCAGAACAAGATGACGGGTGCTGCGGAGCAATATCAGTACATCCTGCGCGACGAGTCGATGCACTGCAATTTCGGCATCGACCTGATCAACCAGATCAAGCTCGAAAACCCGCACCTGTGGACGGCCGAGTTCCGTGCGGAGATCCGCGAGCTGTTCAAGCAGGCTGTCGAACTCGAATACCGTTACGCCGAGGACACGATGCCGCGCGGCGTGCTGGGCCTGAACGCGTCGATGTTCAAGAGCTATCTGCGCTTCATCTGCAACCGTCGTTGCCAGCAGATCGGCCTCGATCCGCTGTTCCCGAACGAGGAAAACCCGTTCCCGTGGATGAGCGAGATGATCGACCTGAAGAAGGAACGCAACTTCTTCGAGACGCGTGTGATCGAGTATCAGACGGGAGGCGCGCTGTCCTGGGAGTAACCCGCAGCAGCGAACCCGTCACATGATGGAGCAGCCGGCGGCCTCTCGGCGCCGGCCCAAGGTTTAGGAGCAAGAACGCCTGATGCAAAGCATGCCCGGTGCCTTAAAGGCCCAACGACACGACAGGCACTTTGCGAACCCTTCAGTGGGATGGGCAAACTTCCCTCCGGAAAAAGCGGACGGCCGTGTGGTCGTTCGCTTGATCAAGCGATTAGGGGCAGCGGCGCGACGTGTGCCGGCTGCCGACTTGATTTGGCGCGCGAAGCCGGGTGGCTTCGCGCGCCATACCGTATTCATTAGCGTAAGCGTGCGGTATCCGCGTACGCCGATGAATAGCCCGCTTCGAAGCGCACGTGCTGAACAGCGTCCGCGGGAAGCGGGTTTTGACGAAGGGTGTAGTTTGAACTGACTCTCATCTGAACCTGAAGGAGAACAACATGGCTACTGCCAAGAAGAAACCGGCTGCCAAGAAGGCTGCTGCGAAGAAGACCGTTGCGAAGAAGGCTGCAGCACCGGCGAAGAAGGCCGCTGCAGTGAAGAAGGTTGCTGCGAAGAAGGTCGCGGTGAAGAAGGTTGCCGCGAAGAAGGCAGCGCCGGCGAAGAAGGCCGCTGCCAAGAAGGTTGCAGCGAAGAAGGCAGCACCGGCGAAGAAGACCGCTGCGAAGAAGGTCGCAACGAAGAAGGTTGCAGCCAAGAAGGTCGCGACGAAGAGGGTCGCCGCGAAGAAGGCGGCACCGGCGAAGAAGGCCGCAGCGAAGAAGGTTGCAGCCAAGAAGGTCGCGACGAAGAAGGTAGCGGCGAAGAAGGCCGCACCGGCGAAGAAGGCTGCTGCCAAGAAGGCGGCACCGGCGAAGAAGGCTGCAGCGAAGAAGGCTGCGCCCGCGAAGAAGGCCGCGCCGGCGAAGAAGGCTGCTGCGCCGAAGAAGGCTGTGGTGAAGAAGGCCGCACCGGCAACGACGGCATCGACGGCATCGGTCGCACCGGCATCGGGCGTGAAGACGGCGCTCAACCCGGCAGCGGCATGGCCGTTCCCGACCGGCAGCCGTCCGTAATCGCGGTTGACGAGCACCACCCGGACACCTTCGTCGTGTCCGTGGGTTGAGTAGCGCTACTCAATCGGTCCCGCCATCTGGTTCAGGTGGCGGGATTTTTTTCGTCCGCGTTTTCATCCGTCTGCGGCGGCCGCCGCGTACGGACGAAAAAAAACGCATGTGCAGCCTCGCACATGCGTTCGACCGCGGCTCGCGCCGCGCGCTGAGGTACTCGTTAGTGCGTGACGCGCGTGACGCCGCCGCTCGACAGCAGACGCACGCGTTCGCCGGCACGGAACACTTCGCCGGTCGCGGCCTGCGTGATCGAGCGCAGATCGCCGTTGTCGAGGCGCACCGTGATTTCGACGCCGTTCGCGGTGCTCATGTTTTCGCCGATCGCATTGCCCGCGACCGCGCCCGCGAGGCCGCCTGCGATGGCCGTCAGGATCGACCCCCGGCCGCCGCCGATCGCGCTGCCGGCCACGGCGCCGAGCGCGCCGCCGCCCAGCGTGCCGATCGCGCTGCCGCCGCCGTCGGACTGGATGCGCACCGCGCGAACGCTTTCGACGGTGCCCATGCGGACCGTCTGTTCGCGCTGCGCCTGGCCGACGCTATAGACGTCCGCCGAGCCGGGCGGCGTGAAGCAGCCGGCGAGCGTCACCGTGGCGGTGACCATGGCCGCGAGCGTGAGGGTTTTTTTCGTCAGCATCTTTGCTCTCCAACAATATTCATTTGAGACTGTAACCGAACGCAGCCTCGAAGCGCGCGTCGATTTCGGCGCGCGTCAGTACGTAAGTCTGGGGCCCCTGGTAAGCGATCTTCAGCGAGCCCATCAGGCTTGCGAGGCGGCCCGTGGTTGCCCAGTCGAGGCCGTTTTCGATCCCGTAGAGAAGCCCGCCCCGGAAGGCATCGCCGCAGCCGGTCGGGTCGACGACGCGCTCGGCGCGCACGACGGGAATCTGTTCTTCGCCGTTTTTGTGAAGAATGGTAGAGCCGTGCTCGCCGCGCGTGATGATCAACGCCTGAACCCGGCTGGCGATTTCCTGTTCGGACCAGCCCGTCTTGTCGCTGACGAGCTTGCCTTCGTAGTCGTTGACTGCGACGAACGTCGCGAGTTCAATGATGCGGCGCAGCGTCGCGCCGTCGAACAGCGGCAGGCCCTGGCCCGGATCGAAGATGAACGGGATCCCGGCCTTCGCGAACTGCTCGGCGTGCTGGACCATCCCGTCGAAGCCGTCCGGTGCGACGATGCCGAGCTTCACGCCCGGCACTTCGTCCGCGCGGTTCAGGTGCGACAGCATCATCGCGCCCGGGTGGAAAGCCGTGATCTGGTTGTTGTCGAGATCGGTCGTGATCATCGCCTGCGCGGTATGCGCATCGGGCACCACGCGCACGTTCGCCTTCGACAGGCCGAGGCTGTCGAGCCGCTCGAGATAGCGATCGGCATCGTTCGCGCCGACCGTCGCCATGATGCGCGCGTCGCCGCCGAGCATGTGCAGCGCGTAGGCGATATTGCCCGCGCAGCCGCCGAATTCGCGTCGCATCGTCGGCACGAGGAAGCTCACGTTCAGCAGGTGAACCTGGTCGGGCAGGATGTGCTCGCGAAACCGGCCCTCGAAAGTCATGATGTTGTCGTAGGCGAGCGAGCCGCAAATCAGCGTAGTCAAGGCGTGCGTTCCTGTAGAGAGCAAAGGGAGGCGGCCGCCCGGCCGGCGCGGGCCGGGCGGCGGCGGATTACTTCAGTGCGGCGAGCGCTGCGTCGTAGTTCGGCTCGTCCTTGATCTCGCTGACGAGTTGCGCGTGGATCACCTTGTCCTGCGCGTCGAGCACGACAACCGCGCGCGCCGTCAGGCCGTTCAGCGGGCCGCTCGTCACGTCGACGCCGTATGCGTTCGCGAATGCGCGGCCGGTGCGGAACGTCGACGCCGTCACGACGTTCTCGAGGCCTTCGGTCGTGCAGAAGCGCGATGCCGCGAACGGCAGGTCGGCCGACACGACGATCACGACCGTGTTGTCCAGCGACGACGCAGCTTCGTTGAACTTGCGGGTCGACGTCGCGCAGGTCGGCGTGTCGAGGCTCGGCACGATGTTCAGCACCTTGCGCTTGCCGGCGAAGCTGGCGAGCGTCAGATCGGCGAGGTCCTTGCCGACCAGCTTGAAGTCGGGGGCCTGCGAACCGACGGTCGGGAACGTGCCGGCGAGATCGATCGGGTTGCCACCCAGCGTAACTTTGCTCATGTTCGTGCTCCGAAATAGCGCGCCGCTCGGGCGCGCGGGTTGAGACGGGCGCGCGTGCGCGCGCCGCGGTGCGTCACGGATAGAAGATCTGGACGCGGAAATTCGATGCGGGTGCGCCGTTCGTGTCGAGGCGGACGATCATCGTCTGCGTCGTGCCGGGCGGCAGCCCGGCGTCGATCGGCGTACCGGGGCGCACGTACTCGCGCGGCGCGAGCACGCGGCGCACGGTGACGCGATTGCTGTCGTCGAGCAGCGTCAGCTCGAGCGACGGATAGGCGAGCGCGACACGGTAGCGGTTCGTCAGCGGCGCTTTCAGTTCAAGCACGCGCGGGCCGTCGAGCTGGCGCAGATCGGTCGCATCGAGCCGCAGCCCGTCGATCGCGCGCGGCGGCGCGACCGTGCAGCCGAGCGGCGCGCACAGCTGGCGGAACCAGCCTTGTGTCGCCGGCCAATGGATCATCAGCGGTTCGCGTTGCCACCACGCGAGCTGCGCGACGAGCAGCACCGCGAGCGCGGCCGCGACGAGCCCGCCCACGAAGCCGCCGAGCACCCCGCGACGCTGCGGCTCGCGCGCTTCGCGTGTGACCGCGAACGGCGGACGGTCGTCGTCGGACGGCACCGCGGCGAACGGTTCGTCGGCCGGTGCGCGCGTATCGGCGGCAGCGAAGGCCGCTGTCGCCGGTGCCGCTGCGGCTGCGAAACGCGGCTCGCGCGGTGCGTCGATATCGTCCGGCACGGCGAAGTGCGGCGGGCGGGGCGGTTCGTCGGCGTCGTTGCCGGCGTCGGTCGGCACGGGCGCGATGAAGCGCGGTTCGCGTGCGTCGGTGTCGGCAGAGGGCGGGAAGGGCGGCACCGCCGCGGGTGCGTCGGCGGATGCAGTGAGCGGCGGCAGCGTTGCGTCGGTTTCGGTCGATGCAGCGGATGCCGCAATTGGCGGCAACGCAGCGTCCGTTTCGTGCGGCGAAGTAGAGGAAGCCGAGAGCGGGTCGTGCGCATCGCCGGCACGCGACGCAGCGTCGGCTTCACGCGCGTGCGGCGTCCGCTCGGGCGTGCCTGTCAGACGAACGACGCCCGCTTCGATCGACGGCAGCGCGACCGGCACCAGCGGTTCGATCCGGACCGTTTTCCCGTTGTGCTGCAACGCCGGATCGATGCTGCCGTCGAGCCACGGCGCCCACATGTCCCAGCCTTCGGGCTTGTAGTCGGCGCTTGGCGGCACGTCGCGCGGCGCATCGGCGAACAGCCGCGGCGGTGCGTCTGCATGCGCGGCATTGCCGGCATCGTCGATATCGCGAAGGTTCGTCGGCCGCTCAGCGTCGCTCGGCTTCAGTTCGGGCGACGTCGGCTTGGAGGCGGGCGATGCGGGCGGCTGCGCGTGCTCGGGCACGAGCGATTGCGCGGCATTGAAGACTTGCCGGCAGTGTCCGCAACGCACGAGCCCTTGATGCAGCGACAGCTGTTCCGGCTGCAGCCGGAAGACGGTTTCGCAATGAGGGCAGCGCGTCGCAAGAAACATGTCGAGCCGGGCGGCCTGCTGGCCAGAGTGAAGGACAGCGCTATTCTAATGGCTTTCCCGCCGCGTTCCGGCGAGGCAGACCCAACCTTCGTGTTCGCGCCAGACCGAGATGTCGACGTAACGCGCATACACGGCCGCGACTTCGTCGGCCTGACGCGCGAGCACGCCCGACAGCGCGATGCGCCCGCCCGGTTTCACTTTCGAAGCGAGCATCGACGCCATCAGCTTCAGCGGATTCGACAGGATGTTCGCGACGACGATGTCGAACTCGCCGGCCGGGCACGCGTCCGGCAGCCCGTACGTGACTTCCGCGCGGTTGCGTTCGCTGTTCTGACGCGCCGATTCGACGGCTTGCGGATCGATGTCGATGCCGACGACGGGGTTCGCCCCGCATTTCTTCGCGAGGATCGCGAGGATGCCCGAGCCGCAGCCATAATCGAGCACCGACTGGCCCGGCTGCACCGACTGCTCGAGCCATTCCATGCACAGGCGCGTGGTCGGGTGACTGCCCGTGCCGAACGCGAGGCCCGGATCGAGCTCGAGCACGAGCGCGTCGGGATCGGGTGCGTCGTGCCACGACGGCACGACCCAGATCCGTTCGCCGATCGGGATCGGCTCGAACTGCGACTGCGTAAGCCGCACCCAGTCCTGTTCCTCGACTTCGCGCACGTCGAACTTCGGCGTGGCGTCGAGGCCGATCTCGTTCGCGGCGGCCGCGAGCAGCACGGCCGGCTCGTGGTCGGGCGACAGCAGCGCGATCACGCGCGAGTGCTGCCACGCGGTGCGCTCCGGCACGAGGCCCGGCTCGCCGAAGAGCGGCTGTTCGTCGGGCGTGTCGGCATCGGCATCTTCGACCGATACCGACAGCGCGCCGAGTTCGAGCAGCGCGTCGGACAGCGCCTCCGCGTGCTCGCGGGCCAGTTCGACGACGAGTTCGCGATAGCTCATGCTTACGCTTCTTCCGGTGCGACGGCCTGCTTCTGCGCGAGCCGGTTTTCGAGGTAGTGGATGCTCGTGCCGCCTTCGACGAACTTGGAGTCGATCATCAGTTCGCGGTGCAGCGGGATGTTCGTCTGGATGCCTTCGACGACCATCTCCGACAGCGCGATGCGCATGCGGCGGATCGCCTGCTCGCGCGTCGCGCCGTAGGTGATCAGCTTGCCGATCATCGAATCGTAGTTCGGCGGCACGAAATAGCCATTGTAGGCGTGCGAATCGACGCGCACACCGGGGCCGCCCGGCGTATGCCACGACGTGATCCGGCCCGGCGACGGCGTGAACTTGAACGGATCTTCGGCGTTGATCCGGCATTCGATCGCGTGGCCGCGGAACTGGATGTCGCGCTGGCGCAGCGTCAGCTTCTCGCCAGCCGCGATGCGGATCTGCTCCTGCACGATGTCGACGCCGGTGATCATTTCCGAGACCGGGTGCTCGACCTGCACGCGCGTGTTCATTTCGATGAAGTAGAACTCGCCGTTTTCGTACAGGAATTCGAACGTGCCGGCGCCGAGGTAGCCCATCTTCTTGCACGCGTCCGCGCAGCGATCGCCGATGCGGTCGATCAGACGGCGCGGAATGCCGGGCGCCGGCGCTTCCTCGATCACCTTCTGGTGGCGGCGCTGCATCGAGCAGTCGCGCTCGCCGAGCCAGATCGCGTTCTTGTGCGCGTCCGACAGCACCTGGATCTCGATGTGGCGCGGGTTCTCGAGGAACTTCTCCATGTAGACCTGCGGGTTGCCGAACGCACGGCCGGCTTCCTCGCGGGTCATGTTCACCGCGTTGACGAGCGCAGCTTCGGTGTGCACGACACGCATCCCGCGACCGCCGCCGCCGCCTGCGGCCTTGATGATCACCGGATAGCCGATCGCGCGCGCAATCTTCACGATCTCCTTCGGATCGTCCGGCAACGCGCCTTCCGAGCCCGGCACGCACGGCACGCCGGTCTTGATCATGGTCTGTTTCGCGGTGACCTTGTCGCCCATCAGGCGGATCGTTTCCGGACGCGGGCCGATGAACGTGAAGCCCGACTGTTCGACGCGTTCCGCGAAGTCGGCGTTCTCGGACAGGAAGCCGTAGCCGGGGTGGATCGCTTCGGCGTCGGTGACTTCCGCGGCGCTGATCAGCGCCGGCATGTTCAGGTAGCTCAGGTTCGACGGGGCCGGGCCGATACAGACGGCCTCGTCCGCGAGGCGCACGTACTTGGCTTCCTTGTCGGCTTCCGAGTAGACGACCACCGTCTTGACGCCCAGCTCGCGGCACGCGCGCTGAATGCGCAGCGCGATTTCACCGCGGTTGGCAATGAGGATTTTTTCAAACATAGCGAGTATTCGTCTCTTCGAGGGGCGCGCGAACGGCGCCTGGAGAGCATCGGCGGCGCGCGGCCGGATGGCCGCGCGGCGGGCTTAGCCGATCACGAAAAGCGGCTGGCCGTATTCGACGGCCTGGCCGTTCTCGACGAGGATTTCCTTGATCACGCCGGCCTTGTCCGACTCGATCTCGTTGAGCAGCTTCATCGCTTCGATGATGCAGAGCGTCTGGCCTTCCTTGACCGAGTCGCCGACCTGCACGAACGGGTCCGCGCCCGGCGACGGCGCGCGGTAGAACGTGCCGACCATCGGCGAGGTCACGACGTGACCCTGCGGAGCGGCCGGTGCCGGTGCAGCTGCCGCGGCGGCTGCAGGCGCTGCGGCCGACGCTTCGGCCGACGTCGGCGCGGCCGATGCGGCGACGCTGACCTGCGGGGCAAACCCGCCCGTCGGCTGCACGTAAACCGGCGGCGCGTTCTTGACGATACGCACCTTGCCTTCGCCTTCCGTCACTTCGAGCTCGGAGATGCCCGATTCGGAGACGAGGTCGATCAGAGTTTTCAGCTTACGAAGATCCATCGGGAATTCCCCTTTCAATACGTGAAAGCGCCGGTTGAGCCCGGCGCTGAATCCAGATCGCGGAATCAGCCGCGCGACGCGCCTTGCAGCTTGTCCAGCGCGTACTCGAGCGCGTACAGATAGCCTTTCCAGCCCAGCCCGCAGATCACGCCTTCGGCCTGGTCGGAAAAGTAGGAGTGGTGCCTGAACGCTTCGCGGCGATGCACGTTCGACAGATGTACCTCGACGAACGGAATGCCGACGCCGGCGAGCGCATCCCGGATCGCGACGCTCGTGTGCGTATACGCCGCCGGGTTGATCAGGATGAAATCGGTCTGTTCCTCCCGCGCGGCCTGGATGCGGTCGACGAGCGCGCCTTCGTGGTTGCTCTGGAACGACGACAGTTCGGCTCCCGCTTCCTGCGCACGCGCGGCCAGCGCCTGATCGATCTGCGCCAGCGTGACGCGGCCGTACACCTCCGGTTCCCGGGTGCCGAGAAGGTTCAGGTTAGGGCCGTGCAGCACCAGCAATCGTGTCATGGTCGCTTCTAATTCTGCGGAATTGCGCGCACTTTAGCGCTATTTAGAGAAATTTGTCTAGTTTTGCCGAACGGCCGCGCGCGCCGGCCCTGTAATAATTACCGGCATCAATGCAAAGTGTCGGCGAATTCGCGCGAAACTGCCGCGATCGATGTGCGAACCGCAGTCAACTTGCACATCGCGATTCGGACGCGTCACAACGCGTCGAGCGTCTTTTTCAGCTCCGCAGGTTGGATTTGTCCCAATTTTGTCTCGCGGATCTTGCCCGTGGCGTCGATGACGACCGTAAAAGGTAGAGCGCCGGCCGTGTTCCCGAAATTACGGGCCAGATCTGCGCCCGCATAGCCGCTGACGAACACCGGGTAGTCGACCTTCACCTTCTGCAGGAAGTTCTTCACGTTCTGCTCGGAATCGACGCCGATCCCGACGAAACGGATGCCCTTCTGCCCATATTGATGCGACAGCGCGACGAGCTCGGGCATCTCCTCGACGCACGGGCCGCACCACGAGGCCCAGAAATTCACGACGACCTTCTGGCCCTTGAAGGCCGCGAGCGTCGCGGGCTTGCCGTCGACGCCCGTGAGCGATGCGGCCCACAGCTGCTCGACCGGATTGCCCTGCGCGGCCGCGGCGACGGCGACGCCGTCGTCGGTGCTGCCGTGGAACCAGCGGCCGGCGGCGATCCCGCCGGCGACGGCGGCGGCCGCGACCACTGCGAGCGCCAGCATGCGTTTCATCATCATCGTTCAATCATTCCGGTTCGGAAGGCGCGGTTCCCGCGCCGACGAGCGCGCGCAGCGCGGCGGCGTCCGCGCGCGCGACACGGCCGCGCGCGTCGGCCTTGACCGCGCCGCGCAGGTCGTCGCTCGCGTAGAGCGCGACGTGGATGCCGATCGCGTCCATGTCGCGCCGCGGGCGCCACAGGAAGCTCAGCGTCTCGACGTCGCCGCGGCCCGCGAAATGCCGCGTCTCGGAGACGTCGTACTGCACGTTCTGATTCAGCAGGTAGATCGCGACGTCCTTCGGGTTGTCGGTGAAGGTCTGCAAATGAATGTCCGAATGTGCGTTCGCGGTGCCGTTCAGCACCGCGCCCGTCACGTACGGATTGAATTCGGCGAGCCGGCGCATCCAGTCGAGCGCGATTTCGCGCAGGCGCCGCAGCTCGTCCGGCTGCGTATCGCTCTGGAACAGCGCCAGGTATTCGCGCAGTTCTTCCTCGATCAGGTCGTTATCGGGCAGCCATTCGCCAGCCACGCGCGTGTCGCCGAGCAGCTGGCGCGCGGCCTTGCGTTTGGCGCCGGCATAGTCGAGACCGTCCTCCGCGATCAGGCGCGCGGCGGACTGGGCGATTTCCTCGCGGACGCGCCGCGGATCGACAAGGGGTTTGCGAGACATGATCCGGCAATCATACTCGATCGCCGCGGCGCCCGACCGCGCTGCGGCCGCACGCCGCCCGGCGCGTGCCGCGGTGTGCGCCGGCGCCCGGTGCGCACGGGGCGTCAGTTACAATGACGCTCTTTGCGTCGCCTCGGCACGCGCGCGGCCGGCCACGCGGCCCGTGCGGCGCGACGCAGACCATCCTTTCCGAATCGACGGCGCCAGGCGGCGCGAAAGCATTCATCTATGCACATCCACATTCTCGGCATCTGCGGCACCTTCATGGGCGGTCTCGCCGTACTCGCGCGCGCGGCGGGGCATACGGTGACGGGTTGCGACGCGGGCGTCTATCCGCCGATGAGCACGCAGCTCGAGGCGCAGGGCATCACGCTGATCGAGGGCTACGGCGCCGACCAGATCGACCTGAAGCCGGATCTCTTCGTGATCGGCAACGTCGTCACGCGCGGCAATCCGCTGATGGAGGCGATCCTCGACCGCGGGCTGCCGTACGTGTCAGGCCCGCAATGGCTCGGCGAGCACGTGCTCGCCGGCAAGTGGGTGCTCGCGGTCGCGGGCACGCACGGCAAGACCACGACGTCGTCGATGCTCGCGTGGCTGCTCGAGGACGCCGGGCTCGCCCCCGGTTTCCTGATCGGCGGCGTGCCGTTGAACTTCGGCGTGTCGGCGCGGCTTACCGATTCGAGCTTCTTCGTGATCGAGGCCGACGAATACGACACCGCATTCTTCGACAAGCGCTCGAAGTTCGTCCACTACCGGCCGCGCACCGCGGTGCTGAACAATCTCGAATTCGATCACGCCGACATCTTCCCCGATCTCGCCGCGATCGAGACGCAATTCCATCATCTCGTGCGCACCGTGCCGGGC
This sequence comes from Burkholderia multivorans ATCC BAA-247, assembly GCF_000959525.1. Taxonomy (NCBI): domain Bacteria; kingdom Pseudomonadati; phylum Pseudomonadota; class Betaproteobacteria; order Burkholderiales; family Burkholderiaceae; genus Burkholderia; species Burkholderia multivorans. The sequence continues at coordinate 683,267 of NZ_CP009832.1, forward strand.
GTCGGCCGGATCGTCACGAACGGCCGCTCGGATGCGCTCGAGCGCGTGCTCGCGCGCGGCTGCTGGAGCGAAGTCGAGCGCTTCGGCGTCGATGGCGGCTGGCAGGCGCTGCCGGCCGAGGACGGCGTGCCGGTCGACGAGCGCTTCGCGGTCTATTCGCATGCCGAGCGTGTCGGCGAAGTCGCATGGCAGGTGCAGGGCGAGCACAACCGCATGAACGCGCTCGCGGCGATCGCCGCCGCGCGCCACGTCGGGGTGCCGCCGGCCCAGGCCGCCGCGTCGCTCGCGTCGTTTCGCAACGTGAAGCGCCGCATGGAGGTGCGCGGCAGCGTCGACGGCGTGACCGTCTACGACGACTTCGCGCACCATCCGACCGCGATCGAAACCACGATCGCCGGGCTTCGCGCACGCATCGGCCGTCAAAACAGCCGCATTCTCGCGGTGCTCGAGCCACGCTCGAACACGATGAAGCTCGGCGTGATGAAGGCGCAGCTGCCGGCGAGCCTCGCCGATGCCGATCTCGTGTTCGGCTACGGCGCGCCGAGCGGCCGCGACGCGCTCGGCTGGAATCTCGGCGACGCGCTTTCGCCGCTCGGCGACAAGGCGCGCGCGTTCGACGATCTCCATCTGCTCGTGAAGGCCGTCGCGGAAGCGGCGCGTCCCGGCGACCACGTGCTCGTGATGAGCAACGGCGGCTTCGGCGGCGTGCATCAGAAGCTGCTCGACGCGCTCGGGAGCCGTGCGTGATCCTCTATCTGCACGGCTTCCGGTCGTCGCCCGCGTCGCAGAAGTCGCGGCTGCTCGCCGCGCGAATGGCCGAGCTCGGGCGCCTGGACGAATGGCGGTGCCCGTCGCTGTCGGTGTCGCCGCTCGAGGCGGTCGCGCTCGCCGAAGCCGAAGCGGCCGGCGCGCGCGACGTGACCGTGATCGGCAGCTCGCTCGGCGGCTATTACGCGACGTGGCTCGCCGAAAAGCACGGCTGGAAAGCCGTGCTGCTGAACCCGGCGATCGTGCCGCAGCGCGATCTCGAACAGTATCTCGGCGAACAGCCGCTGTATCACGGCGGTGGCACGATCGTCGTCGAACGCCGCCATCTGCAGGAGCTCGACGCGTTGCGCGTGCCGGCGATCACGCGTCCCGAGCGCTACTATCTGTTCGCGGCGACGGGCGACGAAGTGCTCGACTACCGCGAGATGCTCGCCCACTACCGCGGCGCGAAAACGCGCGTGATCGAGGGCAGCGATCACGGCATCAGCGAATTTGCCGACTATGTCGACGACGTTCTCGCGTTTTGCGACGAAAAAGCGACATGAACCGGCCGTGAGCCGGTCGAATTCCCCAACATCATGCGGCGCCGTCTGCGCGGCGTCCGGCAGTCTGAACGAGAGTACTGAGTGAACGTTTTCTTCGAGGAATCGGGCAGTTTCAAGGCGGGCAGCGTGCTGTCGCGCCAGGGCGACGCGTTTCAGGTCGAGTTGCCCGGCGGGCGGCGCGCGAAAGTGCGCGCGAAGGACGTGCTGATCGAATTCGAGAAGCCGGCCGCGAGCGAGCTGATGCAGGAGGCCGATGCGGCCGCGCAGCAGATCGACCTGGATTTCCTGTGGGAATGCGCGCCGGCCGAGGAATTCGCGTATACGGCGCTCGCCGAAGAGTACTTCGGTGCGACGTACGGCCCGGTCGAACGCGCGGCGCTGGTGCTGCGGCTGCACGGCGCGCCCGTCTACTTCCGCCGCAAGGGGCGCGGCCAGTATCAGCGCGCGCCCGAAGAGCAGCTGAAGATGGCGCTCGCGTCGCTCGAGCGCAAGCGCCAGCAGGCCCTCGTTCAGGCCCAGTACGAAGAGGAGCTCAAGGCCGGCAAGCTGCCGGACGCATTCGCCGGCAAGGTGCTCGGCCTGCTGACGCGCCCCGACAAGAACTCGATCGAATACAAGGCGCTCGAGGCGGCGGCCGGCGCGCGCGGCGTGTCGCCCGCGCGGCTGATGCTCGATTGCGGCGGGATCGCGTCGGCGCGGGCGCTGCACGAAGCGCGCTTTCTCGCGGAATTCTTCCCGCACGGCACCGGCTTTCCGCCCGTCACCGTCGGCAGCCTGCCCGACGACCTGCCGCGCGCGGACGTGCAGGCGTTCTCGATCGACGACATCACGACGACCGAAATCGACGACGCGTTCTCGGTCGAGCATCTGTCCGACGGCCGCGTGCGGGTCGGCGTGCACATCGCGGCGCCGGCGCTCGGCATCGTGCGCGGCGACGCGGTCGACGCGATCGCGCGGGCGCGCCTGTCGACCGTCTATATGCCGGGCGACAAGATCACGATGCTGCCGGACGACGTCGTCGACGTCTTCACGCTGAAAGAGGGCGACTATCGCCCGGCGCTGTCGCTCTACAT